>JBFWXN010000081.1:0-25293 GCA_050187415.1 Hyphomicrobiaceae bacterium | reverse complement strand
GGTCGATTGTTCGCATTGTTCTCTGATGTCGAACGTGTCGTTATTTCGATGCTGCCTCCCGGTTTCCCCGTTTTGGACCAGCGAAATGGGCTGACCTACAGCAACGCGCTGCTGGTGATCCGGAAAAACGCGATGAACCCCAGGCGCGGCACTTATCGCTGCATGATCGAGGTGGTCACGATTCAGCATGTGAACGACGGCCTCGGAAGCCGCGTTGAGCACGGCATGTCTTCGATTTTCTCCCGCCTAAATTTCACCGAGCCTGACGGTAGTGCAATTCAGGTCACGAGCCATCAATTCCGGCACTACCTCAACACGCTTGCCCAGGCAGGTGGCCTCAGCCAACTTGACATCGCAAAGTGGAGCGGTCGCAAGGACATTCGCGAGAACGCGGCCTACGACCACATGTCGGCCGACGAACTGCTTGCTCAGGTTCGCGAGGCCATCGGCGATGACGAGCGCATGCGCGGCCCGCTCGCCGAGCTTCCTCGTCATGCGCCGGTCCCCCGGGAGATTTTCGCCCAACTGCAGGCTCCGACGGCTCACACAACCGACTTCGGATTGTGCCTCCACGACTTTACGATGCTGCCATGCCAGCTGTTCCGCGACTGCATCAACTGCTCCGAGCACGTGTGCATCAAAGGTGACCGCGCCAAGAGCGAGAATGTGCGGCGCAGGTTAGAGGAGGCGAGGGTCCTGCATCAGCAGGCCGAGGCTGCGAAGGCGGATGGATACGCAGGCGCTGATCGGTGGTCCGAAAACCACGCTGCTACTGTGGCGCGCTTGGAGCAGCTGTATGCCATCTTGTCTGACCCGACGATTCCAGCAGGCACTGTCATCCAGCTCTCGACGCCGAGCATGCCGTCGCCGATCCGCAATGCCATGGACGAGCGCGATCTGCTGGAGGTGCGCAAGCAAAGCCAACCGCTAGCAACAACGGCAGCCATACCTCCCCCGGAGGTCGGTCATGGCTAGGCGTGCGCGAAACCTGGGTGACGACGACATCAAGAAGATTGTCGAGATCATCGACGGGACGGGCAAGGACTTGAACTGGGAGGCGCTGATCAAGGCGGTCGAGCTTCGTCTCGGCAGCACCTACACTCGGCAGGCTCTCCACAAACATGAGCGGATCAGGTTGGCGTTCACCAGCCGGAAGAAGGGACACGCCGCCGGAGAGAAGCCAGAGCGGAAGCGGACCGGCTCGATCGAGCTGCAGAAGGCCCTGGAGCGCATCGAGCGACTTACGGCGCAGAACCAGCGGCTGGAGTTGGAGAACAATAGGCTGCTGGAGCAGTACGTTCGATGGGCCTACAATGCACACACGCGGGGACTCGACGAGCAATTTTTGAATAGGCCGCTACCGGCCGTTGACCGCGGACAGACCAAGGTGAAGTCGTGAGCATCAGCGGGCGACAGAAAGGCGACCACAACTTCGAGGCCCTGAAAGGGTACGTGCTGCGCCTGAAGGCGGCGGGTGAAGGATTGCCTGCCCGTGCTGGCAAACTCAACGTAACCGCGATCGCGCTGGCGTGTGGGTTCAATCGGGAAGTCCTCTACCAGAACCCGCGCTGCAAGGGGCTGCTGATCGAAGCTTTGAAGCACCTCGGCCTTGGCGGCGGGTCCCAAGCGCCCGCGCCAGTCGACGAGAAGCGCGTCGTTCTCGAGCGGCGTATCAACACTCTGGAGAAGGAGAACGCCGCGCTCTACGCCGAGGTGCTGGAGCTGCGTCGCAAGGTACGTCGGTTCGAGCATATCGAGCAGCACATGGTCGAGACCGGCCGCCGAGTCGTACCATGACCCAGCAAGTCGTAATCGACGAGGTAATCTCGGTTGGCGCCCGCGGTGGGGCGATCTTCAGCGCCAGCACGCGAGAGGGGCAACGCCATCGGTTCGTCGCAGACGGAATGGTTATGTGCCGCCCCCCTGTCGCTGGTGAGGTTTGGGAGATTGGCGGAACGTTCCGCCAGCATCCACGGTTCGGCCAGCAGGTGCACGTCGCGGCTGCGCAACTCAAGCGGCCGTCTGGTCGCGTGATTGTGTCCGTGCTGGCGAAGAACCCGGCGTTTCCTGGCATCGGATTGGCCAGGGCGCGCAAGCTCTACGACGAACTTGGTGACACGCTGTACGAGGCGCTCGACGCCGGCGATGTGGAACGTCTCGGCGTCATCATAGGCAGCAGCCTCGCCTACGTCGTGGTCGAGGGCTGGAGTCAGCTCGCGGCAGATGCCAAGACGTACGAATGGCTGGATCGCAACGGGCTCCCTTACGGCCTCGCCCGGAAGCTCGCCGACATCTACGGCTCGGAGGTCGCAGTAAAGCTGGAAAACAACCCGTATCGGCTGCTTGCCTTCATGTCCTGGAAGCGCACCGACGAAATCGGACGGGCGCTCGGCGTGGCTGACGACGACGAGCGTCGGCTCGTTGCGGCCACCGAGGCAGTTGCGTATGACCGCCTCGCTGAAGCGCACACATGGGCCGAGCGGACCGAAATGATCCACGGCGTCCGAGACCTGCTCAAGTGCCCTCTTCGGATGGCGGAACAGGCGGTCGATCTCGCCGAGGAGCATTACGCCTTTGTCGATGTCGAAGGCGGCTTGCAGCCGCTCGGACCATACTCGATGGAAGCGTTCATCGCGGAGCGCTGCGGCGCCCTCATCAGGGGCGAGCACGAGGGCGCGCAGGGTCGCCTCGCGCCCGAGATGACCAGCGACGAGATATCCAACCTGCTTCGTGCTCAGTCTGGCTCTGCAGTCCACATAGAGTTGACGGCCGATCAGCTGCGTGCCGTGCATATGATGATATCGAAGCCGCTCAGCGTGCTCGCCGGTGGCGCTGGTGTCGGCAAGACCACCACGCTCCGGGCCGTGCACGACTTGGCCCGCGAGCAGATGCGCCCCGTGTGGCAGATGGCGTTGAGCGGCAAGGCGGCCCGGCGCATGTCGGAGGCCACCGGTCGGCCGGCGAGCACGATTGCCTCCTTCCTGAATCAGATCACGATCGGCAGGCTCGATTTGACTGGCGACTGGATACTCGTCGTCGATGAAGCGTCAATGCTCGACCTGCCGACCCTGTACCGCATCCTGCGCGTCATGCAGCCGTCGAACTCGCTGGTTCTGGTCGGCGATCCAGGGCAACTGCCGCCGATCGGCTTCGGCCTGACGTTCCACGCCCTCGTGGAGGACAATGCAGTACCACACGTCGAGCTCGTGGAGGTTCACCGGCAGGCTGCGTCGACTGGCATCCCGCAGGCTGCCAAGGCCATCAGGGAGGGCACGCTGCCGGACCTGTTGCCGTTCGCAGGCCACTCCAACGGCATCTCCTTCATTGAGACTGAGCCGCCAGCTGCCTTCCAGACGATCGCAGACGTGCTGGAGCGCCTGGGCGGCATCAATGAGGCGCAGATCATCGGCTCGGTGAAGAACGGTCCGACAGGCATCCGGTGGCTCAACCAGCGATTCCACTCCATGCTTGCGGCCGGCAAGCCCGAGCTGGGCGGCTTCGCGGTCGACGAGCCCGTGCTTTGGACCGTCAATGACATGGACCTGCAGCTGCTGAACGGTGCGCTCGGACATGTACGTGGCGTCGAGGAGGGGCTGACGATCGCGTGGGATGACGGTCGCACGCTCACCATTCCAGCAGAGCGGATCGGCGACCTGGAGCATGCCTATGCGATCACGTGCCACAAGGGGCAGGGCTCACAGTTTCGGCGCGTCATCGTGCCGGTCTTCCACAGCCGGCTTCTGGACCGCACGCTGCTCTACACCGCAATCACGCGCGCGGAGGAGCAGGTGGTGCTGGTGGGTGACGCAACTGCGCTTGAGTACGCGCTGGCGGCGTTGCCGAATCCGGCCCGACGCATGACTGGCATTCGACACCACCTGAAGCGACACCTTGCTCCAGCCTCCTGCGGAGCCTAGCGAGCGAACCTTCTTGAGCCAGAGTCGCAAATCAGCTACGCGGAACATAAAGAGAACTTGAGGTTCCGACAACAATGCACGACGGCAGATCCATCGCGAACTTCGTGCTCGATGAATCCGATGCTGCTGGCGTCGCGCTCACCCATCTCTCGCTGCAGAAGATCGTCTATTTCTGCCATGTGTGGTCGCTGATCGAACTCGGTCGGCCGCTGGTCAAGCATAGCTTTGAAGCCTGGGAGCATGGGCCAGTGCTGCAGTACCTCTATCGAGAGTTCAAACGCTTCGGCTGGTCGCCCATCAAGGAGCGCGCGCAGCGGGTGAACCCATACACGGGCCGCCAGGAGGTCGTCGCTTACGCCTTCGATGAGCCCACTCTGGCATTGTTGCAGCGGGTGGTCGGCTTCTATTGCCGCCTGGACGCCGGCACCCTGGTCGAGTTGACCCATGCGCCCGGCGGACCCTGGTACAAGGTCTGGTACCACAGCGGCAAGATCAATCCCGGCATGCGCATCGACAATCGAGAGATCGAGCGATTTTACGCCCGGATTCCGCAGTTTTCCACGCTGCAGTGAGCGCGCCGCCACGCGGCGACGTGTTGGAATCGTGGGATGATCATCAGGCAGCGCTGGACTCCCTGTCAATAAAGGTCTATTAACACTCCCGTTTTGGGAGTTCTTGACTCGCTCCCACTGAGGGACTATATCTGTGGCGGTCGGGGCCGGGCATGCAGGTTCTGTCGAAGAAGGCTCTCAGAGACTATTGGGAAGCCTATGAGGGGGCAGATCAGCCCGCACTCGAGCAGGCGCTCAAGACTTGGTATCGCGAGGCCAAGAAGGCTCAATGGAACAACGCCGGCGAGCTGAAGCAGAAGTACCTTAACGCAAGCATCCTCAAGAAGAACCGAGTTGTGTTCAATATCTGCGGCAACAAATTCAGGCTGGTTGTTGGGGTGAATTACTCCGTGAAGGTCGTGTACATCAAATGGCTCGGAACCCACGCCGAGTACGACGACATCGATGCGGAGGAGGTGTGACATGACGAACGTACATCTGATCCGAACCGAGACCGAGTACAAGGCAGCGTTGGCGCGTGCCGAGCAGCTCATGGAGGCGGAGGCCGGAACGCCTCAGGGCGACGAGCTTGAGCATCTGGCGATGGTAATCGAGGCTTATGAGGACAAGCACCACCCGATCGAGCTGCCCGATCCGATCGCGGCGATCCAATTCCGCATGGAGCAGGAGGGGCTGACGAACAAGGACCTCGCGCCATACATCGGCAGCTCGGGCAAAGTGTCGGAGGTTCTGTCCGGCAAGCGCGATCTCACGCTGTCGATGATCCGGGCGCTGCACAAGCACCTGGGCATCCCCGCCGAGGTTCTGATCCAGGAGGCCGGCGGCACCATTCCGGAGGATGTCGAGGGGCTGGACTGGAGCCGCTTTCCCGTGGCGGAGATGGCGAAGCGCGGGTTCCTCAAAGCCAAGAAGAACGTCAAGGACAATGCCGAGCGGGTGATGCGCGAGCTGATCGGCCGGGCGGGTGGCCTCGAGGTCGCCGCACCTCTGTGCCGGAAGAACGATGGCGCCCGGCGCAACGCGAAGATGGACAGCTATGCGCTTGCGGGCTGGTGCATGCATGTGTTGGCCGAGGCAGGCAGCGTGAAGCCTAAGGCTGCCTACAGGAAGGGTGTCATCACGCCTGCGTTCCTGCGGGAGGTGGCCAAGCTGAGCGCTCTCGAAGATGGTCCCAGGCGCGCCCGGGACTATCTGGCGGCGCACGGGATCGTGCTGATCATCGCCCCCCACCTGTCCAACACATATCTCGACGGCGCCGCCATGCTGCTCGAGGACGGCACGCCGGTGATCGGCATGACGCTGCGCCACGACCGTCTCGACAATTTCTGGTTCTGCCTGTTGCACGAGTTGACGCACGTTGCCCGCCATCTTGGCGACGGCGGCGAGCGGCTGTTCGTCGATGATCTCGACCTGCGGGCCAAGGATGACGATGCGCGCGAGCGGGAGGCGGACGAATGGGCCGAGGAAGCCCTCATCCCGAAGGCGGAGTGGGAAGAGCATCCCGCCCAAGACGCGCCGTACGCATCGAACGTCATCTCGCTGGCGCAGCGGGTGGGCGTGCATCCCGCGATCGTAGCCGGCCGCATCCGCTGGCGGGATCGCAACTACCGAATCTTGTCGCAGCTCGTCGGCAACGGCGAGGTGCGCAAGCACTTCGATGCGCAGTGGAATTGAAGGGAAGGTAACTGCAGGCGCTGAGTTGGTCGTGTTCGCCTCGCATCGCGGAAGTAAGGAGGCGGCCGATGGCCAAGCTCAAAGTCCCGTCGTTGCAGCATCTCGCCCGCAATCTGCGAGACACCCCAGACGCGGTATCTAAGAAGCTCATCGCGGTGGCGCTCAATCCGCCGCAGTTCAGCTACGAGCCGCTGTTCGGCGCGGTGCGCGACATGCTGGTGCTCGGCGTGCCGTTCGAGCAGGTTGCCGAAGGCATCCGGCGGGGAGAGAAGCGACCAATGGTCCGAGCGACCTTGCTCGAAGTCCTGCCGATGCTGCGAGATCACTTCGCCGGCATCGAGCCTGATGGACCTCCGAGGCGGGTGGCCCGGCGCTACTACCCGTTGGCCCAGGACATCGTGATCCCCTTCGAGGCGCCACTGGAATACAGCGCGGGTGGCCAAGTCTACTTCCCGTGGTTCAGCTTCTGGCGGAGCAACCCCCTCGCCGACAAGCGGCTGTCGCTGTTCGTCACAGTCGTCGAGGAGGTCCTGCTGCAAGACCCCGACCTCGACACGGCAATCTTCCAGATTCTGGATTTTAGCCGACCCAACGGCGAGGAGGGGCGGCGCCTGCAGGTGATCGACGCCAGTGAGATCCCTCGTCTCAACCACAGTGAGAAGCGCGCCATGCTGGAGGTGTTCGCGGATGGGTACCGGAAGGCACGCGCGGAGCTAATTGGGGCAAAGCCTTCTAAGGGTGACCGCGACGACGTTCGACCAACACAAACGGGACAGGGGGATTTGTTTGGAAGAAGCAACTAGCGATTGCCGTTCCCGCTACCATGTGATTGTGTTGCGTGACTGTCCGTAATTGATCCGAAACCTACGGTACAGCTACTTTCTGCATCGGGCCATATGCGGAAATCGCGTCAAAGGCGGACGCTGACGCGCACTCAGTCCGCAGCCGGAGTAGAGCGGACCTCCAGCTGATCTCAATGCCGTCAACAAGCGCGTGGCTGGAGGCAATGGCGGCAACTCAGCTTCGCGGCGTTTCCGTAGTCGGCCGCTCGCCGTGATACCGGCACTGCTCATGATGCAGCAGCGCCTCGATAATCCGGCAATCACCGACCCTGTTTTGTCCGCAATCCCTGATCATGCGCTGCAATTCCTTCTTGAGTGCTTGAAGGCTTGCGACTTTTTTTTCGACTTCCGCGAGGCGCTCACGTGCAATGGCATCGACGCTTGAACAGGGCGTGTCGGGCTCGGCCTGCAGATCGATCATCGTGCGAATGGCTTCGATTCCGAAGCCAAGCTCGCGTGCATGACGGATGAATCGCAGTCTTTCGAGATCCACCTCACCGAAAATACGTCGATTGCTACCAGTCCTCGGCGGAGGAGGAAGCAACCCTATTTCCTCGTAGTAGCGGATCGTCGGTACCTTCACCCCCGTTGCTCTGGATGCCGCACCGATGCTGGCCTCTTCCATGGCAATCACCTCTTGATCCTATAGTGACTGTAGGATTTAGCATATGGCCCACACGTCCAGAAGGAGAAGCGAAAGTGGCCGCAACTTGTGAACCAAAAGGCTGTGGATGCAGCGGCACGCCACGCTTCGACGGCATGGATCCACGCTACAAGCGAGTTCTTTGGGCCGTTATCGGCATGAATGCCGCGATGTTCGGCATCGAGATGGCGGCCGGCCGGCTGGCAGGTTCCCAGGCGCTCCAGGCCGATGCCCTGGACTTCCTGGGTGATACGCTCACCTACGGTATAAGCCTCGCGGTGATTGGAGCGAGCCAAACAACGCGATCAGCGGCGGCTCTGCTCAAAGGTATGAGCCTGACATTGATGGGGCTATGGGTCTTCGGCTCGACCGCCTATCACGTTCTCGTGCTCGGACTGCCAAGTGCCGAGATTATGGGCGGCATCGGCCTGCTGGCACTCGCGGCCAACGTGACGAGCGTCCTGCTGCTCATGCGTTACAAGGAGGGCGATGCCAACGTGCGCTCCGTATGGCTGTGCTCCCGCAATGATGCCATCGGGAATGTTGCCGTCATGGTTGCCGCTGGCGCTGTGTGGCTGACGTCGTCGGCCTGGCCCGATCTCATTGTTGCCACCGCAATGGCTGGCTTATTCTTGAATTCTTCTTTCCTTATTTTGCGCCAGTCATGGCAGGAAAATCGTGAAAACTCGCACAACACGGTGACGAAGCATGAGAGCTATTGAGAACATGGCACTGCTGGTGCGTGGGGTCGGAATTGTCGCGGCCTGCGTGCTCATTCCTGCCCAACTGGCCATCTCGACCTTCTACGTGGTCGGCCGACAGTTCTGGCTGCTGCCAGCGACTGCCCTGCAGGAGCTCGAATGGCATTTCTTCATGACGCTTGTGTTCCTTACACTCGGGCTCGCCTATCTCGATGACCGCCACGTGCGCATCGACGTGCTGAGGGATAACTTCAGCGCGCGAACGAGAGCCTGGATCGAGGTCATCGGCATCGTCGTCGCGCTGGTGCCGTTCTGCGTCGTCGTGATGTACGTGGGCTCGCGCGCGGCTTTGCAGTCATTCCTTATCGGGGAATCCTCACGCGCGCCGCTGGGGCTTCCCTACCGGTGGATCATCCGTTCCGTGGTGCCGCTTGGGGCCATGTTCCTGCTCGCGGCGGGCAGTGTCGTCGCGGCGAGAAACATCGCGACCTTGCGCCGCCATTGAGTTCAACGCCCAGGTTCCAGCCTGGCACTTACCGTCCGCCGAGGTGCCGCCATGTTGGACCTGCTGCCAATCTTCATGTTTCTGACGCTGATGATCGTGTTGTTCAGCGGCTATCCCGTCGCCTTCGTTCTGTTCGCCGTCACGCTCGTCTTCGCCTGCATCGGGATCGCGTTCGGTCTTTTCCCCGCCTCGAACCTGATGATGATTCCGCTGAGGACCTTCGGCCAGTTCGCCGACAACCTGATATTTCCCGCCATTCCGCCGCTGATCTGCATGGGCGTGGCGATTGCAAGGTCCGGCCTCGCTGCGGATTTCTTCGACTCGCTCTCCTACGTGTTGCGCAAGGTGCCGGCGGGTCCGCAACTCTCGGTCCTGCTGATCGGCATCATTCTGGCGCCATCGGCCGGACTGATCGGCGCGTCGGTCAGCGTGCTCGCCGTCGCCGCCATGCCAACGATGCTGGCGCGCAACATTCCCCCCGCATCGAGTGCAGCGGCCGTCGCGGCATCGGGCACGCTGGGTGTCATCCTGCCGCCCGCAATCATGCTCTTCTTTCTCGCCGACCTGCTCGAAATCCCGATCGTCGGCATCTTCACGAGCATCCTCATTCCGGCGGCGCTGCTGTTGGCCGGCTACGTCGTCTACTTCATGGCCAGTGACCTCTTTCGCGGCAGGCGGCAGCAGCAGCCCGCCCTCGACGACCCTTTGGGCGGCTCTCCATCGCTTGGCAAGCTGATCGGTGCCTCTGTGCCGACCGTGCTGCTGATCGGCCTCGTCGTGACGGCCATCATTTCGGGCTGGGCGACACCGTCGCAGTCCGGTGCCGTCGGCGCCGTCGGAGCGTTTGCGCTCATGGCCCTGCTTGGTCGCCTGTCGCTGTCGAAGGCCTATGAGATCCTGCTCGAGACGGCGCGCATCACGGCCATGGTGTTCATGGTCATCATCGGTGCCAACATGTTCTCGTTCGTCTTCCGGCTGCTGGGCGGCGACACGATCATCCTTCCCATGCTCTCCGCGCTCGGGCTCGAGCGGTGGGGCCAGCTCACGTTCATCCTAGGCGTCATTTTCGTTCTGGGATTCTTCATCGATTGGCTCGAGATCGTGCTCATTACCCTGCCGGTGTTCCAACCAGTCATTGCGAACCTGGATTTCGCAGGCTACGTCGGCGATGCCATGCTGATGCGGGTTTGGATTGCCACGGCCATCGCAATCGTGCTGCAGACGTCGTTCCTGACGCCGCCGTTCGGATTTGCGCTGTTCTTCCTGAAGGCCTCCTCTCCGCCCGAGGTAAAGCTGATCGACATCTACCGCGGCGCCGTACCCCTGGTTATCATCCAGTTGCTGGTGCTTGCCCTGGTACTTGCGGCACCGTGGCTGGCTGTGGTGCTTCCGCGGCTGGTAATAAGCTGACGTAGTTTGAATCGAACTATGTCGAGGCCCGTATGTCTCTTGTGGGTCAAAAAGTACGGTTTGCAACGTCGGCCGTTTGCCTCATGTAGCCTCAGAAGCTGCCGCCGTTCGCGCCATGCGCCATCCGTTGTTTTTGTATTGTTCCTTTGTTCGATCCCCCGCGGAGCCCGTTCCTTCGTCCCGACCCACGCGCGAGCGAGGGCGCCGCGCGCAGGGGCGGTCAAGGCTGGCCGCGCAGCGGCCACCCCGGCCTCCGGCCGGGGCTCGGCCTTGACGGCCCCGAGCACGGTGCCATCATGAGCGCCAGTCGGATGAAGCACGCCCGGAGGGCCATCGCGAAAGGTGACTTGTTTACATGGAAGGGCGGACCGTGTCGTTTGGGTGCTTAATGTTGACGAAGTTCGCCTGGGCCTTGCGTTGCGCGCGATCTAACTTGCTGATATCGAAGTACTCTCTCGCACAGTTTACATCCTTTGGTAATAACAACCGTTCTGAGAGCGAACGACCGGGTTTCGAAATTTGCCGAGCAGGGTGATAGGTGCGGAGAGGTCGCGGGCCGGCCGATCCGGTGGCGGGCAATCGACTTGGCCGGCAGCGCCAGCTCTCACATCTTGACCGGCAGGGATGTCTCGACCGCGATCTCCTCCGGAGTCACGCGGCAGCGCAGGGCGACGGCCTCAACGCCCGCCGCAGTGGCGAGCCTCAACGCTTCGACATACTTCGGGTCGACGTCGCCCGCGAACGACAAGCTCTTCGCGTCGGGCCGCTGCACGAGATAGACCATCACGGCGCGGTGGCCGGCGCGCACCATATCCGACATCTCGGCCAGATGCTTGGCGCCCCGCTCGGTGACGCTGTCGGGGAACTCGGCAATGCCCGCCTTGCGCATCATGTGCACATTCTTGACCTCGACGTAGCATAGCCCTTTCTGCGGGCATTCGAGCAGGATATCGATACGGCTGTTGCGGCCATACTTCACCTCGCGGCGCAGTAACGGATAATCCGTTGCAGTCTTGACGAGGCCGCCGAGGATCGCCTCCGCGACGAGCTTGTTCGGATGATTGGTGTTGATCCCGACCAGATGCGGCCCTTTGCCGAGATCCGTCTCGATCATCTCCCAGGTGTGACGGTACTTCCGGGTCGGATTCTCCGACGTCGACAGCCAGACGCGGGAGCCCGGCGTGACGAGGCCCATCATCGAGCCGGTGTTGGGGCAGGTGGCCGTTACCGCTTCGCCGGTCTCGAGCATGACGTCGGCCAGGAAGCGTTTGTAGCGCTGCACAAGGCGGCCGGGGATCAGGGGCGTATCGAATTTCATGCGGGTCCCAAAGTGCGGGCGTCCTACAGTATGGCCTCGGCCACGGCCTCGAGCGCTTTGGCATCGCCGCCGATCAACATCGAGCCGACATGGCCCTGCTTGCCGGCCGCGATCCAGCGCTGCGCGCGATCCTTGATGCGGGCCGCGGACCCGACCAGATGGCAGGCGTCGATCAACGCCTCGGGCACGGCGGCGGCGGCCTCCGCCTTGCGGCCTTCGAGATAGAGATCCTGGATTTTCAGCGCGGCTTCGCCGAAGCCGAGACGGGTCGCGTAGTCGGTGTAGAAATTCTTGTCCCGCGCGCCCATGCCGCCAATGTAGAGCGCCATCTGATCGCGCAACGGTTGCATCGCGGCCACCAAATCGTCGGCGACGATGGCCCGCACGAAGGGCGCGATGTCGAAATCGGCGAGCGACTTGGCTCCGCCGGCCGCCGCGAAGCCCTTCTCGATGGGACCGGCGAAAACCGAATACTGCTCCGGGTCCATCCATACGGGAAAGAAACCGTCGGCGACCTCGGCCGCGGCGGCAACGCCGGCAGGCGTGATGGTCGCCGCGTAGATCGGGATGGGCTGCTCGCAATGCAAAATGCTTTTCAGCGGCTTGCCGAGGCCGGTTGCGCCGGGGCCGGCATAAGGGATCTGATATTCCTTGCCGTCGAAAGTCAGCGGGGCCTCGCGCGCGAAGATGCGTTGCATGATGGCGATGTATTCCCTGAGGCGCGTCACGGGGCGACCGTAGGGGACCCCGTGCCAGCCCTCGACAACCTGCGGTCCCGATGCGCCGACACCCACCATGAAGCGATTGTTCGAGAGCTCCGCCAGCGTCATCGCCGTCATCGCGGCCATGGCCGGCGTGCGCGCGGGCATCTGCATGATGGCGGTGCCGACCTTGATGCGGCTGGTGTTGGCCAGTATCCAGGTGGCCGGCGTCACGGCATCGGAGCCGTAGGCCTCGGACGTCCACACGGACTGGTAGCCCATGCTCTCGGCCTGCCGGATCGTTTCGATGGGCAGGTTCAGCTTTCGGCCCGAGTAGCTGATGAGCATGCCGAGTTTCATCGCTCGATCCCTTCCTGGTGGGTTTTTTGTGCCTATCTTCAGTGCCCGTTCTTGAGCGCCATGTCGCCCCAGATGTGGTGCTCCAGCTCCTTTCGGGCGAAGCGCCATTGGCCTGCCGATTTCACGAAGCTGTCGTTGTAGCGCCCGCCCATCACCGGCAGAAGCCCAGTCTCGCTCTCGCGAACGACAAGATAGTCCGACGTCGCCGTTGCCCGGTCGCCGTCGAGGTGCACGATGATATTGGTGATGTAGTGCTTGCGCTGCGGTCCCTCGCCTGGCTTGGGGACGGTGGCCTCGAGCAGCTGAGCGATCTCGTCCCGACCGCCGGCTGACCCATAGCCGGTCGTCCATTCGCCATGCTCGGCGAACAGTGCGGCGACCTCGTCGAAGCGGCAGGCATCCAACGCATAGCAATAAGATGCCATCAGCTCGCGGATGGCATCCTTCTCGTCGGCGGCGCTGATCATGACTGTCTCCGGTCCGGCCCTGGCAAGACGGCCAAGACTATTCCATCGGGCCGAAGATTGCGTCAATCGCGGCTCACCCACACCTATCGCGCCAAGCCTATGGCGCGCGACCCGGAATGGGCGCTAGTGTCCTGAGTGCGAGGTTCGTGATTTCCTGCGGCAGGGTCCGAACGGACTTCGAAATCGATGAAGACGCTAGCAAGCTAATGTTTCTAGTGTGGTTTCCGTGTTTGAGGTTCGCTGGTAAGCTTGCGGCAAATGATGTGGCGAACTTCAGATCTCCCACCTAGTCTGCCGGCCGGGACACGTGAGGACAAAAGCGCATGGCGCAGACCGACGATCGGGTGACGGCGGCCATTCTCGTCATCGGCGACGAGATCCTGTCGGGCCGGACCAAGGACAAGAACATCGGCTACATCGCGGACCACCTGACCGCGATCGGCATAGATCTGCGCGAGGTGCGCGTCGTTGCCGATATCGAGGGTGATATCGTCGATGCGGTGAACGCGCTCCGTGCCCGGTACTCGTATGTGTTCACGACGGGTGGCATCGGGCCGACGCATGACGACATCACCTCGGATTCGATCGCCAAGGCCTTCGACGTCGGCATTGGCCACCATCCGCAGGTCAAGCAGCTGCTGCTCGAAAATTTCCGCCGTCGCGGCGTCGAGCCGACCGAGGCGCGGATGCGAATGGCGCGTATCCCCGACGGAGCCGAGGTCGTCGAGAACCGTATCTCGGTGGCACCCGGCTTCAAGCTCGACAACGTCATCGTCATGGCCGGCATTCCTTCGGTCATGCACGTCATGCTCGACAGTGTGACACCGCGCCTGAAGACAGGCCGCAAGATGCTCGCGGTCGAAATCGAGTTGCTGCGCCCCGAAGGCGAGATCGCAGAGCTGCTGGGTGAGACACAGGCCGAATTTGCCGACGTCTCGATGGGCAGCTATCCGTTCAACCGCGAGGCGCGCGTGTTCGGCACGGTCCTGGTGCTGCGCTCGACCGATGCCGAGCGGCTTGCTTCAGCCGAAGCCAGCCTCAAGGCGCGGCTCGCCGGCAAAGGCATTCCGTTCTGACTTCCAACCAAGCTTCGCCCAGCCCTTCGTCCGTGAAAAATCTTCGAGGAAACGATGGCCCAGCCCCTGCTTTTCACGCCGATCGAGCTGCGCTCGATCACGCTCAAGAACCGCGTCGTGGTCGCGCCGATGCACCAGTACGCCGCCGACAAGGGCTTCGCGACCGACTGGCATCTGATGAACGCCGGCAAGTATGCAGCGGGGGGCGCGGGGTTCGTGATGATGGAATCGACCAAGGTCGCGCGCAACGGTTGCGGTACGGTAGGTGATACGGGTCTGTGGGACGACAAGTTCATCCCGAACCTGCAACGCTGCGCCGACTTCATCCGCAAACAAGGCGCGGTGCCGGGCATCCAGCTCGGGCATTCGGGGCGAAAAGCACGGCTGACACGGCCGTGGGAGGGCGGAAAGCCTCTGCAGGGCCATGAGCCCGAGGTTTACGAGTGGGACGAATGGGAGCTGGTTGCGCCGTCGGCCGTCCCCCATACCGAGACGTCGGCGGTGCCTCGCGCGTTCAGCCACAACGAGGTGCGCGACATGATCGGCAAGTGGGCCGATGCCGCCGTCCGCGCCGATAAATGCGGCTTCGATATTCTCGAGATCCACGCCGCGCACGGCTATCTGCTGCACCAATTCCTGTCGCCGGTGACCAACCAGCGCACGGACGACTACGGCGGCTCGGACCAGAAGCGCATGCGCTTTCCGATCGAGGTGGCCGAGGCCGTGCGCGCGGTCTGGCCCGCCGAGAAACCGCTCTTCATGCGCCTCTCGTGCGAGGACGACGCGGGCTGGACGCTCGACGACAGCGTCAAGCTCTCGGTGGAGCTGCGGAAGGTCGGCGTCGATGTCATCGACTGCTCGTCGGGGGGCACGCTGGAGCGGCTGTCGCCGATGGATTCGGCGCGGGCCAAGACGTACGGCTATCAGGTGCCCTACGCCGAGCGCATCCGCAAGGAGGCCGACGTCAAGACGATGGCCGTCGGACATATCGTGCACGCGGATCAGGCCGAGGCCATCCTGCAGCATGGCCAGGCCGACCTGATCGCGCTCGCCCGGGAGATCATGTACAATCCGAACTGGCCGATGGATGCCGCTCAGAAGCTCGGCGCCGATCCGGATTTCAAGCTTGTGCCGCCGCCATTGCAATTCTGGCTGAACAAGCGATCGAAGTCGGGCTTCGAGGGTGTACCGTCCACCTTCTCGAAGCAACTGACCAAGCGCGAGATCGCCGGCTGAACGACGGATTGCGCCGTCGGCGGGGTGACCATCGGTTGCCCCGGTGCCGCGTGGACGTCTCACCTGGAGCTTTTCATGATGCGCTCACGGCCCGGCTCGCTCCAATCGCGCAGCGAGGGCCAGCTCTGCTGGATCACCATCGACAACGAGCCACGGCTCAATGCCTTCACCCGTGACATGTGGGCGGCTCTGCCGGAGCACTTCGCGGCAGCCGACGCCGATCCGAACACACGCGTGATCGTGGTGACCGGAGCCGGCGCCAAGGCGTTCTCGGCGGGTGCGGACATCTCGGAGTTCGGCGACAACCGGACGGGTGCTGCCGCGCGGGCCTACGACGAGATCAACCATGCGGCCTACGAGGCCATTCTGAAAACCGAGAAGCCGACCATCGCCATGGTGAATGGCTATTGTTTCGGGGGCGCGTGCGAGCTGGCGATCTGCTGCGACTTGCGGATCGGTTCACAAGGGGCCTCCTTCTCGGTGCCTTCGGCGAAGCTCTCCCTCGGCTATAACCCTCGCTGGATCAAGCCGATGCTGTCGGTCATGTCGGCGGCCAAGGTGAAGGAGATGCTGTTTACGGGGCGCCGCTACATGGCGCCGGAGGCTCTGGCGATGGGCCTGCTCAACGTCATGGTGCCGGCCGCGAGCCTCGTCGACGAGACGGTCGCGCTCGCCAACGAGATTGCGGCCAACGCGCCGCTCAGCCTCAAGGCGGCCAAAGCCTCGGTCGATGCGTTGATGGCGAATCCCGAAAGCGTCGATCTCGCCGCGCTCGACGAAAAGGTGCTCGCGTGCTTCGACAGCGAGGACTTCAAGGAGGGCGCGAGGGCATTCCTCGAAAAGCGGAAGCCTGTATTCAAGGGCAACTAGCGCTGCGCACCCGGCGCGTGCATATCACTCGTGAGGCGAGACCCATGTCCGAGCGGAGCATCGATACCGGAACCGAGCAATTGTTGTGCGTGGTGCGCGACGGGGTCGCCATCGTTACCCTCAACCGGCCGGAGGCGCGCAACGCCTTCTCGCCTGCCATGTCGGCGGCGCTGCGCGAGCTGATCCCCGCGCTCGACGCCGACCCCGAGGTGCGCGCGCTGCTGATCACGGGCGCCGGATCGGCATTCTCGTCGGGCGGCGACGTCAAGAACATGGGCGATCGGCGTGCGGCGACCGAGCAGACGCACGACGAGAAGTTCCGCACCATGCAGCAACGCCATCATGGCACCGCGGGGGCGTTGCGAGCGCTGCGCAAGCCGACCGTCGCCGCCATTCCCGGCGCGGCGGCCGGAGCCGGGCTGGCGCTCGCCCTCGCGGCCGACATTCGCATCGCAGGCGCCTCGGCGATGCTGACCACCGGCTACACCAAGGTCGGTCTTTCGGGCGACTATGGCATCGCGTGGATGCTGACTCGCACGATCGGGCCGGGACGCGCGCGCGAGCTGATGCTGACGGCCGAGCGCGTCTCGGCGGTGCGGGCTGCGGAGATCGGCCTCGTCAACCGTGTGGTCGAGGATGCGAAACTGCAGGGCGAAGCCTTCGCACTCGCTCGCTCGCTCGCCGAGGGTCCGGCGATCGCTGTTGGCTACATCAAGGACAATCTCGACGATGCCTTCGACATCACGCACGCCGAGGCGATCGACCGCGAGGCCGAGCGGATGATGCGTACGCAAGGCACCGCGGACCACAAGGAGGCGGTGCGCGCCTTCGTCGAGAAGCGGAAGCCGGTGTTCCAGGGGCGCTGAGCTTTCTCGCCGGCGAATGTTCTAAGCCGCCACCGTGCCGCGGGCGGCAAACGCCGTGGCGCAATAGGAGCGTGGCCCGTCCGCCTCCCCGTCGAGATAAGCGAGCCGCACTTTGTCCTTCAGTGTCGCGCGCACATCGGGTGCGAGCGACCGCGCGTATTCGGCGATGGGGCCATCCTCGCCGTCGATGGGCGCCCAATAATCGTCGAACGAGGCGAAATCGGTGCGGATGGTAATCTCGCCCTCGACGACCTGCTCGAGCCCGGCCGCACGGAACGCACGGCCGAGCGCACCGATCGCGCTCACCGGACGGGCAAAGGCCTTGCCGCGCCTCATTGCACCTTCCGCGTCGACCATTGCCGCGGTGTCCCAGAAGAGGCGCATGAAGATGACGCCACCGCGGGCGTCCCAGACAGCGGCCGCGACCGTCCCGCCCGGTCGCGTCACGCGGCGCATCTCGCCGAGCGCCCGCGCGGTATCGGGAATGAACTGGATCACCAGCATGGCGAGGGTGCAATCGAACCCTCCGTCCGGAAACGTGAGTGCGCAGGCGTCGCCCACCTCGATCTCGACGCGCGGGTCCGGCACGGCGCCGCGCGCATAGGCGGCGTAAACGGGCGAGGCGTCGATGCCGCGCAGTCTCCGATGCGCGGGATCGCGGGCGAGGGTCGAGATCAGGCTACCGGTCCCGCACCCGACATCGAGGACGCTCGCGGCGCCCGCGGCGCCGGCAAATTCGATGAACTTCGGCGCGAGACGGCGGCTCCAGCGCCCCATCTGCAATTCGTATCCGGCGCCGTCCGTCGCCAGGAAGGTCGATGACACGGCCATTGCACATCTCCCGTTGCGAGCCGCCGGCCGGCCCGCGCCCGGTCCGGACTCCTGTGATCCTACGGCAGTCCGGCGGCATCCGGCAATCGGGCGCCTCGCCTGCGTCTCGTGACCTGCCGCATGGCCGACGCGCGACGCTCTTGCGCCGTCGACCGCATGCGCTAGCCTGCGTGCCAAATTGAATTGCCAAGGAGATGATGATGCAGAGCCTGGCAGGCGTCCGCGTGCTCGAGCTGGCGCGCTATCAGGCGGGTCCGCGCGGTGGCATGATGATGTCGGACCTCGGGGCGGAGGTGATCAAGGTCGAGCGCATCGGCGGCGAGGAAACGCGCAAGAATCCGCCCATCGTGCGCGGCCAGAGTGTCTACTTCACGGTTTACAATCGCGGCAAGAAGTCGATCTGCCTCGACACGCGCAGCGACGAGGGCAGGGCGGTGCTGCGCGAGCTGGTCGCCAAGTCGGATATCGTGCTCGAGAATTTTCGTCCGGGCACCATGGAGAAGATGGGCTTCGGCTACGAGGCGCTGAAGGCGATCAAGCCGGACATCATCCTGGTCTCGGTCTCGGGCTTCGGTCAGTACGGCCCCTACCGCGACCGGCCCGCGTTCGATCCGCTGGGGCAGGCCATGAGCGGGCTGATGGCGCTGACCGGTTCGCCCGTGGGACAGCCGGTCGGCACCGCCTTCTCGCTGGTCGACCGCACGACCGCGCTGCACGCCACCATCGGGGCGCTCGCGGCCTTGCGCCACCGCGACCGGACCGGCGAGGGGCAGATGATCGACTGCTGCCTGCTCGATTCGGCGCTGACCATGGTCGAGATCCCGAGCATCGCCTACCTCGACACCGGCGATCAGGGCGGCGAAGGCGGGCGCCCGCCCTACCGCGCCAAGGACGGCTGGGTGGTGATCGCCGCGATCGGGCGGGAGATGGCGGGCACACTGATGCGGATCGTGACCGGAGACCGGGCGGGCGGCGACGCCGGTCCGATCGCGTCGGGCATCGGCGCGGGCGATGCGCGCCGCCGAGCGATCGAAGCCTGGACCGCCGGGCACACGGTCGAGGAGATCGTGGCCACGCTGCTGGCGGCGGGCGTGCCCGTGGCGCCCGTGCGCAGCATCCCCGAGGTGACGACGGACGAGCATCTGTGGGCGCGCGAGATGCTGGTCAAGCGGCCCGATGCGCTTGCCGGCGAGATGCACGTGCCCGGACTGGCGGTGAAGATGTCCGGCACCCCCGGCCGCATCGGCTCGGTGCCGACGCCCGGCCAGCACACCGACGAGGTTCTGTCGGAGGTGCTGGGGTATGATGGCGAGAAGCTGGCCGGGTTGAGGAAGGCCGGGGTGGTGGGGTAGGGGGCGGGCGACGGTGGGATTACGTTTAGTATGCGGAGAAAGTTGACGTCCCAACTCGCCCCGTCAGGGCATTGAGGAGGTTGATGGCGACGTCGGCAGTGCGCCGGAAACCCGTCGGACCAGTTGCCTGCGCGGGCTATTCAGGCTTTCGCTGCTTTTTGTTTTCCGGTCAAATCTTGCCAATGATCGCTCGCAAACTGTGCGAGCCGCAATAGTCGCTCAAGTGCTTCTTCAGCGTGAGCATCACCGATGTTTGATGCTATTCCGTGAGCTGCATCATCTCGCCAATAACTGAGTAATTCAGAATAGGTCATCAGGCGCCGTCGAACCGGCTCCACAACTTGACCAACAAGCTTTCCGAGTAGACTACTGCGGCCACTGCGACTGTTGTAAACTTTCAAAACCTGTTCTTCATCGCCTGATTTCTCGATAGCAAGCGCGAGTACGATGCTTTCTGCTGCGGCTCCACACATGGCGCAACAGGCAAGGAAGGCACCAGATGAACGGCATTTGATGGCTTCGTTCGCTCTTTGGAAATAACCATCACCGAATAAGCCCCGATACTCGGCCAGCGTCCGCGCTAATGACCCAGGTTGCAGCAATATTATTTTGTCGTGGTCAGCAGTCTCTATCCAACCCTGCCCCAGTCTCGTGAGTGAGAACCATTCGTCGGAGTGTCCCGATGAAGGGTATCGTACATGGCCGGGTCGAAGTACTCCACGCCGCACAAGTTCCCATGCCGCTTCGAGCGCTAACGGCAAAAGCTTCCACATCCGCTGATCGTGGTCCGTTCCAGGGTGGGAGTGACCCTCCAATCTAGCAGCAGAACGGGCCACGTCGGCCGCGCTCCAGTTCTGCAGGTGCCGCCCAGGGCGGTGCTGGCGGTAGTGGGCACGAAGTGAATCTATTGTGAGCGCCATCATCTCGTCGTGGGTAGGATCGGAAGACTTGCCTTGTAACTGATCCATATCTGTCCCCGCATGAAAGCTCGCGCCAAATCCCTCTAGTTCCGAAGATTCGCAGCTAGGGCTTATGGTAGCGGGCCAACGCAGACCGCATCAGGCACACGTGATGCTATTTGCTGCGCGATCCCATAAGCCAGCGCGAACACGGTGGAGTAGGCAACGACAGTCGTTATTATTGCTAATGTCAGTCCTGTTCTTTGTTGTCCGGCAACGCGCGGGACATAAGGCGCCAAAGATGACTTCCGCAAAGCGGCGAACTCCATCATCGCCCAATGACCGACAGGTCGGAACGCGAACGCACCGGTGATTAATGCCAAGAAGCCGAGCAATAAGACCGACCACTGGAATGGCCGTTCGCAGACTTCGTTCATAGGTTCGGAGAGATAGGCGGCGCTTGCCAATCCGAACACCGTTGCGCTGAAACCGATCATGCCAAGACAATCGAACAATGGCTTCGTCGCCGCTACGCCTGCCTTGAACTTGTAAGCTTGGTTTTGCTCGATCCTACTCCACTTCTTGAAGTGGTCTGTGTTGCGATACAGGACTTCTAACCGGCGACGCTCGATGCGCCGCGCCTCTTCATTCTGCCGGTGTTCCAGTGATTCCATTGAAGAATACAGCACTCACACGATGGCGTTTGTTGGTTCGAGATCGCGATACCTGTTGATAACTTTTGACGGCCCGGCGCTGCCTCTTGCTGCGACGGCCGCCAGTGTC
The DNA here is from genome assembly GCA_050187415.1 of Hyphomicrobiaceae bacterium. Classification (GTDB taxonomy): domain Bacteria; phylum Pseudomonadota; class Alphaproteobacteria; order Rhizobiales; family Hyphomicrobiaceae. The sequence goes on along the minus strand of JBFWXN010000081.1, from coordinate 4,270 downwards.
GGCTCAATCGCCAAAAGCAGCTGCGACAGCCGTGTCGGCAGTCGGCGACCGTTGCGTGGGTGCCAATGTCCGCCCCTGTATAGAACTCGACAATCCGCCGAATGGCCAAGCGCCGCCCCGCGTTGGCCGCCCGACGGTCCGCAGCACGTCACATTTATCCGACGCGAGTCGTATAGCCACCGTCGACGGGAATAATCGCGCCTGTCACGTACGATGCCTCATCTGAAGCGAGAAAAAGCGCAACGTTGGCGGCTTCCCACGGCGTTCCCATCCTGCCCAACGGAACCATCGAATCCCGCTGCTTCCGGATAATCTCTCGCGGCGTGCCCGTATCCCGATGGTAGGTTTCGATGCCCATCGGCGTATCAATCATGCCGAGCATCATAACGTTGCACCTGATGCGGTGCGGTGCGTTCTCGAAAGCGAGCCAGCGCACGAACTCATGCAGCGCCGCTTTCGAAGTCTTGTACGCGATCAAGGGAACTGAACACAGCGCTGCAATACTACTAACATGAGTAATCACGCCCTGCTTTTGATCGCGCATCACCGGCAGCACATGCTTGCTGATGTGCATGGCGCCAGTCAGGTTGACGTTGAGGGTGTTGCTCCATTTCGCGCTGTCGATCTTGGCCGTATCGCCGTCCATATCGATGATGCCGACATTATTGTGGAGAATATCGATGCGCCCATATCTGGAAACCGCAGCCGAAACGACAGCGGCGCAATCCGCCTCATTGCTCGCGTTAGCGGTCATGCAATCGACGTGAGCGCCTTTGGCTCTGACAATATCGCGGGTTTCCTCGAGAGATCCGGCGCTGCGACTCGCCAGATAAAGACGGGCGCCCTCTTCGGCGAAACGCATCGCCGTGGCACGGCCATTACCGGTCGTCTCGCCTTTTTGCTGCCCAGCTCCAAATATGACCGCTACCTTTCCTTCAAGTCGCGCTGACATAAGAACCTCTCTCAAAATATTTGTATCGAGGTCGTCAAAGTCGTTAACATCAACAGCATACCGCCGATTGCGCATTCTGTGTCAACGCCCGCAAGCTTGTGCCCAATCTCCACCCCCTCCCCGTTGGCGCGCGTCGCCAACTCTGGTTAGCTGGGTGATTAGGGCGTTCGCGCCGCACGACTGATTGGAGAGACGTCTCGATGCGCAGTTTTCACTTCCCCGGCCGGTCGCAGGTGTTCGGCACGCGGGCCATGTGCGCGACATCGCACCCCTACGCCAGCCTGGCGGCGGTCGAAATGCTGCGCAAAGGCGGCAATGCCATCGATGCGGCGATCACCGCGACGGCGGTGATGTGCGTGGTCGAGCCGGCGATGACGGGGATCGGCGGCGACTGCTTCGCCATCATCGCCAAGCCGGGGGGCAAGCCGATCGCGTTCAACGCGTCCGGCAAGGCCCCGAGGGCGGCGACCGCCGACTGGTACGCCAAGGCCGGCCTCAAGACGATCGAGACGCACTCGCCGCACGCGGTCACCGTGCCGGGCGCCATCGACGGCTGGGCGACGCTGCTGAAAGATCACGGCACCAAGTCATTCGCCGAGGTGCTGGCGCCGGCCATCGGCTACGCGGAGAACGGCTGGGCCGTGCAGCCGCGCATCGCCTTCGACTGGGCGAGCCTGGAGGCGAAGATCCGCCTCGATGAGGGTGCCAAGCTGCATCTCCTGAAGAACGATCGCGTGCCGAAGGCCGGCGAAATCATGCGCTCGCCGGCGCTGGCGCGCACGCTGCGCACAATTGCGGAGAAGGGGCGCGACGGGTTCTATGCCGGCGAGGTGGCCGAAGACATCGTCGCCACCCTGCGCGCCATGGGCGGGCTGCACACGGTCGAGGACTTCGCGGCTCAGTCGGCGGCCTACGTCGAGCCGATCTCGGTGCGCTACAAGGGTGTCGACGTGCTGGAGCTGCCGCCCAACAACCAGGGCATCGTGGCCCTCGTGCTGCTCAAGATGCTCGACCGGTTCGGCAAGCTCGGCGACGGGCCTGTCTCGGTCGAGCGCTATCACGTGACGATGGAGGCCGTGCGCCTCGCCTACAAGATGCGGGACACGTTCGTCGCCGATCCGCTGATGGCCGACGTGCCGGTCGATTTCATGCTGTCGGATGCCTTTGCCGACGATCTCGTCAGCCGCATCGACAAGGCCAAGAGGAAGGACGACCTGGGGCCGATACCGAAACCCGGCGGCAGCGATACGATCTACATGTGCGTCGTCGACGAGAACGGCATGGCGGTGTCGTTCATCAACTCGATCTACTCGGGCTTCGGCTCGGGGATCGTGACCAAGAAGACGGGCGTCGTGCTGCAGAACCGCGGCCAGGGCTTCGTGCTCGACCCGAAGCATCCGAACTGCATCGCGCCCGGCAAGCGGCCGATGCATACGCTGGTGCCGGCACTGGCCATGCGCGACGGCAAGCCGTGGGCGGCGTTCGGCGTGATGGGCGGCAACCTGCAACCGGCGGGGCATGCGCTGGTGATGTCGAACATGCTGGAATATGGGCTCGATCCGCAGGAGGCGATCGACTGCCCGCGGGTGTTCTTCGAGAATGGCGTCTGCTGGGCGGAAGAATCGGTGCCGAAGGCCGTGTTCGAGGGCATGGCGGCGCTCGGCCATCCGATGCAGGTGAAGCCCGATCCCTGGGGCGGTTCGCAGATGGTCGTCATGGACCCGGAGAACGGGGTTCTGATCGGCGCGTCCGATCCGCGCAAGGACGGCATGGCGCTCGGCTACTGAGCACGACGGGCGGAGCAGCGGGAGTGCGATGGTCGAAGCCCGGCGAGTGGTGAGATTGCGCATCGAGGGGCGGGTGCAGGGCGTCGGCTTCAGGGCGTTCGTCGAGCGCGAGGCGGTCGGCCGCGGGCTCGACGGCTGGGTGCGCAACCGGCGTGACGGTGGGGTCGAAGCCGTGCTTGCAGGGCCGGCGAGGGGTATCGAGGCGATGATCGCGCGCTGCCGGGAGGGACCGCCGGGCGCGCGTGTCGACATGGTGAAGGTTCTGGACGAGGCGGGCGGCGGAGCGGCGCCAGAGGGCTTCGACATTCGGCCAACGGTGTGACGAATCGCCAACACCTCACGGGGCATCCGTCGAGGATGCGGCGACTCGGCTCTTGTCTTGGCCGCCCCGCATGGCATTGAAACTGTCGCGTCAAGCCCCAAGGTACGGGCGGTGCCATCCTGACAGGTGAGGGGATGGAGCCTGGTGAAAGCCATGTCTGCGGCTCACAATACGGTTGAGCCACAGGCGCCAAACGGGCGCGCGTCAGAAGCCGGGTGTTTGCAGCAACGGAGCAGAATGTCATGTTTCGCCGGGCGACGTGGCCGCTGGCGGCCCTCACCTTCACGGTCGTGCTGATCGGCTCGACCGTTTGCAGCTTGGCCGCGGTTACGCTGGTCAATCGAGACGACAAGGATCATAAGCTGACGGTGCTCGAGGACGGCGGCGCCAAGACCACCGAGCATATGCTGAAGCCCAGTCAGGTTCTCGAAGGCATTTGCGAGAAGGGCTGCGTGATCCGCCTCAACGACAGCGCCGAGGACGAGTACGAGCTCGAGGCCAACGACAAGGTTTCGATCGAGGAAGGCTACCTCTACTACGACGAGCCGGCCGGGACGCAGCAGGGTGCCGGCGGCGCGCCGCAACAGCCGGGGCCTGACGCGACGCCGAAGAAGCAGTAAACAGAGGTTGCGGGGCCTGCGCGGAGATGGGGAACAGCGCAGGCCGACCCGAATTGGGCCGCAGTCGCCGTGCTAGAAGGCCCCATGACGCAAACGAATCGCCAGACAGGAATTGACGCGCCGGCCAGCGGGCCGGACGAGGACGACATTCCGTTCGATCTGCCCGAAGCGCCGCGCAAACCGGCGCAGGCGGCGGCCGTGTCCGCGCCCCCGCGCCGCTCCATCTCGGAGCGCGCTCTGGCCTCCGGAGCACCTCCTCGGGCGCCGTATCTCGACGGTCTCAATCCGGAGCAGCGCGCCGCGGTCGAAACGCTCGACGGGCCCGTGCTGGTGCTTGCGGGCGCCGGCACCGGCAAAACGCGCGTGCTCACGACGCGCATCGCCCACATCCTGGCGACCGGCCGGGCATACCCATCGCAAGTGCTCGCGGTGACGTTCACCAACAAGGCCGCGCGGGAGATGAAGGAGCGCATCGGCCACCTGGTCGGCGGCGCCGTGGAAGGCATGCCGTGGCTCGGCACGTTCCATTCGATCGGCGTGAAGATCCTGCGGCGGCATCACGAGCTGGTGGGTCTCAAGTCCGGCTTCA
>JBFWXN010000080.1:0-25316 GCA_050187415.1 Hyphomicrobiaceae bacterium | reverse complement strand
CCAGACGTCCATAAAACTGACCGGACCGGAGGCGCCGGCAGCAACACTGCGCACGAGCGCACCCGAGGGCCGCAATGTCGAGAAGTCGTGCCCGATGCCGCCACCACGCTGCATCGTCAGCGCGGCTTCTTTCACATTGTCGAATATGGACGACAGGTCGTCGTCGATGCGTCCCATGACGAAGCAATTGAAAAGTGTGACGTTCCGTGCGGATCCGGCACCGGCGATGATGCGGCCCGCCGGCAGGAACGCCATGTCTCGCATGGCCTCGAAGAACCGCTCCTCCCAATGCAGGCGCGCATCACGCGATTCCGGCTGAGCCGCCGCGCGGGCCACCCGGCGCCACGTGTCGTCCGGTGTTGCCTCGAGCGCTGCATTATCGTGCGTCCTCAGCCGGTATTTGCTGTCCCAGATGTGCTCCGAGATCTGCGGAAGCTGCAAGATCGCTGATGCTGCTCGATCGGTCATGGCGCCTGGCTACACACGGGCTGGAGCCCATGCGCTGGCGGCGGTGGGCTTTGATGTCCGTCAATATGATGACACCACCCCTTGTTGTCAACAAATGTTCTCTAAAAGTTCCCTAAATGATCTGCGCTCGCGTCAAGCCGCCGATGGCCATCGCCGGACTGTCGGCGCTGCCCCTACTCGTTTCAAAGGTTCCTAAACCAGCAGGACCTTGCCCATGACCTTGCGATCGACAATCAGGTTCAAAGCCTCGGAGGCCTGGGCGAGTGGCAGCGCGTGGGAATGGTAGGGTGCAATGCGGCCTGCGCCGAGCCAGCCGACGAGAATATCCAAATTGCGCTGGGCCCGGTCGGGGTCCAGTCGGTTGAGCGCACCGATTGTGAAACCGATGACTTCGGCATCTTTGACAAGGAGATGGTTGGTTTTCGCTTGTCCAGGCCGGCCGCTGGTGAAGCCGATGATCAGGATCCGTCCGAACGGGGCGACGCAGCGCATCGATTCATCGAAAATGTCGCCGCCGACAGGATCGAATATGACGTCGGCGCCTCGTCCTCCCGTCAGTGCGAGGACCTTTTCGCGAAATCCTGCGCTGTAATCGATGACGTGATCGGCGCCGAGCCGCTTGCAGATTTCCAGGCGTTCGGGATTGCGCGCTGTCGCTATGACCCGTGCGCCCATCAATTTTCCAACGTCGACGGTAGCGAGGCCAACGCCGCCGGCGGCGCCGTGAACGAGAAGGGTTTCACCCGCCTGAAGCCGTCCCCGCTGCATGGCGTAGTAGGCGGTGGTGTAGTTCGATCGAAACGCGGCGGCAGCCTCGTAACTCACCGAGGCGGGAAGCTTCACGACGGAGGACGCGGGCTGCACCGTCTCTTCGACGAAGCCGCCTCCGCACAGGACGCGTTCACCAATCTCAAAGCCGTTCACGCCGGCGCCGAGTTCGACAATTTCGCCGGCAGCCTCGCCACCCGGAATGAATGGGGGCTCCGTCTTGACGTGGTATTGGCCGGCGATCCGCAAAACGTCGGCAAAGCTCACACCGCGCGCATGCAGCCGAACTTTTACCTGTCCGTCGCCTGGGGTGGGCGAAGGCACTGACTTCACCACGAGGCTTTCAGGTCCGCCATACGCTTCGCACATTACAACCCGCATGCTATCTCCTGCGGTTCTGGACCCATGCAATCGTCGTCGTCAGGCGACGCCGGCGCGCAGCAGGTCGTGCACGTGCACGATGCCGACCGGCTTGCCATTCTCAACGACAAACATCTGCGTGCGCTTCAATGAATTGATCTGCTCCAGGGCTGCCGAGGCCAGCGTGCCGGGCGAGAGCGTGTTTGGCCGCCGTGTCATGATATCTGCCGCGCGGCGCGCAAGTAAGCCATCGCCCATGTGCCTTCTGAGGTCGCCATCGGTGATCATACCGGAAAGGCGGCCATGGTCATCGACCACGCCGACGCAACCGAAGCTCTTGTTTGTCATGGCCACGAGAACCTCGCTCATCGGAGTGGCCAGGGGAACGAGCGGTATGGCTTCGCCTTTGTGCATCAGGTCGCTTACGTGCTTGAGCTGCGCACCCAGGGATCCCCCAGGGTGGAACACTCGGAAATCGTGGGCGGTGAACCCCTTGCGCTCGAGCAGGGCGATTGCGAGGCAATCGCCCAGGGCAAGCTGCATCGTGGTCGACGTGGTGGGCGCCAGGCCATGCGGGCAGGCTTCCTTGGCGCGTGGGAGCTCGAGCACAACATCTGCCGCCTTGCCGAGAGCCGACTCGTGGCGGGAGGTCATGGCGATCAATCCGACATTGAACCGCCGTGTGTAGGTCAGGATACCGGAAAGCTCCACAGTCTCACCCGACCAGGAGAGGGCGAGCACCACATCGTCGCGCCCGATCATGCCGAGATCGCCGTGTGCGGCCTCGGAAGGATGGACAAAAAACGCCGGGGTGCCTGTCGACGCGAAAGTAGCGGCCACCTTTTGGCCCACATGGCCGGATTTGCCGATGCCTGTGACGATGACGCGGCCCCGCGCCTCGCCCAGCATCGCAACGGCCTTCTCGAATGCCTCGCCCAGGCCATTGCCGAGCATCACTCTCAGGGCAGCGAGGCCCTGCTCCTCGATTTCCAACGTCCGCATCGCCGTCGCGCACGGAGACCGCGCTTCGGTGCATGCCGGGACAACCTGCATCTCGGCCAAAGTTCCGGCTTTTACCTGCGACGAGGCGTGCATGCGTCCGTTCCCCTCTTGCTCGCGCGACCGACGCTGGTGCGTTCGAAGCGACGAATCTTGCCCCTGGATTGCATAAAAGCCCGGATCGAGGTCGGAAACGAGCCCGTGTGCCGCGGCAAATGATCATGAACGGGGATATGTCGGTGAAGTCAGCAATGAATCGGAGTTCCGAGTGCTCGAAACGACGATTTGATCTAGCCCCGAAGAGCAAGAAACGCGTCGAGCTCGTCAGCGGTCGGGAGGCCGGCGCGGCTGCCAAGACGCATGCATTTCATCGCGGCAACGGCGGCGGCTCGGCGCGCGCATTCGGCCACGTCGTACCCGTGCGTCAGCGTCACGGCAAACGCGCCATGGAATGCGTCGCCTGCGCCTGTCGTATCGACGGCGTCGACTGCGAATGCGGACTGGGTGCCGCGGGAACCGTCCGCGTCGAGCCAGAGGTAGCCATCTCTGCCGAGCGTCACGCCGGCGTGACGGGGTCCGAGTTCGAGAACGGCTGCAAGGCTGGAGGCATCGTCGAGGTCTTTGAAGAGTTCACGCAGCGCGGGCGCGGAAAAAATGGCGTAGTCGGTGAGTTCGAGCACCTCGGGCAGAACCTCGCGAGCACCGAGATCGGCATCGAGGATTGTCACGACGCCGAACTTGCGCGCGTGCTCGAAGGCGATCCGCGTCGCTTCGAGCCAACGCAGGTCGGCAACCACAGCCGCCGCTTTCGATATGCGCTCGAGTGGAAGCCAGCTCGTGCCGGTCGGCATGGTCGAGTCCCGCATGCCGACAATCAGGCGCTCACCGCTGTCGTCGACAATGATGGCCGAAGTCGACGAGCGAGCGTCGTCGAAGCTCTCGATGGCGCGAATGTCAACTCGCTCGGACTTCAGTCCGGCCTTGATGATGGCGGCGGCGTTGTCGTCGCCGACCCGGCTCCACAACTCGACCTTTGCGCCCAGTCTCGCGGCGGCGACGGCCGCGTTCGCCGCCATGCCACCACCAACCTCGATGGCCTCGATGGCACGCACCTTGGTCGGCTCGCGCGGGAAGGATTCGACGCGGTAGACGCGATCGAGCGCCGCATGGCCGACCATGATCAGGTGCTTCGCTCGCATCAACGCTCCGATGCTGTCCGTCTGCGATTTCCGGGCGGTCTGCGACCTGCGAACGATCCGCCCGCCCGGCGGACTGTCGTGGTTTCACCGCATGCCGGCAAGCACTTTTGCCGGTTGGGTTCACGTCCTGGGGACATGTCGTTCGTCCGCGGTGTGACGACGGCCTTCAGCGCCCGCCCGCCTTCAGGCGCGCGAGGCCGGAACGGCTCGTCTCCTGCGTCGGATCGATGCGGAGTGCTTGCTCGAAGTCGCGGATCGCGTCCTCTTTTCGGCCGAGCGCCTCGAGAATCTGGCCACGTGTGTCGTAGGCGTAGCCGTTGGTCGGTGCAACTTCGATCGACTTGTTTGCGTCGGCCAGGGCTTCCGTCGTTCGGCCCTCCTGGAAAAGGCTCCAGGCGCGGTTGTTCAGCGCTTCGGCATGGCTCGGATCGGTTCCGATGGCGCGGCTATAGTCCTGCATGGCGGCGCGCCGTGCCTCGGGCCCGCCTTTGAGGAAATGAGCAATGCCCCGATCGGTCAGCACCTGTGCGTCATCGGGAATGAGTGCAAGAGATCGAGTGTATTCGGCGATTGCCTTGTCGTAGTTACCGGCCTTGCGGGCGGCCGTGCCGACCAAGTGGAGCGCTTGGGCCCGGCGCAACGTGGTGTCATCGCTTTGGATCACGGGGGCACAGGCGCTCTCCTTGTTGGTGTCTGCTGCCTCCCGGCAGGTCCGCCAGTTGTCATCACGTGTCTGTCGGCGACTTGCTTCGGCTTCGGCCCTGGCGCGGTCGGCGGCCGCTTTCTCGGCCTCCTTATTGCGCGCGTCCTGCCGCAACGCAGCCAGTCGGGTGCGGGCGGCGGCGGCACTCGGCGTCGAACCATGCTCCGCCAAGAACCGCTCCACCAAGGCGGGGTCATTTGTTTCGGAGATAGGCCGCCATGCGGCCTCGGCGATCGCTTCCGGTGATTGCTTCGGTTGTGATGGCAATGACGGGCGTTCAACGACGACCGGAGGATTATTGATATTACCGGGGTTGGGTTCGGGGCGCCGCCACCACGCCACGCCTCCTGCGGTTACGAGGGCCAGCATCGCAACGACCGCAAGAAGTGGTCCTCTTCGCACGTTCGAGACCACAGCCGGCGCGGCGTTTCCAACCGGCTCCGGCTTGCGAGAAGTGGCGCCGACGCCATTCGAGCCGTCAGCGGAAGCTTCCGCTTGCGCGTGGATCGTGCCGTCGTGTTGGGTGGCCGGGCTACGCGCAGTCGACTGCCTTGCAGCGCTCGCGGAGGGAGGCGACTCCGACAAAAGCATCGGTCGCCAGTCCACGATCGACCTCGGCCGCTCGTCGGGCTTCAGCTTCAGGCCCTGGTCAATGGCGGCGAGAAAGCCCGGGCGGTATCCAGGTGCGGATGGCATCGCCGAAAGAGGCTGCAGGCCGTCGCCGAGCGCGCCGCGCCGGCTCGAATCCATTGGTGGCTGGCCTGAGATGGCGCGATAGACGGTCGCCGCGACAGCATAAATGTCGGTCCAGGGGCCCTGCAACTCGGCAATGCCATGATACTGCTCGGGCGGAGAATATCCATGCTTGACGATAGCAGACAGTTTTTGGGATCGGTCGCGGATGTCCTCTCGGCAGGCGCCGAAATCGATGAGGCAGGGTGAACCGTCGCGACGTATGAGAATATTGTCGGGCGCGATGTCGCGGTGCAGCAATCGGGCGGAGTGAACCGCGTCCAAAGCGTCGAGCAAGGGCATCAGGACGCGGTCGATCTCGGCCTGTGTCGGGGGACGTCCGAGGGCTTCGAGCCATTGTCCCATCTGTTGGCCTTCGACGAATCCGAGAACCGCGTAAGCCGTGCCATTCTCCTCAAAGTAGTCGACCACATCCACGATACCCGGATGCTCGCATTTCGCGAGCGCCTCCGCTTCCTTGAGAAAACGGTCGAGACCCCAGCGGAACAGGCCGTCGCCGTCCGGCGTGCTGATGACATGAGTGCCTTGGCGGGCCGCAAACTGGCGTGGGAAAAACTCCTTGAGTGCGAATACTTTGGAAGTGAGCCTCGCGTGCCGGGAGCGGTAGGTTATGCCGAAACCGCCTGCGCCGATCACCTCCTCGATGACGTAATGGCGGATGGTGAGCCCCGACTTGAGGGCGACGAAGCTGCCGCCTCCACCCGATACGCTGGTGTCTGGACCCCGGCCCGATGGAGGAGAGTCCGATGGAGGAGGGGAGGCGGAGCCGGTGTCGTCGGCCATCGGTCGTCCTCGTCGTTCGCTGGGCCACGCAGCGCGTACCTGCATCGGGTGCGCGAGGGCAATTTCATTGACATTCTGACGGCAAGGCGCTTGGCCGTCTCTTCCGATAATGCGAGATTATCGACTGCACCACTCGGCATTCATAATCTGACCCCGGCTTTGATATCATGATCTCTCGCCCGCTATGCTTTCTGCTCGCAAGTCTCGCGATGCCGCTGCTTACAAGTGTGGCCGAGGCGCAGACGCCGCCGACCGCCGAGCAGATCATCGAGCGCCTGAAATCGGGCCAGCCAGCACCAGCGAGAGGCCGGACGCGTGGCCTTTCGGCTCCCGGTGGGTATTCAGGGCCAACGCCAAGCCCGGTCTCACCGGCCGCCACCGGCGACGGCACGCAATCAGTCGGGGAGCCGATCGAGCCGAAGGTCGATCGCTTCTTTGTCGAGCCCGGCAGCAATCTATCGAAGGGGGAGCGCAACGAGGTGGCGGCCATCGCACAGGCGCGACCGGCGATCGACCTGACCATCTACTTCGACTTCGATTCGGCTGCGATCAGTCCCAAGGCCGTGCCGGCGCTCGTCGAGCTGGGCAAGGCCCTGACGTCGGATTCCCTCAAGCAGGCCCGGTTTCTGCTGGCCGGGCATACCGACGCGAAGGGTAGCAGTAGCTACAACCTGAAGCTCTCCCAGCGGCGGGCGGATGCGATACGGGAATTTCTCGCGAAACAATTCCGGGTCGACGAGCGGAGGCTGCTCTCGATCGGTTACGGCGAGGAGCAATTGAAGGACGCGGCCAATCCTTTCGCCGACGAAAACCGGAGGGTACAGGTCGTCAATTTTGGCGGCTGAGGGACGCAATCGCGGCTCGTGCGGTCACGTCTCGGTAGCTTCAAGCCTCAACCAGGAGCGTTCCTGCCATGAGCCGTCCCGATCGCATCCTGACGACGCACGTAGGTAGCCTGCCGCGATCTGAAATGGTCAGTGATGTGGTCGAGGCGCAGGAAGCCGGAGCCCCCGTCTCGGCCGAGCTGTTCGATGCGGTGATCGCCGAGGCGATCGAGGTCGAGGTCGCGCGACAGACGCGCATAGGAATCGATATCGTTTCGGACGGTGAGTTCTCGAAGCTCACGTATGCGAGCTACATCCAGCATCGGCTGACGGGCTTTTCCGGCGATAGCCCCTTGGTGACGCCCGCCGACCTCGACGATTTTCCGGGTGCGGCGGCGTCGGCCGAAACGCGAAGGAGACGACCGCAAAAATTTCATAGGCCAACCTGCACGGGCCCGGTCGCGATACGAACGCGCGAGCCGCTCGATGCCGACATCCGCCGGATGAAGGCGGCCGTGGAGAAACACCAGCCGCGCGGCGCGTTTCTGACGGCGGCTTCGCCCGGGCTGATCGCGATTTTCCATCCGAACCGGTATTACCCGACGCATGCTGCCTATCTGGAAGCGCTCGCGAACGCCATGCGTGTCGAATATGAGGCCATCGTGGCGGCCGGCTTCGATCTGCAGATCGATTGTCCCGACCTGGCGATGGGGCGGCATACGATCTTCAAGAATGCGAGCGACGCAGCATTTCTCAATCACGCCGAGGAGCAGGTCGAAGCCCTCAATCATGCGCTTGCGGGGTTACCGCCCGAGCGGTTGCGAATGTATGTCTCGTGGGGCAACTACGAAGGCCCTCACACACATGACATCGCGCTCGAAAAGATACTTCCGGTGGTCCTGAAGGGGCGGCCGCGCCAGATCGTCATCGAGGGCGCAACGCCCACCCACCAACACGACTGGCGTGTTTTCGAGACCGTCCGTCTACCAGACGACAAGGTTCTCGTGCCGGGCTGTGTCGACGTGACGAACAACTACGTCGAGCACCCCAAGGTGGTGGCGGACCGGCTCGAGCGCTATGCCAATGTGGTCGGACGCGATCGTGTCATCGCCTCGACCGATTCCGGTTTCGCCGCGTTTGCCGGTGATCGCATGGTTGACCCCAAGGTCGCGTTTGCCAAGCTGGAAAGCCTGGTACGAGGCGCCGAGCTTGCGACGCGACGGCTGTGGACGTGCTAGATCGCCCGATCGCGGGGGGAGTAGACGGGCTTGCCGACGCGAGTTGCCGCGCACGATCGCGATCGAGGCGCAACGGTTCGCGGCGGTTCGCGTATGGAGTTTCGATGTGACCAGAAACGATGCGTCTTCGCCGACGAGCAACAACGGAGTGCCGGCATCGACAACGCCCTGCTCCGCGTGCCCGATCCGCAAGCTCGGTGCCTACCGCGAGTTCGACGCGACGGAGCTTGCCTTCATCGAGAGTTTCAAAGTTGGCGAACTGTCGGTCAAGGCCGGGTCGCATGTCTTTCTCGAAGGGCACGACAGCGCGCATATGTTCACAGTGCTGAACGGTTGGATGCTTCGCTACAAGGTCCTCGAGGGAGGAGGGCGGCAGGTGCTCAATTTCGCGGTTCGCGGCGACTTCCTGGGCCTTCAAGGTGTCATCTTCGACAAGATGCTGCACTCGGTGCAGGCCATGAGCGATGGGCGGCTCTGCGTGTTCTCGCGCGAGCGGATATGGGAGCTTTATCAAAAGCACGCGGGGCTAGGCTACGATTTGACGTGGATCGCGTCGCGAGAAGAGTCGATTATGGCCGACCATCTGGTGGCGGTCGGGCAGCGACCGGCTATCGAGCGGATTGCCTATGTCCTGCTTTACTTATTCGATCGTGCGCGACGTGCGGGCATGCTGCAAGGGAAACGCCTCAATATCCCGATTACCCAAGAGCACATCGCCGACACGATGGGCCTTTCCGTGGTGCATACGAACAAGAGCATCCGAATATTAAGAGAGCGAAAACTTATCGATTGGCGCCGAAATACGCTGACCCTTCTCGACGAAGAGAAATTGTCGGAGCTTGCGGGTTTCAAGGCCGATGATCAAAAGCAGCGGCCCTTTATCTGAGAACCTCAGCTTCATGTGCCCAGGCGAACTCAGCTTCATGCGCCAAGACGCAAGGGGGCCGCGGTCGATTCTGTCAGGGAAGGCTGATACGCGACGCGTTATTTTCAGATCGAACTCAATGGCGGTCGATCGCGGGCGATTTCATTTCTCGCTTACTGCGATGACGAGAGCCTTGTGGCAGGCATTGACGCGACATACCGCCCTCCGCCGCGACAAAATAGCCGATTAGGGCCAGCGGCAGAAATGTAAAAACCAAGATCCACGGAACCGTACTCATATTTCTTCATGATCCGATCCGCATCAAGACGGGCGAACCATCCTTTCTTCGGTTCGTTTGGGATTGTGGCCGCCCGGACGGGTCAATATACCGCGTCCGGGCGCGACGAGAGATCATCGGGGGGAGAGTGGATGAGCTCCCGTCTTCACCGTCAGACGCTCTTCAGCCAATTGTCGACTTCAGTGCGGGCCTTGTCCTTGGCGTAGCCGTAGCGACGCTGCAGTTGTCCCTCGAGTTCTTCACGCTTCCCGTCGATCTGATCGAGCTCGTCATCGGTAAGTTCACCCCAGCGCTGCTTGGCTTTGCCGCGGAATTCCTTCCAACCGCCTGCGATGCGATCCCAATCCATGTGTCATCTCCTGAGTTGATTGCAAGTTCGAGCCGTGCAATGGCCAGATAACGCCCGGACGCAAATCTCAGTTCCTGACGACGCGCGTAAACACGGAAAAATCAACAGGAGCCGAGGTGCTTCCTGCTTGCCCCGATCGGCGCCGGAGCTGTGGACGCGAGATTCCAGCACATTTCACATATCCATCGCGCGCGTATCGTAGTTTATCCGCGACTGAAGTTTCTGGGAACGAAACTCGCATGACGGTTGTTTTCTAGTCCGAGCGCCCGATGGCGGCTCCGAAATTGATAACCGATAGGAGAACGTATATGAAAATCGCGCTTCCGGTCGCACTTGCCGTGACCCTCGTCAGCTCGGCGGCTATGGCCCAGACGACGACCGCGCCGCCTGCCACGACGACCCCGCCAGCCACGACTGCGCCATCGACGACGCCGCCGGCGGCTGCTCCTGCACCGTCGATGCAGAAGACCGACGGTATGTCGCTGACAGATCAGCAGGCGAAGGCGTGGGTGGACAAGACCGTTTATAGCAGTGACGGCAAGAACGTCGGCGAGGTTGCCGAGCTTCGCAGGGATAGCTCGGGCAAGGTCATCGAATTGCATGCCGATGTCGGAGGCTTTCTGGGGTTGGGCGAATCCCGCGTGAAGCTGACGCCGAGCCAGTTCAAGTTCGGTGATGACCGTGTCGTGCTGAACCTTACGGGTGAACAGGTCAAGGCTCTGCCAAAGATTGCGAAGTAATCCTTTACGACATAGTGGAAATGCAGGGGCGGCCGGAACTCCGGCCGCCCCACGCGTTTGTAACGGGTCGGAACGAACGTCGTGTCACGGGCGTTTCTTCGGCATGACTTCGCTGCCGCCCGCGTCCAGCGTCCAATTGAACAAATCGGTACAGTGCTGCTGTTGCTTGTGCCTATCGTGCGAGGATGCACGACGATACCGCAGGGTCTGCCGGATTGTGCGGTCCGCCCGTCGGCGGGGCTACGTTCTGCGCCGCCGCTGACAGCCACGATCGTGGTCTTCTTCGTGCGCGCGGGATCACGTTCGCGGCGACATCGCCAGCTTCCACGTTTCAGCCAGATGCGCGACGGCTTGTCGAACTCTAAAGACCTGCCCTATGCTCTAAATCACTTTCATCTACGCGCGACGCCCGTTCCGGCTCGCTTTGTGACGATGATGGCTTCGTCCGATCGAGTTTCAGATTTCCCAATAGTTCCCCGACCGTCGACAAATGTCTCACGTCGAGATCCGGGTCGTTCGGTGTGGCGTTGGCGCCGGGCGCCGATTGCTCGGCCTCGGAGTTCAGGCTGAGAACGACAATTCGACTGTCGGGAAAGCTCCGGGCAGCGCGGGCCGCCATCAATTGAAGCTGGCGGCGTGGAAGACCCGCCACGCTCGCGATCACAACCGATACCGGCCTCGCCTCGACATCGCTCATTGCGCCGAGCGACAGTGCCGTCAAGCCCGTGGATGGGGTAATGGCGCGTGTCGTCTCGAATTTTTCGGCCTCGATGACACGGGCGAGAAACCGTGTCGCCATGATATCGACGTTGCCGCGCGCGGCAACGACAACGACCGGTGCAGCTTCCTCGTCTCGGTTGGGTGACAATGTCAGATCGGGTTGCAATTCCGACGCTTCGGCGAGTGTCGTACCGAGTGTCTCCGCCTGAAGATCGGTCAAACGCCCGGCGCGGGCGTCTCGAGCTGCGAGCGCGAGAGCCGGCAGAATGAGCCGATCCGTCGTCTGGGCAAGGCTGGTTTCCTCGACGGACGTTTCGATTTGATCGGCGGCTGCCAAAACATCGGACGAAAGCAGCCGGTGGTAAAGCTCCTGCTGCGGCTCGAGCGCGGGCTCGTCGCCAAGAAGCACGCTCACGAACGACAGACCCTGGATGTAGCGACCGAGCACAACCACGGCCATTGTGAGAGGGGCGGCCAACAGCAGGCCGACCGCGCCCCAAATGAGAGTCCAGAAACTCGCCGCTGCAATCATGGCGAAGGGCGATAGTCCAACCCGGCGACCAAGTACCAATGGCTCGATGACATTGCCCATGACAATCTCGGAAATCAGGAAGATTGCGGCGATGAGAATTGCGAACCACCAGCCCGGATCGACGCCTGCAGCCAGGATAACCGGAGGAACTGCGGCGATATAGGAACCGATGAACGGCACGAAGCGCATGACGCCTGCGAGAACGCCCCACACGATCGATCCCGGGAGTCCAAGCAGCCAAAGCACGATGCCGATCACGAGGCCATAGCTGGCGCTCATCACGGCCTGGGCAAGGAAGAGCCGGGAAAGGCGCTTTCCTGCCTCGCTCATGGCGCTGGTTGTTTCACTCAAATTGTCGATGCCGGCAATTCGGACGACGCGATCGCGCATGTCCTGATGCTGCAAAAGCAGAAACACCGTAAAAAGAATCAGGAGCGCAATTCGGGCCGCCGGCTCGGAAAAGCGTTCGAGGCTATCGAGTCGCGATTTCCCATCTGCATTCTTTACGGGGTTGACGATGACGGGGACCCCGGCCGATCCGTCTTTCGACGCGTCGGGAGATCCTTTCGATATTTCCTGACTAACCGTTTCGCTCAACCGATCGACGGTATCGGCGGCTCGTTTCAGAATGCCGTCCTCGCGGCCAATCGAGGAAACGGTCCGCACTTTGGCAACCAAGTTCTCGCGGTAATCGCTCATGCGCGAGGTAATCGAAAGCAATTCGACGCTGAGTAACGTCGCGGCCGACAGTAGCAGGAACAGAATGAGTGCGACGACGCCCGTAACAGCCAGACCGCGTGGCAGCCCCCACGTCGTCAGCCAACGAACCACCGGCGCCAGGATGAAAGAGGCGATGATGGCACCAGCCAGCGGGATGAGGACGGTCTGGCCCAGAATCAACATGGTGATGGTTAGCGCCGCGACGATCATTGCAGCAGAAAGTTGACGAACAGAGTCGGTCAGCATCGGCATCAGTCACATCCTTCCCCCAGCCGTGCGCAGCGCACCGCTGCAAAGCAACGTTCCGCAACAAATGGCGTTCCAACGGCACGAATTTTTGATCCGATGCGGGAACAATTGTGTCCGGCGCTCCGTTGAATGCGAGTAACAGCCTCAGCAAGGAGCAGGAAGAATGGGCAATCTCTTATACTACGCGATCGCGTTTCTGGTCGTCGCGCTTGTCGCGGCGTTTCTCGGTTTTGGCGGCGTTGCCGGAACGGCGATGGAAGGTGCACGCCTTCTCTTCTGGGTGGCCATCGTTCTCTTCGTAATCTCCGTTGTCGTTGGGTTCATCAGGCGAGCTTAGCGAGCGTGCAGCCGGCGGGTCTCCTAGCTCCGGCTGCCCAATTGATCCGACGTCCTACGAATTCATCGAGGAACCAGACGACAACCTGAGAGTTACGTCGATCAGGCCCTGGAGCCGACAGTTACGAGAGGCGGAGAATGAGCATGGCTACGATGAGAGAAAGCCACGTCAACCATACAAGCGATGTCGAGCAGCGCGTTCGGGCAGCCGGAGCGCAGATCGGCGACAAGGCTTCGGATTTGGCATCCAAGGCCGGCGATCAGTTTGAAAATGCGATGCATTCGGCTGAGCAGACGGCCCGGCAAGTTGCCGAGCAGGGACGTGAGGCCGGGGAGCGCGTGCAGCAGGTCGCGGGAAACATGAAAACCGCGGTCGACAAATCCATGCGCGAGCAACCAATGGCGACGCTCGGTGTTGCAGCCGCGCTCGGCTTCGTTCTTGGAGCGCTGTGGAAGTCGTAACCACCGCCGTTCCGCGGAGGCAGACTTAAGGAAGGGGAGCGTCAGATGCTGCAATCGCTTTTCAAGCGCGCCGAGGTGACGGTCGACAATGCGATCGCCAGCGTGCTTGCGCGGGCGCTGGTGGCGATCCCCTTCCTCGTTGCTGCCGGTTTTGGCACGGCCGCGTTAGCTATTTACGCCTACGACAATCTAGGTGTCACCGGGGGCAATGTTTTGCTGGCGGTGATTTTCTGTATTATTGGCCTCGTATGCGCCGCGACCGTTGCCATACGTGGGCGGGACCGCAACACGGCCGCGGCCAGGCCGGTCGGCACTGCGCCCGAGAATGGCGACGAAAGTTCAGAACCGAAGCCACTCTTGGATGCGATCGACCGCGACGTCGTGGCGGCGATGGTCAGGGTTGTCGGCCCCGCCGCACTCCCGTTCATGCTGCGTTCCGTAATGCGAAATTTGCCGCTCATTGCGGCCGTGGCGGCGGCGGGCTTCGTTCTCTCCCGAACCGGCGACGGAGAAGCGAAAGATGACAACGGAGAAGTAACTATGCAACCTGCCGAGTAGCTGTGTCAGTATGAGCGCTACCGTGAGGCCTTTCGGAACCTTCCGTGGGGATCGGAGTTCCGAAGCAGCATCTTGCCGGAGTTAGCGTTGATTCTCGGGGATTTACGATGAACGATGAGGGCAATGAAATTGCGGCGACTAACAATGCGGGGCGGCAGGATCACATGCAAAAGAAGGACAAAAAGGGCGAGGGTGTGGGTGCGGCGAAGGCCGACTTGAACGAGGAGGCGCATGTTTTACTGCCTCGCGAGGCTCAAGGGCGGATCGGTCAGCACCTGCGTAAGGTCTACGGGGAAATTCTTTCTGAGCCGCTTCCGGACAAGTTTTCCCAGCTTCTGGACAGCCTCGCCAAGACGGAGCGATCTGAATGACTGGCGCGTCCGAGCAGGCAGGCTTGCAAACCGAGCTGGCACAGCTGGTTCCGAACTTGCGGGCGTTCGCAAGGTCGCTATGCGGCAATGCGGATCAAGCTGACGATCTTGTTCAGGAGACCCTGGTCAAAGCTTGGCGCAGCCGCGCTTCCTTCGCCGAGGGATCGAATCTGAAGGCTTGGCTTTTCACGATCTTGCGCAATACGTTTCTCTCGGAGCGGCGCAAGCGCAAGTTCGAGGTTCACGATACGGATGGCAAGCTCGCGATGCAGTTGAGCGTGAAGGGCGAGCAGTCAGGACATATGGATCTGATCGACTTTTCCAAGGCCTTCGCCACATTGCCGGCCGAGCAACGCGAGGCGCTGATCTTGGTCGGCGCAGAAGGCTTTGCCTATGAGGACGCAGCGCTGATGTGCGGCTGCGCGGTCGGCACAATCAAAAGCAGGGTGAACCGGGCTAGGGTGAAGCTCGCCGAGATGCTTGGCGTGACCGACGCAGAGGATATGATCTCCGAAGTCGACCATCACGGCTCTCGGGCGACAGGCAGCTAAAGTTCGCGGGCTGTATCGCCACACCGTCCCGTGAGGGCATGGTGAATGGGTTTTGAAATTTTTGCCAACAGGCCGGGAACCGGTGGTGCCGGTCATGCGTTTTCGGCATCAGCTACAAGCTGCACGTGGGGAGTTGCACTGCATGAATATGTCGATCGCGGATCGCGTGGCGCCGCAGCTTCCGTCATTGCGTCTTTTTGCTCGAGCACTGACGGGATCTCAGGAACGTGGTGACGCATACGTTGTCGCAATGCTCGAATCGCTTGTCGCCGACCAGCGGCTGTTCCGCTCCGAGCTTACGCCGAAGGTCGCGACCTATCGTGCCTTCCTGAAAATCTGGGATGCGATGCCGATCAACCGAACGGTGGAGCAACCGGAAACAGGCCCTGGCGGCATAGCGGACCGGCGGATCGAGACGTTGACGCCGAGACCGCGGCAGGCCTTCCTGCTGGCCGCGCTCGAAAGCTTCTCGAATGCCGATATCGCCGACATCCTCGACGTCGCCGAAGCTGAGGTCCGAGCCTTGGTGGACGAGGCCGGTCATGAGATAGCCGAGCAGATTTCGGCGCGCGTCCTTGTGATCGAGGACGAGCCATTGATCGGTCTCGATCTCGAGACGATCGTCAGCGAGATCGGCCACGAGGTCGTCGGCATCGCGCCGACACGAAACGAGGCGGTTGCCATGGCGCGGAAGACGCGTCCCGGGCTCGTCCTTGCCGATGTTCAGCTTGCGGACGGCAGTTCCGGCATCGATGCGGTGAATGAAATCCTCGCCGAACTCAGTGTTCCGGTGATCTTCATCACGGCTTATCCGGAGCGTCTGCTCACGGGAGAGCGGGCGGAGCCGACGTTCCTGATAACCAAGCCGTTTCGTCCCGAGATGGTGAAGGCCGTCATGAGCCAGGCGTTGTTTTTCGATATTCGCGCCGGGCAGCCTCTGGGGGACGCGGCTGCCTAGGTCGAACCTCCAGATGTCAACCGTGCCGTGCGCGACGCGGGTTCAAAGCAGCGCCGCTGCGCGCTTTCTCTTCGGCGCAATTCAACTGTTCCCGTGGGCGTTCGCGCCGGCGCGACGGTCCATCCCCCAACGCTGGGACGCTACATGTGAGCGATCAGGCGCAGATCGAAGCCCTTGTCGGCGGAGCGATGCTCGCTTCGTCGACCGATTGCGTCAAACTCATCGCAGTCGACGGGACGATCGAGTACATCAACCCATGCGGCCTGACGTTGCTCGAAATCGACGCTGAAAGTTCGCTCATCGGTAAACCATGGGTGAATCTGTGGCCAGACGAGACGCGTCACGTCGCGGCGGGGGCACTGGCCTCGGCCAGATCCGGTGAAGTTGCCCGGTTCACAGAAGTATCTCCGACCCCCAAAGGTGTCTCCAAATGGTGGGACGTGGCGGTGAGTCCCATTCGCGATGCGCTGGGCGTACTCCAGCGCTATCTTTGCGTCTCACGCGAGGTCACCCAGCAGAAGGCCATCGAGCACTCCTTGCTTTTGAGCGAGCAACGGTTCCGTGCGCTTGCTGATAATATGGCGCAGCTCGCCTGGATGGCGGACGCCAGCGGGAGCGTCTTCTGGTACAACCGCCGATGGACAGAATATACCGGTGCCACCGTAGCCGAGATGAAAGGCAGCGGCTGGCGGAAAGTCCACCATCCGGAGTTCGTCAAGCATGTGGTTGAACGCGTCAACTACGCATTCAAGCACAGCGAAATGTGGGAGGACGAGCTGCCGCTCAGGGCCGCAGACGGCAGCTATCGCTGGTTTTTGTCGCGGGCAATGCCGGTGCACGACGCGCAGGGTCGCGTCGTTCTTTGGTGCGCAACGCATACCGATGTGACCGAGCAGCGATCGCTCAGTCAGCGTTTGCGACAACTTGCGCGCGTGATCGAGCTGTCTCACGAAGCAATCCTCGTGTGGAGCCCCGAAGACGGCATCGTGCTTTGGAACAAAGGCTGCGAGGAGCTTTATGGCTATCACCGCGGTGAAGCGCTGGGCAAGAAAACGCACAGCCTGCTTCGGTCGCTGCACCCGAAGGGACTCGATGCCATCGAGCTCGAGCTTTTGCGCGACGGCGAGTGGAGCGGTGAGATCAGGCACCGCGCCAAGGATGCTTCCGAGGTTTGGGTCGATAGTCGCCAGGAACTCATCCGGGCGGGTGGCCGCAATCTCGTGCTCGAAAGCAATCGGGATATCACGGACCGGAGAAAGGCCGATGCGATCCGCGATCTTCTGGTGGCCGAGCTCGACCACCGGGTCAAGAACATGCTGGCGATCGTGCAATCGCTCGCCGCACAAACAGCACGCACACAGCCGGATATCGCATCGTTTTCCGCGAGTTTCAGTGGCCGTCTACAGTCGCTGGCGTCAGCGCAGGCCATACTTTCGGACGCGCAATGGGTCGGCGCCGATCTGCGCGAGCTCGTTGCCTCGCAGCTCGCGATCACAGTTGGAACGTCCGAGCAGGCGTTGGTTTCGGGAGATGCCGTTTTTCTTTCCTCACAGGCGGCTCTGCAGCTCACTTTGATCCTGCATGAACTTGCGACGAACGCCCGACAGCATGGTGCTCTCTCACGGCCGAGTGGCCGAGTGGAAATCAAATGGCACGTCGAGGGTCCGGAGGTCGAGCTGATCTGGCGGGAAATTGGCGGGCCACACGTCGCGTCACCCGCCGCGCGGGGGTTCGGTCGAAAGCTGATCGAGCGCACGGGCCAATTGCCCTATTTGAAATCGCGGCTCGAATTCCTGCCCGATGGCGTGCAATGCCGCATCTGGGTGAGCTCGTCGGAAGGCGGGCAGGCTGGAGTTCCCTATTTCAATCCTAGCCCGCGACGAACCGCGCTTCAGGAGGCGCAAGCAGAAACTCGGCCGGGGGGCTGGCGCACGCTGCGGCGCATATTGGTGGTCGAAGACGACCCGCTCGATGGGCTGCGTATCGAAGAAACGCTGGCTGACGCCGGATATTTGATCGTCGGGCCGATCCGGACATCGGAGGCACTCGGTAAGGCGTTGCAGGAGATGGCTTTCGATGCAGCCATAATCGATTCACAGATCGACGCGGTCGATCTCGATGATGTCCTTGCGAACCTGGCGGCGAACGACCGGCCGATCCTGCTGATTGGCGGCAATGGAGACGACGCGGCGCATCTGCGCCATATTTCCCGCCCGCTTGCGCCAGGCCAACTGATTGAAGGGCTGAGGGAGCTGCTCGGCACTGCGCCCTCGGGTACGTCGGCAAGCCGATAGAGTGACTAAGGGCGATGCGCTCCATCATGGCGCGCCGACCTTTCTCCGAAGCCGGATTTCGAGGGTCGGGGCCGAGCGAGTTTTGGTTGCGTTGCTACGGCCGCGGGGCGAACGTGTCGGATGGAGCAGCCGCTTCCGCTACTCGCCATTCAATGCGCAGCCCATGGAGCGTTTCAGTGATTTTCTCGAAAGCCGACATACGCCGCGCCGTCTTGGCGCAGGAGCCGGTGGTGCGCGGGCTGTTCGATGAGCTTCGTGCCGGTAGCCTCGATCCGGTCGGGCCGGGCGTGACGCGCGATACGTTCGGTGCGGGCGAGCAGTTCGGATATGGCGTGATCGAGGCGCAGGCGCGGTCTCTCGCGCTCGAGCAGCGCTTTGACCATGCGGCAAACCTCTTCATGACGATGCCCGGGCGCGACCGCAGCCGACCCTGCATCATGATGGGTTCGCATCTCGATTCTGTAGGCAATGGCGGCAATTTCGACGGTGCAGCCGGTGTCATTGCGGGGCTCGTTGCGATGCGGGCGCTGCAATCGCTCGGCATCGAACCGGCCTGCGACGTGACGACCATGGCCATCCGGGCCGAGGAGAGCGTTTGGTTCGAGGTATCGTATATCGGCTCACGTTCGGCGTTCGGCGTGTTGCCCAAGGGGTCGCTCGAGGCGCGGCGCCGGGATACGGGCCGGACGCTGGCGGAGCACATGGCCGAGTGCGGCGCCGACGTGGCAGCGGTGCGCCGCGGGGCGGCCTCCATTGCAGCGCAAGATGTCGCCGCCTGGGTCGAGGTGCACATCGAGCAGGCGCCTCAACTCATCGAGGCGGGCCGAGCGGTTGCGATCGGAACGGGTGTGCCCGGCAATTTCCGGTATCCCGAAATCGAAATCGACGGCGAGTGGGCACACGTCGGGCTGCCGCGCCGGTTCAGGCATGACGCCGTGCTGGCCGCGAGCGATTTCGCCATCGGGCTCGACGAAATCTGGAAGGCGGCAGATGTCGCGCGCCAGCCGATGGCGTTCACCATCGGGCGGTTTTTCACCGATGTCCGGGAGCACGCGCTGACGAAGGTTCCGGGTCGCATGACGCTTAGCCTTGATGTTCGTGCCTACGACAAGGCGCATCTGGAGCGCCTCGAGGCGATGGTTCTGGAACTGGTGACGAGCATCGAGGTCAACCGGGCGGTGAAGTTCAATCTCGGCAAGCGTACGTCGGCCGACGTGGCGCCGTCCGATCCGAGGCTGCTGCAGGCACTGACAGAGGCAGCCGATACGGTCGGTGTCCCGACTATGCCGCTCGCCAGTCCGGCGTCGCACGACACAGCCACGTTTACAGTCGCCGGCGTGCCGTCGTGCATGCTGTTCGTGCGGAACCAGAACGGCAGCCACAATCCGCACGAGGCGATGGATATCCCCGACTTCCTCGACGCGACGTTGGTGCTGACGCAGTGGCTGGCAGGTGCCGTCCAGGGTTGAGGGCTGCCCAGTAGCGCGGACCGGGCCAGCTTGGGCCACGGCGTCGTCGGGCGTCAGTGAAGCTCGGGCACGATAATCGGCTCCGGCGCGGCTTTGCCGAGCACCATGTCCGAGCCCTTCTCGGCAATCATCATGGTCGCTGCGTTGAGGTTTGCCGAGATCATGGCGGGCATGACCGAGGCGTCGATGACGCGCAGGCTCTCCATGCCGCGGACGCGCAGCTCGTCGTCGACAACGGCCGTTGGATCGCTTTCCGGGCCCATGCGGCAGGTGCCCATCAGATGGTAGGTGGTGGAGCCCCATTGGCGTGCGGCTGCGAGCAGTTCGTCATCGCTCCGGATGTCGGCGCCGGGATAAATCTCACCGTCGAGATAGGGTAGCATCGGAGTCGTGTGGATCAGGCGCCGAGCAAAATTCATTGCGGCGACGGTCACGCGCTGATCGGTTTCTTCGGCGAGGTAGTTCGGCTGAATGGCCGGTTTGGCGAAAGGGTCGGACGAGCGTGCCCGGACGTAGCCACGGCTCACGGGGCGGTGTTGCCAGGCCGCGACGGTGATGCCGGGGAAATCGTCCAGGAGACCGTGACGGCCCTGCTTGTAACTGGCGGGCGTGAACAGAAACTGGAGATCGTTGGGCCGTGTCGCTTCGTCGGAGTGCCAGAAGCCGTAGACCATCGACGGGCTGAGCGACAGAATGCTTTCGCCACCGGTGAAGTATTTCACGATTTCGCCGACGAGGCGTATCCCCTTCGAGCGCTCATTCAGCGTCTCGATGCCCTTGACGCGCATGCCGAAGCGGGGCGCGTAGTGATCGGCCAGGTTTTCCCCGACGCCCGCGAGCTCGTGACGAACCTCGATGCCGAGCGATCGCAGCAGCTGTCCCGGCCCTATGCCGGAGTGCTGCAGGAGCAGCGGCGAGTTGACCGAGCCGCCCGAGACGATCACCTCACGACGAGCCCGAACCTCATGCACATTGCCGCCGCTGCCGCCTCTTGCGTAGGTGACGCCGGTGGCGCGCCTGCCGTCCAGAACAAGCCCCGTGGCGTGGGCGTTCGTGCGAATGGCAAGGTTGCTGCGCGATCGGATCGGATTGAGGAATGCCCGTGCGGTCGACATGCGACGGTTTCGGTTGGCCGTGCGCTGGACGTAAGAGATGCCTTCCTGGCGCTCGCCGTTGTAGTCGCGGTTGCGCGGAATGCCGATCTCGGCCGCGCCCTTCAGGAAGGCCTCGCAAAGCGGATGTGTTGCGCCGAGGTCGGTGACGGTCAAATTGCCGGACCGTCCGCGGAACGTCTCGTCGGCGGCACCGATGCGCTGTTCCGTGCGGCGGAAATAGGGGAGCACGTCGCTATAGCCCCAGCCGCGATTGCCGCGCTGCGCCCAGCCGTCGAAGTCCATGCGCTGGCCGCGATTGTAGATGTGGCCATTGATCGATGAGGAGCCGCCGAGCGTCTTGCCGCGGGGGACGGGGATCGGCCGGCCATTCGTGCCTGCGCTCGGCTCGGCCTCGTACATCCAATTCACGCTTGGCATGGTGAGCGTGTGGATGAACCCGGCTGGAATATGGATAAAAGGATGCCAGTCACGCGGGCCTGCCTCGAGAAGGCAGACGGTGTGTTGGCCGTCGGCCGTAAGGCGGTTGGCGAGAATGCATCCTGCCGAGCCAGCGCCTACGATAACGTAGTCGAACGTGTCCGCCATCGTCGTCTCCGTCAAGCGTCGCTCCCGTGGCGTCGAACTGCGCCATTGGGTGGATACTGGCGCGGACGCCACGGTTGGACAATGGTTGGCGCGAACGGACTGGCGCCAAGCTGGCGAGGGTCGCTGCGGTGGCCGGTCGGTAGAGCAAGACGGAGGCGGCGGAGGCGCATGGCTGGCGAAATCAGGATCGGCATAGGCGGATGGACGTTCGAGCCGTGGCGGGGCGTATTCTATCCGCCCGGGCTCGTGCAGAAAAAGGAGCTGCATTTTGCCTCACGTGCGCTCAATTCGATCGAGATCAACGGCACCTACTACTCGACCTTCAAGGAAGCGAGCTGGTGCAATTGGCGCGATGAGACGCCGGACGATTTCGTTTTTTCAGTGAAGGCGTCGCGCTACGTCACGAACCGTAAGGATTTGACGACCGCGGGTGAGGCCGTGGACCGGTTTCTGGGCCAGGGGCTGACGGCGCTCGGCACCAAGCTCGGGCCGATCAACTGGCAGTTCATGGGCACCAAGAAATTCGATGGCGACGAGATGGCGGGCTTTCTGAAGCTGCTGCCGCGGGAGCGGGACGGGGTTGTGTTGCGGCACGCGATCGAGGCCAGGCACGAGAGCTTCCGAAGCGAAGAATTCAGCGACCTCGTCCGCAAGCAGGGCATTGCCGTCGTGCTCGATCACGGCAGCGATTTTCCCGAGATCGACATCGATAGCGCGCCGTTCAGATTTGCGCGCTTCATGGCAACGTCAGAGAGCGAGGACAGCGGGGTCACGGACCCGGAACTGAAGGCGCTGACGAAGCGCGTCAAGGGATGGGCCAAGACGCGGGATGTGTTTGCCTACTTCATTTCGGGCGCGAAGGTGCGTAATCCAGCAGCGGCAAAAGCCTTGCTGGTGGCGACCGGCGTGACGCCGGGCAACTGAGTCCGGTCAGCGCCTCTTGCGCGGGACGCATTCGCGACCGTCCCAAGTTTTGCGGCGTCCGCAGCCCAGCATCGGCGCAGCCCACTCCGCGTCCGACGGAAGCTTCGCCAAATCCGGTCTATGGGGCCGCTGCTCAGCCAGCAGGATGGTCTGCTCCGATGGCTGTCCGACGGCCGTCCACTCGGCGCCGGTGCGGGTGACCTTGACTTCGAGCATCAGTCCGTCGCGCAGGGGCGGCGACCAGCCCTGACCATGCTCGTAGAAACGATAATAAGGCGAAATGAAGCGCACGTGGTGCACAGAATCGGTGCCCGTTGCAGTGCTGTAGATGCAGCGTGGTGGGCGGGCCTCGACCATGCCGTCCCGGGACGCGGAGTCAGGCTCCCGTGGCGAGAGATCGAAGGGGCTCCGCTTCTCTCC
This sequence comes from Hyphomicrobiaceae bacterium, assembly GCA_050187415.1. Taxonomy (GTDB): domain Bacteria; phylum Pseudomonadota; class Alphaproteobacteria; order Rhizobiales; family Hyphomicrobiaceae. The sequence continues at coordinate 2,705 of JBFWXN010000080.1, read as the reverse complement.
CGGCATCGTATAGGCGGAGAATTGACTACCGCGCTGCGCGAGCCAGGACTGCTGGAGCAGGTGGCGGGCGGCCTCCAGGCCCGAGGCGACGTCTGGACCGGCCGTGCCGCAATCCTGCCAGGACGGTCGGGCGGGCAAGGCAGGTTCTTTGCGATTGTGCTCGATGGAGGCCTGCGCCCACGCATGGCCGCAGCCTGTCACGAGCGCGATCACCAACGCGAATGCTGCGATCTTGCCTGCATGCCCTTCGTTTCGAGACCGCATCCGTTCCTGACCGTGGCCGCCGATACTATCGCCGCCTGCTTCGCGACAGTATGGCGCCGGGTCAACGGTGTGCTGCGAACATGGCAAACGCGAAGGCCGCCGCCCACGTGAGGCCCTGCGCCGGCCATCAGCCGGGCGCTCGTCGTCATCGAGGGAAAGGCTCGAGCCCCGGCTTGGCGCCCTGGGGCAACGCCGTGCGAGCCACGTTCAAGACCATGGCGATGAGCGTGTAGTAGCCGTTCACGGCAGTGAGATCGATTACGCCCTTTTCGCCGAACAACTTGAGTGCGCGGGCGTAGGTGGAGTCCGACACACATCGGTTCTGGTGCAACTCGGTGGCGAAGTCGTAAACCGTCTCCTCGTCAATCGACATGCCGGCCGGGCGGCGGCCGTCAGCAATGGCGTCGGCGATCTCGGCGCGCAAGCCACCCTTTTCGGCGAGTGGGCGGTGGGCATGCCATTCGTAGCTCTGCCCCCACTGGCGGGCCGTGACGATGATGGCCAGCTCATTGAGGCGCGGCGGCAACGTGCTCTTGAAGCGCAGGTAGTCGCCCATCGCCTTCGCCCTCAGCATCACCTCGGGGCTTCTCAGCAGGGCAGCGAAAGGACCGCGCACAGCGTAGCCTCGGCCTTCGGCGAAAGTCTGGGCGGCCGACTTCTGCTCGTCCGTCATCTGGTCGGCCGGAATCACCGGCATGCGCTCGCGCGACATCGTTGGCTTTGCTCCCTGTCGAAATTCTCAGTGGTAGTCAGGCTTGCGCTTTTCGAGAAAGGCCGCAACGCCTTCGTTGAAGTCGGCGCTGGCGCGAACCTTGTCGCCGAGAGCTTGATCGAGCGGCTCGCGGGATTGAGCGTGCTCGGCGATGGTGGTCGAGATCTGGGTCTTTACGGCCTGCACGGCCGCGGGGCTGTTGGCGGCGATGGTGCGGGCCTTGTCGAGTGCCCATGCCATCAGGTCCGGTGCGGCCACGACCTCGTTGACGAGGCCGAGGCGAGCCGCGGTTGCTGCGTCGACGAGGCGTCCCGTCAGGATGAGGTCCATGGCGTGCACGTAGCCGATCTGCTGGATCAGCTTCACCGTTGCGCCGCCGAACGGATAAATGGCGAAGCGCACCTCGGGCAAACCGAACCGGGCATGCGGCGCGGCGGCGCGAATGTCGGTCGCCAGCAGAAGCTCGACGCCGCCGCCGGCACAATCCCCGTTGACCGCGGCGATGATGGGCTTCGGGAAGACGCTCGTCTTCAGCAGCGATCGATTGATGGTGACGGCGAGCTCTGGACTGGCGGTAAGGTCGCCGCCGATGTCGGCCCCGGCGCAAAAGCCCTTTTCCCCGGCGCCCGTTACAACGACGGCGCGGCAGGCGTCGTCGGTCGCCAGCCTGTCCCAAAGCGAGGCGAGTTCGGCCAGCATCGCGCGCGGCATGGCGTTGCGCTTGGCCTGATTGTCGATGGTGATGAGGACGACGTGGGGCGCAGCCTCGTGCACGAGAAGCGGCATATCGGTTTTCGCTCGGCCGTAGGGTTGGTGGATGCAGGGGTAGACACGCGCTGGCGCGTCTCGGTATCTACTCTGCTCCAACTCTAGCTGCCGCGACGGCGATGCAACAGCCCGCATTGCAGCAGGCCTTTCCGCGCCTGAAGATGTAAGCGTCCGGCCTTGCCAACATCTGGATCCGAGCTCTATGCAACCGCCCTTCAGCCGAACGTTTTTCGAGCTGCTCGCCGAGCAGGCGGCGAGAGCGCCCGACGCCGCCGCGGTGATCGCCGGTGGGGAGACGGTCAGCTATGCGGCCCTGCACCGGTCGGCGCGGCGGGTCGCGGGCGGCCTCCGGGCACGCGGGATCCAACGTGGTGACGCTGTCGGCATCCTGATCAACAACCGTGTCTCCTGGCTCGAGATTTTCTTCGGCGCGGCGGCGCTCGGCGCGGGAGTTGTGCCGCTGTCGACGTGGTCCAAGGGGCCGGAACTCGATTTCCTGCTGTCGGACAGTGGCATCAAGTGCCTGTTCACGCTCGAGAGGCTGGGCGCGCAGGACTTCGCCGGAGATATTGCTGCGCTGAGGGAGTCGGGCCGTCATCCGATACTGGAGCGGGTGGTGCTGGTCGATGCCGGGGCGCGCGACGGATTCGAGAGCTACGACGACTATCGAGAGGATGCCCTGTTCGAGGCGCTGCCTCCCGGAGAGGGTGCCAGCGCCGCCGACACGGCGGTCGTGCTCTATACGTCGGGGTCGAGCAGCCGGCCGAAGTCAGTCCCGTTGCAGCATTTCGCCGCCATCGAGAACGGCTTCAATATCGGCGAGCGACAAGGGTTGGGGCCGGGCGATCGCGTGCTGATCTCGATCCCGCTCTTCTGGTCCTATGGCGCGGTGAACGCGTTGCCTGCGGCCCTCTCGCACGGCGCCACGCTCGTGCTGCAAAGTCGCTTCGAGCCGGAGATC
>JBFWXN010000079.1:0-25525 GCA_050187415.1 Hyphomicrobiaceae bacterium | reverse complement strand
GAGAGCGCCACCCAGTCAACCCCCATGCCGAGGCCGAACTCGAGATCCTCCCGGTCCTTCGGAGTGAGCGGCGAGATCGTGAGTTCCGTCTGCGGCAGGTTCACACCCTTGCGGTCCGACAGGAGGCCGCCAACGAGGATGCGGGCCTGGATGCGGTCGCGATCTACGCCGACGCATTCCAACTGGAGCTTGCCGTCGTCGATCATGATGCGGTGTCCCGGCATCATGTTCTCGAACACTTCGGGGTGCGGCAGTGCGATGGACCGGGAGTCGCCGGGCTCGCGATCCAGCCGGAATTCCAGTGCGTCGCCCGCCTTCAGCGTGACCGGGCCAGCCTTCAAGGTGCCGATGCGGATTTTCGGTCCCTGCAGGTCCTGGAGGATGCCGATCGGCCGCCCCTTGCGGGCCTCGAGCGCACGGATCGCGTCGAGCCTTTGTTTGTGATCGTCGCGCGTGCCATGACTGAAATTGAGCCGAAACAGGTCGGCGCCAGCGTCAAACAGCTTCTCGATCACGGCCGGGTCGGAACTCGCGGGGCCGAGCGTGGCGATGATCTTGGCCTTGCGGTGACGGCGCATGCGACCTCTCCCGGATTGTGTTGCGATGCACGACGGCCCGTCGATAGCACGGCTCGCGATAGGGCCCAACGCGCGTTTCCACGCGGGCGTCCGCATGCTAGGCTCCGCGGCAAAAATACCGAGGAAATGCGCACGGCAGCGCGGCAACAGGACCGCGGCGTAGGAGGCGAGCATGCAATTTCAGTCATTCGGCTATTTTGGTGTGCGATCCGAAAAACTCGACGATTGGGCCGACTATGGTCCGCGGCTGCTGGGCCTGGAACTCGTGGAACGAACTTCGACCACACTGAAGTTCCGCATGGATGACAGAAAACAACGGGTGCTCGTTTCGTCCACCGATGCCGACGTAACGGCATTCGGTTTCGAAGTGAACGATGCCGAGGCGCTCGAAGCGCTGGCCGGTCGGCTCGAAGCATCACAAGTCACGGTCCGCCGGCTGACCCGCGCAGAGGCGGAGCTGCGCGGTGTCGCCGGCGCGCTGCGGTTCTCGGACCCCGTCGGCAATCCGATCGAAGCATTCCATGGTCCGGAAATGGACGAAGAGCCATTCAAGCCCGGCCGGTCGATCTCGGGCTTCCGCACGGGCGCGCTCGGGATGGGGCATGCGGTGCTGCATGTGAAGGATGTCAGGCCCCTGGTGCCGTTCTATCGCGACGTGCTCGGCTTCCGCGTCAGCGATTACATGCTGAAACCCTTCACGGCCTACTTTTTCCACCTCAACCCCCGCCAGCACAGCCTTGCGTTGCTGCAGACCGGACGGGAGGGGATCCACCACGTCATGATGGAGGTAGGCATGCTCGACGACGTCGGGCAGGCGCTGGACCTGGCGACGGTCGAGAACCGGCTCGCCGTGACGCTCGGGCGTCACACCAACGATTTAATGACATCGTTCTACGCGCGCACGCCTGACGACTTCCTGATCGAGTACGGCTGGGGCGGGCGCGTGATCGAGCCGGACACTTGGATGCCGGCGGAGATGACCTATGGCGGCAGCCTCTGGGGACACGATCCCGTGACGGCCTCACCGGAACTACGGGCGGCGCGTCATGCGGCAAAGGCGCTCGTCGTCAAGGATGGACTGCGTCAGCCGGTGCAAGTCGTAGACGGCAACTATCAAGTCGGCTCGAGCACGCAATGCGCCTGGTGGGACAGCGTCAAGCAGGGGTGATGGCAAGAGCGGTGCCGGGGCCCGGCAAGCTCCGGCCCTTCGGTGCGATGGCGCTTCGCCCTGCTGGGGCGCGCCTTAAGGCCGGCGCGGGGCGAAAGACGGGCTCGGCCGGCGCGGAAGAGGCGGACCATCAGGGCGCGTTACTTTAGCGGGACCAGCTACGCTACCGGTGTCGATGGCCGCCGATGCAGGCTCCGCCTGCAACTGGCGCGACAGCCGGGGATCCAACACCGGTTCTGGTCGCGGCCACGGCATCTCGTCGGCCCGGCCCGGCTTAGGGGGTAGGCTCTCGCCGCGCTGGAGCACGCGATAAAGCGGTGTGGTCTGGTCGCTGCCGAGCCTCAGACGAACACCGGCCTCGCCGACCGGGGTCACCGACGAGACCACCGTCAGGCCGCCCAGAATTTCGGTCATCACGGCGTCACCAACGTGGGTCGGCTTGTCAGCCGACTCGCGTCGGGTGAGCAGCGAAACGACTGACGCGGGAATGGCGGGTCTCAGGATCTCGACCGTGACGGGCTGGTCGCCGACGCCCCGGATCGTGACCTGGGTTGTCTCAGCCTTCAATCCATCTCCGTCAACGGCAAATCCTCCGCTCGCGGTTCGAGCCGCCTGGGCGCCCCCCTGCGAGTTGGCGTTCCGGCCGGACGCCGTCAGCGGAGCAAGCTTCACCGTCTGGGCAGGGCGGATGCGCGATTGCTCAGCCTCGCTGCCTGCCAGAGGTATCATGCGTTCCTCCCAGGCTTGGGCCGCCGCCCGCTTCAGCTCGCGTTCCACGAAGTAAGCGAGCTTGCGATATCCGGTGCCCGTGAAGTGGACGCCATCCTGATCACGCAGCAGACGCGTCACGCCGCCGAGGTCCGGCCCGTGCGAGTTGTAGCTTCCGTCCGCGTCGGCAAAGCTGGCAAAAATATCGACGAAGCGAACGCCGTTGGCGAGCGATCGGCTGCGAATAAGCTCGTTGATCATCTCGACGTCCTCATTCACGTCCTGTCGGCGCATGACGGGAAGTCCCAGCCAGAAAACAGCGATCGAGCGCTTTCTGAGAGTGCGCATGACGATATCGAGACGGCGCGCGTATTCGGCTTTCCAATCATCGCTGCCAACGGGAATGCGCCGCCCGTTCGATCGGCGAAGCGCCAGCCGATCGCCCGCGCCGAGGATCAGCACCACGATCTGCGGCGCGCCCTGCGCCAGCGACTGATCGATCGCCTTCGCCTCCTGGTCGATGTCGATCCTGAGCAGGCTGCTGAGCGATCGCTGCTTCTTGTCGAGATCCAGGCGCGGCTCGTCGGCGAGCTGCTCCGACAAGCCGTCGAGCAGCCCTTGCGCCATGTCGTCGCCCCAGATCTGAACCCGATAACGGTCGTTTTCCGGGAACGGGTCGAGGAAGCTCCCGGTCTGGCCGGTTTGGGCGCAGACAGGGACAGCAGGCAAGCCAAGCGCAGCAACAATCACAAACAATAGTGCGAGCACGGTCGTCATGGCATCCGGCGTAAGGGCATGAGCCCGCGCAATGTCCTTCAAACCAAGCTCCAGCACAAGGCGGCAGGCCGAACAGAAGCGTTCGCGACACGCGCGTCGAACGCACCGTCCAACACCTGCTTAGCCCGTCTGTGCCAAGCGGGGACGTTTGCTCGGTGTCTGGCCTGCATCGACCGGGCCCGCGGACGCCATTCCAGGTGGCGCCAGAATGCTGTCCCAGCTTTCCTGGAAGCGTCGGAGATTCCGGCGGGCCATTTCTGCAAGGTCTTCGGCGCCCAATTCCTCGAAAACCTCCAGCGCCGGCACCAGTGCGGCGGCGGCGGCGAGCCATTGACGGCGGCGATCGACGCGCTCTCCGAGCCGGATCAGCGCCGTCCCGAGGTTCATCTGCGCGATCGCCCATTTGAGCGGCTCGACATCCTGCCGGAGTTCCTCGAGCGCTAAATTGTAGGCAACGATCGCCTCGTCGAGCAGATCTGTGCGCGTCCCGTCGCGGTCGCCCAGAGCAGCGAGAGAGTTGGCGAGGTTCATTTGCGTGAGAGCCCACCGCCGAGGCGCCTTGACGCGCGGCGTCGCCTCGATCGCGGCGCGGAATGCCTGGGCCGCCTCCTCGAGTTGCTGACCAGAGCCCGACTGCTCGCCCAGGCCCAAGAGCGCCAGGCCGAGGTTCATCTGCGCTTCGCCCCAGCGATCGCCATCGACTTCGCTGTCCATCTGTCCGAGCGCGGCCCGGTACGCCTCCGCGGCTTCGCGCAACAATTCCTGGCCGCCGGCTCGCTCCTCGAGCGCGAGCAGCACGCTGCCGAGGCTCAGATTGATGTTGACGGTGTCAGCCGAAAGCTTGTCGGCGACCGCAGCCGCCGCGACGTCGCGGAATACTTTTGCGGACTGCCGCAGGGTGTCGACCGAGCCGTCGCGCTCTCCCTGACGGGCCATCGCCTTGGCCAGCGACAGTCGGGCGCGAAGCAGCGCCATCGGATCCGGTTCGCGCTCCAATAGTTGGACCGCCTTCTGAATGATCGAAATTGCGTCCTTGAGCCTATTTCCCGCCGGATCTCGCTCGCCGGCCGTCAGCAGGGCCTCGCCGTGGCCGAGGCACGCCTCCGCCAGGGACTTGGTGTTGGAGCTCTCGGCAGCCTGCCGCACCAGATTGCCATAGATGGAGATCGACTCCGATAGCGCCCCGCCGTCGCCGCGCTCTCGAGAATGCTGCAGAAGTGCATCGGCTTTCTGCAGATTGTACCGCCATGCTGCTTCGTCGTCCGCCCGCGGCAGGGCCACGGCGGCTTCGGCGAAGAGTTCGGCCGCCTGGGCATACTCCCCGCGCGCGGCCAGGAATTCCGCAAGACGCGCCGTGGCACGCGCTTCGTCGACCATCTGCGTTCTGAGCGCCAATGCTTCGTCCTGCAGCCGCTCCTCTGTCCGGCGCCGCGTCTCACGCAATTCGCGCCGCACGAGACGGAGCGTGTCCATCGCGCCTTCGAAGTCGCCCTCGGCGAGCGCCGTCGCGGCAGCCGCCTTCAGTTTCCGGGTTTCGGCATCGTCGTTGGCGGGGCGCATGAGCTGGGCGCGCACGTCGGCGAGCCACTGAGCTGCACTCTGCAACCGGGCGACGCGTCCCTCGGCTCCAACCGTCTGCCCGTCAACGAGGGCTATCAGCCGACGTATCGATTTCTCGGACAGCCCGAAGCGCTCGGCCAACTCGGCAAGAAAGACGGTGCCGCCGGCCTGCTCGATCTGATTGGCGAACGTCTTGGAAATACCGAGCGCTGCGAGGCTCTCCCTGCGGTTGGGCCGTTGGCCCTCGGGCAAGCGGTCCTCGGCGAATCCAGCGAGGGCGGGCCCCAACCGCATCAGCCGCTGCTCTTCGTCCAGCAGATGCGCGAACGTGCGGTCCAGGAGAAACTGAACGACATCCTCGCGCAGGGGGATCTCTGACTGGATGCCCGCCATGCTGCCGGCAAAAGCGCCTGCCGCGCGGCCCCGCGCAACCATGTCGCTGGCGATCCGCGACGCGATCGTCTCGCCGGCGTGCGAAACCGCGGGACGGCCCGATCGTAACGTCGCTGCGACCTCAGCGATGAGTGCTGCCGACGGACGTAGCTGGGCCACCATTCTCGCGGCGGCACGAATGTGTTGATCGAGATCACGCTGCGCAAGACCTCGCGTCTCGGTACCGACCCAGATCTCGCGACCGATCGCCTCGACAATCGCCCGAAGCTCGCGCATGTCCTCGCGCTCGGCGATCCACGCTATGAAACCAGGTTGGTCGTCGACTGTCCCATCGGGGAGTGCCAAGTCGCAAGCCGGTGCGGATGCCAGCGCCGCACCGCCGACAAGCTCGCTCAATGCCCCGAAAAGTGACATCTGCATCCCCCCTTGACCATCAAAACCGTTTCCTGAGCAGAGCCGGGCTCAGAAAACTACCCCCTGCTGCCTCTAGATGATTCGCGAGCCGCAATTACGACTAGAATCATGCAGCAGGAGCCCGCAGAGGAAGAAATCCACTAAAAGTTATAGGAAGCGCCTCACGTGCGCCGGTCGGGACGCGAACCGGGTTCGCGGGCGCCTCTTTTACACCTCTAGGCCTTGGCACCGAGACGTCCCGAGCCAAGCGCCGGAATCGCTGCGGGATCGAGTGGCCATCGGGCTCGTGCGGCCGTGTCGAGTTGATCGCCGGACGCACCAAGAGCGAGGCGCTCGGCACCTGTCCAGGCCACCATGGCAGCATTGTCAGTGCATAGCGCGATCGGCGGCAGCGCCAGTCGCCAACGCTGCCGATCCGCGAGCGCTCCCAACTCCTGCCGGAGCCTTTGGTTTGCCGCCACACCTCCGGCGACAACCAGGACGTGTCCGTGTGCCGGCGCCGGCCGCCGCGTTTCGCAGATGGCCAGGGCCCGGCGGACGCGGTCCACGACGGCGGCGGATGCGCTGGCCTGAAATGCTGCAGCGATATCGGCGACATCGCATTCGTCGAGAGGCGCAATGGCCTGAGCGGCGTTGCGGACCGCCGTCTTGAGGCCAGCGAACGAGAAGTTCGGTTCGGCGCGGCCAACCATGGGCCGTGGCAGGGCGAATCGCCGCTCGTCGCCCTGCCGCGCAACCACTTCGAGTGCCGGACCACCAGGGAAGCCCAGGCCCAGCAGCTTGGCGGTCTTGTCGAAGGCTTCGCCCAGCGCGTCGTCAATGGTTGTGCCCAGCCGTTCGTAGCGGCCGACCTCAGGCACATCGATGAGCTGAGTATGGCCGCCCGAAACCAGCAGCAGAAGATATGGCGGGCGCAGTCCCTCGGTCAGGCCGACCGTCAGGGCGTGCGCTTCGAGATGGTTGACTGCGACCAGCGGCAAGTCGTGCACGAGAGCAATCACCTTGGCCGTCGTCAGCCCGACGATCAGCCCCCCTATGAGACCAGGGCCCGCCGTTGCGGCGACCGCATGAAGGTCCTCCCAGGATAGGTCCGCCTCGGCCATGGCGGACTTTATGATCTCATCCAGGCATTCGACATGCGCGCGAGCCGCAATTTCGGGCACGACGCCCCCATAGGCGCGATGCGCATCCCATTGCGAACGAACGACGTTGGAGTGGATCCGGCCGGTCACATGGCCGGCAGCATCGATCGAGCGGCCAATCACGGCCGCGGCCGTCTCGTCGCAGCTCGTCTCGATGCCGAGCACCAGTCGCTCTGCAGGCTCTCCGATTGTCATGCCGGCGGTTTTGACCTTGGCCACGAGCCTGCCTTCGGGATTTGCGCTCCACCGATGGAGCGAGCATAAGCTTCGGCCGACGCTTCAGGGCGGCACGGTTCACCGCCTATACCCCGGGAGGAAGACTTTGCAAGCGAGGACGGTCCGTATCGGCACGCGCGGCTCGCCTTTGGCGCTTGTGCAGGCGCGCGAGGCGCGCGACCGCCTGATGGTGGCGCACCAGCTTCCGGAGGCGGCGTTCGAGCTGACTGTCATCAAGACCACCGGGGATCGCATCCAGGATCGTTCTCTGGCCGAGGCCGGCGGCAAGGGACTGTTCACCAAGGAGATCGAGGAGGCGCTACTACGCGGCGACATCGATCTGGCCGTGCACTCGATGAAGGACATGCCGACGGAGCTGCCGGACGGTCTGGCGGTTGCCGCGATCCTGCCCCGCGAGGATGTGCGCGATGCGTTCATATCGCTGCGCTGGCCGTCGTTGTCGGCACTGCCTCCGGGCGCGCGGGTCGGTACGTCCTCGTTACGGCGAGGCGCGCAGGTCCGGCGCCTGCGCGCCGATCTGGAGGTGATCGCGTTCCGCGGCAATGTGCAGACCAGGCTAGCCAAGCTTCAGCAGGGCATCGCGGACGCGACTTTCCTGGCGTGCGCCGGCCTGCGGCGGCTCGGTCAGACGGATCGCATCACGCAATCGATCGGGGTTGACGACATGCTGCCGGCGGTGGCCCAAGGGGCGATCGGCATCGAGATCCGAGCCGACGACGCCTCGACGCTTCGACTGGTTGCGGCGGTCGACGACCCGCCGAGCGCGATCGCGATCGAGACCGAGCGCGCTTTCCTCGCCCGCCTCGAAGGCTCGTGCCGCACGCCGATTGCGGCTCTTGCGCGACTGGGCGGCGACGAAATCGACTTCGTCGGTGAGATCCTGCCGCCCGACGGGAGCACTTCGCTCAAGACGCGGCGCGTTGGTCCTATCGCCGATCGCTTTGCACTTGCCATTGATGCGGCAGACGAATTGAAGGCCAGGGGAGGTCCCGGGTTCTTCATGTTTTGACTTTTACCGGAGTCTTCCAAGGAATAGCCATGCACGTTCTGGTCACAAGGCCGGAGCCGGACAGCATCAAGCTGGTGGGACTGCTGCAGAAGCGCGGCCACACGGCTCAGGCCGCGCCGCTTTCGACGTTCGTTCCGCTCGGCCTCGAGGCGGACGCATTGGAGGGTGTGACCGGCCTGATCGCTACCAGCCGCAATGCGTTACGAGCCATCGTCGGATCGGATGCGCTGGTCGGGGCACGCATGCTGACGCTGTTCGCAGTTGGCGCGGCGACGGCCGAAGACGCACGTCGCATGGGGTTCGCAACGATCGTCAAGGGTCCCGGGACGGCCGCCGAACTCGGTCCGCTGATCGCCTCGCTGGTCGATCCGGCCGAGGATCTTCTGCTACATCTCGCAGGCGAGCGAATGGCTCACGATCTTGCGTCGGAGCTGGGCCAGCTCGGCGTGCGAGCGGACCGTCGGGTCGTCTACAGAATGGATGCAGCTACGGCCCTTTCTGGGCAGGTTCTGGAGGCAATCCGAGGTGGGCATGTCGATGCCGTCGCCCTGATGTCGCCGGACGCGGCCACGATCTGGACGCGGCTCGTCGCAGCGCATGGTCTGGAGCGAGCGATCGGCAACGTCGTTCACGTTTGCCTCTCGAGCGCCGTCGCTCGACGTCTTGCCCCGATCAAGGGCGTCGCGATCGCTTGCGCGGGGCGACCGACACTGGAAGAAATGCTTGCCCTGATTGATCTCACTGCGGCAAATATAGGGGATTAGCGGTTTACCCAAGGAAACTGCTCGGCTTTCCCCAGGCCGCTCGATTGCCGCATGCCGAAATGCGGCGGATTCGAGCCGATGGTTCGCGTAAAGGCAGAGGATCAAGCCTCAATGACGGACAAGAATGACGGCCCGGGCCAGAAGGACGGTCCCGCCAAGGCCGGCGAACGTGCCTCCGGCGACGGCGGCGCGAAGCGTCCACATGCGACCCTCGACCTGAAGGCGGTCGAGGTCCCGGCGGGGCCAGGAAAGCCGGGATCGGCGCCCCCCAATGCGGCACCGTCCACAAACCCCAAAGCGCCCGAGGCCGCCGTGGCGAAGGGACAGAGCGAGGCCGCCCGCAAGATCGCGGCCGCGGCTGGCGATCAGCGTGCATCGGCGCGGGCTGCCGGAGGTGCGAGTGCCGTTCCGCCAGAGGGTCCGGGTGGCGAAGCCAGGTCTTCGTCGGCCACCGCGGCGGCCGCGAAGCCGGCTGCTGCGCCGGCGCCGGCATCGGCATCGGGCGGTTTTGCGAGCTACCTCCTTGCCGGCGTCGTCGGCGCTGTTTTGGCTCTTCTTGCCGCACCACTGGTCGGCCCGTCATTGCGGCAGACGTTCGAGCAGATGGGCATCGCGCCACAGGCACCGATCGACCCCGCGGTTGCCCAGCGTCTGGCCGTGCTCGAGAAGACCATTGCCGCGCCGGCCGCCAAGCCAACCGCCGAGGCGGACGTCGTCCGCGCAGTCTCTGCTGCGGCTGAAAACGGCAAACAGATCGCGGCCTTGAAGCAACAGCTCGCCGTCGCGGCCGACCAGCAATCCGGCACCGCCAGGAGCCTGGCCGACCTTCAGGCCCGGCTGGCCAAGGAACCGCCGATCGCGGATGCCGGCGCGCGCCTTCAGGCGATGGAGCAGCGGCTTGGAGAAATCGCGGCGGCCGCGGCCTCCGAGCCGGATCGTGCGGGACGCATTCCGCAGCTCGCACTACTGACGGGCCGCATCGCCGAACTGGAGGCGGCTCTGGCGGCACGCGTCGGAGATCTGCGCAAGGATGTCGATGCTGGGGTTGAAAAGCGCCTCGCACCCGTCGCGGAAGCCAGCGAGGCGGCGCGCTCGGCCGCGCAACGGCTGGACCGCGAAGTCGGCGCCCTGAAAGACGAGACAAACCGGCTCGCATCCGGGCTCGATCAAGTGAAGAACAGCACCGAACGCCTGCAACTCTCGCTCAAGGCGGCTCAGGACGAGACGGCCAAGGTTGCGTCTTCGGTCGATGAGGTCCGCCGCGATCTCGATGGACGCTTGAAGGCTATGGCAAAGCCGTCCGACGTGAGCGCCGCCGTCGCTCCGCTGGCAACGCAGCTCTCCAGTCTCGAACGCAACCTTACGTCGGTGGTGAAGAGTGAAGGCGAACGCAACGCCACGGCCGAACGCATCGTCCTCTCGCTCGAACTCGGCAATCTGAAGCGGGCCATGGAGCGCGGCCTGCCCTACGGCCGCGAGCTGGCAGAGGTGGCCAAAGTGTCCGGTTCCCGTATCAATCTCGCGCCGCTCGAGCCGTACCGCAACCAGGGCGTGCCGACGCTTGCCGAGCTGACGCGCTCGTTCCGCCCGGTGGCACACGCCATTCTCGATGCCGAGGCCGAGAAGGCGGACGGGACGGTGATGGAACGGCTCCTGTCGGGTGCAAAGAGCTTCGTGCGTGTTCGCAAGACGACCCACGCCCGGGACGACAAGAGCCCTGAAGCCGTGGTCGCGCGTATCGAGGATGCGCTCGATGCGGGCCGTCTCGCCGACGTCCTGACGGAGACGAAATCCCTCGACAGGCAGCCGGACGTCGCCAAGGCCTGGATCGCCAAAGTGGAAGCACGCCAGACCGTAGACGCCGCACTCAAGTCGATCGACGACGCACTCAAGGCCTCCCTTGGTGCCGGCCCTGCAGATCAGGCAGCGCCCGCCGCCCAGAAGAAGGGCCGATCATGATCCGCATTGTACTTTATCTTTTGGGTGTGGCGGCCGTTGCGGCGGGCATGTCCTGGCTTGCGGACCGCCCGGGCAGCATGATCGTCAACTGGCAGGGCTACGAACTCGAGACCACTGTGTTCCGGGCGGTGGTACTGCTGTCGCTGTTCCTGGCTATCGTGATTTTTGTCGGGTCCCTTCTGCGCCAGATCTGGTCGAGCCCGGCGATGCTCGGCAACTTCCTCACGCGGCGCCGCCAGGAGCGCGGCCTCGACGCACTGTCGAGCGGCATGATCGCAATTGGCGCCGGCGACCGCAGCCTTGCAGCGCGATATGCCGTCCAGGCGCGCAAGGCGCTCCCCAACGAGCCGCTGACCCAGCTTCTACGCGCACAGGCAGCGCAGCTTTCCGGAGACCGGGCGACATCGCGCCGAATCTTCGAGGCGATGCTCGGCCAGCCTGATACGGAGCAGCTCGGGCTGAGAGGTCTCTTCCTCGAAGCGCAGTGTGAAGGCGAGGAAGAAGCCGCGCAACAGTTTGCCGAGCGCGCCCTGCGGCTCAATCCGAGGCTCGGCTGGCCGATCGAAGCGCTGTTCGAGTTGCAGTGCCGCGAGGGCCGCTGGGACGAAGCCCTGGAGACTCTGGCAACAGCCAAGAAATATGGCCACCTTGACAAAGCCGTTGCCGACCGGCGCCGTGCGGTACTGCTTACGGCGCTTGCCCAGGAAACCGAAGATGGCAACGGCGCAAAGGCGCTGGAATTCGCTTCCGAGGCGCACAATCTGGCGCCGGACCTGATCCCCGCGGCGGCTATTGCCGGGCGCCAGCACGCCGCGCGCGGATCGACGGCAAAGGTCGCGAAGGTGATAGAGCGGACTTGGAAGCTGGCGCAGCATCCGGAGCTGGCTCTGGTCTACGCTTATGCGCGGCCCGGCGACAGCCCGCGCGATCGCTTGGAGAAGGTGAAGCGCCTCGCACAGATTGGATCGCACTCGGCGGAGGCTCAGATCGCGCTCGCTACCGCGGCCATCGATGCGCGCGCCTGGCGCGAGGCACGCCAGGCGATCGAGCCGTTGCTGGAGGACAACCTCTCGCAACGCGCCTGCACGCTGATGGCCCGCATCGAGGGCGAGGAGAACAAGGATGCCGGGCGGGTGCGCGAGTGGCTGGCGCGTGCAGCCGATGCGCCTCGCGATCCGGCCTGGACCGCCGACGGTGTCGTGTCCGAGCGTTGGGCACCCGTTTCGCCTGTCACCGGAGCACTTGATGCCTTCCAGTGGAAAGTGCCGCCCGAGACAACGGGCGAAAGCGATGCGGCGCTCGCGCTGAAGAAAATCGAGGAGTTGGTGATGCTTGGCACACGGCCCGCGGCACCGCTCGCGCAGGCGGAAAATGGGGAGGCTGCGGCCGCGTCCGGTGGCGCGATCGAGCCCGGCAGCGCAGTGGCGGCAGGGCTTCGAGTGCGTAAGATCGAGCCCGACCGACCAATCACGGTCGAAGCCGAGCCCGTCGACGAGCCGGGACCGAAGCCCGGCTCCGTGCCATCGACGGGGTCAGCGGTTCAAATGCAATCGCCCCGCCGCCCGGGATTCGGGGCCAGCCGCGATGCCGCGAGCGACGCTATCGTTGCCGCATCGGCGGACGCAGGAAAAAGCAAAGCCTGAGCTGCATCACGTTTTAATCGAACGCCATACGGGCGGAGCAACACGTCGCTCCGCCCGTATTGTCTTCGCCGAGCCCTAAGCCGGGACCCGTTGGCTCACGCGGCCGCCTTGGCCGCGGCGCGATCAAGCGCGATTTGACCGTCCCGCACCGTCAGCTCGACCGTGTCGCCGTCCTTGACGTCGCCCGCCAGGATTCTCTCTGCCAGAGCGTCCTGCACGTTCTTCTGGATCACCCGCTTCAGCGGACGCGCTCCGTAGGCCGGATCGTATCCGCTGTTGGCAAGCCAAGTGCGTGCCGCATCGTTCATGCTGATCGAGATCTTGCGGTCCGCCAGCAACTTCTGCAGGCGCGCGATCTGGATGTCCACGATGCGGCCCATCTCGCTCCTCTGCAGGCGGTGAAAGACAATGATCTCGTCGAGCCGATTCAGGAACTCCGGCCGGAACTTCGACTTCACCTCGGCCAACACCAGCTCGCGGGCCTGGCTCATGTCGCCACCGTCCTTCACGGCGACGAGATATTCGGCGCCGATGTTGGACGTGAGAATGATGAGCGTATTGCGGAAGTCGACCGTGCGACCCTGGCCATCGGTCAGCCGACCGTCGTCGAGCACCTGCAGCAGCACGTTGAAGACGTCGGGATGCGCCTTCTCGATCTCGTCGAACAGGATCACCTGATACGGCCGTCGCCGAACGGCTTCGGTCAGCGCGCCGCCTTCTTCATAGCCGACGTAGCCTGGGGGAGCGCCGATCAGACGCGAGACGGCATGCTTCTCCATGTACTCGGACATGTCGATGCGAACCATCGCGTTGTCATCGTCGAACAGGAACGCGGCCAGCGCCTTGGTCAACTCCGTTTTGCCGACGCCGGTCGGCCCGAGGAACATGAACGAGCCAATCGGACGGTTCGGATCCTGCAAGCCTGCGCGCGCGCGCCTGACCGCGGTCGAGACCGATTTCACAGCCTCCTCCTGGCCGACGACGCGCTTGGCGATCGCCTCCTCCATGCGGAGCAGCTTCTCCCTCTCGCCCTCGAGCATCCGGTCGACCGGCACCCCGGTCCAGCGCGAGACGACGGCTGCGATCTGATCCGGCGTCACGGCCTCCTCGACCATCACCGACGACTGGCCCTCGTTCTGCTCCATTGCGCCGAGCTTCTTCTCGATCTCCGGAATGCGTCCGTAGGCAAGCTCGCCGGCGCGCGCAAGATCGCCCCGCCGCTGGGCCTGTGCCAGCTCGGTGCGGAGCCCGTCGAGCTCCTCCTTCAGTTTCTGCGCGTCGCCCAGGCGGCCCTTTTCAGCCTCCCAGCGGCGAGTCATGGTTGCCGACTCTTCTTCGTATTCGGCAATCGACTTCTCGAGGCGCTCGAGCCGGTCCTTGGAGCCCGGATCGCTCTCTTTCTTCAAGGCTTCGCGCTCGATCTTCATCTGCATCAGGTCGCGATCGACGCGGTCGAGTTCCTCCGGCTTCGAGTCGACCTCCATCTTGAGGCGCGAGGCCGCTTCGTCCATCAGGTCGATGGCCTTGTCCGGCAGAAAGCGGTCCGTGATGTACCGGTTCGAGAGCGTTGCAGCCGAGACGAGCGCGCTATCGGTGATGCGTACGCCATGGTGCAGTTCGTAGCGCTCTTTGAGCCCACGGAGGATCGAGATGGTGTCCTCGACCGTCGGCTCGCTCACGAACACGGGTTGGAACCGCCGCGCCAGGGCCGCATCCTTCTCGATGTGCTTGCGGTACTCGTCGAGCGTGGTCGCACCGACGCAGTGCAGCTCGCCACGTGCAAGGGCCGGTTTCAAGAGGTTGCCTGCGTCCATGGAGCCTTCGGTCTTGCCGGCGCCGACGATGGTATGCAGCTCGTCGATGAACAGGATGATGCGACCGGCTTCGGCCGTCACCTCCTGCAACACCGCTTTCAGACGCTCCTCGAACTCGCCGCGATATTTGGCGCCTGCGATCAGCGCGCCCATGTCGAGCGACAGCAGTTTCTTGTCCTTGAGGCTCTCCGGAACATCGCCCTTGATGATGCGCTGCGCCAAGCCTTCGGCAATAGCCGTCTTGCCGACGCCCGGTTCGCCGATCAGCACAGGATTGTTCTTGGTGCGCCGCGACAGCACCTGAATGGTGCGGCGGATCTCTTCGTCACGCCCGATGACCGGATCGATCTTGCCCTGCGCAGCGGCCTCGGTGAGGTCACGTGCGTATCGCTTCAGAGCATCGAAGCCTTCCTCGGCCGACGCGGTATCGGCGGTGCGACCCTTGCGGGCGTCGTTGATCGCCTGATTGAGCGCCTGTGGATTGACCCGCGCATCCTTGAGGGCACGCGCCGCCTCCGACGAGCCCTCGATGCCGATGGCCAGCAGCAGACGTTCGACGGTGACGAATTTGTCGCCGGCCTTGTCGGCAATCTTCTCGGCCTGATCGAGAACGCGCGCCATCTCCTGCGACAGATAGACTTGGCTGGCGCCGCCGCCGGAGACCTTGGCGCGCCGCTGCAGCGCGCGTTCGACTCCCAATAGTGCAAATTTGGCATCTCCACCCGACTTCTCGATCAGGCCGGATGCCATGCCCTCGGGATCGTCCAACAGCACCTTTAGCAGGTGCTCGGGCGTCAGCTGCTGATGCCCTTCGCGAAGAGCAAGGTTTTGGGCCGCTTGGACAAACCCCTTGGCCCGATCGGTGTATTTCTCGATGTTCATCGTCGCCTTCCTCCACCCGCCACGACTTGCCCCGAAGCGGCCTGCCTGGCTGTGATCCTGGTCAAAACAGAGCCCCCCGAAGGCTGGCTCCTTGCGTTATTTAGGAAGGGGCGTTGCCGTCTGAAAGATGTCCGGTTCAGGTTGTGCGTCGCACCCTGCAAATAGACGGGGCGCGGACGGCGCTCCCTATGCAGCGATGCCACCGTTCGCTGGCGAGACCCCGGACCTAAAGCATACTCAGCGGCCGCTTGTTCCGCGGCGGTGGAAACGCCTTGTCGAGGGCGGCCAGGTCGTCCGCATCCAGGACGAGGTCGGCTGCGGCGAAGTTCTCGCGGACGTGGGCGAGATTCGCCGCCTTCGGAATCGATACGACGTGCGGATGCCGCATGGTCCAGGCAATGGCGATCGCCGACGCGGCCACGCCATGCTTCTGACCCAGACTGGCGAGGGTGGCGTTGCGCAGGATCGATCCCTGTCCGAGTGGCGAATAGGCCATGATCATCTCGCCATGAGACCGGCTGTTCTCGACAAGGTCATGGTCGATGCCGCGCGAGGCAAGGTGATAAAGGACCTGGTTCGATACGCAATCGCCGCCGCCGGGCACCTCCCGCAACTCCTGCATGTCTTCGACGTCGAAGTTCGAGACGCCCCAATGGCGAATTTTTCCGTCGGCCTTCAGCTTCCTGAAACCAGCGACCGTCTCGGACAACGGATGCGAGCCGCGCCAGTGCAGCAGATAGAGGTCGATCCGATCGGTCCGGAGACGCTCGAGGCTTCGTTCGCAGGCCGCGATGACACCCGAGCGGGATGCGTTGTGCGGGTAGACCTTCGACACGATGAAGAGCCCGTCGCGCCGCCCCTTCGTCGCCTCGGCGATGACTTCCTCGGCGCCACCCTCACCGTACATTTCGGCCGTGTCGATCAGCGTGATGCCGAGATCGATCGCCGCCGCGACGGCCTTGGCCTCGGCAGCACGATCACCACGCCGCTCGCCCATGTGCCACGTGCCAATGCCGAGCCGGGGGATCGTCTCGCCGGTCTTCAGGGTCGCAGTGCGCATGAGCAAGCTCCATTTCGTACCGATCGATGCGAGGCCCGAGCTGACGACAACGCTCGCACACCTCGCGCGTTGTCGATAGCCTTGTCATGATGAGATGCTCGATCGGAGGCAGACAATGACCCACGGCATGGTCTCGGCGGCGCAGCCGGAAGCAGTCGAGGCTGGACTGGAGGCCTTGAAGGCTGGCGGCAACGCGGTGGATGCGGCGATCGCGGCGGCTCTCGTGCAGACGGTCGTCGATCCGCAGATGTGCGGTATCGCGGGTTTCGGTTGCCTGCACGTCTACGATCCGAAGCGCAGCATTCATCAATGCCTCGACTTTCACGGCCGGGCGCCGCTCGCCGTCACGTCCGACATGTGGGAGCACCTGCTCGTCGGCGAAAGCGAGGATGGCTTCGGCTTTCTGCTGGAGGGCCGGGTCAACGAGGTCGGCTACGGTGCGATTACGAGCCCGATGACGCTGCGCGCGTTCGACGAAGCGCTGAAACGCTATGGAAGCAAGCCGATGGCGGACCTGCTGCCGCCCGCAATCCATTACGCCGAGCAGGGCTTCATGGTTCGTCCGCACGTTGCCGCCTACTGGGCGCAAGTTCCGACCGAGGGGCGCGCGCCCCATTCCGAGTTGCTCACGACAGTGCCGGCGACCCGAAAAATCTACGCCAAACCGGACGGTACACTCCGGCGCGTGGGTGAGACATTGAAGAACCCGGACATGGGCGCGACGCTGCGTCGTGTATCCGAAAAGGGCGTCGATGATTTCTACTCGGGCGAGATTGCGCGCCGCATCGTCGCCGATATGAAGGCTCACGGCGGGCTGCTGGCCAACGCCGATCTCGCCGAAGCTCGCCCGGACACGAGTGCTCCGCTCTGGGGCACCTATCGGGGGCTACGGCTGTCCACCAACCGGCCGCCCGGCGGCGGTCTGATGCTGATCGAGATGCTCAACATCCTCGAGCATTTCAACCTGAAGAGCATGGGGCACAATTCACCCGACTACATCGCCACGGTGGCCGAGGCGATGAAAATCGCCACCGTCGACAAAGACGCAAAGGTCGGCGATCCACGCTTCGTCGATGTGCCACTCGACGAGCTGACGTCCAAGGCCTACGCCGAGCCGCTCGCCGGGCGCATCAAGCGTGGCGAGAAGACGAGCGTGCCGCGGCTCAGGGGCAAGGGCAACGAGAGCGCCGACACGACGCACGTGGTTGCGGTCGACGAGAACGGCGTCATAGCAACCATGACGCACACGCTCGGTACGCCATCGGGCGTCGTCACCGAGGGTCTCGGCTTCATGTACAATGGTGCCATGGCCGTGTTCGACCCGCGGCCCGGACGGGCGGGCTCGCTGGCGCCGGGGAAATCGCGGTTCTCGTCGCTTGCGCCGTCGATCCTGTTCAAGGACGACAAGCCATTCCTCGCCATCGGCGCACCGGGCGGCACCTACATCGCCATGGGCATCCTTCAGGTGCTGCTGAACGTCATCGAGTTCGGCATGACGGCGGCCGAGGCCGTCGCCGCGCCGCGGTTCAATGCGACCTCGGACACGCTCGACATCACCAATCGCATCCTGCGCTCGACCGAGGCCGAGCTCAAATCGCGCGGCTATGCCGTGCGGCGCTGGCCGATGAACTTCCATTTTGCCGGTGTCCACGCGATCCGCATCGTCGACGGAAAGCTCGACGGCGGCGCCGACCCGGGCCGCGATGGCATGGCAATGGCGGTCTGAGCGCGATGGCAACACCCTATCCCGCCCTCTTCCAGCCGATCCGTCTTGGCACGCGGGAAGCCAAGAACCGGATCATGCGCGTCGCCACGACGGCAAATCTCGCCGATCGCAATCGCGTCGGCGACCGGGTGCTGGCGTTCTACAGGACGCTGGCGAAGGGCGGCGTCGGCACCATCGTCACCGAGGCCCTGCGCACCGATCCGCGTGACCCATTTGGGCCCGGTGCCATCACGATCTTCGATCGCGGTGGCCTCGACGGCATACGCCGCATTGCCGACGTCTGCCATGCTGAAGGAGCGCTACTGATCGGCCAGCTCAACATGGGGGGACGACAGCACCTTGCGTCGCGCGTGATGCCCTACCTCATCGCCCCCTCGGCAATCCCGTGCCCGCGATCGGGTGGCGTGCCGCACGAGCTGACGACGCGCGAGGTCAAGGAGACGATCGACACCTACATCCGGTGCGCCGCGAACTGCATCGAGGCCGGCATGGACGGTGTCGAGGTCCATGGCGCGCAGGGACACCTGATCCAGCAGTTTCTTTCGCCGTTCACCAATCGGCGCCAGGACGAGTACGGCGGGAATGCCGAAAACCGGCTGCGCTTCGCGCGCGAAATTCTCGAAGGTGTGCGCCGGCGCATCGGTCCCGAGGCGATCGTCGGCTACCGCATGGGCGCGGAGGAGTTCACGGAGGGCGGACTTTCGGTCGACGACAACGTCGAGATCGCGCGCCGCTTCTGCAGCGACGGCCTTGCCGACTACCTTTCCCTCGCGCAGGGCAACTTCAATTCGATCGAGCAACATCTGCCGGACCGGCACTGGCCCATTCTCGCGTTCCGCGGGATCCACGGGCGCTTCAAGGCGGTAGCCAACGGCATTCCCGTGGTCGCCTCGACCCGTGTGCAGGCTCCGGACCAGGCCGAGAGCGTCATCGCCGCGGGCGAAGCGGACATGATCGGCCTGTGCCGCGCCCTGATCGTCGATCCGGACTGGCCCGCGAAATCCCAGCGCGGGGACGCTCAGCGCATTCGCCGGTGTATCGCCTGTAATCAATGCTGGGCATGGATCTCGGCTGGCGAGCCGATCGCCTGTGCGACCAACCCCGTCACCGGCCGCGAATACCAATGGGGATCGCTCGAGGCCGCCAAAGCCGAGGTGGCGTGCCGCGTCGTCGTGGCCGGCGGCGGACCCGGCGGCCTCGAGGCGGCGCGGGTGGCAGCACTGCGCGGGCATCGCGTGACCCTGCTCGAGCGCGAGGAGAGCGTCGGCGGGCGGATTCGGCATGCAGCCAGCGTGCGTCACCACGAGGAAACACGGCACGTGCTCGATTTCCTGATACCCGAGGCAGAGCGCGCGGGCGTGGAGATCCGGACCGGCGTCATGGCCGATGCATCGACCGTCGCTGCATTGCAGCCCGACCACGTCGTCATCGCGACGGGCGCGCGTCCGACGGTGCCCGACCTGCCGAGCGACGGCTCCATACCCCTCGTCACGGCCGAGGGAACTGTTGCTCTCGACGGACTTCCGGGCCGCCGCGTCGTGATCATGGACGAGGACGGATACTACTGGACCAGCGCCGTCGCTGAGAGCGTTATGGCTCAGGGGCGCGTGCCCGTCATTGCAGCGCGCTTCTTCGAGGTGGCGCGGGAAATTCCGGTCGTGTCGCGTATCGCCTTTCTGCGGGAGGTGGATCGGAACGGTGGAATTCTGCGTCCGAATACCGGTGTCGCGCGCATTGCGGCGGGTCGCGTGGTTCTCGCCAATTATCTAACCGGCCGAGAGGAAGATCTCTCCGACGTTGCCGCGGTGGTCTGGGTCGGCCTCGCGTTGCCCACGGGCTCGCGTCTGGCTCAGGAGATCGAGGCCGGTGGCGTCGCGCGCGGTAATATCCACGTGATCGGCGATGCCTTTCAGCCGCGCCGGCTGTTCAACGCGCTGTTCGAAGCCCATGGCGTTGCGAGATCGATCGGAACGCCAGCGGGCTGATTGATCCCGCAGGCGTTCCGATCAGCTCAGCTCTTCGGGTCCGCCGTCACGCGGATGTGCAGTTCGCGGAGCTGCCGGTTGCCGACCTCGGCGGGCGCGCCCATCAGCAGATCGTTAGCCTGCTGGTTCATTGGAAAGAGCGCCACGTCACGCACGGTCGTGCATCCAGTCAGCAACATGACGATGCGCTCGATGCCAGCCGCCATACCGCCGTGAGGGGGTGCGCCGTACTGGAACGCACGATAGAGCGCTCCGAACCGGGCCTCGACCGTCTCCGGCGATAGGCCGGCGATGCCGAATGCCTTTACCATGGTGTCGGGTCGGTGATTGCGGATGCCGCCCGAGGCAATCTCGTAGCCGTTGCACACCATGTCGTACTGGTGCGCCTTGAGACGCAGCAGCGCCTCCGGCCCTTCTTTCTCGGCGGCTTCGAGAGCAGCCAGCCCGCCCTGCGGCATGGAGAAGGGATTGTGCGAGAAGTCGATGCGCTTCTCGTCCTCGTTCCATTCGTAGAACGGGAAGTCGACGATCCAGCAGAGCGCAAACCGGTCCTCGTCGATGAGCTTCAGCTCGCGGCCGATCTCGTCGCGCGCAAGTCCGGCGAACTTGTAGAACTTGGCCGGATCGCCGGCCGTGAAGAAGCAGGCGTCGCCCGAACCCAAGCCGAGCCGTTGTCTGAGGGCTGCGGTTCTTTCCTGCCCGAGGTTCTTCGCTATTGGACCCGCGCCAAAAGCGAGTTCATTGCCGCCGGCGTCGACGAGCCTAACCGGAAGCAAGGTCTTAACTTCAGTAAATGATACCTCCTTCCCGGTTGTTGCATCGAACATCTTCCATGCGAGTTCCATATCGGGGGTGGATCGCCACATGATATAGCCCAACCCCGGCTGGCCTTCTTTCTGCGCCCAGCCGTTCATGCGGTCGCAGAAGGCGCGGCTGCCGCCGCCCTTGGCCGGAATGGCCCAGACGCGCACCTTCGGGTCGCGCTCGATCATCTGCGCGAACACCTTGAAACCCGAGCCGCGGAAGTGCTCGGTCACGTCCTGCATCTCGATCGGGTTGCGAAGGTCCGGCTTGTCGGTGCCGTACTTCTGAATGGCGGTGTCGTAGGGAATGCGCGGCCACGGTGATTGAACGATATTTTCTGACGAGATTGTCAGGCCTTTGAATACATCCGGACCGAACTGATTGAAAATTCGCGTGATAATAGGCTCCATCGTCTGGAACACGTCCTCCTGCTCGACGAAGCTCATCTCCACATCGAGCTGATAGAACTCGCCCGGCAGGCGGTCCGCACGCGGGTCCTCGTCGCGGAAGCAGGGCGCGATCTGAAAATAGCGGTCGAAGCCCGCGATCATCAGCAGTTGCTTGTACTGCTGCGGCGCCTGCGGCAGGGCGTAGAACTTGCCGGCATGAATCCGACTCGGCACCAGGAAATCACGGGCGCCTTCCGGGCTCGATGCCGTCAGGATCGGCGTCGGGAACTCGTTGAAGCCGGCCTCGTGCATCAAATGTCGGATCGAGCGCGTGATGGCCAGCCGCTTCATGATGATGTCGTGCAGCGTCTCGCGGCGCAGATCCAGGAAGCGATAGGTGAGGCGCAAATCCTCCGGATAGTCCGGCTCGCCGAACACCGGGACGGGAAGCTCTCTCGCCTCCGACAGTACCTCGATCTCGGCCGCGTAGATTTCTATTTCGCCGGTCGGCAGCTCCGCATTGAGCGTGCCTTGCGGCCGCTGGCGCACCATGCCGTCGATCTTGATCACCCATTCCGAGCGCACCCGCTCCGCCGTCTTGAACGCCGGGCTGTCAGGATCGGCCACCACCTGGGTGATGCCGTAGTGGTCGCGCAGGTCGATGAACAGGACGCCGCCATGATCGCGCACGCGATGCACCCAGCCTGAGAGACGGGTCTGCGAGCCAATGTCGGCGGCTCGAAGCGCGCCGCAGGTGTGCGAGCGGTAGCGGTGCATCGGATCCTCGAAGGGTCAGCGCCGGCGAGGGCCGGCCAAAGGTGGCCTAGTGGGCATCTGCCCCCGGCTTTGTCAAGCGGCCACGATCCAGCGGCCCGATGTGCCCATCGAGCGGCGCATCGGGGCCCGATGACGACCCATTTGCCTCGATCGTTGCCTAAACTTGCGCCCTATCTACGGCTTCAGATCGGGGGGCGATTTCGGGGTCGCGCGGCCACCCTTTGACTATGCGCGCCGGAGATGAATGCGTCGATAGCGGGGCCGTCGGCAGGGTCCCCCGTCAGGACTTCGAACCGCTGTGCAACGCCGGCGATGTTTCGGCTCCTCCTGCGAAACATAGCCAGCGCGCCGACACTCACGAGGGCGATGCCAGTCCAGAGCCAGGCCCGCCAGGAAGCTGAAAAGGTGAAAAAATAGGCTGGCTCGGGCGGGAGACCGCGGAGGCCGGTGCGCAGCGCGTAAAGCTCCAGCACCGACTCCGGTACGTCGTAATAGCGTTGGCCGGCTTCGGAATAACCGACCCATCTGCCGGAAGTGCATCCGCTGAAGTTGTATCCGAGATCGATGTGAACCAGCCCATTGTCGGTCTGGATTTTTACATCCGGCGGCAAGTCCTTGACCAGCACGAGGTGCTCACCCTTGCAGGGAATTGGAAGGCCGGCCTCGGCATTTCGCGGCGCAAACGTCGAAACCATCAACAAGGACACCACAGACAAAATCCCTCGACGCATTGAATACCCCGCCCGGCTAAAATGAGCGCCCATCATCCCCCAGTCTGCGTAAAGACGAATTTGACGGCGGAATGCGACGTATGCTTATGGTTACCAAGCGGCGAATATCCGCGGGGGCCTCTCGACATTGGCCAAGACACCCATTGCCGCCTGCGCTATATCCCGACCATGCAAGTTGTGACTTCCACCGAAAGCCTAGGCGAGCTGTGCCGCGCGATCGCACGGCATCCGTTCGTAGCGGTCGACACCGAGTTCATGCGCGAGACGACGTTCTGGCCGAAGCTTTGCCTCATCCAGCTCGCGGCGCCGGGCATCGAAGCCATCGTCGATCCTCAGGCAACGAGCATCGATCTGGCGCCCTTCTTCGACCTGATGGCCGACCCGCAGGTGGTCAAAGTCTTCCACGCCGCCCGCCAGGACATCGAGATCGTGAACTTCAAGGCGGGCCTGATCCCGAAGCCTGTTTTCGATACACAGGTCGCGGCGATGGTTTGCGGGTTCGGGGACTCGATCTCATACGTGAACCTCGTCAAGCGGATCACCAACCGGGACCTCGACAAGTCCTCGCGCTTCACGGACTGGAGCCGCCGGCCCCTGTCGGAGCGCCAGTTGTCCTACGCCATGGGCGATGCCACGCACCTGCGAGACGTGTATGAGCACTTGAAATCCGAGCTCGAGAAGAACGGCCGGACCCATTGGCTGGCGGAAGAGATGTCCACCCTCACCGACCCGGCAACCTACGAGCTTTCGCCAGAGGGTGCCTGGCGGCGACTGAAGCTGAAGGTCCGCAACCGGCGGGCGCTCGGGGTGCTGGTCGAGCTTGCCGCGTGGCGCGAGCGCGTGGCACAGGCGCAAGATGTGCCGAGAGCGCGCGTGCTGAGAGACGAGGCGCTCTATGATGTCGCCAATCAGCAACCGACCGAGACCGGCAAGCTCTCGGAGCTGCGTACGCTTTCGGACGGCTTTGCGAGGTCGGCGCGCGCCAAGGAAATCGTCGAGGCCGTGAAGCGCGGTCTCGCCCGCGATCCGAAGTCGCTGCCGACGCTGCCGAACGGTCCATCGCTGCCGGCGGAGGCCGGCGCCATGGTCGATCTGCTGCGCGTGCTGTTGAAGGCCGCCGCCGGCCGCCACGGGGTCGCGCCGCGGCTCATTGCCGATACGGAGGATCTGGAGCGCATTGCGACCGAGACTCAGCCGGACGTCGGCGCACTCAAAGGGTGGCGTCACGAGCTGTTCGGCAACGATGCGATGCGCTTGAAGAGCGGCGAGCTGGCGCTCGGCATGAATCGAGGTGAAGTCGTCGCGATCGAAACCGGCAAGGGCCGTTAGCGAAGTACCGAGCGAGAGGGCGGCCTCGGTTCGCACATCGGTGCGACGGATTAGGCGGGCGGCGGCGTTTCACGGAAGCGCCGTCTTGGGCATGAGATCGCAATCCAGGAGCGGCACCGAACGTGTGATGGCCCGACCGCCGATCCATTGCCAGGAGACCACCTGCATGATCCCCGTGCTCCGACCTGTCTTGGGCGCCGCGTTCCTGGCGCTTGCCTCTTCCGCTGCCCTCAGCCAATCGGCCACGCCACCAGCCAGCCCCTCGGATCCGGCAAAGAGTTCCCAAGCCCCGCTTGCCGTCTGCCGGGCTGACGTCGACAAGCTTTGTCCGGGGTCAAAGGGAGGCAAACGCCGTGCCTGCCTGAAGGACAATGCCGCCAAGCTCTCGCCCGAGTGTGCGACGGCGTTCACCGAGATCGAGTCGAAGGCGAAGGCTATGCGGGAAGCATGCGCAGATGACGTGAAGACGCATTGCGCAAGCGCCCCAAAAGGCAAAGGCGGCAGCGGCATCGTCCAGTGCCTGCGCGTCAGCTCGGAAAAGCTTTCGGCCGCCTGCCGCACGGCCTTCACGGCGCGATACGGAGGCTGATGCTGCTCAGGGCAGGTCCAGGCGATAGGTCACGCCGATGCCGGCGGTCCACTGGTTCTCGCTCTCGACCAGCGGGCTGTCGGCAGCTTCGCCGATGAGCCGGGCATAGCGGGCGCTCAGCCTCAGCGTCCAAAGTTCCGACAGGGCGATTTTCGCAGTGGTACCGACGAAAACGTCCTTGAACCCCGCGCTCGCGTCGTAGATGGCAAGGCCTGCTGTCGACGCGACAGCCTGTTGCGGAGTGATGGCGAAATAGGCCTGCATATAGTTGTCGTCCGCATAGCTCGCGCCGGCGGTGCCGATCAGCTCGACGTTGCGCGACAACTGGAACGTGGCTTCCGAGCCGAGACGCAAAACCCCAGAGGTGGCATTGCCGGTCACCTGGTGATGATAGGACAGGTACGGCTTCAGCACGCCCAGGCGGTAGGCCATGTAACCGCCCACGACCAGCCCGCCGTCCACATCACCAAGGCCGGACAGCAAGGGCCCGTCTTCTTGCTCGCGCCCAAAGCGCCAGCCGGCGAGAGGGCCGGCTTCGAAGGAACCATGCCGGAAAAGCCGTAGCCGGACATCGTCAACGCCTTGCACGTCGATCCAGCCTTCGCCACGGCTGAACGAAGGGGCAATGAACGGGGCGCCAATGACGCGGAAGTCCGACGAGCCCTCATATTTGGGCGCCACGATGGCCATGGCCCCGATGGAAGCGCCGAAACGGCCGTCCGACCAGGCGTCGCGGCTTTCGGCCAGCGCCAAGCCGGACGACGCAACTCCAGCCAACAAAGCTGAAGCCAAGCCCGTGATGAGCCGTCCGAAGTGCATGCCCGCTTCCCCGATCGCGCGCCCAAAGCGCCACTGTGATGGCGGGCACTTTACGATTTGATAATGATAGCAGATCTGGGTAGGCAAGCGGCGCTATCGAGCAGACAATCGAGTGCCTGTTGCACACGCGCCACGGTTTCGCCCCGACGGGTCAATCGCCTCAGTCGGGATCCGGACCAATCATCTGTTCCGGCCGCACGATGGCGTCGAAATCCTCACCGGGGATGCCCAGCTTGATTGCTTCCTCGCGCAATGTCGTGCCGTTCTT
>JBFWXN010000078.1:0-25528 GCA_050187415.1 Hyphomicrobiaceae bacterium | reverse complement strand
TGCAGCACGGAATAAAGTTGGGCAATGCGGAGGGCGCCGGCTAAAGCCAGGGTCTTCGCTCCGCTCGACACCGTCTCAGACACCGGCGCGCGTTCCGTCACAGGTTCCGGTGCCGGCTAAGCGCTTGATTTAATGGTACCGCCTCATGGGCTCGAACCACGGACCCCCGGATCCGCAATCTTGTTGTCTCCTCACGATGTGACGACCTGCTGGGTGACTTCAAGACACAGATGATTTGATGATGACACGCGTCAGCGCGTCAATGACCGCCGCTGGAAGCGGCACTTTCGCCATTGGTTGTCCTGCCTGGACCTTGGCCCAGTAGCCAGGTTTGGGAACCGGTACGCGCGCCCGCTCGCAGATCTTGGCCAAGCCCCTTCCCGAGACGCCGAACCGAACGGCGAGCTTCACTATGGGCACTGACCACACAAGGTCGTACAATTCCTCGCGCGTGAAGATATGACGTTGAGGTAGACCCGCGCGTTCGGGAACTTTAGGCGCGTTAGATCCCGTTCTGTCTGAATATTCGTTCCTAAAGCCATTGATATTGCTTGTATAATTCTGGCCTGTCACGCCGGAGGCCGCGGGTTCAAGTCCCGTCGCTCGCGCCATTTGCCTCTCTGAATTGCAACAAGTCTGTCTTGTACGATCGCGCCGCGGTCGTCGTTCGCGATGCGATCGTCGCGCATTTTCGTCGAAACTCGGGACCGTCGGTTCCGCCAACCGCACGCCGGTTGCAGATCGAAAAAAAATCGATCCACAAACGTTGACCACGTGGCGCCGGCCTGATCCACCCCTCCGGCGTTGAACAGCGCGATGCGGTCGCTCATGATCATGGCTTCGTGCCCGAGCGTGCGTGACGTCTGAACGCCGATGGTCGGGACCAAGCGGACAACGGAGAGAGCCGTGAGACTGAAAGATAAGGTCGCGATCATTACCGGCGGTGCCCACGGCATGGGCGAAGCGGAAGCGAGGCTGTTTGCCAAGGAAGGCGCGGCGGTGGTGATCGCCGACGTGCTCGATAAAGAGGGTGAAGCCGTCGCTGCCGACATCTGCGCCGGCCAGGGCCGCGCAACGTTCGTGAATACGGACGTAACATCCGAATTGGCCTGGGACCGATTGATCGCGGCCACTGTCGAAGCTTACGGTCGGCTCGATATCCTTGTGAACAACGCCGGCATCAGCGGCAGCTCGGTCGGTGACGAACTCGCGTTGGCGGGCTGGGAGAAGTTGATGGCCGTCAACGCCACCAGCGTATTCCTGGGGACGACCCGCGCGGCCGCCGAAATGGCAAAAACCGGCGGTGGCTCCATCGTCAACATCTCGTCGATCATGGGTTTCATCGGCAGCGCGGAGAGCCATCCTGGTTACAGCGCATCCAAGGGCGCAGTGCGCATCTTCACGAAGACCGCCGCGGTGCGGTTCGGACCGACCGGGGTACGCGTCAATTCCGTGCATCCAGGTTACCTGCCGCCCATGCTGAACAACACGAACGCTGCGGGACGCGCTTCAAAGGCCGCCGTCACGCCGCTGCGTCGCCTGGGCGAGGTGTTGGATGTTGCCTACGGTGTTCTGTATCTCGCATCCGACGAGGCATCATTTGTCACCGGCACCGAGCTGGTGATCGACGGAGGCTATATCGCGCAATAGGCAGCGCCTGCAGACGATCTCGGATCAGGCCTGCCGTCGGCATACTCCGACCACCGATCGAAGAGATGCGCGGATCGGTTCGGATCCGTCGCATCGATCGGCCGCTTCGCGGAGCCCGTATCCGAGCAGGGCGGAGACCGTCGCCAATCAGGCGCGGAAGCTCGTCTTGTCGGTTCCGCGATAGAGGATTTTCTGCTGGCGTTCCGTCGTGGCCTGGTGGAAGGCGACGCCGACCGGATCGAGTTCGGTCCTCGGGCGCGGCTCCGCCTCGAAATTGTTGTAGGCGTCGACGCCTCGCACCAGCGTCGCGGAATCGGCAGCACCCACCGCCTGCTTCACATAGGTCGGCACGTAGCGAATGGCGAGCCCGATCCGACGGTCATCCGACTGGTTCGGCGCCGAGCCATGAAACAAAAGCACGTGGTGCAGCGACGCTTGGCCCGGCTTCAACTCGCCGTAGACCGCCTGCGCGTCGTCGACCGCGACCGAGATTTCCTGGCCGCGGGTAAGCAGATTGTTCTGATTGAAAGTATCCTCGTGCTTCACCTGCTTCTTGTGGGTACCGGGAATGAACTTCATGCAGCCCGAGACCTTGTTGGCCGGTGACAGGGCGATCCAGGCGGTGCACACGTCGGGCTTGGACAGGCCCCAATAGGTCGCATCCTGATGCCAGGATACAAACCCCGGATCGCGGGGTTCCTTGATGAAAAATGACGTGCTCCAGACGAGAAGGTCGGGCCCCAAGATGTCTTCGACTGCATCGAGCAGCTTCGGGTGGCGCATGAGATCGTTGATCCACGGGAACAAGAGGTGCGACTTGTGCCGCTTCTCGCCGGAGATCGGCCCACCGCTGCGACCTTCATAGTCCTCGAGCTGGCGGCGGCACTCTGCCACTTCACCGGCACTCAGCACATCGACGCCCAGGTGATAGCCCTTGGCGTTGTACGCCTCGATTTCGCTCGTCGTCAGCGTCTTGCCCATTCCTGATATCTCCAGCGCGGCGGCCAAAATTTCGAGTGGACCTCTATGCGACGAAGGCGAGATGCGGTCGCCCGCAACGTCGGTGCGCGCTCGTATGGCTTCGAGTGAGCAATGCCGAGCGACCACCGGCGACGACCATGCACCGGCCAAGTCCGGCTGCGCCAAACCGACAATCGATCATCGGTCGGGCACTCGCGTAGCCTAATATATCCTGGCCGACGGGGCTACCTGCGGCCGCGAGGGACGCCGGCCACCTGCACGGCGCTACTTCGGCCGCACGATCGCGTCGATCTCGAGTTCGACGTCGTCGTCGACCACCAATTGGAACTTCGTCATTTTGAATGCGCTTCGCTGAATGCGTGTCCTGGCGGTGAATCTCTGCGCGCCGTTGTCGTATTTGAGCGCGGGGTCGTCGTGGGGTGCGAGTGTGACTTTGAATGTCACCGGCTTGGTGATGCCATTGATTGTTATCTCGCCCAAAAGGTCGACCGCCGTCGGCGAGCGCGGTTTGACGGCAAGGCTCCTGAAGGCAATTACGGGAAAGGCCTTGACGTTGAAGAAGGCCGCACCCTTGAGTTCGTTTTCGGTCATCCGGCAGATGGCGTCTTTTCTCGCGCCGGACTGCGGTCAAGCTCCCTCGGTTGCGTGATCTGCATCACGCAAGCTGAGCGCCCACGGGCAGATGTGGAACGTGCGCACCGTCGGAGTTGTCCTGGCGGGATCGAGCATATTCGGCCGCCAAAAAATCAATGAAGCTGCGCACCGATGGCAGCAAACCGCGGCGCGACGCGAATACGGCGTGGACGACGCCGCCGGGCGGTGTCCAGGCGGGCGTGACTTCGACGAGAGCCCCCGATGCGAGATGGGGATCTGCAACCATGCTCGGCAGCTTGGCTATGCCGACGCCTTCGAGTGCGGCGTGAAGCAACTGTGCCATGTCGTCGGTGACGAGGCGGGGTTTGTGCGCAATGCGCACCGATGCGCCGTCCGGCCCGTGCAACTCCCACCAGTGCTTCGGCATCATCGGCGCAAAATCGAGGCTCGGCAGCGCGCTGAGATCTGCCGGAACGAGGGGGAGTGAGGTACCCTTCATCAGACGCGGGCTGGCCACCATGCGCTGCGGACTCTCGGCCAATGTCCGCATGACCAGATCGGACTGTTCGAGCGGCGGAAATCGCACACGGATGGCGACGTCGATGGCCTCGCCGATCAGGTCGACGCGGCGAGAGGTGGACTCCATCTCGATCGTAACGCGCGGATTGGCACGCATGTAACGCGCGATCATCGGCCCGATCTCGAAGCACACGAGAGCCGGCGGGGCGCTGACGCGGATCAGGCCCTGCGGACCGGACAGAGATTTTTCGATCGCCTCCTGCGCTGCGTCGGCTTCCACGAGCATGGCAACGCAGTGCCGGTAGTACTCCTGACCCAGCTCGGTTACCGCGAGCTTGCGCGTCGAGCGCTGCAGCAGGCGCGCACCCAGCCGCTCCTCGAGGTTGAGGATGCGGCGGCTCAACTTCGACTTCGGAAGCCCAAGCGCGCGGCCGGCGGCCGCGAAACCGCCGTGGTCGACGACCTGAACGAAATAATAGAGGTCATTGAGGTCTTGCATGCGTCATCGTCCCATAAATGGGACGATCCGGTCAATTCTTGGAGCCTACTACGGGCGTCGTCTCGAAATTATGTGTTGCCTCGACGATGGTGCTCCAGCGAGCGCCCCGACAATGGAGACAGACCATGAGACAGATCCGCGGCATTTACAGCGCTCCCCGCCAGCACTGGGTGGGAGATGGATTTCCCGTCCGGTCCATGCTTTCGTACAGCGCCCAGGGGCAGCACGTCAGTCCTTTCATTCTGCTCGATTACGCCGGGCCCGCGACGTTCACGCCGACCACCGAGCGGCGGGGCGTCGGCCAGCACCCGCATAAAGGCTTCGAGACGGTCACGATCGTGTACGACGGCGAGGTCGAGCACCGGGACTCGACGGGTGCCGGCGGCGTGATCGGTCCTGGCGACGTGCAGTGGATGACGGCTGCCTCGGGCATTCTGCATGAGGAGTATCACTCGGCCGCGTTCGCGAAAAAGGGCGGCAACTTCGAAATGGTGCAGCTCTGGGTAAACCTGCCGGCGAAGGATAAGGCGGCAAAGCCCGGCTATCAGAACCTGCTCGCGTCCGAAATTCCTGTCGTCGGTCTGCCGGACGGGGCCGGCGCACTGCGCGTGATCGCGGGAAATTTCGGCACGGCCAAGGGACCGGCACGAACGTTCACGCCGATCAACATCTGGGACCTGCGCCTCGGTCGCGACAAGACGGCGACGCTCGACGTCCCGGAGGGCCACACGGTCTCGATACTGGTGTTGTCGGGTACGGTCGAGATCGATGGTCGCGAGATCGTGCGCGAGGCGCAGACGGTGATCCTCGGTCGCGATGGCGGTGGCGTGTCAATCGAGGCCAACGGTGACGCCAAATTGCTGGTGCTGACGGGCGAGCCGATCGACGAGCCGGTCGTGGCGCACGGTCCGTTCGTGATGAACACCGTGGGCGAGATCAAGCAGGCGATGCTCGAGTTCCAGGCCGGCAAGTTCGGCGCGATCCGCGAAGCGCAGACGGCATGACTGTGCGGCCCCGGTCCCCGGACCGGGGCCGCTCTCGGTTGTGGGAACCGATCGGCCGGCACCAACCGGCGCGCGGCGTGATCTGTTGCGCTTGCGCTGATGCGGGGCAAACTTGCTTCCCATTCAATCAGCGCTGCCGGTAGACTTCTCCGACACAAATACGGGAGGACGTCATGGTCGCACATTCGACCAACCAGGCTTGGCTCGAGCAGGTGCAGGAGGCAGCCCTCGAGCCGGAGTTGCCCATCTGCGATCCGCATCATCATTTGTGGGATACGCGCGGGCGGCCCGGCAATGTCCAGTCGCGTTACCTGCTGGACGAAATCGTCGCCGACGTCTCGGGCGGCCACAACATCGTCTCCACGGTGTTCATCGAGTGCGGTGCCATGTTCCGCGCCGACGGTCCTGAAAATTTCCGCTGCGTCGGCGAGACCGAGTTCGTCAACGGCATCGCGGCCATGAGCGCGTCCGGCGGATACGGCAAGGCAAGGATCGCGGCGGCCATCGTCGGCACGTGCGACCTGCGTATCGGCGACGCCGCCGGAGACGTGCTCGATGCTCAGATTGCGGCCGGCAATGGCCGTTTTCGCGGCATTCGTCGCGGCGCCTTCTGGCATGCGAGCCCAGAGGTCGAGAACCACAGGACGCAGCCGCCCGAGGGGTTGTTGCTGCGCGAGGACTTTCGGCGGGGTTTCAGGCATCTGGCGCCGCGGAAGCTGTCCTTCGAGGTTTGGTGTGCGCACACGCAGATCCCGGATGCGATCAGTCTGGCAAGGGCCTTTCCCGACACGGCGATCGTCCTCGACCATTTTGGTGGTCCGGTCGGCCTCGGGCCCTACAAGGGGAAGGCCGATGAGGTCTTCGCCGATTGGAAGCCCATGATCGACGAGCTTGCGACCTGCCAGAACGTGAACGTCAAGCTCGGCGGGCTCAACATGGCCATGAACGGCTACGGCTGGGAGAGCCGGGCGAAACCGCCGACGAGCCAGGATCTGGCCGACGCGACACGCCGCTACTTCGACTATGCCATCGAGAAATTCGGGCCCCGGCGCGCGATGTTCGAGAGCAATTTCCCGGTCGACAAGCTGTCGTGCAGCTACACGGTGCTCTGGAACTCCTTCAAGATCCTGGCCAAGGGCTTCTCGGCCGACGAGAAGGCCGCCCTGTTCCGCGACACGGCGGAAAAGGTCTATCGGATCGCCTCCTGAGATCGGGGCGAGAGTACGGTCGCCGGCAGGCGCGCCCGCTTTGTTTGTGGCGGGCGATCTAGTCGGCGACCTCGTCAGCGCTCAGGCGCTTGTAAGGGCCGTAGCTGGCGAGCGCCTCGCGCTCCTGTGCCATATAGCGGCGCTCATCGTCGAGGTAGCGTGCGACGGCCTTGCGAAAGCCCGCGTCTGCGATCCAGTGCACCGAGTAGGTTGGCGTTGGCATGTAGCCGCGGGCGAGCTTGTGCTCGCCTTGCGCACCGGCTTCGACCCGAGGTAGCCCGCGCTCGATGGCGTGCTCGATCGCCTGATAGTAGCAGACCTCGAAATGCAGGAACGGCAGGTGTTCTGTCGCCCCCCAGTAGCGGCCATAAAGACAATCGCTGCCGGCCAGGTTCAGGGCGCCGGCAACATACCGTTCGCCGCGCCGGGCCATGATCAGCAGGCACCGGTCCGGCATGGATCGGCCGAGTTCTGAGAAAAAAGCGCGGTTGAGATACGGCCGACCCCATTTGCGCCCGCCGGTGTCCATGTAGAAGCGGAAAAACGCGTCCCAGTGGGCCTCGGTGATGTCGCTGCCGGTAATGCGCTCGATAACAAGACCGCTCTCGATCGCCTGAGCCCGCTCGCGGCGGATCGTCTTGCGCTTGCGCGAGGAGAGGGTGGAGAGAAAATCGTCGAATGTCTTGTAGCCCTGGTTGTGCCAGTGGAACTGCTTGTCGGTGCGCTGAAGGAGGCCGGCGTCTCCCGCAAGGGCCCATTGGTCCTCGGTGCAAAACGTAATGTGCACAGACGAAAGGCTATGGCGCTTCGCCAACTCGATGGCCGCCGCCAGAAGCATCCGTTCGCGCTCGGTGTGCCCCTCGTCGTTGCCGGCGAGAAGCCGCCGCCCGGGCACCGGCGTGAAGGGCACGGCGCATTGCAGCTTCGGATAGTAGCTTCCGCCGGCGCGCTCGAACGCGTCGGCCCAGCCGTAGTCGAAGATGTACTCGCCCTTCGAGTGCCCCTTCACGTAGAGCGGCATGACGCCCGTCACCAGCCCGCGTTCCTCGAGAGCCAGATGCTGCGGCACCCATCCCGTGCGCCGATTAACCGTATCGGCGTCCTCGAGGGCCCTCAGAAATGCGTGGGAGATGAAGGGATCGTAGGGGAGGCCGGCGGGGTTGGCGCACCTGTCCCAGTCGGCGGCCGCGATCTCCGCGATTGCGCCCGCGACCTTAACCAGCGCCTCGTTCCCCGTCATGCGATGAACTCCAGATGCCGCATGATCACATTATGCGGAGATCGATGGCGTGGATCAAAGGCCGTCTCCACGTTACACTCGATTTGAGGTGCGAGAGTGCGCCGTTGCGGCGGTGTTTGGCAGTTTCATTTGGATTTGCGACGTCATGAACAGGCGATTGATGTGCGGTGCGGTGGCTGGCGTGCTCATGGCCCTGCCGACTTTGGCTCTCCCGATATCTGCTACGGCACAAACACCCGCGCCGGCCGACGATCATTCCGGGGTTAAGGTTGGCAATCCGTCCTTCGTGCGCAAGCTCGTGCCCGCCGAGTCACTCGAAAAAGCTGCCTTCAAGCAGTATGGCATGTTGAAGCAGCAGGCCATTTCGAAGGGTGCGCTGCTTCCAGCGGATCATCCACAGAACCAGCGGCTGCGGCGCATTGCGGCGGATCTGTTGCCCCATGCGCACAAGTGGAATCCGCGGGCCAAGGACTGGAAGTGGGAAGTCAACCTGATCCGGTCCAACAGCATCAATGCGTTCTGCATGCCCGGCGGGAAGATCGCGTTTTTCACGGGCATCATCGACCGGCTGAAGCTGACCGACGACGAAGTTGCCATCGTCATGGGCCACGAGATCGCGCACGCCTTGCGAGAGCATGCGCGCGAACGTGCGGCAAAGAACACGCTGACGAACGTCGGAGGGCGCATCATCGGCTCGTTGATCTTCGGTGGCGGCGCGGGCGAGGTGATCGGGGCTGCCGGAGGCAATTTGCTCACGCTTCGCTTCTCGCGCGGTGACGAGCTCGAATCGGACCTTATCGGCATGGAGCTTGCGGCGCGCGCGGGATACGATCCCGCCGCCGGTATCTCGCTCTGGAAGAAAATGAGCGCGGCAGCCAAGGGCGCCCCGCCCCAGTGGCTTTCGACCCACCCTGCCGGAGATACGCGGATCAAGCTGATCGAGGATAACCTCAAGGATGTGGCCGGCCTTTACCAGCGGGCCAAGGCCGCGAAAGCGGCGGGTGGCCCCATGCCCATGCCGTTCCCCGGCGTGGCTCAGCCCGTGCCCCTCATCAACGAGAACCGGTCCCCGCGATAGACCCGCCGGGCAAAGAGACCAACGCCAATGACACTGGAGCCGACGAGTAAGGCGAGCGCGCCACACTATGTCTGGGGTGGCGATTGTGATGGCTGGCGCCTCGTCGACCGCCAGGATCTGAGCGTGATCCACGAACGGATGCCGGCGGGACGGGCTGAAATACGTCACTTCCACACGCGCGCGCGGCAGTTTTTCTTCGTTGTCCAGGGCGCACTCACGCTCGAAGTCGATGGCCGCCGTCATGTACTGACGCCCGGCAGCGGCCTCGAAATTGCGCCCGGTACGCCGCATCAGGCACTCAATGCCAGCGCCGAGGCCGTCGAATTCCTCGTCATCTCGCAACCGACCACGCGGGGCGACCGCGAGCCAGCCTGAGATCCGATGTCGCGGGGGCGAAAGACGACGCCCGGGCCGGTCTCAGAGAATCTGGAACACGTCGTAGGCGGCATGATCCGGCATGCGACGGCCCTTTCCGACGGCGACGATCCGATTGAGCCAGTCGTAGCGTGGCGCCGACGTCTCGAAGTAGGGCGTATTGCGGAGATAATATTCGCTCGGGTCGACGCTTTCTCCCCGCGCGATCCGGGCCATCACTTCGGCCGGCCCGTGCCTGACGCCGGTATAGTGCATGAAGATCAGCGCCTCGTCGTCGGTACGCAGCACAAGGCGAACGTTCGGCCCCATCGACCCGTCGCCGCGCAGCCGCTTCATGTCCATGCCGCCACCGAGCACCTCGCCCTTGAGCCTCGGCCCCTCGAACGTGCCCTTGCCGAGCAGGTCGATGTGCAATCCGCCCGCCGGTGCCGGGCCGATGTCGTGCAGGGCCGTCACGCCGATCGTAAACGTGAACAAGTACTCTGATGTGAGCGTGGGCATTGCGGTCTCCTTGCTTGGGTGGGCGCCGGTGTATGCTGGTGTCGCCGGCCAGCATGCCAGGGGTGCGTCATGAAAGTTACCGTTATCCAGACGAATTCGATCAGCGACAAGGCGAAGAACATCGCCCAGGCGTCCCGCCTCATCGAAAGCGCAGTCGCGAGCGATCGGCCCGACCTGGTCGTCCTGCCGGAGGTGTGGAGCTGGCGCGGCGGCACGACCGCCGACAAGGTGCGGGAAGCTGACCGGATTCCCGGTGGGCCGGCGTGGGAGGTGCTTGCAGGGCTGGCCAGGCGTCACGCCATCTGGGTGCACGGTGGCAGCATGATCGAGGCGATACCCGGCTCGCACGCCCAGGTCTACAACACCACCTGCGTCTTCGATCGGACCGGTCGCGAGGTGGCCCGCTATCGCAAGATCCACATGTTCGACATCACGGCGCCCGACGGCGTTTCCTACAACGAGAGCGACACCATCCGCGCCGGCATGGATATCGTCGCCTACGAAGCCGAAGGGCTGAAAGTCGGCTGCACCATCTGCTACGACATGCGCTTTGCCGAGCTTTATCTGACGCTGGCAAAACAAGGCTGCGACGTGATCATGGTGCCGTCGTCGTTCACGGTTCAAACGGGAAAGGATCACTGGGAGGTTCTGCTTCGCGCGCGGGCCATCGAAACGCAGTGCTATGTCGTGGCGCCTGGCCAGTACGGTCCGTTCATCGACGGCAATGGCGGAGTGCGGCAGAGCTACGGTCACAGTCTCGTCGCCGACCCATGGGGCCATGTCGTGGCGCGCTGCTCGGATGGTGTCGGCTACGCGACGGCGCACATCGACCGCGCCCAGATCGATCG
This sequence comes from Hyphomicrobiaceae bacterium, assembly GCA_050187415.1. Classification (GTDB taxonomy): domain Bacteria; phylum Pseudomonadota; class Alphaproteobacteria; order Rhizobiales; family Hyphomicrobiaceae. Next base: position 15,031 of record JBFWXN010000078.1, on the reverse strand, counting down.
CGTGCGGGGGCTGATCCCCATGAACGCGCACCGCCGGCTCAAGGTGGATTAAGCCGGCTGCGCTGGCCCGGACATGTCTCGCCTCCTTGAGGGGGAAATGACCCGGAGGCCGGGAAACTGGCATTCCCGGCCTCCGAGCCCCTCCCTTCCGCATCAGCCGGTCGCTACTGGAACCGCGACGTAGCGTTCGGCTGTCTTGCGGCGGACGAGAAGAAGTGCACGGGAACGGCCTGCCTCTTTCGCCTTCTGTAGAGCGTTCTCGAGATCGTTGGCGCTCGCGATCGATTTGGAGCCTGCTTTCAGGATGACGTCGCCCGGCTCGAGGCCGGCCTCGGCGGCGGCGCCATCGGGTGAGACATCGACGATGGCGAGCCCGTCGTCACCCGCGCCCTGCACCTCGTCGGACGGCGCGACGGCAATGCCGAGCTTCTTGAACGACTGATCTTCGCCGTTGGCGTTCGACGCCAGCTTCTGCGTGTGCTTCTCCTTCATCTGGGCCAGTGTGACCGAGAGGTTGCTGTGCTTGCCGTCCCGAACGATGCCGAGATTGATGGTCTTGCCGGCACCACTCGAGGCGATACGCCGGGCGAATTCACGCGCGTCCTTCACGGGCGTACCGTCGAGCGTGACGATGACGTCGCCGGACTTGAGGCCCGCCTTGGATGCGGGCGTTCCCGGTTGGGGTTCGGAGACGAGTGCGCCTTCCGCCGTGTCGAGACTCAGAGCATCGGCGATGCCTTTGGTAACCGGCTGAATGGAGACGCCGAGCCAGCCGCGCGAGACATGACCATTCTGCTGCAGTTGCGGAATGATGCTGCGTACCGTTGACGCGGGTATGGCGAAAGCGATGCCGACCGAGCCGCCCGACGGCGAATAGATGGCGGTGTTCACGCCGATCACTTCGCCCTTCAGATTGAAGGTCGGGCCGCCGGAGTTGCCGCGGTTGACGGGCGCGTCGATCTGAATGAAATCGTCGTAAGGGCCGGAGCCGATGTCGCGGCCCTCGGCAGACACGATCCCCGCCGTCACGGTGCCGCCGAGGCCGAAGGGATTGCCCATTGCGACGACCCATTCACCGATCCGCGCCTTGTCGCTGGCAAGCCTGACAAAGGGGAAATCCTGCTTGCCCTCGACCTTGATCAGCGCGAGATCGGTCTTCGCGTCGGTGCCGATCACGCGCGCCTTGTAGGTGGCGCCCGCGTCGGTCACGACTTCGACTTCGACGGCATTGTTCACCACGTGGTTGTTCGTCACGATGTAGCCGTCGGCGCTGACGAAGAAGCCGGAGCCCTGGCCCTGGATGATGGGGCGGGCCTGCTGCGGAACATTGCGGCCGTGACCGTTTCGCGACTGGAAATCCTTGAAGAATTTCTCGAACGGGGTGCCCTCGAAGGGGCTTTCGGCGCCGAATCCAACGACTTCCGACTGGTCGCCACGGGCCTTGACGCGGACGGATACGACGGCGGGCTTTACTGCTGCGGCAAGATCCGAGAATCCCGGAACGGCGGACTGACCGGAGACGGCCCGGGCGCTCGCCGAGCTTTGTGCCGAGAACAGCGGATCGGGTGAGCGGGCATCCACGCCAAAGGCTATGCCTCCCGCGAGGAGGGCTGCGGCGGAGACGCCAAGTAGAATCCGGCGAGCGTTGCGCGTCAATGGCGACAAGAGCCTGTCGCGGGCGGCGGATGGGGTCTGCGTGTCTTGCAATGCGTCATTGCTCATGGTTCGGGCCTCCGGTGTTCGGTGGGCGCCCCGTTCAAATCGAAGCGTCGATGGACGTAAAATGGGGATTGCCACGTTACGGGAACGTGGCCGTCGCTATACAAAATGGTAATGCGATGGTCGGGACGGTCCGATGCGTCCAATGACCTTAGCGCCGCCGGCTGCGCAACCTGCCTGGCGTGCGGCTCGCGCCCGGGCGACGGGATCGTGTGGCGCCCTCGATGCGGCGGCCGTCCGACATGATCTCGAAGCGGAGCGCCCCCGCGGTCGGTACCGCCTCGACCAGGCGAACATCGACATTGTCACCGAGACGGAAGCCCAGGCCCGTGCGCTCGCCGACGAGGGCGTGCCTGTCCTCGTCGTGGTGCCAGAAGTCACGGCCGATGGTCGAAATCGGAACGAAACCATCGGCGCCGGTATCGCGCAAGCGCACGAAGAGGCCGGACCGCGTCACGCCGGAAATGCGGGCGGGAAACTCGGCGCCGACCCGATCGGCAAGATGGGCGGCGAGCAGGCGGTCGGACGTTTCCCGCTCGGCTGACATGGCGCGGCGCTCTGCCTCCGAGATCGATTTGGCGACCTCGGCAAGGCGCGTCTCGTCATCCTTGCGCAGCCCGTCGCTGCCGAACTTGAGGGCGCGGATCAAGGAGCGGTGCACCAACAGGTCCGCGTAGCGCCGGATCGGCGATGTGAAGTGGGCATATCGTGCGAGGTGCAGACCGAAATGGCCGATGTTGCCCGTGGCATACTCGGCCTGCGCCTGCGCCCGCAACACCACCTCGTTGACGAGATCGACGACGGGCAGTTGCTTGGCGCGCTCGAGGATGCGGTTGAAGTCGATGGGCTTCAGGCCCTCGCCCTTGGGCAGCTTGATGTCGAGTGTCTCGAGGAAGCGAGCGAGGTTGGCGAGCTTTTCTTTCGAGGGCTTGTCGTGCACCCGGTATACGCAGGGTGCATTGTGCTGCTCGAGCGTTTCGGCCGCCGCCACGTTGGCCTGGATCATCATCTCCTCGATCAGGCGATGGGCTTCGAGCCGCTCGGGGACGACAATACGGGCGACTCGGCCCTCGGCATCCATGATGATCTTGCGTTCCGGCAGATCGAGATCGAGCGGGGCGCGCGCATCGCGGGCTCGTCTCAGGGCTTGATAGGCGGCCCACAGCGGTTCGAGCGCGCTGTCCATCAGCGGCTTCGCCGTCTCGCCCGGCTTGCCGTCGAAAGCCGCCTGTGCGTCCTCGTAGGCGAGCTTCGCCGCCGATCGCATGACGCCGCGCCGGAACTGGTGGCGACGCTTCGCGCCGTTGCGATCGACCGTCATGGTGACCGCCAGGCACGGGCGAAGCTCTCCCTCTCGCAGCGAGCACAGATCGTTGGAGATGCGCTCGGGAAGCATCGGCACGACGCGGTCCGGGAAGTAGACCGAGTTGCCGCGCAGTTCCGCCTCGCGATCGAGGCGCGTGTCGGGGCGCACGTAGTGGGACACGTCGGCGATGGCGACCGTGATGACGAAGCCGCCCTGGTTGCGCGGATCGGTGTCGTGCACGGCGGCGACGGCATCGTCATGATCGCGCGCATCCCGGGGATCGACGGTGAGGAGCGGGATGCTGGTAAGGTCGGCGCGGCCGTCCGTCGTGAGTTCCGGCAGATGGCCGACCTCCCGCAGGACGACATCCGGGAATTCGTCCGGTATGCCGTACGAGTGCACCGCAATAAGGCTGACCTGCCGCTGATCGCCCGGATTGCCGAGCGTTTCGGCGACGCGGGCATCCGGAACGCCGCCGCGATGACGGCCGAGGATGTCGAAGCGCACGAGGTCGCCGTCGCGGGCCTCTCCCTCGCTGCCGTCGCGCACCGGCCACGTCTTCAGATCGCGACGGTTGATCGGCTCTATGTTGCCGCCCCCGCGTGCGCGGGCGCGAAAAATACCGAGCTGCCGGCGCTTCTCGCGCGGAAGCTTCTTGATGATTTCCGACTCGTACTTGTAGCCGTGCACGTCGGTCGATTCGAGGCGCTCGACACGCGCCAGAACGCGGTCGCCCACGCCGATGCTCTCGTCGCCGCTGCGACGGTTGCCTCGATCCGGCAGAACGAGGATGCGCGGGCGCGTGCCGGTGTCCTCCTCCCAGGCGACGGGTTGCGCAATCAGGTCGCCCTGATCGTCGCGATCGATGATCTCGAGCACGGCGACCGGCGGCACATGCCCGCGCCGCTTCAGCGCCTTGCGAGTGCCGACGAGTTCGCCGTCCGCGGCCATGTCCGCGAGCAGGGCCTTCAACGCGATGCGATCGGAGCCCTTGATGCCGAACGCCTTGGCGATCTCGCGCTTGCCGACTTTCCCCTGCGCCTGCTGGAGGAACTGCAACAGGTCCTCGCGGCTCGGGAGGCCGCCCGAATGCGGGGGGATGCTAGCAGGTTTGCGCACGGGCCTGGGGCCGGCTTTCTTCGGCTTTGCCATGCGGGATCAATAACAGGAAGCATCGGCCGGCGACAGAGGGCGCTCCGATGGCCCCGCATCGGCGCGCTCCCATCGTGGTTGGCGGAGCATCGGAAGTCTGCTTTCTTCGCCGCGACATCATTCGAGCCAGCCAAGGGAAAACGGTTATGTCCGACAACTTCGACAAGGGCCTGAAACTGAGGAAAGAAGTGCTCGGCGAGGCTCACGTTGCCCGATCCATGGCCGCGGCGGACGAATTCACGAAGCCGGTGCAGGATATGGTGACGGAAATCGGCTGGGGCGCCTTCTGGACGCGGCCGGGACTGACGCGCAAGGAGCGAAGCCTGATCACGATGGGGATTCTGGCGGCGCTCGGGCGCTCGCATGAGCTCTCGGTGCATGTGCGAGGCGCCGTCAACAACGGCTGCTCGCCCGAGGAAATCCGCGAGGCGCTGATCCACGCCGGATGCTACGCCGGATTTCCCGCGACTCTGGAGGCTGTTCGCGTAGCGAAGGGTGTGCTGGACACCATGAACGGCAAAGACGGCACTTGAACGAGCGTCGGCTCGCGCGATGAGCCCGAGGGGCGCGTCGACCGGGCGCCCGTGCCCATTGCAATTCGATGCTGGCGCGGTCGCATGCGCCGCGGTAGCTTGCCTATCATGGGAACGCGGCGGCATCTCCGGGTTTCTATCGTGGCGATCATTCTCGCGGGGATGTTCGCCTCGGGTGCCGCATTTGGCCAAGACCAGCCGGTTCCTCGACGATCAGCGGAGACGCCCGCCTATCCGACATCGCCCTACCATGGCGTGCTCGACGGCTCCGGTCGTATCATTCCGTGCCTTTGCCGTTTTCAGGGACAAAAATACCGTCTCGGCGAAACCGTCTGCATGGCGACGGCCGTCGGAGTGGTGATGGCGCGCTGCGATCTGATGCTCAACAACACCTCGTGGATACCGACGCAGACACCGTGCACGCTGAGCGGCATCGACCCGCTCGCCCGCGTGGTCCTGGCACGTTAGGCGCTGCGCCCCGGACAGATACACCGTGCAATGCGAAAGGCCCCGTCCTGCGACGGGGCCCCATATCGCGAAACGGCTCGGCAGGTCAGCCCTTCTTCTTGGCCGCTGCCGCCTTCTTGAGATCGCGGATGCACTTGCCGCGGAACGACTTGCGTTCCTTGCCGTGCAATTTCTTCTCGTCAGCCTGCTTGGAGCATTCGATGCCCTCGGGCGTCGTGGCTTTCTTGGGCACGCCCTTGGTCGTCTTTGCAGGCGCTGCCGCGGGGGCTTTGGGCGTTGCCGCAGCGGGGGCCTGCGGCGTTTGCGCGAAGGCCAGACCGGCCGAAAGTACGAGAGCCGCTGCGCCGATCGAAAGCTTGGAGGCAATTCGCATCATGGAGGTGGTCCGTTTGTGGTGCTTCGCGCCCGAAGTGGTTGCGAATCGCCCGGAAATTAGTCTTGGTTCCGCACTTCTACTCTGCGGCAAGACGGCTCAGCGCGCGTTCCCGCAGGATGCGACTCTCCAGGTCGGCATCCCGAAGCCGTGCCTTCACCAGGTCGCCGATGCTGACGATGCCGGCAACCGCGCCATTCTCGACGACCACGACGTGCCGGAAGCGATCGTGCGTCATGCGGTACATGATCTCGGTGACCGTGTCCTCCGGCCTACAGGTCGGAGCTGGGCTCATCATGAAAGCGGTCACCGGCCGTTGCATGGCGGCGGTGCCGTGCCGCGCCAGCGCCTTCAGGGCCAGCCGGTCGGTCAGGATGCCGATGGTATGGCCCGAATGATCCGTGATGACGATGGACGACACGTGGTTCTCGTCACAACGCCGGATCGCGTCGTCGAGCGTGTGCTCCGGCCACATCGAAAGGACGTGACAGCCTTTGGCCTGGATGATCTCGCGCATGGTCATGGGGGTGCTCCTTTCCACTTTCACTCTGCCGGCAGAGCACGCGAAAAGGCGTATCAGAGCGGCGGCCACCATTTGCACATGGTGCTCGCGGGCAACCGCAGCAAGAGCGCTTTCCGACGACCGCGAATTGCTTTTTCGTAAGGTTGAGGCTGCCACTTTCAAGCCAGCGCGAGCTGAGCCATATTCCGCCCATGGCCCGGACACCAAAAGATACGACGCCGAAAGCGCGCCCGTCGCGCGCGCGCAGTGGCAAGCCGGAGGCGCCGCCTGTCGAGACGGAAGCCGGTACACCGGCTCCGGCCGCGGGGCGCCTGCGCCGACCAAAGGCCCGGGACGGCTCCGGTTTCGCTGAGGCCGCCGGGTTTGGCGAGACCTCTCAGGCGGCATTCGAGGCGGCCACGCCGCTGAGCGAAGAAAGCGCCCGGCTTCTTGCCGACACGCTCTCAGGAGAGGCACGCGCTCGGCAGCGCGCGGCCGGTCAGCTTCCGGCATTGCGGCAGGTGAAGCCCCGGCCCGAGGATTTCTCGCCGTCGGCCGGTCTCAATGCACTGCTCGCGAGGCCGGAGGAGCGTTCGGATCGCGCCAAGGAGTTGATCGCACGGCAGCCGATGATGGCCACCCATCCGCTCGTGGCGGGCACGCTGCCGGAGTTCACGCCGCATCGGCCGCCCCGCCCCGAGAAGTCGGAAGGCGGCGTCCGCTTCGAGATCGTCTCGGACTTCGAGCCCCGCGGGGACCAGCCGCAAGCCATTGCGGAGCTGGTCAAGGGCGTAACGAGCCTAGACCGCAATCAAGTCCTGCTCGGCGTGACGGGGTCCGGAAAAACCTTCACCATGGCGCACGTCATCGGCGAGACCCAGCGGCCGGCGCTGATCCTGGCGCCGAACAAGACGCTGGCAGCACAGCTCTATGGCGAGTTCAAATCATTCTTCCCGAACAACGCGGTCGAATACTTCGTCTCCTATTACGATTATTATCAGCCGGAGGCCTACGTCCCGCGCACGGACACCTACATCGAGAAGGAGGCTTCGATCAACGAGCAGATCGACCGTATGCGCCATTCGGCGACGCGGGCGCTGCTCGAACGAGACGATGTGATCATCGTGGCGTCGGTGTCCTGCATCTACGGCATCGGCTCGGTCGAGACGTATACGGCGATGACATTTCCGGTGCAGGTGGGCGAACGGATCTCGCGCGATCAATTGCTCGCCGACCTCGTCGCGCTGCATTACCGGCGCAACGATGGCAACTTCCACCGCGGGACGTTCCGCGCCCGGGGCGATACGGTAGAGTTGTTCCCGGCCCATCTGGAGGATCGCGCCTGGCGGTTTTCCCTGTTCGGAGACGAAATCGAATCGATCACCGAGTTCGACCCGCTGACGGGCCAGAAGTCGGACGACCTCAAGTTGGTGAAGATCTATGCCAACTCGCACTACGTCACACCCAAGCCGACACTGCAGCAGGCGATCAAATCGATCAAATCCGAGCTGAAGCAGCGTCTCGACGAGCTTTACGCGTCGGGCAAGCTGCTGGAAGCACAGCGCCTCGAGCAGCGTACCCTGTTCGATATGGAGATGATGGAGGCGACGGGATCGTGCGCGGGTATCGAAAACTATTCACGCTACCTGACGGGCCGCAATCCTGGTGATCCGCCGCCGACATTGTTCGAGTATCTGCCCGACAACGCGCTGGTGTTCACCGACGAGAGCCACGTTACCGTACCGCAGATCGGTGGCATGTTTCGCGGCGACTATCGGCGCAAGGCGACGTTGGCCGAGTACGGTTTCCGGTTGCCGTCGTGCATGGACAACCGCCCGCTCCGTTTCGAAGAATGGGACGCGATGCGCCCGCAGTCGGTCTACGTGTCCGCAACGCCGGGCGGGTGGGAGCTCGAGCAATCGGGCGGCACGTTCGTCGAGCAGGTGATCCGGCCGACGGGACTTGTCGATCCTGTGGTCGAGGTGCGGTCGGCGCGCAGCCAAGTCGACGATTTGCTCGACGAGGTGCGGCACGTCGCGAGCAAGGGTTACAGGACGCTGGTCACGACGCTCACCAAGCGCATGGCCGAGGATCTGACCGAGTATCTGCACGATAACGGCATCCGGGTCCGCTATATGCACTCGGACATCGAAACGCTCGAGCGTATCGAGATACTCCGCGACTTGCGGCTCGGCGCGTTCGATGTGCTGATCGGCATCAACCTGCTGCGCGAGGGCCTGGACATACCCGAGTGTGCACTGGTGGCGATCCTGGACGCTGACAAGGAGGGCTTCCTCCGGTCGGAGACGTCGCTGATCCAGACCATCGGCCGCGCGGCGCGAAATGTCGACGGTCGGGTCATCCTCTACGGCGATACGATCACGGGCTCGATGGAGAGGGCGATCGCCGAGACCGACCGGCGGCGCGAGAAACAGCTTGCTTGGAACGCAGCGAACGGCATTACCCCGGAGAGCGTGCGCAAGAACATCGGCGACGTGATGCGGTCGATCTATGAGCAGGATCACGTCACGGTCGACACAGGGCTGGTCGAGGGCGGCGCGCTGATCGGCAACAATCTCGCCGCGGTGATCGAGGACATGGAGCGGCGCATGAAGGAAGCCGCGGCGGACCTCGAATTCGAGACCGCCGCGCGCCTCCGCGACGAGGTCAAGCGCCTGCGCGAGACGGAACTCGCCGTCGCCGACGATCCCCTGACGCGACAAAGCGACATTGAGGGTCGCGCCGGCGCCTACGAAGGCACGCGCAAGTATGGACCAGTGGCGAATACACCGCGCCTCGCAGCCGACCCCTCGGGTGCCACGAAGAGCCGTATTCGCAAGCCGCACTTGGACGAAATGACGGTTGGACGAACCGAGGTTCCGCTGGGCGGCGCGGCGCCGGAGAAGCCCAAAGCGCCGGCATTGCCCACACGCACGCGCGAGATCGATGGCGGTTCGGCCTTCGACAAAGGCAAGCGGCGCGGACGTCCGAAGAAAACAGGTCGGCCGGGGATGTGAGGGGCGTATTGACCGTACGCCAGCCGCATCGCCCGAGAGAATTGGCAGAGAGCGCCCATGATCGCAGCCATCAGTCTCATTCGGCGCCGGCCGGACCTCTCTCTGGAGGCGTTTCGCCGACACTGGCTGCATCCGCACGGAACCATGACGGCAGAGCTGCCGGCGACGCGGCGCTATGTGCAGCATCATCCGATCGACGTGGCCGGCACGAATGCGTATGCACGCCAACTCGGCATCGACGGCATTCCGGAGCTGTGGTTCGACGACATCGAGGCACGGCAGAATGCCTACACGTCGCCACGCATCGCGGAGTGCAATGTCGACTCCGAGAATTTCATCGGCGCCGTGACGCGTATCGTCTCCGAGCCCCGTGTGGTCCTCGCGGCGCCGGAGACGGACGCGGTTGCCCGCGTTCTTCTGCTCGCCACGGGCGCAGCCGATCCACTGTGGTCTCAGCGGACCGAGGACACGGTCGCAGCGTTGCCTCCCGGAGTGATCGGATACACCGCGCATCGCCTGATCGAGCAGGCGCCGGCGCCGAACAGCCGGATCGCCGAGCTGGTCTTGCCGGTCGCGGGGTTTGCCGAAGTCGCCTTCGCCGACGAAGCGGCGCTACTTGCCGCGACCTCGCGTCTCGTCCCGTCCGCGTACGCGGCGACGACAGCCGTCTTCCGTGTCCAGGATTATCGGCTCGTCTAAAATGTTGACGCGGCCCGGGCCCACTCCGGCGAGGCCGGGGCGCGCGTGCGGCAGGAACGCGGTTGCCTTGGGTAGCTTCAGTGCTGCTGGGAAAGCGCGCTGGATGGGGCGACCAGCCGCCATTCGACGCCGGTGTCTGCAATTTGATAGTGGGTGCTGCCACCGAGCGACGCCGCCACGATTCGGTCGAGCAATTGACTGCCGAACCCGCCTTTCTGCTTCTCGGTGGTCGTCAGGCTCACAACCTCGTTCCAATGAAACGTCAGTATCTCGCCATTCTCCTCGTTGCTCAGGCTCCAGTGGATACGAAGCTTGCCAGCGGGTGTTTTCAAGGCGCCGTATTTGGCTGCATTGGTGGCCAGCTCATGCAGCGCCAGGCCGAGATTCTGCGCGGCCGACGGGGCAATTCCAACCGGCGGGCCAACGATATCGATGTCGACATCGTCTGCGCTGACGAACGGCTTGAGGTGCTCGCGAACCAGATCCTCGAGCAGTACGCTCGACCAGTTTCCGTGCACCAGAAGATCATGCGACACCGCAAGCCCCTGTAGACGATCCAGGAACGTGGCGACCGTCGGCTGGTCATCTTGCTCATTTGCAAAGGTGCGGCGGGCAATCGATTGAACGACGGCAAGCAGGTTTTTCGTTCGATGAGATAGCTCGCGGGTGACGATCGCCAGCTGCTCGTTCCGCTTCACGGTGTCATCGATATCCTCATTCATGCCCACCCACTCGATGATGGTGCCGTTTGCGGTCGTCATGGGAACGCCACGGGCTCGCGTCCACCGGTATCCACCGCTGACGTGGAGAAGCCGGTAATCGACCTGATAAGGCACGTGCTTTCGTACGGCCTCGCGCCAAGTCTGACGCGTGCGGTCGCGATCCTCGGGATGGACGGCGTCCAGCCAGCCTTCCTCGACGTATTCCTGCTGCGACTGTCCGGTGAAGGCGCGCCACGACGGTGAGTCCTCGGCAACCTGTCCCGAAGGCGTTGCGGACCAGACGATCTGCGCCGTGGCTTCTACCAAAGCCTCGAAGCGTGCCTTCGAGTTCGACAGGTTCTTCGCATACTCGGAAAGATGCTCTTCGGCCTTGGCCCGCTCTGTCACGTCCGTGACGACATTGATCAGGATGTGTGGCTCGCCGCTCTCCTGGCGGGAGACCACGAGCCCCCGACCAGCGACTTGGCGCGTGGTTCCGTCGCGCAAGACGATCCGGTACTCGGCTTCGACTTCGTCGTGATCGAGCAAGTATTGGTGATATTGCGCCATCAGATGCCGGTCATCTGGGTGCATGGCGGCGATCAGCTCGTCTCGATCCCCGCCTACGATGCCATCTGATTGCGTGAGATCGAACAGCGCGACTGCCTCGGGCGACCAGGATCGTGTCCCGCAAACAAAGTCGGTTTCCCAGCTTCCCATTTTTCCCAGGCGCATGGCCGCGCGATAGCGCGCCTCGCTCTGCCGCAGGTTCTTGGTGAGTGTTTCGACCAACGGGGTAGCCTCGGAATGACTCTAAGGATTGTCGGCCATATGACAGGCGTGACACCGAACAACGACGCCCCCTGACGGCACCGAAGATCGGTCACGAACGCACGTTGCGTCAACTCCAGCCGCAGGCATCGAGCGTGGAGCACTAGCGCAACAATCAAGTGTTGTACAAGAGGTTGGTCGACCTGCCGAATTTGCGCCAGGTGCAAAGCCATCCCGAATCTTTGCCATCACGGGGCAAAATCTTGATGCTCGCGCGCTGGCCGGAGATGGCACCTCGAATGGGGCAAATACCGGGCGAAGCCTGCTGTTCGGCGGTGGACAGATACCGTGCGACGAGCGCGGCGTTTTCGAAACTGTCGCAGCAAAGCTGCGGAAATCCGGTGCTATGCAATCGCGCTGCTCGGGAGGCGTCGGCATAGGGACCGCCGGCGAACGATCAGGGCCTTACGGCACCGGGTCGCCCAACTTGAAAGCTGAGTATCCTACGAGGTCGGCATGGTCACGAAGACATCGGGCCGCGGGTTCAGGGCCATTGGTCTGTCCCGCTCGCTCGCCGCCATGGTGGCTGCCGGCGCGCTCGTTGCGAGCGCCCCGGTTTCACGCTCCATGGCGCAAACTCTGCTCGAGCAGTGCTGGACACCTGATGGTCTGCTTTCGCGTGCCGACGAAAAGCCGCCGCGCCGCGGTGCACCAGGCCATGCCCGCAGCATTCCGAAGGTGAAGCTGCAGTCGTTCGCGCCGGTGGCTCCCGAGCAGCGCGGATCGATCCGGCGGGTCGCCTTGCCCGCGGGCAAGAAGCTTGTCGCGCTCACATTCGATCTCTGCGAGCAACCCGGCGAGATCGCCGGCTACGATGGCGCCATCGTCGACTACCTCAGGGCGAACAATGTCCGCGCCACGTTCTTCGCCGGCGGAAAGTGGCTGCTCACGCATGAAGAGCGGTCGCAGCAGATGATGGCCGACCGCCGATTCGAGCTCGCGAGCCACGGCTGGGCCCACCGCAACGTGCGGGGGCTGTCGGGATCGGCACTCGCCAGCGAGTTGATCGGTCCGCAGGCTGCCTACGAGGCCGTCCGGGCCCGTTTGGCACAACGCCAGTGCGTGGCGGGAGGCGTGCTGCCGGGAGCGCCGCGCATCCGCTTGTTTCGCTTCCCCTACGGCGCCTGCAGTCCGGAGGCGCTGACGGCGGCGGCCGAGAACGGGCTGCTTGCCGTCCAGTGGGACGTTTCCACCGGAGATCCGTCGCCGGGACAGTCGGCGAAGGCCATCGCGGCGGCCGTTTTGCGGCATGCCCGGCCCGGGTCGATCGTGCTGATGCATGCGAACGGTCGTGGGCATCACACGTCGGAGGCGCTTCCGCTCGTCATTCCGGCACTGCGGGCAAAAGGCTACCAGTTCGTCACCGTCTCAGAGCTGCTGGCCGCCGGTCGGCCCGAAATTGCGTCGAGCTGCTACGATGCCAAGCCCGGCGACACCGACAAGTACGACCGGCTGTTCGCGTTCCGCACCGAGGTGCATCGTGCCCGTTGACCCGATGCCGGCCTACGGGGGTAACCGGTATGAGATCGCTTTGCCGGGCACCGCGCCGGCCACGCTCGAACGGGTGACGCCCCGCGATGCGATGCAACTCGGCGCCGCCTTCGCGGACATGGAGCCCTGGCTCGGTTATCGCGTCTCGGCGGAAGCGCTCGCCTCGTTTTTCGGCGGATCGGAGCCGGGGGGCGCACGGTTCGCGATCCGCTTTGACGGCGGGTTGGCAGGCGCCGTGGTGGTGCGCGAGCCTTGGCTGCTTGGGCCCTATCTTCAATTCCTCGGTCTGCTGCCCGCCTATCAGGGCAGAGGGCTCGGCCAGGCAATACTCGGCTGGATGGCCTCCGAGGCACCACCGGCGGCGCGCCAGCTGTGGCTCTGCGTCACCGCCGGCAACACGCGGGCATGCGCCTTCTACGAGCGGCAAGGTTTCGAGCACGCGGCCCGCCTGGCCGACCTCGTCGCCGACGGAACCGACGAGCTGTTGATGCGCCGCCGGCTCCGCTCGACGTAGCTGCGGCTCAGGGATAGAGGCGCGATTTGCTCCACGGCTCGGCAGGGCTGTCGCGACGGAAGACGATCCGGTCATGCAGGCGGAACGGGCGGTCATGCCACAGCTCCATTTGCAGCGGAACGATGCGGAACCCGGACCAATTCGGCGGGCGGGGAATGTCGCCGATCGGGTACCTGGCGGCGACCATCGCCACAGCCTTTTCCAGCGCAAAGCGGCTCTCGAGCGGGCGCGATTGTGCCGATGCCCAGGCGCCGAGGCGCGATCCGCGCGCGCGGCTTGCGAAATAGGCATCGGCCTCGGTATCGGCGACGGGTTTGACCGTCCCGCGCACCCGCACCTGACGTCTGAGGCTCTTCCAATGGAAGAGCAGCGCGGCCTTGCCGGAAGCGCGCAGCTCCTGGCCCTTGGCGCTTTCGAGGTTCGTGTAGAAGACGAAGCCCCGTTCCGACCCGGCTGAGGCGGCGTCGAGACCCTTGAGCAGCACCATGCGCACGTTTGGCAGGCCGTCGGCATCGGCTGTCGCGAGGGTCATGGCATTCGGGTCGTTCGGCTCCGTCTTCTCGGCTTCCGTAAACCAGCGCTCGAACAGTGCGAACGGCTCGTTGGCAGACGCGAAATCTGCATCCGGGTCGGCGTGCGGCTCCCGGGCCGGGGTCTGTTCACTCATCGAGGGTTCCTCGTCGCGGCGGCCGAGTGCTGGTGCCGGTTTGCGAAAATTATCGCGCTTCAACCAAGGTTTAAGCCTTTTCGGGCGAAACTGGTGGGAACGGATAGCGTCTTTTCCGATTTCGCTCAATCCTGGGCGGGCTTCGAGTATCGAGTTCGATCATGCGTTCGGTGCATCTTACGCCGTGGCATCCGCTCGTCGGATTGGCGACGATCCTGGCGGTGCTGGCCCTGCTCCCGCCGATGGTCCGGGCCGAGGATGCGGGACCGGAAAACAAAACTTGGGCACCGAGCGGCAAAGCCGCCCAGCGGTCGCCTACTCCCGATATCGGCGTGGAAATCCGCCCCTTGTTGGATGCGCGCGACGAGGCCGCCGCACTCGAGGCCGTTACAGTGGCGCTGACCGAGGTCGGCGACGGTTCGACCTATGTCTGGTATCGGCATGGTGGTCGCCTGTCGGGACTTGTGCAACCGACGCAGACATTCCGGGATGTGCTGGGACGGGTCTGCCGGCATATCGTCGTGACGCTCAACGATGCGAGCCGCTCGAAGCGCACCGAGGGCATCGCCTGCCGGCTTCAGGATGGCGGCTGGGAGCTCGACGGCTGAGGCCGCCTCCAAGCGACAGGGTGACAATTCGGCGTAGATGGGCGAAAGGTTTGCGAGCAAGCAAACTGCCCATGAGGAACGCTCGATGTCCGCCGCCCCGTTCGACTATACCGGCCTGATCTGCAACGACCTGCCTCCGGCAGCCGTCAAGTACAACGGCTTCCCAAAATACAATTTCGTCGGCGGTCACAACGATTCCGAGAGCATTCCGGTCGATGAGCTGAGGGCGGCGGCCGATGCCGTGCTTGCCCGCGAGGGTCGAACGCTTGCCACCTACGGCCTCCAGAGCGGCCCGCAAGGCTACGTGCCGTTGCGCGAGTTCCTGGTCAAGAAACTCAAGGCCGACGCGGGGATCGATTGCACCATCGACGATCTGCTCATTACCTCGGGGTCGTCGCAAGGCATGAATCTGATCAACCGGCTGCTGATTGCTCCCGGCGACACGGCGAT
>JBFWXN010000077.1:0-25660 GCA_050187415.1 Hyphomicrobiaceae bacterium | reverse complement strand
TCCGATCTGGCAAGGTCGGTCCGAGCCATGTGCTGGCGGCGATGGGACTGCCGGGCGAGCACAGCCGGTCGGCCTTCAGGGTCAGCTTCGGCGCGACGACGGACGATCGCGAGATCGCGCAGTTCGTGTCCGTGCTTTCGGATATCGCCAAGCGAACGGCCCGGCAGACGGCAACAACCAGAAATAAGCCGGACGTTCCAGCGTCCAGGCACGAGATGATGATTGGAGAGGCCTGATGCCCGCAGTTCGGGAAACAGTCGATCAGGTTCGTGCGCTCGACGTCGACAAGTACAAGTATGGCTTCGAGACCACGATCGAGAGCGTGAAGGCACCGAAGGGGCTGAACGAGGATATCGTTCGCTACATTTCGGACAAGAAGGACGAGCCTGCATGGATGCTCGCATGGCGTCTCGACGCGTTCGAGCGCTGGCAGGCGATGTCCGAACCCACGTGGGCGAAAGTCGACTATCCGAAAATCGATTTCCAGGATCTGCATTACTACTCGGCACCCAAGTCCACGGCTGGGCCACGCTCGCTCGACGAGGTTGATCCAGAGCTGCTCGCCACCTACGCCAAGCTCGGAATCCCGCTGAAAGAGCAGGAGATTCTGGCTGGTGTCCGCAAGCAGGGTGAGGCGTCGTCGCTCGACGGGATGGACGGCTACAAGAGCATGGGGGGGCGGGTCGCGGTCGACGCGGTGTTCGATTCCGTGTCGGTCGTCACGACGTTCCGAAAGGAACTTGCAAAAGCGGGCGTGATCTTCTGCTCGATTTCGGAAGCATTGCGCGAGCATCCTGAGCTGGTCCGCAAGTATCTGGGCTCGGTCGTGCCGCAATCGGACAACTATTACGCCGCGCTGAACTCTGCCGTATTTTCGGACGGCTCGTTCGTCTATGTGCCGGAAGGCGTGCGGTGCCCGATGGAGCTGTCGACCTACTTCCGCATCAACGAGCGCAATACCGGACAGTTCGAGCGGACGCTGATCATCGCTGAAAAGGGTAGCTACGTTTCCTATCTCGAGGGCTGCACCGCGCCCATGCGCGACGAGAACCAGCTTCACGCGGCGGTGGTGGAACTGGTCGCTCTCGATGATGCCGAGATCAAGTATTCGACCGTTCAGAACTGGTATCCAGGAGACAGCCAGGGCAAGGGCGGCGTCTACAATTTCGTGACAAAGCGCGGTGACTGCCGTGGCCGGAACTCGAAGATTTCGTGGACGCAGGTCGAGACAGGATCGGCGATCACCTGGAAATATCCGAGCTGCATTCTCCGGGGCGACGGCTCGAGCGGCGAATTCTACTCGATCGCCATCTCGAACGGCCGCCAACAGGTGGACAGCGGGACCAAGATGATCCACCTTGGGCGCAACACTTCGAGCCGCATCATTTCCAAGGGTATTGCGGCAGGGTATTCGCAGAACACCTACCGCGGACTTGTCTCGGCGCACCGGAAGGCGATCAATGCGCGCAATTTCACCAATTGCGACAGCCTCCTCATCGGCAACCGGTGCGGCGCACACACGGTGCCCTACATCGAGGCGAAGAACGCCTCGGTGCACTTCGAGCACGAGGCAACGACGTCCAAAATCTCGGACGACAAGCTGTTCTACTGCCGCCAGCGCGGACTTAGCGACGAGGAGGCGGTGGCACTTATCGTCAATGGTTTCGTTCGCGACGTGCTGCAGCAGCTTCCCATGGAGTTCATGGCGGAGACACAAAAACTCATTGGCATCAGTCTGGAAGGAAGCGTCGGCTGAAGTGTCCCCCGGGGTGGTCGACGCGTCTGATTGATGTTTATGCAAGCCAAGTTGCCGCACCTCGGGTATAGGAACGGCGGAACTGCCGAGGGACTCTGATCGGAATTTGGACATTCCAATGAACGACAGGGTTCGGAGGCCGGTCCGGAGGCGGCACAAGAGTGGCGCCGACGGGGGACCAGAGGCCAACTCTGGCCCAATTTCGGGAGTGAAACCAATGGGCTCGCCAGTAGAGGGACGAGCTCGCGGTCATGGAGACACGTGTATGAGCGACGCGGCTGGATTCGGAGCCATGGTGAAGACGGCAAAGCTTCTGCGTGAGATCGATATCGACGAGTGTCAGCGCCGCAATGCACTTTCCAACAAGCGGGATGGCCTTCGTCTGCGCCAAGGCACCGTCGTAACGGTGCTCGAGACGCTGGATCAGGGCAACGCGTTCCTGGTCGAGTTCGGCGAGCGATCACCCGAGACCTGCGACTGGCTCGGTGTGCTCTATCCTTCGGAGATTGAATTTCAAGCCGGACTCGGCTGAGAGCGATCCCCGCACGGTCGCGCCTCCGCGGATGTCGTAGAGCGCGACGTGCAGTTTGTCCCGGCCGAAAGAACCGGGGCCGTCGTTTGAGGCAGGTCCGACCACTGGCCTGCATAGGCAAAGATTCGCCTGGAGCCGTCCGGCGCGGACAACGCAACCGTTTATCGGGCCGCATCAGCAGTAGAGGCCCGACCGCAAGGAGACAATGATGCTCGAGATCAGGGACCTTACCGTTCGGATTGCCGATGAGGGTACCGAGATCCTGAAGGGGATCAACCTCACCGTGCCGACGGGCGAGGTCCACGCCATCATGGGGCCCAATGGCTCGGGCAAGTCGACACTGGCCTACGTGATCGCGGGGCGCGACGACTACGAAGTGACCGGCGGAGACATTCTCTGGAACGGCGTCTCCGTTCTCGACATGGGGCCGGACGACAGAGCGGTCGCGGGCATTTTCCTCGCCTTCCAGTATCCGCTCGAAATCCCGGGCGTCGCCACCATGACGTTCCTGCGCTCGGCGCTCAATGCGCTGAAGAAGAAGCGCGGCGAGCCGGAACTGACGACGCCGGAGTTCCTGCGGCTGATCCGGGCGAAGGCGGGCGAGCTCGGCATCAAGGACGAGATGCTGAAGCGGCCGCTGAACGTCGGCTTCTCGGGTGGCGAGAAGAAGCGGATGGAAGTGCTGCAGATGTCCATGCTGGACCCGCAGCTGTGCGTGCTCGACGAGACGGATTCGGGCCTCGACATCGATGCCATTCGCATCGTTGCAGAGGGCACCAACCGCCTCAGAGGACCTGATCGGGCGATGCTCGTCATCACGCATTATCAGCGGCTGCTGGATTACATCGTGCCGGACAAGGTGCACGTGCTCTCGGGCGGGCGGATCGTGAAGACCGGCGGCAAGGACCTCGCGCTCGAGCTCGAGAAGTCGGGCTATGCCGAGTTTACCGGCAAGGCCGCGTGACGGGCCAGACGTGCGACATCCGACCCGAGACCGAGACGTGTCCTGCGACCGGGAGCAAGGTCGGAGTCGAGGGCACGTGACCAAGTCTGCGCCGGTGGCATCCGAGTGCAGATGGCGATTGCCTCCGACCAGGAAGTTCCTTGACGACGGCCCCGACGAGACGGGCCGCGGAGACGTGGTGAAACAATGAGCGTTGCAGTGGCTAGGACCGAGGCTGAAGAGCAGCTGGCGCGGCAATTCGCGATGGCCGTGCCGGGGTTGCCGGGTGGTGACTGGGTGCCGGCGGCGCGTTCGGCGGCGATCGAGTTGTTCGATCGGGCCGGGCTGCCTCACCGGCGCATCGAGGAGTGGAAGTATACCGATTTGCGGACGGCACTGAGGTCCGCCTTTCCGCGGGCCGGAAGCAGCGACCGAGTGATCGATGACGCGTTTCTTCGCCAAGCTCTCGGGCCCGAACTCGGTGACCTGTCCTGCATCCGTTTCGTCCTGGTGAACGGGCGGCTCGCGGAGACGCTCATGCCGCCGGGACACGAGGCCGGTTCGGTCTACGTGTGGAGTCAGTTGGCGAGGGTGCTCGGCGAGCCCGGTCACGAGTGGCTCAAGTCGGCGTTCGAGGTTGCCAGCGACGATACCGCCGCTGTTCGCGCGCTCAACACGGCTTTCGTGACGGATGGTCTCGCGTTGCGGGTCAGCGAAGGCCGCACGGTCGATCTGCCGATCCACATCGTGTCGATCGTCGACGCCGACGAGCCGGTAGCGGTTGCCACGCGCAATCTCGTGTGCATCGAGGCGGGAGCGCGCGCCTCGATCATCGAGAGCCATGTCGGCGTCTCGCAGGGAGCCGCAACGCGCCAGGTGACGGCCGTCACCCAGATCTCGGTCGGCGAAGGCGCCGAGGCGCATCACGTTTTGCATGTGGCGGGCGGAGCGGATGCCGTTCACCTCGGCCAGTGGGACGTAGAGCTGGCGAAGGACGCGGTCTATCGCGGCTTCCAACTCACCGCGGGCGCTGGTCTTGCTCGTAATGAAACGCATGTGCGCTATAGCGGACCGGACGCCAAGCTCGACCTTTCGGGTCTGATGCTGGGGCGCAAGAGTGATCACATCGATACGACGCTCGTCGTCGACCATACGACGACGGGATGCGAAGGCCGGGAGCTGTTCAAAGCCGTGCTCGACGACCGGGCACGGGCCGTGTTCCAGGGCAAAGTGATCGTGGAGCCCCAGGCCCAGAAGACCGACGGCAAACAAATGGCGCAGGCGCTGATGCTCTCGCCGGATGCCGAGTTCGATTCGAAGCCCGAGTTGGAAATCTATGCCGACGACGTTGCCTGCGGTCACGGCTCGACCGCGGCCGAGTTGGACGCCGACAAGATTTTCTATCTGAGGGCACGGGGAATTCCGCTCGAACAGGCGCGGGAACTGCTGATCCAGAGCTTTGCGGCGGAGGCGCTCGACAAAATCGATAACCCGGCGGTGCGCGATGCGATGGAGGCGGTAACGCTGGCGTGGCTCGGCGCGCTGCGGCCGCACGACTGAGGCGAGAGGACGCTCGAATGAACGCTTCCGAAGCAGGCAAGACGGTGACGTTCGACGTCGAGCGCGTGCGCGCGGATTTCCCGATCCTTTCCCGCGAGGTCTACGGCAAGCCGCTGGTCTATCTCGACAACGGGGCTTCGGCGCAAAAGCCGAACGCGGTGCTGGATGCCCTCGATCGCGCCTACCGGAGCGAATATGCGAATGTGCACCGCGGGCTGCACTATCTCTCCAACACCGCGACCCAGCATTTCGAGGATGCACGCGAGATCGTGCGCCGCTTTCTCAATGCGCGTTCGGAAAACGAGATCATCTACACGCGCAATGCGACGGAGGCCATCAACCTCGTCGCGTCGAGTTTCGGTGCCACGTTCAAGGAGGGCGACGAGATCGTCGTCTCGATCATGGAGCACCACTCGAATATCGTGCCATGGCACTTCCTGCGGGAGCGCAAGGGGTGCGTCCTCAAGTGGGCACCGATCACCGATACGGGCGAGCTCGACATCGAGGCGCTCGATGCATTGATCGGGCCGCGCACACGCATGGTCGCGGTGACGCACATGTCGAACGTGCTTGGCACCGTGACGCCGGCGAAGGAGATCGTGGCGCGTGCGCATGCCAAGGGCGTGCCTGTGCTGCTCGATGGCAGCCAGTCGGCGGTGCATCTTGCGGTCGACGTGCAAGACATCGGCTGTGACTTTTACGTCTTTACCGGGCACAAGGTGTACGGGCCGACAGGCATCGGTGCGCTTTACGCCAAAGCCGACCATCTTGCCCGCATGCAGCCCTACATGGGCGGCGGCGAAATGATCGAGCTGGTGACGACGGATACGATCACGTATGCGCAGGCGCCGCACAGGTTCGAGGCCGGAACCCCCGCGATTGCCGAAGCCATTGGTCTCGGGGCCGCCCTCGACTATATGATGGGTATCGGGCGCGATCAGATCGCGGCGCACGAGGCCGATCTTGCGCGCTATGCGCACGAGCGTCTCGATGGCATGAACTGGCTCAAGATTTACGGGAATGCTCCCGGCAAGGGTGCGATCGTGTCGTTCAATATCGACGGGCTGCATCCGCACGATGTGTCGACGATCATCGACCGGTCGGGCGTGGCGGTTCGAGCTGGCCACGCCTGCGCGCAGCCGCTGATGAACCATCTCGGCGTTGCTGCCGTATGCCGTGCGTCATTCGCAATGTACAATACGAGAGCCGAAGTCGACGCGCTGGCCGAAGCGCTCGTCAAGGCTCATGATTTCTTTGCATGAGTGAGGCCATGGACGAGAAGCCCAGCCATACGGACCGCGACGTTCTCGATGTTGGAGCGGCCGATCTGGCGACTGCGCCGGCAGAGGCTCGTCCGCTGTCGGTGGCCGAAGGTGGCACGCCGGTCGAGGGATCGAAGCTCAGCCAGGAAGAGCTCGACCAGCTTACTGCCGAGATCGTTCTGGCGCTCAAGTCGGTCTACGATCCGGAAATTCCGGCTGACATCTACGAGCTCGGTCTGATCTATAAAATCGACATCGAGGATGATCGAACGGTCGCGATCGACATGACGCTGACCGCGCCCGGCTGTCCGGTCGCGGGTGAGATGCCGGTCTGGGTGGAGAACGCCGTTTCGGCGGTGCCCGGAGTCCAGGCATGCACGGTGGAGCTTACGTTCGATCCGCCATGGGATCAGAGCCGGATGTCCGACGAAGCCCGGCTTGCCCTCAATATGTTCTGAAGCCCGGCCGTCCACGTCGGACCCTATCCGCTTCGCGCATGTCATGACGCCCGGGCGCAGGAGAGCGCCACCTCAGAACGCAAGGCGATGTGCGTCAGGCACCCGGCTGCTGGCGGCCGCCCTGGATGACGCGAAGACGGGGAGTGCCGCCGAACGCCTCCTGGTCCACCTCGTCCGACAGAAGAAATTCAGCAATTTGCCGGGCGGCCTTGCCAAGGTGCTCCAGCGAGATATTCGGATCTTCCGCGCTGTATGCCAGCAGGTGGCACATCTGGGCGGCAAGCATCCTTCGGTCGGTCGGGAACGGCTTGGCGCTCATCGAGGTTCTCCATAGCCTGGGGAGACCGGAGCGCGTCAGATAGCGACGGGCTCTTCTCGTACAATGTTGCGCCGATTTTCGGCTCCGGTCCCGTGATGGAGGCCACACTCCACAGTATTCTTGTCTTTTTCCCGTCTTGCGGGACAGTCGTGGGGCTGTTGTGCAACAGGCGGCTCCGCAACGAGCCGCCTGTCGGCCGTCCTTTATCGCAGTGCGAGCAACTCCACGTCGAAGATCAGCGTGGCGTTCGGTGGAATGACGCCGCCGGCGCCGCGCGCTCCGTAGCCCAGCTCGGGAGGTATGACGAGCGTACGCTTGCCGCCGACCTTCATGGTCGCGACGCCCTCGTCCCAGCCCTTGATGACACGGCCGGTGCCGATCGGGAATTCGAACGGCTGGCCGCGATCGACGGAGCTGTCGAATTTCTTGCCCTTGGCGCCGTTCTCGTAAAGCCATCCGGTGTAGTGCATGACACAGATCTGGCCGGTCTCGGGCGATTCTCCGGTTCCTTCCTTGGTGTCGGTGATGGTGAGGCCGCTCGGGGTCTTCACGATGTGTCCTTTCGTCTGGGCGTTGGCTTGAAACGAAGCTCCGCCCATCAAGGCGGCAAGCGAGACTGCTATGGCAAGCACCGCGACGGTGGCTGCGCGTGTCGGCCGATCGATCAACGTCCGTCTCCGTGGTCATTACGGTGTGGCGAGGAGATAGCGCGAATGGCGCGCGCGGGCCACTGCCTTGCCGTCAGCGTCGAGACGCGGCGCGAAGCCGCTCACGATGCCAAGCGTAAAGTCCGCTCGCGATGACGATCGCGGCGCCGACGAGTGTCCAGGCGTCGGGGACGTCGCCGAACATGAGGAAGCCGATCACGGCGGCCCACACGAGCAGCGTATAGCCGTAGGGCTGCAGGCTGCCGGCTTCGGCGTAGCCGAGCGCTCTGATGAGTGCGAGATGCGACAGCGTGCCAAGTGCGGCGATGGCGAGCAGCAGCAGCCATCCTCGTGGATCCGGCCAGACCCAGACGAACGGCCCGATCGTGGAGGTGGCGACCAGTCCGACGACGGCGGTCCACGCCCAGGTGGTATCGCTCGAGTCGGTTCGCGCGCACATGCGCACGAGGACCTGATAGAGCGCCCACAGCAGGGTGGCGAAGACGGCCACGGCAAGGCGCCAATCGAGCGTTTCGAAACTCGGGCGCACGATGACGAGGACGCCGACGAAGCCGATGAGCACCGCGAACCATCGGCGCACGCCGACGGTCTCGCCGAGCATCGGCACGGAGAGTGCGACGACGATCAGCGGCGAGGCGGCCGCGATGGCGTGCATGTCGGCGAGCGGCATCATGGTGAAGGCGAGCACGAACATGCCGTTCTCGATGATGATCAGCAGCGCGCGGCCGAGCTGCAGCCAAGGCTGGCGGCTGTGCAGCGTGGCTTTCAGTCCGGGCTTGCGGAGCATGATGGCCACAAACGACGTGTAGACGATGTAGCGGACCCACAGGATTTGCGGGATCGCGAGCTGCTGGGCGAGCAACTTGCTGACGCCGTCCATGGCTGCAAAGGCAAACATCGCGAGCAGCATGAGGCCGACGGCCAGCCCGGGGCGCTGCTCCTCGTACATGGCCGCCGCCGGGGCCGCGGCAGCTTTTTTCCGGGTCACGTTCGGCGTTCCCAATGAGGTCTGCGCGGCTAAGTCCGGCGCGTCGATCGACCAACCGAACGGCAAAAGCGGGCCAACGGCAAGGCCGATGGCGGCTCGTGGACGAGGGAGCTATATCCGGTTGGGGGGCCGGCCAACCGCGGAGGCAGGATCGATGGCGGGAAAGCCGCCGGTTTGGCGTAGCGCCTCGCCGAGGGCGATGGCGCCGGCGACGGCGACGTTCAGCGATCGAAGCCCGGGCTGGATCGGGATTGCGAGGCGCGCGTCGGCGCGTTCGTGTACGTTCTCCGGGACACCGGCACTTTCACGACCGAGCAGGAGCGTATCGCCGGTCTGGAAGCGGTAATCGGTGTGTCTGATGTCGCCCCGGGTGGTCAACAGGACCAGGCGACCGGCTGGTCGTGCGTCGAGATACGCCGTGAACGACACGTGCCGCTGCAGGCTCACGTGATCGAGGTAGTCGAGACCAGCCCGACGCAACGCGCTGTCACGCATATCGAAACCCGCGGGACCGATGATGTCCACAGGGACGCCAAGGCAGGCTGCCAAGCGCAGGATGGTGCCGGTGTTCTGGGGAATGTCGGGCTGATAGAGGGCGAGACGCATGCGCTGCTCCGGCGGCTGGCAGGTCGGGCGTATTGGTGCGTGCACATGCCAACAACAGGCGATGCGCCAAATTGCCTCTTATCATGGCAACAGCGCCGTCTTGTCGGACCGGTCAATCGATGCAAAAACGGGCTCGCGTCAATACGTCCTGTCAAGCCCGGCGCGGGCCGCCTCTAGACCTCATCGCCATGTGCGCCCTACTCCGGAGCGGCGAGCTCCGGAATCAGGGCGGTGACGTGCGAAGGCGTCAAGGCGCCCAGCGAGCGGCAGAGAGGGTACCGAATCGGCGTGGGCGCGTGTAACTAATGCACGCGGAGAATTCAGGGAGGCCCAATTGGCGTCTGAGGTGGAAAACCCGAACCGTCGCGATTTCCTCACGGTCGCGGCAACGAGCTGGGCCGCGGTCGGCGCGGCAGCGACGCTTTGGCCGCTCGTGCAGCAAATGAACCCGGATGCCTCGACCCAGGCGCTGGCGACGGTGGAAGTGGATCTGTCGCCCGTCAAAGAGGGGCAGGCCATCACCGTGATGTGGCGTGGCAAGCCGATCTTCATCCGGTACCGCACCAAGGACGAGATCAAGTCGGCCGAAACCACGTCGATGAACGATCTCAGGGACACGCTCGCCCGGAACGACGCCCTGCCGGAGAGCGCCGCGGCCACGGACCGCAACCGGGTCAAGAAGGACCACGACAAATGGCTGGTGCTGATCGGCATCTGCACGCATCTCGGGTGCATCCCGAAGGGCCAGTCGCTGGGTGACGCGCGGGGTGACTACGGCGGCTGGTTCTGCCCCTGCCACGGCTCGCACTACGACACATCAGGACGGATCCGGAAGGGGCCGGCGCCTCAGAATCTCGAGGTCCCGGTTTACCAGTTCACGTCCGACACGAAGATCCGGATTGGTTGAGGCAGCTTCATGGCACACCACGAAGACACCTATAAGCCGGGGTCGCGCCTCGAGCAGTGGCTGGACGAGCGCCTCCCCGCCCTGCGCATGATGCATGGCCAGTTCGTCGATTTCCCGACGCCGCGCAACCTGAACTATCTGTGGACGTTCGGCGGCATCCTGACGTTCTGCCTCGCCATCCAGATCGTCACGGGCATCGTGCTGGCGATGCACTACATTCCGTCCGACAAGATGGCGTTCGATTCGATCGAGCACATCCGTCGCGACGTGAATTACGGCTGGTTGATCCGCAGCGCGCATGCGGTCGGCGCCTCGATGTTTTTCCTGGCCGTCTACGTGCATATCGCGCGCGGCTTCTATTATGGCTCGTACAAGGCGCCGCGCGAGATCCTCTGGATCCTGGGCGTCGTCATCTACCTGCTGATGATGGCGACCGGCTTCCTCGGCTACACGCTGCCCTGGGGACAGATGAGCTTCTGGGGCGTCACCGTCATCACCAACCTGTTCTCGTCGTTCGACGCAATCATTCCAGGCCTCGGTACGAAGATTGTGCAGTGGCTTTGGGGCGGGTACTCGGTTTCGGGCGTCACGCTGAACCGCTTCTTTTCGCTGCACTATCTGCTGCCGTTCGTGATTGCCGGTGTCGTCGCGCTGCACATCTGGGCGCTGCATGTCGTCGGCCAGAACAATCCGACGGGCATCGATATCAAGACCAAGTCGGACGCGGTGCCGATGGCGCCCTACGCGATCGCCAAAGACTTGTTCGCGATGTTCGTGTTCATCATGCTGTTCAGCTGGTTCGTGTTCTATGCGCCCGACTATCTTGGTCACGCCGACAACTATATCGAAGCCAATCCGCTGGTGACGCCGCCGCACATCGTGCCCGAATGGTACTACCTGCCGTTCTACGCGATCCTGCGCGCGGTGCCTTCGAAGCTCGGCGGCGTATTGTTGATGTTCGGCTCGATCCTGATCTGGCTGTTCGTGCCATGGCTCGACACAAGCAGGGTTCGCTCGTGCCGCTATCGCCCCATCTTCAAGTGGCTGCTCGTCGCATTCTTCGTGTCTTTCGTTGCGCTCGGCTACCTCGGGGCACAACCGGCCGAGGGCGTCTACATCTTCTGGGCGCGGATCTTCACCATCTACTACTTCGCGTTCTTCCTGGTGCTGATGCCGATTGTCGGCGTGCTGGAAACGCCATCGCCTATGCCTCGCTCGATCACCGAATCGGTGCTCGGCAACAAGGCGGCCGAAATGGCCGTACCTGCCAAGCACTAGCCCGCCGGACCGGAGACTTATCGATGAACCTTACTTTCGGGATCGCCGGCGTTGTGAAGGGCGCGGTTGCTTTCGCGGCAGCGGTGGGCGTGCTGTCGGGGGCGGCGATGACGCCGGCCGCGGCAGCCGGTGGAGAAGGCGTCCACATCGAGCGGCAGAGCTGGAGCTGGGCCGGTATCGGTGGCAGATTCGACAAAGAGCAATTGCAGCGCGGCTTCCAAGTCTATCAAGAGGTCTGCGCCGCCTGCCACGGACTGAAGCGGGTCTATTTCCGCAATCTCGCGGAGCCGGGCGGGCCGCAATTCAATGTTGAGGGCGTCAAAGGACTGGCGGCGTCGTGGCCCAACCAGATCTTCGACGGTCCGGACGATCAGGGCAACATCGCCACCCGCAAGGGCGCGATCATAAAGCGTCCGGCCCGGCTGTCCGATCCGATCCTCGGGCCCTATGACAACGACAAGCAGGCACGAGCCGCGCAGAACGGCGCCTTGCCGCCCGATCTGTCGATCATCACAAAGGCGCGCGGTGTCGAGTATCACGGCAACCTTATCGGCCATATCGGCTCGATGTTCCGGGATGTCGTCAACGGCTACCAGGAAGGCGGCGCTGATTACCTTTACGCGCTCATGATGGGGTACAAGAAGCCGCCAGCCGACTTCAAGCTGGCCGAGGGCATGAACTACAACGTCGCATTTCCGGGCCACCAGATTGCGATGGTGGAGCCACTCACGGATGGCCGCGTCAAATATCAGAGCAAGGACGTTCCCAAGACCGTCGAGCAGTATGCGCGCGACGTCACCGCCTTCCTGGCATGGACCGCAGACCCGCGCCTCGAGGAGCGCAAGAGCATGGGCTGGGTGGTGATGCTTTATCTCCTGGTTACGAGCATCATGCTCTACTTCGCCAAGAAAAAGCTCTGGTCGAAGCTGCATTGATCGGGCCGGCTGGATCAGCCGGCACTTGAAAAGGGGCCCTTTTGCGGGGCCCTTTTGCGTTTCGGTGCAGGGGGCGCTGGGCCTTCGGCTCCAACCGTGCCTACACGACCACGGGTTGGGCCGCCTGCTCGCCGACCTCGAAGACGCGTCGATAGTGTTCGATGGCATCCTCGGGCCCGACGGCCTTGGTGGGATTGTCGGACAGTTTCACGGCGGGCCGGCCATCGGCGGAGATCACCTTGCAGACGATGGAGAATGGATGCAGGCGTCCTTTGGGGTCGAGGCCCCGGAAATCGTTGGTGAGCATGGTGCCCCAGCCGAAGCCAAGACGAATGCGTCCGTGGAACCGCCGGTGGATTTGCTCGATCAGCTCGACGTCGAGACCGTCAGAGAAGATCGCAAGCTTGGATTTCGGGTCTTGCCCGCGGCGGCGCCACCAATCGATGGCGAGTTCGCCGCCAGCCATCGGGTCACCTGAATCGATGCGGATTCCGGTCCACTGTGCCACCCAGTCCGGCGCGTTGCGCAGGAACCGGGGCGTACCGTACGTGTCCGGAAGAATGATGCGCAGATTGCCCTCGTAGTCGTCCTGCCAATCGGCGAGAACTTCGTACGGGGTTTGTGCGAGGGCCTCATCGTCGTGCGATGCGAGCGCCGCATAGACCATTGGCAATTCGTGCGCGTTGGTGCCGATGGCTCCGACCTCGCGTCGCATCGCAATGAGGCAGTTGGACGTTCCGAGGAAGGCGGAGCCGAGCACCTCCTGCATGGCCTGGACACACCAGTCCTGCCACAGGAAACCATGACGCCTGCGCGTTCCGAAGTCGGATATCGACAGCCCGGGGAGCTGTCTCAGGCGCTCGATCTTCTCCCAGACGCGGGTCATGGCGCGCGCATAGAGCACCTGCAGCTCGAATTTGCCCATGCCCTGCGTCACGGCGCGCGAGTGCAGCTCCATGATCACCGCCAGTGCGGGGATCTCCCACATGGTCGTCTCGATCCAAGGGCCTTCGAAGCTGAGCTCGTATTGATCGCCCCTGACCTCGAGATGATAGGGCGGGAAGCGGAATTCCTCCAGCCAGGAGATGAACTCCGGCGCGAACATCTGGCGCTTTCCGTAGAACATATTGCCGCGAAGCCAGGTCGACTCGCCGCGCGACAGCGATAGGGAGCGGATATGGTCGAGCTGCTCCTTCAGAGCTCCGATGTCGATCAGGCGGGCGAGAGGAACGTCCTTCGACCGGTTGATGATGCCAAAGGTTACGCGCACGTTACGGTGGCGCCGAAAGATGGTCTGGGCCATCAGCAACTTGTAGAAGTCCGTATCGAGCACCGAGCGCACGATCGGATCGATTTTCCAGTTATGATTGTAGACCCGGGTCGCGATGTCGGTCATGAGGCTCGCTGCTCTGCGCACTGCCTCGGGCCGGGCGCAATCCTGCGCCCTCCAAGGTATCGGGCACGGAGTCTAGCGTTCGCAGGCCGCCCCTGTCACGCTCGGATCATCTTCCTGATGCAGCGAGCCGGACGGCCGGTCCAATGCGGTTCCGGACCGGCCGCCATCATGCGGCCCATGCGCCGGCCATCCGTCAATTGGGGCGCGAGGAACCTGGCACGGCGATGTCGGCCTCAGCCGTCTGGCTTGGTGCCGGCGCACCTGAGGGGGCGGCGCCTTCGGGCGTCGTTGCAGCGGCTACGGCAGGGGCAGCAGGCTGAGATGCTTCGGCGGTGCGCGCTGGCGGGGCCGATGGCGGCGCGTCGGCCGTCACGTCGGATTTCATGCTGTAATCGCAGGCGAGCACGGGAGCGCTGAGGGCAAGGAGGGCGCCTGTGACCGCGAGAGCGGCTGCATTGAGATATCGCATGGCAAACTCCACGTGGTGCAAGCCGGCCTCCAGGGCGCGGCTACAGGACAGTGGCACGGACGGGGCGAGCGATACTGTTCACATCCGCGTGAACGGCGCGGGGTGGCTGGAGGTTCGACGGGCGCCGAGGAACGCCACGCCGTTGCAGCGTCTGCGATGATCCCAAAAACGAAAAAGGGCCGCCGCGCAGATGCGCGACGACCCTGGTTCTCGAGGTGGCTCAGGCGATCAGAAGTCCATCCCGCCCATGCCGCCCATACCCCCCATTCCGCCCATGCCACCCGGCATGGCGGGCATGCCAGCGTCAGCCTTGGGCGCGTCGGCGACCATCGCCTCGGTCGTGATCAGAAGGCCGGCGACGGAGGCAGCATCCTGGAGCGCGCAGCGGACCACCTTCGCCGGATCGATAACGCCGGCGGCGACGAGGTCCACGTAGGCGCCCTTCTGCGCATCGAAGCCGAAGGCGTACTTGCTGTTATCGAGGATCTTGCCGACGACGACCGAGCCGTCCTCGCCTGCGTTCTGGTAGATCTGGCGGGCAGGAGCCTGCATGGCGCGGCGTACGATCTGAATACCGACCTTCCGGTCGGCGTTCTCGACCGTCAGAGCGTCCAACGCCTTGATCGAGCGCAGCAGCGCGACGCCGCCGCCGGGAACAATGCCCTCCTCGATCGCGGCGCGGGTGGCATGGAGCGCATCGTCGACTCGGTCCTTGCGCTCCTTGACCTCGACCTCGGTGGCCCCGCCGACCTTGATGACCGCAACGCCGCCGGCAAGCTTGGCCTGACGCTCCTGCAGCTTCTC
Organism: Hyphomicrobiaceae bacterium; assembly: GCA_050187415.1. Lineage (GTDB taxonomy): Bacteria > Pseudomonadota > Alphaproteobacteria > Rhizobiales > Hyphomicrobiaceae. Next base: position 10,779 of record JBFWXN010000077.1, on the reverse strand, counting down.
GCGATCGTAGTCGGAGGTGGTCTCCTCGATCTGGACCTTGATCTGGGATACGCGAGCCTCGATGTCGGCCGGCTTGCCCGCACCGTCGACGATTGTGGTGTTCTCCTTGTCGATGCGCACGCGCTTGGCCTTGCCGAGCATGTCGACGGTCACGTTCTCGAGCTTGATGCCGAGATCTTCGGAGACGACGGTGGCTCCGGTCAGAATGGCAATGTCCTCGAGCATGGCCTTGCGGCGGTCACCGAAGCCGGGCGCCTTGACGGCTGCGATCTTGAGGCCGCCACGCAGTTTGTTGACCACCAGCGTCGCCAGCGCCTCACCCTCGACCTCCTCGGCGATGATGAGGAGCGGCTTGCCCGTCTGGACGACCGCCTCGAGCAGCGGCAGCATGGGCTGGAGGCCCGACACTTTCTTCTCATGGATGAGCAGGAAGACATCCTCGAGCTCGGCGATCATCTTGTCGGCGTTGGTGACGAAATAGGGGGAGATGTAGCCGCGGTCGAACTGCATGCCCTCGACGATGTCGAGCTCGGTCTCGAGGCTTTTCGCTTCCTCGACCGTGATCACTCCTTCATTGCCGACCTTCTTCATGGCTTCGGCAAGGATACGGCCGATCTCGGCGTCGCCATTGGCGGAGATCGCGGCGACCTGGGCAATCTCGTCGTTCGACGTGACCTTCTTGGCGTGGGTTTTCAACTCCGCGACGACGGCGCTTACTGCGAGGTCGATGCCGCGCTTCAGGTCCATGGGGTTGGCGCCGGCAGCGACGGACTTGGCGCCCTCGCGGACGATGGCCTGGGCGAGAACGGTTGCCGTCGTGGTGCCGTCACCTGCAAGGTCGCTGGTTTTCGAGGCCACCTCGCGCAGCATCTGCGCGCCCATGTTCTCGAACTTGTCCTCTAGCTCGATCTCCTTCGCAACGGAGACGCCGTCCTTGGTGATGCGCGGGGCACCGAAGGACTTCTCGATCACGACATTGCGGCCCTTGGGACCAAGCGTTACCTTGACGGCATTGGCCAGGATATCGACGCCGCGCAGCATTTTCTCGCGGGCATCCTGCGAGAATTTCACGTCCTTGGCAGACATCTTTCGAGAACTCCGATGATGATTGAGAGATGAATTGTTTGGAAGGCTCGCGTATTCCGATCATCCTGGGCCCAACGACGAAATTCCGTGTGGAAGATCAACCGATCGAGTGGTAATCAGGCCGCCGCCCGGGTAGTGGCCGGTTCATCCAATACACCGAGAATGTCGCTCTCGGTCATGATGAGCAAATCCTGACCGTCGAGTTTGACCTCGGTACCCGACCATTTGCCGAATAGCACACGGTCGCCACATTTAACGGTGATCGGAACCAGATTTCCTTTTTCGTCGCGTCCGCCGGGACCGATTGAGACCACCTCGCCCTGGCTGGGTTTCTCTTGGGCCGTGTCCGGAATGAGAATGCCACCCGGCGTTCTGCTTGCCTCATCGATACGCCGAATGACGACGCGATCATGCAGGGGCCGAAATTTCATGAGTTTCCTCGAGTTTCCTCGCGTTGAAGCATGCGCGTGACAATTCTACGAACTTTCAGCGCCCGGCTCGAGAATTGCCACGTGCCGTCAGGAACCATGTGCGGTCAGGCGGGTGCCGCCTCCACCGGCATACGCGGCCGTATATGTAGCGGCTCGTTAGCAGTGTCAAGGCTAGAGTGCCAGCCATGCTACCCGCAAGAACGATCGTCGGGTCGTGTCAGGGGCGTTGCAGCGCACGCGCCAATTGGGACGGATGGCGTGTCTCAGTCGCAGCGCGTCTCGGTTGCAAGCGCAATTTGGATCTGCCCTCCCACTGCAAAGCGGCAAAATCAGCGCGCGTTGGGCCAATGGCGAAAACGAATCGTCAGCTTGCGTGATCCCCGGCGGACAAGAAACCGGTTACGCAAAGAAACGCATCCGCCTCATGGCATGAGACGGATGCGACAGCTTTCCTGGACGCGATGGGCCAAGCCTCGACTTGAAAGGCTGAGCGATCAGACGGAAAAATCGTCGATCTTGGCGCCCTTCTTCAGGGCCGCGACGAGCCATTTCGGCTGGCGGCCGCGGCCGGTCCAGGTGTCTTCAGGATTATCCGGACTACGATACTTAACAGCGACTTTTCCGCCTTTGCCGCCCTTGCCGCCACCGAACACGTCGCTGATCGAAAGGCCGCGTTTGCTTGCCAGAGCGATCATCTCCTGGCGCACTTCGGCCTTTTCGCGCTCGCGCGCTGAAACGATGGCCTTCTTTACGCGCGATTCCAGATCGAGCAGCTCCTTCAGGGGGAGCTTATCGACATTGATGGCGGCCATTACTTCGTCCCTTTCCATGTTCGGACCGTTTGTGCGTTGCTTGCGGGTGACATAGCATCTGTGTCCGGCAGTGGCAATTGCTCGAATCGCCTGAAAGTAATGAAATGAGAAAGTCTCGCCGATAGGAATAGAATAGGCCTCATTGCGTTAATGCCGTGCCTAATTGGCGAGGTCGCGGTTCATCGACATCAAATGAGAACATTGGATTTTCCGACACAGGCCGCGACGTCCGGATAATCGCCGTTTGTTGCCTCTTATTTTCCCATTTTCCGACTCCCTATTAATCAGGGCTGTTAGCACTAGTCCGAAGATGCTGCCAGACTATTGAAAAGTAATGCTAAATCTGTTTTTCTTTGAGTCTGTGGTCGATTTGAAGCGTGAGCAACGCAGCCTTCTTCAGGGATATAGGGGCCTCGACACGATGAGAGGACGAGACTTTGCCGATGAGCTGGCCGGGTACAGCCTGACCACCGCCGAGATCCTTTATCGACTGCCGGATTATCCTTCGCTTCTGCAAAGCTACATCTGGCAGGATTACGACCTGCATCCGAGCTTGCCGCGTCTCAGGGAGTTCCTGGATTTCTGGACCGGAAACCTGGACGGTTCTCTCTACCAGGTTCGTGTCGCCAGCGCCCGTCTGCTCAAGCCGAGGGATGTGCGCTGTCTCGCGGGGGGCTTCAGCATCAATTGAGGCACGCCGCGCAGTCAGCGCCTTGGCACGACCCGCAGTGCACGCTACGTCTTTGGTAGACGCCAGGACGGGAGAGCAGCGTGCCCTATTCGGACTATCGGCCGGATCTCATGGGGACGGCGACGCTGGAGCCGAGTGGGGCATTCGAGGCGGGCTCTCTGCAATCGTTCATTCTGACCTACACGGCGGGATGCTTCGGCATCGATGACACGGGCTCGATCAAGATCGGGTTTCGTTTCGCGACCGACTTCGGGCCGGCACAACTCGACGACCCGCAAGGCCAGGGATATACCACCGCGGAAGCCTCGAACGGGGCTGTGCTGGAACTCAAGTGGGAGTTCAAGCGCAACATCCGCCCGTGGAGCCGATCGCTCTATATCGGGGTGGCCAAGCACTTCCTGCGCCCAGGCGACACGATTACGGTTCGCTTCGGCGACCGGCGGTTCGGCAGCCCCGGCATTCGGCTGCAAACCTACGCCGAGCGCTGTTTCGAGTTCCATGTGCTGGTGGACGCGATCGCGACCTACGACTATGTGCCCCTGCCGGTCAGTCCGTCCATCGAGGTGGTACCAGGCGCCGGCGTGAGCTGGCACGCGATCCTGCCGACGCGTGTACGGCGCGGCGAGCCATTCCGACTCGCGATCAAGGCGGACGACAAGTGGGGAAATCCGTCGAACCGGATTGCGCGCACGTTGCACCTCTCGAGCGCGGCACCGATCGTGGGCTTGCCGTCGACGTTGACCTTCGAGCCCGGGGCATTCGCGGCGATCGCGGACGGCCTGGTCGCAGAGCGTGGCGGCGTGATCGAGGTGTGCGACGAGAACGGCGACGTGCTCTGCCGGTCGAACCCTTTCGACGTGATCGAGGGGCACCAGCTCCGTCACTACTGGGGCGATCTCCACGGGCAGTCGAACGAGACGCTCGGCACCAACTCGGCCGACGATTATTTCTGCTTCGGCCGGGACAAGGCGTTCCTCGATGTGATGGGGCATCAGGGCAACGATTTTCAAATCACGGGCTCGTTCTGGCGCCATCTCAACGATCTGACGAGCGACTTCGACGAGCCGGGGCGATTCGTGTGCATCCCCGGCTACGAGTGGAGTGCCAATACGGCGGTCGGCGGCGACAGGAACGTCTTTTTTCGGCACGAAGGCGAGCAGTTGCACCGTTCGAGCCACGCGCAGATCAATGAAGGGAAGGATCGCGAGGACGCCGCATCGGACGCGCACACGGCGGGCGAGTTGTTCCAGAAGCTCACGCAGCGCGACTGCGTGGTGATGGCGCATGTTGGCGGGCGCTACGCGGATATTCTCATGGCGCACGATCCGGTGCTCGAGACGGCAGTGGAGGTGCATTCGGCCTGGGGCACATTCGAATGGATGCTGCAGGATGCCTTCGAAGCAAACTACCGGGTTGGTGTGGTGTGCAATTCCGACGGTCACAAGGGCCGGCCTGGAGCCTGCTATCCCGGCGCGTCGTTCTTCGGCAGCCAAGGCGGCTTGACGTGCTTCGTCACCGACCGGCTCGATCGCGATGCCATTTTCGAGGCCATGCGACGGCGGCACCACTACGGCACCACCGGCAACCGCATGATCCTCGAGGTTGCGGCGGTGGCCGCGGAGGCGGAGATATTCCGTCGCGATCCGCAAGTGTATGCCGATGCATCGAGCGTACGCGGCACTCAAATCGACATGGGCGATATCGCGCGCGTCATGGGCGAGACGGTCGAGCTCAGGGTGCGGGTCGTCGGCTCGGCGCCGATCGAGAGGGTCGATATTTTCGATGCCGAGCGCCTTGTGGAGTGCGTGCGCCCCTACGGCAAAGCGGATCTCGGGGCACGCGTCAGGCTCCTCTACCAAGGCGCCGAGTATCGTGGGAGAGCGAGAACGACGAACTGGGACGGCGAATTGAAGGTCGAGGGCAACGAGATCGTGCGCGCGGAGGTGATCAACAATTGGAATCTGGATCGCGGACTGCAGGACCAGAGCAGCACGCGCCTCGCGTGGAAAGCCGTTACGACGGGTAATTTCGGGGCGATCGACATTTGGCTTCGGCATGGCCTGGACGGCTGCCTGTCGTTCGAGACGCGGCACGCGCGAGGCAGGCGGGCGATCGAGGCGCTCGGCTATGATCGACACATCTTTTCGGCCGGTGGGCTGGACCGCGCGGTGAAACTCTACCGTTTGCCGGAACGCATGACGGAGACGACGCTCGATATCCGGCGACGTGTTGCATTGCGGGAAAAGGGCGACACGCGCATCTACGTGCGAGTTACCCAGGAGGACGGCCACAAGGCGTGGTCGAGCCCGATCTATCTTTTCCGCTGAAGCGAGCCTTGCACATGCGCGCCATCCAGGTGTTCGAGGTCAGCCTCAAGGCATTCATCGTGCGCGATGGGCGGGCGCTGTTCGTTCGCGAGGCCGATAGCGGCTATTGGGAGCTACCGGGCGGCCGAATCGATGTCGGCGAGGAATGGCAGCCGCATGTGACGATCCTCGAGCGGGAGATGCGCGAGGAGCTTGGCGAGGGTTTCTCGGTTCGCTTCGGGGACGAGGCGGTGACGTGGACCAGACAGCGTCCGTCGGATTCCGCGTTTTTGTTTCTTCTCGCCCGGCTCGGTCACGCTGTCGCGGGCGAGCCGGCACTTTCCGACGAGCACACCGAGCTCGCCTGGCTCGATCGCGAGGCATCGGCACGGCTCGCCTATCCGCCGCAATCCGGATACCGCGCGGCGATTCCGGCGCTTTGGCAGCTCGTCGACAGGGCGGCTTCGCGCGAGGCGTGACGGCAGTCCGGTTGCGCGCTTGACCCGGCCGGCTCGCCATTGCCTGCTGGAGCCGTGGCCGATGGCGTTCGCCGCCGGCATTCGAGCTTCAGCAGGAGACCAGCGATGAGCATCGACGACCAACGCCAGAAAGGGCGCGCAATCCTCGGCGAGGTGATCGGCAAGGCCTATCTCGAGCGCCGAGACGCATCCACGAACGACTTCAACCGGCCGCTGCGGCAATTCTCGGAGACGTATGCGTTCGGCGACATCTGGGCGCGACCGGGCCTCGAGCGCAAAACACGGAGCATGCTGTGCATGGCGATGTTGACGGCGCTGGGGAAGCCGGAGGAGCTGCGGCTGCACGTCAACTCGGCGATCAACAACGGCTGCACGGTCGAGGAAATTCAGGAAGTGCTCTACCAGACGGTCGCGTACTGCGGCATTCCGGCAACGATCGAGGCCTTCAAGGTGGCCGAGGCGGTGCTGGGAGAGCGTGGCCTTCTGCCCAAGGGCTGAGCGGGAAGCGAGGGTCGCCTCGGGTCGTGGCGAGATGCGGCCCGGCCCGAGATCCGGCGGCGTGTGACAATGGTTGAAATCGCGGCTGCCGCCGCCTATACGAGTGCTCGTCCGGAGACGTGGCCGAGTGGCTTAAGGCGGCGGTTTGCTAAATCGTTGTACTGGGAAACTGGTACCGGAGGTTCGAATCCTCTCGTCTCCGCCAACTTCCTCATAAACATCTACTATTTGTAGCTTGTTAGCTGCGCAACCATTAGCGGCCGACCGCGGTTTCAACAAAAGGTCCGCGCCGGGGGAAAAGGAAGCCAGGGGCCCTCCGTGACTGTGGTCGCGGGTACGACGATTGATCGACGGTGAACATCGTCTCCCGGTCCATCTGCGCGGGCCTCTGCTCGCTGGCTACTCGACAGCCGCAAGCCGTGTGTCCATCGATAAGACCAAGCACCAGTGCGGCTCGAAATCGGCGCCGAGCGGCCATGTCCAGGGCTTGAAGGTGTCCAGCATCAGCGCCTCGTAGCGCTTGAACCACGCGGTGCGGCAGAGCACGAATTTCGCCGCAGCGACGATCGATTCGCGATCGATGATGCACAGCACGGTCATTTCGGGGTGGCGGTCAAGGTAGGCCTGGACCGTGACCATCAGCGTCGGATACCCGGGGTGCAACATATCGTCGAGAACGATAAGTCCACCCGGGGCGATGCATGCGGTCGCGAGTTCGAGATCCTGGGCGAGTGCCTTGCGCGAATGTTCGCCATCGACGTGGAACATGCGGGCCAAGCCGCCATCGAGTTTGGCCCTGATCTCGTCGGGTGTCGTGGTGTTGCTGTCGACCTGCCAGGCGATCCAGGCGGCCGGCGCGATGCCATGCTTTGCGCAGTTGGCCTCGAAGCGGCCCCTCACGCCTGCGTCCGGCCAGGAGAAGACGTCCATCCCGAGCGCTCGCTCGCCGGGTTCGAGGCAGTGCGCCATGGCGATGAGAAAGCGCCCTTCGAAGGCGCCGATCTCGGCGAAATGCCCCGCTATGCCGAGGTCGGACTGGATCCGCATGAGCCGGCCGCAAATAGCGGCGGCAAGACGGGAGGACATGCCGGCCACAGTCTCATAGCCCCCGGCCAGATAACGATCGGCGCTGGCGCGGCCTGTCGTCGGGTGCTCCTTGGGTTCGATCACGCAGGGGTACTCCGAGGTCTGGTGGGGGGCGCCACCGTGGCGGATGCTCGAAGGGCGAGGGGTATCAGCCGAGCGGGGCCGGGTCGACCGGGGAGATGCGCGGGCTGCGGGCTTCGATATCGCGCGCGGCGGCGAACAGAATGTCTTCGCGAAAGCGACCGGCGACGAGCTGCGCGCCGCATGGGACGCCGTCCATGACGCCGGTGCTGACCGCCAGGCCCGGCAAGCCAACGAACGGCAGTCCGACCTGAGTGAGTTGCGCCTCGATCACGCGCTCGAAGGCTTCAGCGGACGAGACGTCGAGCAGGTCGGGGAAGGGTGTCTCGGCGCTGACCGGGCAGATCAGGACGGGATATTGCTCGAGAAACAGGTTCCATTCGCGGAGCAGTGCACTGCGCCTGGGTAGAGTGTCCAGGTACGCGTTGAAGTCGGGCGCGGGCGCGCGCTTGCACATCTCGGCATAGACGAACGAGGAGTCGGGGTCGGCCTCCTGGTCGATGGCCGCTGCACCTGCGCGACGGAAGTCGCCGAGCCACAATAGTGCCTGCAGGCGGGCCGGCTCACGGAACGGCGGGCATGGCGTCTCGACGACCTCCCAGCCGGCGTCCTCGAGGCGGGCGGCGGCTGCCCGAAGCGCAGCCTCGACGGCCGGCTGAACGCTCAGCCCCTCCGGCGCGACGGTCAAAGCCGCACGCTTCGGAAAACTGCCAAGGTCGAGTGGGACCGGTGTCCACCAGGGATCGCGGACGTCGCGCGCGGACATTGCCTCGAGACCCAGGCGCAAATCGGCAATCGTTCGCGCGAGGGGGCCCTGTACCGCCATGATCTGGGCGCCGAGGTAGCGGTCGGGGCCGGTGGCATTCATGGTCGGCACGCGCCCCGTCGTCGGGCGGATGCCCTGGATGCCGCAGGCGTAGGCCGGATAGCGGATCGAGCCGCCGATATCGTTGCCGTGGCCGATGGCGCAGATGCCGGCGGCGACGGCTGCGGCGGCACCGCCCGACGAGCCACCGGGTGTCAGCGACGGATTGACGGGATTGCGCGTGTGGCCGTGCAGGCTGTTGCGCGTGAACCAACGCAGCGAGAAGGCCGGCGTGTTGGTGCGCCCGACGATGACCGCGCCGGCGCGCTTGAGGTTGGCAACGAGCGGATTGTCCGTGGTGGCGATGAGATCGGCCTGCAGGCGGAGGCCATTGGTGGTGGCATAGCCCTTCTGGTCGACATTGACCTTCGTGGTCGTCGGAACGCCGGCAAGCGGGCCGACCGCTTCGCCGCGGGCCAGGGCCTGGTCGATCGCGGCGGCCATTGCGAGTGCTTCGTCGTCCGTGCGCTGCACCACGGCATTGATGCGCGGATTGACGGCGTCGAGGCGTGCGAGGGCGGCCTTGCAGGCCTCCGTCGCCGAGACCTTGCGCGTGCGGACGAGATCGGCGACCTCCGTCGCCGTAAGCTGCCAGATCTCTGCCATGCCGCTATCTCCGCGCTTGCCCGATGTGAATGGCTCGCCGCACCGGGGCGACGGTCGCGACGGACGGCTGGGCTGCATTTCAGCATGCCTTTGGATCTCTTTCGAGAGGGAGTTAGGGTGCTTTCGGTGACTCGGTGCGCCGGGCGCAGTCCAGGGAGATGGCAACCAATCTCCCGTCGCAGGGAAGGTGCGGCATGCTCATCGCCTGGCTGCTGGTGCTCGGCATCGGTCTTGCGGCGGGAACGCTGGCGGGGGTGATCGGATTTGGCGGCTCGACCATCCTCCTGCCGGTGCTGACGCTGGTCTTCGGTCCGAAGGCGGCAGTGCCGATCATGGCCATCGCGGCCATTCTCGGCAATTTGTCGCGCGTTGCGGTGTGGTGGCGCGAAATCCGCTGGAGCGCGGCGCTCGCCTATAGCGTCGGCGCGATGCCGATGGCCTGGCTCGGAGCGCGGACCATGCTGGCGATGAACCCAACGGTGCTGGAGCTCTTTCTCGGGATCTTCTTCATCGCCATGATCCCACTGCGGCGATGGCTCGAACGGAGCGGCTTCAGCATCGGGCTCTGCGGATTGGCGATGGCAGGGGCCGGGGTCGGCTATCTGACCGGCATCGTCGCCAACACGGGGCCGATCAATACGCCGTTCTTTTTGGCGCATGGCTTGGTGCGAGGCGGATTCGTCGGTACGGAAGCGCTGAGTTCACTGTCGATGTATGGGACGAAGGTCACAGCCTTTCGATTGTTCGGGGCGCTGCCTGCCGAATTGATCATAAATGGGGTTATCGTCGGGACATCACTCATGCTGGGCGCCTATCTCGCCAAGCGGCTCATGGTGCGCCTCGGCGGCGATGCGTTTCGAGGCCTGATGGACGGGCTGCTGCTGGTCACCGGCGCGTCGATGATCGTCGGTGCGATCGTGTGAGAGCCGAGACCCCTGCGATGTGCTGGAAGAACGACCGTGCGCGCACGGCATTCAGGCGATGGGCCGCATTGACCTCGCATCGCGGTCGTTCATAGTCGGTCGAGCCGATCGGCGCCCCCGTGCAGTCGGGAATCCACCATTCGGGCCCCGTGCCGAGCGAGACGCGCGACCTCATGCCAATGCCAGCTTTCCGAGTGTCGCGCCGCCGGCCCGAGCTTCACCCCGTGCCAGCCCTTCAGGGCAGAAGCATAGGCCGTCGGATCTGCCGCCCGTCTTGTTCGATGGGGGTTCGGTCGTGACGGTGGCCGAGCATGCCGTAGAGACCCGGCCGCTGCCGCTGCGCGCCCTGCTACTGTTGGGGTTGGCCGCGTTCTCCAGCTCGATCAACATGCGTGTGTGCGATCCCCTGCTGCCGATGATCGCCAAGGATTTGTCGGCAACCGTCGGCGAAACATCCGCGATCGTGGCGTCGTTTGCGGTCGGATACGGGTTGCTGCAACTCTTGTTCGGGCCGATCGGAGACAGGTTCGGCAAGTTTCTGATCGCGGGCTCGTGCTCGCTGGCAACGGGTATCGCCACCGCCTGGGCGTCGCAAAGTGCCACCCTCGATGGGCTGGTCGCAACACGCTTCATTGCCGGCGCGACGGCTGCCGGCCTCATCCCGCTCGCGTTTGCGTGGATTGGCGACGTGGTGCCCTTCGCGCAACGGCAGGCGGTGCTGGCCCGGTTCCTTTCGGCCCAAATCTCCGGGATTGTGCTGGGGCAGGCGGTGGGCGGGTTGCTCGGCGATGTGTTCGGCCGGCGCAAGGTCTTCCTGATCGTGGGCGCGTGCCATTTCGTGGCAGGCGCCGCGATGCTGGCGGAGCTTCGGTTCAATCCGGCGGCGCAACCGGCGCTTGCCTCGCGGAAGATGGG
>JBFWXN010000076.1:0-25810 GCA_050187415.1 Hyphomicrobiaceae bacterium | reverse complement strand
CTGGTGCTCGACCAGCTCGAACGGATGCGCGAGGCCCGTGGCCGGCGCATCGGCTACCTGTCGATGCCGAATGCGTGACCCGGCGACCGCCGGCCATGCGATATCCGGTCTTGTGTCCGGCCGACCTGCGGCCCTAGTCTCAGGGCCGATCGACACCTGCCGAAATTGACAGCCGCCCAATCGACCGCCAATGGAGTGCTGCGCATGGCCAACTATGTTCCCTCGCCACACAACTGGGTCCGCGAGCAGGTCGAGCTTTACGAATCGAGCGGCGGTACCAAGGGCACGACGCTGCGCGATACGGGCTTGCCCGTCATTCTCTTCACGCATACGGGCAACAAGACCGGAGCGATCCGCAAGACACCGCTGATGCGGGTCAAGGACGGCGACAGCTACGTTCTCGTCGGTTCTGTAGGTGGCGCGCCGGAAGATCCGGTCTGGGTCCACAACCTGCGGGCCAATCCGGCCATCGAGCTTCGCGATCGCACCGAGGTCTGGCCGATGCGCGTCCGCGAAGTGTCCGACGACGCCGAGCGCCAGCGTCTATGGACGTTGGCCGTCGCGGCCTTTCCGCCCTACGCGGACTACCAGCGCAAGACCAAGCGCACGATTCCCTTGTTCGTCGCCTCGCCCGTCTGAGCCGGCACGCACATCGCGTTCGACGATCACCGTTCACGTCAATACGGAGGCACTCCACGTGAAAACGCGCAAGCTCGGCAAGAGCAACCTCGAGATCGCACCACTCGTCTTCGGTGGCAACGTCTTCGGCTGGACGGTCGACGAGCAGGGCTCCTTCAAGCTTCTCGACGCCTTCCTCGATGCGGGTTTCAACTGTGTCGACACGGCCGACGTCTATTCCAAGTGGAAGTCGGGCAACAAGGGCGGCGAGAGCGAAACCATCATCGGCAATTGGTTCAAGGCCCGTGGCAACCGCTCGAAAGTGATCCTTGCCACGAAGTGCGGGCTCGAGATGGCGCCCGACAAGAAGGGCCTCTCGAAGGCCTACATCGTTCGCGCCGTCGAAGACTCGCTGAAACGCCTGCAGACCGACTACATCGACCTCTACCAGTCGCATCGTGACGACAACGTCACGGCTGTCGAAGAGACGATGGAAGCCCACGCCCAGCTCGTGAAGGCGGGCAAGGTGCGGGTGGTCGGCGCGTCGAACTTCAATGCCGAGCGCCTCAAGGCCTCGCTCGATGCGAGCGCCAAGGCCGGGATCCCGCGCTACGAGACCCTGCAGCCGCTCTACAGCCTCGTCGAGAAGAAGGAGTTCGAAGGTCCGCTGCAGGATCTTTGCGTGAAGGAATCGATCGGCGTCATTCCATATTACTCGCTTGCCTCCGGCTTCCTCACGGGCAAGTACCGAACCGAAGCCGATCTCGCCGGCAAGGCGCGCGGGGCGGGCGCCGGCAAATACCTGAACGCGAAGGGGCTGGGCGTGTTGAAGGCGCTCGACGACGCGGCCGCCAAGCACAATGCGACCCTGGCCCAGGTCGCGCTCGCATGGCTACTCGCCCAGCCCGCGATCGCGGCCCCGATTGCCAGCGCGACCTCCATCGCCCAGCTCACCGACATCATGAAGTCGACGCGCCTCGAACTCGATGCCGGTTCGCTCGCCGCGCTCGACAAGGCGAGCGCTTAGGGGAGAGCGCACGGCCGTCCAATCGCCGCGGTCCCGGACAAGCGCTCAGGCAGGTGTGCGCCGATCCGGGGGCCCTTCCACGCCTCGGCAGGTAGAGGGGGCTCGCTCGCGACGGCGCTCGCTTCGGCGGCCCTTGGCGAGAGCTGCGTCGTTCGCGTATCTGGAAAGCCAAGCCACAGCGCATTTCAGCGCCGACCGGAGGATCGCCCATGTTCGCTCGCCTGGCCCATGCGCTCGAGGCAAAGCCAGCTTTTGCGCGGCGCAATCGCTTCGCGCCGATCACGATCGACGTGCAGGCCGGCGACGAGCGTTGGACCGTGCGTCTCGGCAACGACCCGATTGAGGTCTCGAAATCGAGCCCCGCAAAGGCCGACATCACTTTCAGAGCGGCACCAGACACGTGGCGAGCCTTCGCCGAGCCCGTTCCGCCGGTCGGCTACCAAAGCCTCAACGGCATGATGCGCGTCGGCCACCTGGACGTGAGCGGCGACATGCTCGCCTTCGGTCGCCATCTGGGCTTGATCGAGGAGATTTTCGCCGCCGTCCGCCCCCCGAAGCGATCGGCCGCCCCACCCGCGTCGGTCGGTACACCGTGGATCGAGCCGGTCGTCGGCCGCTATCTCCACACCGATCTCGACGGACGCCCGCACCGCATCTACTTCGAGGAAGCCGGCCCCGCCGATGGCATTCCCCTGCTCTGCCTGCACACCGCAGGCTCCGACGGCCGCCAGTACCGTGCCATCCTCAACGATCCGGACATCATTCGGCACTTCCGCGTCATCGCCTTCGATCTGCCGTGGCACGGCAAGTCGTCGCCGCCGGCCGGCTTCGAGACCGAGGTCTATCGCCTGACGACAAAGCTCTATGTCGAAACGGTGATGACCGTCTCCCGCGCACTCGGATTGCACAAGCCCGTCGTCATGGGCTGCTCGATCGGCGGTCGCGCCGTACTGCATCTCGCCCTTCGGCACGGCGCGTATTTCCGCGCCGCTGTGGGGCTTCAGTCGGCCCTCTATGCCGACCCCGGCGCCAATCCGCAGCTTCGCGATCTCGAGTTGATCCATCGCTCCGACGTACATGGCGGTGAAGCGGCGTCGGCGTTCGTTTCCTGCCTGATCTCGCCGACGTCGCCGGACGCCGATCGCTGGGAGACGCTGTGGCACTATTCACAAAGCGGCCCCGGCATCTTCATGGGCGACCTCGTCTACTACATGGCGGACGGCGACATGCGGAACCTCGACCTCACTCCGCTGCGCGACAGCCCGTGTCCTCTCTACCTGCTGACCGGCGAGTACGATCTCTCGGCCACACCCGCCCTCACCGCGGATCTGGCCAGGCAGGTGAAAGCGCGCCACTTCGAAGTCATGAAGGGGCTCGGCCACTTTCCCATGTCGGAATCACCCGAGCAGTTCATGGGCTACCTAAGGCCGGTCCTCGACATGATCCGACACGATGCGTGAATCGGGCGCCAAGGCGCCGGACCTTGGTCACCGCTCACAAGGCGCTTCGCAGCAGCGGCGTCACAAATCGGCTGGGGACGCGCAATGCGCTCCCCGCCTGCAATCGAAGCGTGGCAAAACGCACATCCGTTGTGCCTGGCCACAGTCCTTGTTCTGGCTCCCAGCCCTCCTCAATTCCCGACCGGAGCCCGTAAACCCAGCCGCTCCAGGCGAGGCAGCACCTCGGCGATGAAATATGGAATCTCTTTCAGATAATCGAGGAACGCGACCGACGTTCCCGCAAGCCCGGCCCTGCTGATCCGCGCCAGGTCGTCAGCCACATCGTCCGGCGTGCCGACGAGCGGAAACGCCCCGGGATAGGCGCCATCGAAGCGTTTGCCGGTCGCCCGCTGGAAGCGGTTGACGAAGGGACGCGCGATCTGCTCGCCCGTCGACGTGCCGGCCTTCGCCCCGCGCTTCTGGCGATAGTAGGCCTGCCCGTCCGTATCGGCATGCTCCTCCGCGAAATAGTGAAAGAACTCCTCGGCCTCCTTGCGCGTCGGACGGCAGACGACGTGGCTCATCGTGTAGACGCTGAGTGGCCGCCCGTGGCGCGCGGTCAGCTCCGCCACACTGGCCAGCAACGACGGCGCCTGCTCGATTTCGGTCATGTTGATGAACAGCGCATCCGCGGCCACCGCCGCGAAGTCGCGGCCTTTGGGCGAGAAGCCCGCAGACATGACCATCGGCCGCGGGCGCTGCACCGACACGGGATTGGTCTCGAGGCGCTTAAGCTTGAAGAAGCGGCCGTCCCAATCGAACTCCGGCCCGCCTTCCAGCAGCTTGGCCCACACCTCGAACCACTCGTGCCCGTGGTCGTAGCGCGTATCCTGCTCGATCGTAACGCCGTGGAGATCGAACTCTTCCTGGTTCCATCCGCACACGATGTTGAGCCCGGCACGCCCATGCGTGACATGATCGATGGTCGCGAGGGCCTTGGCGCCGAAGGCCGGCGTCAAGAGCGGCACGTGCACCGTCGAAAAGACGCAGATCCGCTTCGTCAGCGCACCGATCGCGGCGCTGTGTGTCAGCGTTTCGAACGACTTCCCGTAGATATTGGCCTTGCCCTGGTAGCCGCGCCACTTGGCCACCGGAAGAATGAACTCGAGCCCTGCATCGTCGGCCAGCCGGCACATGGCGGCGATGTCGTCCCAATTCGCCTTCCATCGGTCGGGCGCGAGGCTCATCGTCAACCCGCCGTCGCAGTTGGCCGAGAAAATCCCGAGCTTGAGCGTATTCGGCCCAAACATCGGATTGGTTGCCGCCCGAGGATCCAGGGTCATGTCATATTCCATCACGAACAGTCGCTCGTCGTCGGCCCTGCGATCGCTTGCGATGTCTCGCGATCACGCGGCCGCGACACGTTTCGACGGGAATAGTGTGGGCATCGCGCGAGAAAACGCCAGACGGAATTCGTCCCACGCCGCTTCGCTCGCGCCGCCGATCCTTTCGTGCCCAACCTTCTGGCATTGATCGATTTTGACCATTTGGGGGTTGTTCCGAGAGCACGATCGGGGCACGATGGCGACAAGCGTGGGGTCCGGTCCGTCATCCGGACGCACCGCGCTGTGAAGAATCGAGACAAGGGAGAAGGAATTGCGAAAATTTATTCGGCGCACGGCCGCTTTGGGGGCCGGCGTGGCCGGCCTTGTTGGCGCCTTTGGCCTCGCGGCGCGTGCTGAGGACGTCAAGCTTCCAGCCTCGATGGTCTGGAGCGCCTATGATCTGGGCTCCAGCGGATATGCAGAAGCCTCCGGCATCGCCAACGCGCTGCAAAGCAAATACCCAACCCGCATCCGTATCGTTCCAGCGGGCACATCGATTGGTCGTCTGCTCCCGATGAAGACCGACAAGGTGCAGTACGGCTTCCTTGCTAACGAAACCTACTTCGCGGCCGAAGGCACCTACGATTTCGGCGTCCCCTCGTGGGGACCGCAAGATCTCCGCGTCGTACTCGGGCGTCCGTCCTCGGTCGGCTTCGCAGTGGCAAAGGACACTGGCGTCAAGACGATGGCCGACCTGAAAGGCAAGCGCGTCGGCTACGTCAAGGGCAACCCGTCGGTCAATGTGAAGAATGACGCCTACCTTGCCTTCGGCGGGCTCACCCGGAAGGACGTCAAGGTCGTCTGGTTCGGCAGTTACAACGCCCTGAAGGATGCCATCATCGCCGATCAGCTCGATGCCATGGGCTCGGTGACGACGTCCGCCAACATGCGCCAGATCGAAGCCTCCCCGCGGGGCCTCATCTGGCCGGCGTTCGACCCCGAGAACAAGAAGGGCTGGGAGAACCTGACCAAGATCATCAGCTTCGCCGAGCCCTACAAGGAGACGGTGGGCGCCGCCATCAGCAAGGAAAATCCCGCTCACCTCGTCGGCTATCGCTATCCGATGATCGTCACCTACGCCAAGACCACGACCGACGAAGTGTACAATCTGGTGAAGGCCATCGACGAAGCCTTCGACCTCTTCAAGAACACGACCGGCAGCTCCAAGAACTGGGAGGTCAAGAACTCCATTCTCCCGCCGGCCGACGCCCCCTGGCATGACGGTGCGATCAAGTACGCCAAGGAGAAGGGCTACTGGACCAAGGAAGCGCAGGCTTGGCAGGACAAGCGGCTCGCCCGTCTCGAAACCGTACGTAACGGATGGACCAAGGCCCGGGGCGAATTCGAGAAGCTGGTCGCCGAGAAGACCGCCAAGAGCGAGGCGTTCGATGCCGAGAAGGAATGGCCGGCGTTCTGGGACGATTATATCGAGAAGAACCTGAGCAACTGAGGCACCTCGTCAGCCTGGGCGGGCGCTTGTGGCAGTCAACTGCACAATCGTCCGCCCTGGCTGTCCGCACCGTCGTGATCACCTTGAACTGGCGGAACGCTCGAAAAAGAAAACCGCCAAATCATGAGCAGCCGGCAGCGCTGGTATCCGTCTCGATGCGCTTGCAGCATCGAGCGGATCGCATCGGCGCGTGTGGCTAATTCAATTCCGATGACGCCGGATGAACTGGCGCAATGACGTGTGGCGCGGCGAGCCAGCTTTCGCGGCGTGCAACGTCTCGATCTGTCGCGTCAAGCCCGCCCCAGGAACGCCGTTTCCGGAATTCGAGTGACCACGATGAGCGAATCCACGAACGCCCAGAAGCCAGTCGATCAGCCAGTCAAGAAGCCGATCGTTGCCGAGGGACCCAGCGAGCGGCGCCTCTCGGGCCCGACGCTTTGGCTGGTGATGGGCCTCGGTCTGATCGGCATACTCCTCAATATCAACCGATTGTTCAATTTCCAGTTCGGGATCGGTCTCCTGATGATCGATACCTCCTACTACTACCTTCTCACCGGCATCTTCCTGGCGCTCGTATTTCTGGTCTATCCCGCCCACGACAAGGCTGACTCCGGCGCCTTCGAATGGATCGTGTTCGCCGTCTCGGTACTCGCGATCGGATATGTGGGCTGGAAAGGTGTTGCGGCGCTTCAGGGCGGTGTATCTGCGCTGACGCCGATCGAGCTCGCCCTCGCCGCTGCGGTCATCGCGCTCCTGCTGCTCGAGCTCGTCCTGGTCTATCCGCTCATCGGCACCAACAGCGAAGGCAGGCCGCCTTGGTTCGACTGGGTCCTCTTCGTTGCAGCCGTACTTGCGATGAGCTACCTCTCGATCAACGGCGAGCACATCGTGCAGGAAGGCTGGGACATCGTCGCGCCTCCGTCCGCCACGATCATAGCTGGAATAGTCTGCCTCCTGGTGCTTGAAGCGATGCGCCGCGTCGGCGGCCCTCTGCTCTTCCTCATCAGCTTGTTCTTCTTCCTCTACCCTCTCTACGCCGACCAGATGCCGGGCTTCCTGTGGGGGCCCTCCAGCCCGGTCGACGAGCTTGTTCGCCAGCATGCACTGGGCACCGAAAGCATCATCGGCGTTCCGATGCGCACCGTTGCCGGCCTGCTGATCGGCTTCCTCTTGTTCGGCTCGGCCCTTGTCGCAACCGGCGGCGGCGAATTCTTCATGACCTTCGCAACGGCGCTGTTGGGCCGTGCCCGCGGCGGACCGGCGAAGGTGGCGATCCTCTCGTCGGGCCTATTTGGATCGCTTTCGGGAAGCGTCATCTCGAACGTGGTCACCACCGGCCAGTTGACCATCCCGACGATGAAGCGTGTCGGCTACCCGGCGAAATACGCAGCCGCCGTCGAAGCGTGCGCCTCGACCGGAGGCGCGCTGATGCCGCCGGTCATGGGCGCGGTCGCCTTCATCATGGCCGAGTACCTGAACATCTCCTATGCGACCGTGATGATCGCGGCCACCGTGCCTGCGCTGATGTTCTACATCGCACTCCTGCTGCAGGCCGATTGCTACGCCGCCAAGAACAATCTCAAGGGGCAGCCCGCCAGCGAAATCCCGGCGCTTTGGCCCGTCGTGAAAGTGGGCTGGCATTACCTGTTGTCGCTTGTTCTGCTGATCTACCTGCTCGTCTGGGTCGGCATCGAAGCGCACGCGCCCTTCTACGCCACGCTGGCCCTGATCACGACCAGCATCATCAACGGCTGGATCACGGGGGTGAACAAGTTCAAGTGGAGCGCGCTTCTGGTGATGCTCGACGACGGCGTGAAGAACATCACCAACATCGTCGGCATTCTGGCGGGCATCGGCCTCATCGTCGGGGCACTGTCCTACACCGGCGTCGGCGGCGCGTTCTCACGCGAGCTCGTGCAGTTTGCCGGCGGCAACATCTACCTGCTGCTCTTCTTCGGTGCCGTCACGTCGTTCATTCTCGGCATGGGTATGACCGTGTCGGCGTGTTACATCTTCCTCGCCGTGGTCATGGGCCCGGCCATGATCAACGCCGGTCTCGACCCCGTCGCCAGCCACCTGTTCATCCTCTACTGGGGCGTGCTGAGCTTCATCACGCCGCCCGTCGCGCTCGGCGCCATCGCTGCATCCACGATCGCGGGCTCGAAGCCCATGCAGACGGGCTTCCTGTCGATGCGGCTCGGCCTGATCAACTTCATCCTGCCGTTCCTGTTCGTTCTCAATCCGACACTGATCCTGCGCGGCGACACGCTGGCGATCATCCACAACGTCTCCACGGCGCTGATCGCGGTCTGGCTCATGGCAGCCTCGTTCGAGGGCTATCTGCACGCCGTCGGCAGGATCGGCCTGCTCACCCGGATCCTCCTGCTGATCGCGGCCGGCTTCCTCCTCGTTCCGGGCGTCTATACCGACATTGCAGGTGCCGTCGCGATCGCGCTGGCATTTGTCGCCGGCAAGTTCACGACGCCGTCCGCGGAAACGGAACCCGCAGGTCGGGCGGCGATGGCGTCTCCCGAGTAACGCGCCTGCCCACGTCACACCACGAGCGGCCGCATCACCGCGGCCGTTCACTCGACCTTGCGGCGGAACATCCAGGCCGCGGCGCCAATGGTGACGGCGGCCATCGCCGCCATGGGCCATATGCGTTCCACGACGAGCCAGAACGGCATGTCCCGGAGAAACACGCCGCGAATGATCACCAGCATATGCGTCAGCGGGTTGATCCCGGCCAATGGCTGAAGCCACGCCGGCATGTTCTGCACGGGTGACGAGAAGCCCGAGAGCAGCATCGCTGGCATCATGCAAACCATGATGCCCATCATCGCCTGCTGCTGGTTCGACACGAGCGACGAGATGAAGAGCGCCACGCCGATGATCGAGATCAGGAATACGGTAAGCGCAAGGAACAGCATCGTCACCGACCCCGTCACGGGGATGCCGAACCCATAGACGACGATCAACGTCATCACCGCGCATTGGGCCAAGCCGACGATCAGCCCGGGAACCGCCTTCCCCACGATAATCTCGAGCGGCTGCAGTGGCGAAACGAGAAGCTGCTCGAACGTGCCCAGTTCCTGCTCACGGGCGACCGACATGCCGACCACCATCAGCACGATGGTCATCGGCAGCGTGGCGATCAGAATGGGCACCATCGCAGTTTGATAATCTCGGTTCGAATTGTACCACGAACGATCGACGAGTTCGGTTGGCTGGGTCATCTCCCGCCCGAGGCGCCAGTCCGCACTGAACTGCGCAACGATGTTCGCGACGTAGTTGCTGACGATCTGCGCGCTGTTCGACTTGCGCCCGTCGAGCAGAACCTGGATGCCGGCGCTTTCGCCGCTCGCCAGAGTTCGCGAGAAGTCCTGGCCGATACGCACCACCGCCATCACCTGTTGCGCATCGATCGCCGCCTGCGCCGCCTGCAAGCTCGGATACCGCCTGATTTCAGAGAACGAGGATGCCCGCTCGAAGCGGCTGACGAGTTGGACGGAGCTGGCGCCCCAATCGTCGTTGATCACCCCGATGGGCACGTTCGAGACTTCGAGCGTCGCCGCATAGGCGAACAAAAAAAGCTGCAAGATCGGTGGAATGACGAACGAGGCGCGCGCCTTCGGATCACGAAAGGCTGCGAGCAGTTCCTTGACG
Organism: Hyphomicrobiaceae bacterium; assembly: GCA_050187415.1. Lineage (GTDB taxonomy): Bacteria > Pseudomonadota > Alphaproteobacteria > Rhizobiales > Hyphomicrobiaceae. The sequence goes on along the minus strand of JBFWXN010000076.1, from coordinate 16,225 downwards.
ATCAGGGCCCAAAGTCGCGTGAGCATGCCTAGTCGAGCCTCATGCCTAGTCGAGCCTCATGCCTAGTCGAGCCTCTGGCGCGAGGTGAAGATGGTCAGCGTGAAAAGAACGACGCTCATGAGCACGAGAACGCCCGCCGCCGGCCAGAGCACCGAACCGATGTCGCCGGCAAGTAGGATCGTGTTGAGACCGCGCACGTAGTAGGCTGCGGGAATGATCTTCGAGATGCCACGCAGCACGGCCGGCATGCTCGCCACCTCGAACAGGAAACCTGAGAGATAAACGCCGGGCAGAAACGCCACCAGCATCGCCAGTTGGCTCGCCAGGAATTGCGTGCGCGCAACCGTCGAGATCAGCAGCCCGATGCCCAGCGCTACGAGCAGGAACACGGCCGTGAAGGCAAACAGCGCGACGATCGAGCCGCGCAGCGGAATGTCGAACACGACAATCGACGTGGTGACGCACACCACCATCGCGCACATGCCGAGCGCAAAATTCGGCACCATCTTGCCGATGATGAACTCGAATGTGCTGACCGGTGTCGCCAGCAGAGCCTCCATCGTGCCCCGCTCCCATTCGCGCGAGACGACGAGCGCCGTCAGCAGCGAGCCGATCATCATCATGATCAGCGAGATCGAGCCTGGGACGAGAAAGCGCCGGCTCTCGAGTTCCGCGTTGAACCAGAAGCGCGCATCGATCGTCACCTGCCCGGCAGCCGGAATGTTTCGCCCCAGCGCCCGCTGCGACTGCCACACCTGCCACGCGCCGCGCACATAGCCCGTGGCGAGCCCCGCCGTGTTCGGATCGCTGCCATCCGTGATCACCTGGATGCCTGCCGTGTCGCCCCGCGCCAGGCGCTCCGAGAAATCTCCCGCCAGAACCACGATCCCGTTGATCCGACCGGCCGACAACTGGTCGACGAAACCCTGCCGGTGCGATCCGCGTCGGACGTCGAAATAGGGCGAGTCCGCCAGCGCCGCCACGAAGCTCGCCGTCTCCGGCGTCGGTTGCTCGACGACCAGCCCCACCTTCAATCTTGTCGCATCGAACGAGATGCCGAAGCCGAACAGGAAGAGCAGCAGCGCCGGCAGCAGGAAAGCGACGACGAGGCTCGACGGATCGCGCATCACCTGCAGTGCTTCCTTCCGGATCAGCGCGCGGACGCGCCGGAAGCTCTGCCGCCAGGAACCGCGGGCATTGGTGCGATCGTCGCCGCTCCGCTCGCTCATGCCGCGGCCCGTTCGTCGCCCTGCTCGCGCGCCGCGATGAGTTGGATGAAAGCATCTTCCAGGGTCGGGTTCGGCAAGGCGTCCGACTTGACGGAGGCCTGCAAGGCTTCGGGCGTATCGATAGCGATGCACGAACCTCGGTTGATCAGCGCGACGCGATCGCAGTACTCGGCCTCGTCCATGAAGTGCGTGGTCACCATCACCGTCACGCCGCGTCCGACCATCGCGTTGATGAAACCCCAGAACTCGCGCCGCGTCAGCGGGTCCACCCCCGACGTCGGCTCGTCGAGGAACAGCACCGGCGGCTCGTGCATGATGGCCGCCGCAAGAGCAAGGCGTTGCTTGAAGCCGAGCGGTAAACCGCCTGCATTACTGTCGAGATGCGGCGCTAGGTCGAACGCGGTCACCACACGATCGACGGCCTCCCGTTTCCGCTTGCCCCACAGGCCGTAGGCCCCCGCGAAGAACTCGAGGTTCTGGCGAACCGAAAGATCGCCGTAGAGCGAGAATTTCTGCGCCATATAGCCGAGGCGCCCGCGAGCCTGCGCCGGCGCCGAGTAGAGATCGAGCCCGTCGACGTGTGCCGTGCCGGACGTCGGCCGCAGCAGCCCGCACATCATCTTGAAGGTCGTCGACTTGCCGGCCCCGTTCGGCCCGAGCAGCCCGAAGATCTCGCCGCGCTTGATCTCGAAGCTGATGTCCGCCGCGGCAGTGAAATCGCCGAACCGCCTGGTGAGACCATCCGCCTTGACTGGGGCCACGCCCTCGTTCAGCGAACGCGGATGGGCATCGAGCATCAGCTTGCGCTTCGGCTGTCCACCCAGCATCGCGACGAACGCATCCTCGAAGCGAGGCGCCGTTCGTTCGACGGTGATTTCGTCAGCCGCATCGAATCCGGCCGCTTCCGGAGCGACGGCGCCTTCCGCCATCACCAACCGAACGGCCTCGCCCTGCATTACGCCGTCGATGACGTCGGATTGCTGCAACGCATCCGCCAGAAGCTTGCGCCGCGCCGCTCCGGCACCCCTGAGATGAAAAGTGCGATCCGCCATGGTTGCCGTCATCGCCTTCGGCGCGCCCCGGAACAGGGCCTTGCCTTCGTTCAGCACGAGCACCTCGGCGCAGTTTTCCGCCTCGTCGAGGTAGGCCGTGCTCCAGACGACGCCAACGCCTTGGTCTACCAGCTCGTACACCATCCGCCACAGCTCGCGCCGTGAGATCGGATCGACGCCGACGCTCGGCTCGTCGAGCAGCAGCAGCCGGGGCGACTTCAGCAGCGCGCAGGCCAGGCCGAGCTTCTGCTTCATGCCGCCCGAAAGTTTGCCCGCCAGTCGCGTCGTAAATCGCCCGAGATCCGTGAACGCGAGCAGCCGCTCGAACGTCGCCGCGCGCTCCCGATCGGCAACGCCCTTGAGGTCGGCGTAAAGCACGAGATTCTCCATCACGGAGAGATCCTCATAGAGTCCGAAGCGCTGCGGCATGTATCCGATCAACGCGTGGGCGGCCTCTCTGTCGCGGATCGTATCGAGACCCGCCACCAGGATCCGGCCATCCGTTGGCGCCAGCAGCCCCGCAATCAGCCGCATCAGCGTTGTCTTGCCGGCACCGTCCGGCCCGACGAGCCCCGTCACTTGCCCTGCCTTGACCGCGATCGTCAGCTTGCCGATCGCCGGCGCTCCCGCATCGCCAAAGCGCTTGCTCGCGTCCTCGATGGCAACCAGCGCCTGCGTCATGATCGTCGCTCGCTGACCCGGGGCGCAGCTTCACTGCCCGGTCCGGGTTCCGAAACCATGATGGAAACGGGCATGCCCTGCCGCAACACACCCTTCACATCGTCCACGACAATGCGCAGCCGATAGACGAGTGCAGTTCTCAGCTCCCGCGTCTCGACGGTCTTCGGCGTGAACTCGGCCGTCGTCGAGATGAAGCCGATGCGCCCCTTGATCGGCGCCACGCCCGGCGTGTCGGTGGTCACCACGACCGGCTGCCCCGGCCTGACCCTCCCGAGATCGACCTCGGACACGTAGCTGCGCACCCAGACCGGTGTCGTCAGGCTCAGCACCAATACCGTCTCGGCCGGGTTGACGATGGCGCCAGCTTCGTGCACCCGCGTGAGAATGATGCCCGCGTTGGGCGCCGTCAGCTCCGCATCGGCCAGTTGCCGCTCGGCAATCCGCAGCGCCGCCTCGGCACCTGCCAATTGCGCACGGGCCGCCGCCACGTCTTCCTTGCGAAACCCCGCCTTCATCAGGCGCAGCGCCTGCCGCGCCGAATTCAACTGTGCCGTCGTCTGTCGGTCGGCGGCGTGCGCATCATCGTAGGCCTTGCGTGTTCCGGTCGACGTGTCGAGCAGCGTTTTGGCGCGATCGAGCGCGATCTTTGCGTTGGCAACCGCGGCCTCTCGCTCGGCGACCGCCGCTTCGGCCTGGGCGATCTCTTCCGGTCTGTTGCCCGCTTCGAGCTTGTCGAGATTGGCCTTGAGCTGATCGCGCTGTGCCGTCAATTGGGCAATCGTGTCCTTGAAATAGACCTTGTCCAGGCTGGCAAGCCGCTGCCCGGCCACCACCGTCGCCCCCTCGTCCACGTCGAGGGCCGCAATCCGCCCGGCAACCTTGAAGCCGAGGTTGACCTGCCGGATCTCGACATTGCCCTGCAGGGCGATCGGCCCGTTTGCGGCCGGCGCACGCGCCCACCACCATGCCCCTCCGGCGAGACCGGCCGCGATGGCGACGAGCGCAACGAGGCGGATTGCAGTCGTAGTCATGGCTCGCGCCTTTCGCGATCGGTGCTGGCTGAAACGATAAGGCGGCGATGCGCCTCGAGCAGACCTTTCACGTCAAGCGGCTGGAATTTCGAGAACAGGCCATCCCACACCACCGCCATGACGACCGGCGCAAAGACCAGTTGGGGAAAGCGGGCAAGATCGTCCGTCGCGAGTTCGCCGCGCGCGTGCGCCCGCTGGGCGAGGCCCTGCATGATCGCCATGCCTTTGGAGACGATCTCGCGGTGATATGCCTGCGCAATCCGCGGGAAGCGGTGGCCCTCGGTGATGATCAGGCGAAGAATGTCGCGCCGGCGTGTTCCGAGAATTTCGGCCCGCAGGAATTCGAGCAGCCGCTCCAGCAGCACATCGAGCGGTGCCGAGGCGTCGCCGGCGATGGTCTGCGCTTTGCCGAGCATCGGCACGAGGGCGTTCGTCAGGATCTGCTCGAACAGATCCTCCTTGTCCTTGAAAAAAAGGTAGATCGTGCCCTTCGCGACCCCGGCCTTGGCAGCCACGGCATCGAGCCTGGCAGCCGCGAACCCCTCTGCCGCGAACACCTCGATCGCGGCCTCGAGGATGGCCTGCCGCCGCTGCTCCGACGCCTCTCGCCGCTTGCCGGCGGGACTAGGCGGCGTGCCCGACTGATTTGCCATGGTCACCCCTCCGCGAACCGCGAAAGAGCCTTTTATACAATTGACTGACTGGACAGTCAATAAAGAAGGAGTGGCGCGCCCTCACCGTCAGCTGGCTGTCGCGAGTCAGCCGGCCGTCTCGATGTCCATGACGCTGCGGTGGCCTTCTGGAGGCAACGGTGCACCCCGTCACGCCCGCGCGACCCCCAGTGCGACCATGGCAGTACGACCATGGCAGTGCGATCGCCCCCGCTGCTGCACCCGACGCCGGACGCTCACCCCCTGACGACGGCCTTCACCGCGGCCTCGCCAACCGGCATCTGCGCCAACTCGGCCAACGAGATCGGCTTGACCGGAGACCTGATGCGAAGGGGGCCGACATTCGCGGGCGTCGCCTGACTCTCCTCGGCGATCAACTCGGTCAGCGTGAGACCGCACATCCGCCCCTGGCAAGGGCCCATGCCGGCCCGCAGGAACGCCTTGAGCTGGTTCGGCCCCGTACACCCGAGTCGTACCGCTGCACGCACGTCGCCGGCGGTCACGTCCTCGCAGCGACACACGATCGTATGATCGGCCGGCACTCGCATCGCCTTCGGCGGCTCGAACAGCGCATCGAGGAAGGGCCGCGCCCGCTGCTCGCGCTGCAATCGTTGCCTGATCGGTTGAGCGTCCGGCAGCGATCCCGACGCATCCAAGTCGAGCGCAACTGCCAGTCCCGCCAGACGCCCGCGAAGCTCGGCCGCCACCGCACCGGCAATCCCCGCACCGTCGCCTGCAATGAATATTCCATCGACCGACGACCTCCCGTCCGCGCCGAGCGCCGGACACCAGCAATGCTGCCGCATGTCCCAGTCGTGCGTCACGCCGGCTGCCATGGCGAGGTTCGTGTTCGGCACCACGCCGTGGTGCAGCAGCAGATTGTCCGCCGGCATCGTCGTCGACACTCCGTCGCGCGTCGTGTACGTGACCGACTGCAAGCCCTCATCGCCCTTGGCTGCGACCGACGTGACGTGCCGCACGATCCGAACGCGGCGGCCCACATCGCGTTTCAGCGCCAGGCCCTTCCTGAACAGCGGCGACAGGACGAAGCCCGGCGCATGCGGCAGCGCCTTGATCAGATTACCGTACGGTGTTGTATCGAGGATCGCATCGATCGACGCACCGGCCCGCAGCAACTGAGCTGCCAGCAACAGCAGCAGCGGCCCCGTACCGGCCAGCACCGTCTTGCCATCCGGCAGCAGACCGGACGACTTCACCAACGTCTGCGCTGCGCCAGCCGTCATGACGCCGGGCAGCGTCCATCCCGCAATGGGAAACGGCCGCTCCATCGCGCCGGTCGCGATCACGACGCGTCGCGCCGAAATCAGTCGCGATGCACCAGCCATCGATACGCTGAGGCGACACTCGGGATCGAGACTCCATACCGTGGCGCCCAGAGCGACCCCGGCTCCACTCTCGCATAGCTCGTCGACGAGGGTCGCGCCCGCCTCATACTCATCGCCCAGGATGCTACGCTTTCGCACGGATGCAGTCGCGATGCCGCGATAGATCTGCCCACCCGGCCCCACACTCTCATCGACCAGCAGCGTATCGAGCCCGGCGCGCGCCGTCTCGCTTGCGGCAGCCATCCCGGCCGGACCGGCGCCTACGACCACGACATCGTAGGCCGCTTTCAGCTCTCGGCTGCTCACGCGCCGATCTCCCGCCGGCCCATCAGCGTCACAATTTCCATGCCGTCGCGCACAGGTACCAGACAACCCTGGCGATTGGCGACGCCGTCCACAATGACCATGCACTCGAAGCACACGCCCATCATGCAATAGGGTGCCCGCGGCGACTGGCCCACCGACGAGAGCCGCGTCGATGAGACCCCAGCGGCCAGCAGCGCCGCCGCGATGCTGTCGCCGGCCCGCGCCTCGATCGTGCGTCCATCGACCGTAAGCTTCGCCGGGGTCGCTTCACCGTCAGGCAATCTTTTGAACATCGAACCTCCTCGCGCTGAAAGCGTCGAGCCTGCCGTCGAGCCGTCCGGCATGGATCATCGGCGCCAGCGTCAGCGCGTGCCCCGCCGCCAGCGTCACGCCCGAATGACAGGTCACGATGAACGCGCCGGGCGCTGTCGCCGACTGATCGTAGATCGGAAAGCCATCCGCCGGCATCACGCGTATGCCTCGCCACGACCTGACGACGTTGAGCTTGCCGAGCAGCGGAAAGGTCCGAACCGCACGCGAGGCGATCACCGAGCTGATCTCGAGATTGAGCCCCGCGGGATCGGTGCCTTCCTCCTTGCTGTCGCCGAGCATCACCGTTCCCTCGTCTGTCTGCCGGATCGTCACGACCGGAAACTTCAGGAACGGTCTGACGCGCTCGGTAACGACGATCTGCCCGCGCTCCGGCCGCATCGGCGCTTTGAGGCCGACCATGGGCGCCAGATGCTGGTTGGCGTTTCCCGCCGCCAGGACCACCTTGCCGGCCGTGATCGTGCGCGTGCCTGCCGTGACGCGAAACGCCCCCCCGTCGCGTTCGATTGCGCGAACTGCATGCCCCGGCAGATACATCGTGCCGTGAGTGGCCATCGCCGCGTGCAGCGCCCGGAACAGCTTCAGCGAATTGACGTGTCCGTCGAGGGGACAATAGCTGCCGCCGACGACCTCCGGCCCGATCTCGGGAAGAGACTTCGCTACCTCGTCACGTCGCATGATCTCGGTCGCGTACTGGGTCACCCCCGCCTGGTTGTGGAACCGCTTCAACGTGTTCGCCCGCGTTTCGAGTTCGCTCTCACTGAGCGCGAGATGAAAGCCGCCCGGCTGCTGGAGATGCACGTCGAGGCCGACGTCGCGCTTCAACGCGTTCGCGAGCGCCGGCCACGCCTCGGCCGAGGCCACGGTCCAGCCCGCGTATTCGGGCATGCCAAGTCCCTTCGACTGCACCCAGACGAGCGCGAAATTGGCTCGCGATGCCCGGACGGCCAGATCGCCTTCGTCCAGCACTGCAACCCGGCTGCCGAGCCGACCGAGCCCATACGCAACGGCGGCGCCGACGAGACCGCCACCAACCACCGCCACGTCGAAGTCGTCGCGGTGCGCAACCGTGCTCATCTCTCGACCTCCCGCAACGGATCAGTATCCCCTCGAGCCCGCGGTCGCCACCTGAACGATCCGACGCCGCGCCGCCCAGGATCAGGCTACCTCAGCCGGTAAACGCGCGCCGCCGTATCGTGATAAAGTTGGGCTTTGTCCGCATCCGAGCAGCCCATCGTAATGCGCTTGAAGGCATTCCAGCACACGCTGTAGCTCGAACTGACCTTGTCGACGGGGAAGTTCGACTCGAACATGCACCGGTCTGCGCCGAACAGCTCTATAGCGGTCTCGACATATGGCCGGATCGCTGCCGCCATCATTTCGCTCGTCGGTGGCCGCGCCTGTTCGTGCCACCCGAAGCCGCAGTACTCCATCCCGAGCCCGCCAATCTTGACGATGACGTTCTGGCACTTGGCGAGTTCCGCCATGCTGCGCCGCCAGATTTCGAAAATCTCCTGCCGCCGCCCGGCATAATCGCCGATGCCGGCGATACCACCGAGGTGATTGAGCACGATGGTGGTCGTTGGAAACGCCCGCGCCAGATCCGTGCACTCGCCGAGCTGCGGAAACCGGCTCGTCATGTCGAACACGAGGCCCAGGGCGCCAACCTGCGCAAACCCCTCCCGGAATTTGGCGTCGAGATAAAGTCCCGGCCGGTCTGCCCGGCCGATCCGAGGGTCCGGATCCCAGGCACCGGAACAGCGCACGCCGCGATAACGATCAGGAGCGGCATCCATCTCGCGCTCGAGCACGGCGCGCACGCGCGATCCGGTGCCGAGATCGGCATATCCAACTATGCCTGCGGCCACCCTGGTGGGTCCATAGAGCCCCGATGCCGCCATCGCTGCGATGCCGTTGGCGAATTCCACTTCGCCGACGTATTTCATCTCGTCGGGCCCGTCGGCGCGGAACATGGCCAAGTGCTCGATGAATACGGTCGAGACGACGTTGTGGCCGCCGGCCTCTCGTCCGATGTCGGCCAATATCTCATCCAGCATGTAGCGGCGATCGACGCGCCCCTCACGCCGGTCCCAGAGGTGGTGATGCGGATCGCAGATCGCGAGCATGGGCTCGAGCGCGGTTTCCGTGACGAGGTCGAGCCAGGCGTCGTTCGTGGCCATGAAAGCAATCCTATTCCGGCGACGGGTCGATCAATAGCTCAGCGCCGGAACGCGTCGATGGCAAGCCAATCTAGCCTTGGATCGCGACGAGCCTGCCAGCGCCCCCTGACCATGGCACTCCAGTCGCGAACGTGCGCCACGACCACCTCGCAGAGAGCCGCCATCGAACTTTTGCATGCAACCGAGCAGAACGCGTCGGCCCACCAAGGTGTCGCTTCGTCGTCGATGTCGTGGTGCCGGATGAGGGGATTGAACCCCCGACCTTCGGTTTACAAAACCGCTGCTCTACCGCTGAGCTAATCCGGCGACACGAGGCTTATAGCGCGAGCTTCCTGCCTGATCCAGTACAGAGGCGCAACACGTGCTGCTGCGGAATTTGGCCCTTCCAGGCGCGTCGAGAGCGCCCCGAACTCGCATCGCCAAAGGCGATCAGGGAGCAACGCCACCTGGGACAAAAACAAGCCCGTCACTCACATGTGAATGGCGCGCTTGGCGACGGCCAAGGCCGCCTCCTTCGTAGCTTCGGCGAGCGTCGGATGAGCATGACAAGTGCGCGCCAAATCCTCGGCCGAGCCGCCGAATTCCATGAGAACGGCTGCTTCCGCGATCAACTCGCCGGCCTGCGGTCCCACGATGTGCACGCCGAGCACCCGATCCGTGGCGGCGTCCGCCAGCACCTTGACGAAGCCGTCGCTGGTTCGGTTCACTTTCGCGCGTCCGTTCGCCGTGAACGGAAACTTGCCGACGCTGTAGGCGCGGCCCTCTGCCTTGAGCTCTTCCTCGGTCTTGCCGACGGTCGCGACCTCGGGCGTCGTGTAGACCACGCCTGGGATGACGCCATAGTTGACGTGACCCGCCTGTCCGGCGAGTTGCTCGGCGAGCGCCACGCCTTCTTCTTCGGCCTTGTGCGCCAGCATCGGTCCAGCGACCGCGTCGCCGATGGCGTAGATCCCCGGCACGCTCGTCGCGAAATGCCCGTCGATCTCGACACGGCCGCGCTTGTCGAGCTTGACGCCCACGGCTTCGAGGCCGAGCCCCCCGGTGTAAGGCACGCGGCCAATGGCAACGAGCACGACGTCCGCGGCGAGCGTCTCAGCCGACCCTCCCGCCGCCGGCTCGACCGTGACCGTGCAGCCGGACGCATCCTTCGCCAGCGCCGTCACCTTCTGGCCGAGACGGAACTTGAAACCTTGCTTCTCCAGCAGCCGCTGGAACTGCTTGGCGACTTCCCCGTCCATGCCCGGCAGAATGCGATCGAGATACTCGACCACCGTCACCTCCGAGCCCAGCCGGCGCCAGACCGAGCCGAGTTCGAGCCCGATCACGCCGGCTCCCACCACCAGCAGCTTCGCCGGCACCGCTTGCAGCGCTATGGCGCCGGTGGACGACACCACCTGCGCCTCGTCGATCTCGATCCCGGGAAGCGTCGCCACGTCCGAGCCGGTGGCAATGACGATCGACTTGGCCGCAAGCGTCTCCGCGCCGCCTGCGGCGAGAGCCACCTCGACACGCCCCGCGGCCACGATCCGCCCCGTACCGTGGAACGACGCAATCTTGTTTTTCTTGAAAAGGTAGGCGACGCCGTTGACGTTGCCGGTCACGCCCTCGTCCTTGAATTGCAGCATCTTGGCGAGATCGAGCTCGGGCTTCACGTTGATGCCCATCGCCGCGAAGCCATGCCGCGCCTCGGCATAAAGCTCGGACGCATGCAGCAGCGCCTTCGACGGAATGCAGCCGACGTTGGCGCACGTTCCGCCGAACGTGGCGCGTTTCTCCACCACAGCCACCGTCATGCCGAGCTGCGCCGCCCGGATGGCGCAGACATAGCCACCGGGGCCGGTGCCGATGATGACGAGGTCATAGGTAGTGCTCATGAGTGTCTCACGTCGTTGTCATCTTGGCTCTGGACGCAATTGGCGACGCCTTGCGCGCCGGATTCGCGCCGACACGCGGCCGGTGCAGGCTGCAAGTCCGCCCGAACGGCACCCTCAAAGCTCCAGCACGAACCGCTGCGGATCTTCCAAACATTCCTTCACGCGCACGAGGAACGTCACCGCCTCCTTGCCGTCGACGATGCGGTGATCGTAGCTCAGCGCCAGATACATCATCGGCCGGATCACGACCTGGCCGCCACGCACCACCGGACGCTCCTCGATGCGGTGCATGCCGAGGATACCCGACTGCGGCACATTCAGGATCGGCATCGACATCATCGAGCCGTAGACGCCGCCGTTCGAGATCGTGAACGTGCCACCCTGCATCTCGTCGATCGTGAGCCGCCCGTCACGCGCTCGCTTGCCGAAACCGGCGATCGCCATCTCGATCTCGGCGAGGCTCATCCGGTCGGCCTCGCGAACGACGGGCACCACAAGACCCTTGTCGGTGCCGACCGCCACGCCGATGTGGTAATAATTCTTGTAGATGATGTCCTGGCCGTCGATCTCGGCGTTGACCGATGGGATCTCCTTCAGCGCCGTCAGGCAGGCCTTCACGAAGAAGCTCATGAAGCCGAGCTTCGTCCCATGCCGCTTCTCGAACAGATCCTTGTACTGTTGACGAAGGGCCATCACCGCCGACATGTCGACATCGTTGAAGGTCGTCAGCATCGCGGCCGTGTCCTGCGCCTCCTTGAGGCGCCGCGCGATCGTCTGGCGCAGCCGCGTCATGCGCACGCGCTCCTCGCGCGCGCCGTCGTTCGGCAGCGAGGGTGCCCGCATTTGCGGCATCGTGGCCGGCGGTTTCGGCGCGGGAACGTAGACGGCAGGCGCCTGCGCAGGCGCCCGGTCGCGCACGTCACTCTCGGCGCGCGTCGCCGCAGCCGCCATCGCATCTTCCTTGAGCACCTGACCGCGACGGCCGGAGCCCGCGATGCTGCCCTCGGCGATGCCTTTCTCTTCCATGATCTTTCGCGCCGCGGGCGACGGCGGCATGCCGTTGTCTCCTTGCGGAGCCGCTGTCGAGGGTGCGGGTGTCGCCGCCGGCTGTTGTTGCGGCTTTTGCGATGCAGGCGCCGCTGCCGCGGCCGCCCCTTCCTTGATCCGGCCGAGGACGCTGCCCACCGCCACCGTCGCCCCGGCCTCCACCAGAATCTCGGCGAGCACACCGGCCGTCGGCGCCGGCACTTCGACCGAAACCTTGTCGGTTTCGAGCTCCACGAGCGGCTCGTCCACGCCGACCGCTTCTCCGGCCTGCTTCAGCCACTTGCCGACGGTCGCCTCGGTGACCGATTCGCCGAGCGCGGGCACCTTGATCTCAATGGCCATCATCTCTCTCGTAAAGTCGTATCTTCAGGGTGATTGTTGGAATTGGCGAAGCCGCTCGCCCGATTGTCGGGAGGTTTCGCGGTCGATCGTTTATCGGCCATCAGGCCGCTGCTTAGACGGCCATGGCTTGATCCATGACCGCGCGCTGCTCTTTCGCGTGCTGCTTGGCGAGACCGGTGGCCGTCGCCGCCGAAGCAGGACGACCGGCATATCGGGCCCGCTTCGAGGCGGTCTTGGCATGGTCGAGCACCCACTCGAGAAGCGGCTCGACGAAGAACCAGCCGCCCATATTCCGCGGCTCCTCCTGTGCCCACACCACCTCCGCGTTCGGGAAGCGGCTGAGTTCCTGGATCAGCGCGCGTGCCGGAAATGGATAAAGCTGCTCGAGCCGCAGCAGATAGATGTCGTCATGCCCGCCCGCATCTCGAGCTTCGAGCAGATCGTAATAGACCTTGCCCGACGAAATCACGACACGCCGGATATTCTCGTCCGACTTGAGCGCGATGTGCTCGGACGGCTGCAACTGCGCGTCGTCCCAGAGCACCCGATGGAAGGTGGTGCCCGGGCCCATCTCGTCGAGACGAGAGACGACCCGCTTGTGGCGCAGCAATGATTTCGGCGTCATCAGGATGAGCGGCTTGCGGAACTTGCGATGCAGCTGACGTCGCAGGATGTGAAAATAGTTCGCAGGCGTCGTGCAGTTCGCGACCTGCCAATTATCCTCGGCCGACATCTGCAGATAGCGCTCGAGCCGCGCCGACGAGTGCTCGGGCCCCTGCCCTTCGTAGCCGTGCGGCAACAGGCAAACGAGCCCCGACATCCTGAGCCACTTGCGCTCGCCCGACGATAGGAACTGGTCGAAAATCACCTGCGCCCCATTGGCGAAGTCACCGAACTGCGCCTCCCACATCACCAGCGTATTCGGCTCGGCCAGCGTGTAGCCGTACTCGAAGCCGAGCACCGCCTCCTCGGAGAGCATCGAGTTGATCACCTCGAACCGGGCCTGATCCGCGGAGATGTACTTGAGCGGTGTAAACCGGCGCTCCGTCTCCTGATCGAACAGCACCGAATGGCGCTGCGAGAACGTGCCCCGCTCGACATCCTGCCCTGACAGGCGCACCGGAGAGTGCTCCTTCAGCAGCGTCCCGATCGCCAGATGCTCCGCCATCGCCCAGTCGACGCCTTGGCCCGTCTCGATCATCTCGCGGCGCCGCTCGATCAACCGCTCGATCGTCCGGTGCGGCTTGAAATCCTGCGGCAGCGTCGTGATCCGCCGCCCGACATCGCGCAGGACTTCGAGCTCGACCCCGGTCTCGCCACGCCGCGCATCGTCGTCCGGCAGCCCGACACCCGACCAGCGCCCATCAAGCCAGTCAGCCTTGTTCGGCTTGTAGCCTTCGGCGGCCGCCATTTCCTCGTCGAGGCGCGAGCGGTACCCGGCTCTCAACCCCTCGAGTTCGTCCTTGCCGATCACGCCTTCCTCGATCAGCCGCTTGCCGTAGATGTCCGACGTGATGGGGTGCGAGCGGATCTTGCGGTACATGATCGGCTGCGTGAACGACGGCTCGTCAGATTCGTTGTGGCCGTGCCGGCGGTAGCAGACCATGTCGATCACGACCGGCTTCTGGAACTTCATGCGGAACTCGATGGCGATCTTCGCCACGTGCACCACCGCTTCCGGATTGTCGCCGTTGACGTGAAAAATCGGCGCCTCGACCATCTTGGCGACGTCGGTGCAGTAGGGCGACGAGCGCGAATAGCGCGGGTTGGTCGTGAAGCCGATCTGGTTGTTGATCACGAAATGGATCGACCCGCCGGTCCGGTGACCTCGCAATCCCGATAGGCCGAAGCACTCCGCAACAACACCCTGGCCCGCAAAGGCGGCGTCGCCATGGATCAGCAGCGGCAATACCGGATCGCGCTCGCCGGGTTTGCAACCGAGTTGATCCTGCTTGGCGCGCACCTTACCCAGCACCACGGGGTCGACGATCTCGAGATGTGACGGGTTGGCCGTCAGCGACATGTGCACCTTGTTGCCGTCGAACTCCCGATCCGACGACGCCCCGAGGTGATACTTCACGTCGCCCGAGCCTTCCACGTCGTCGGGCTTGAACGATCCCCCTTTGAACTCGTTGAAGATCGCGCGCAGGGGCTTTGCCATCACGGTGGCGAGCACGTTGAGCCGGCCGCGATGGGCCATGCCGAACACGATCTCCTTCAGGCCGAGTTGCCCTCCGCGCTTGATGATCTGCTCCAGCGCCGGCACCAGGCTCTCGCCGCCGTCGAGCCCGAACCGCTTCGTGCCCGTGTATTTGACGTCGCAGAACTTCTCGAAGCCCTCGGCCTCGATCAGCTTGTTCAGAATTGCGCGCTTCCCCTCGTCGGTGAAACGGATGTCTTTGCTCTCGCCCTCGATACGCTCCTGGATCCACCGCTTCTGCGCCGGATTGGAGATGTGCATGAATTCGACGCCGATCTGTCGGCAGTAGGTGCGGCGCAGGATCTGCAGGATCTGCCGCACCGTCGCCGTTTCGAGGCCGAGCACCTTGTCGATGAAGATCGGTCGGTCGAGGTCGGCTTCCGTGAACCCGTACGTCTCCGGCCTGAGCTCGGAGTGCCGGTTGCGCTCGGTCAGGCCCAGCGGATCGAGATCGGCGACGAGGTGCCCCATGACGCGATAGGCACGGATCAGCATCAGCGCGCGAAGACTGTCCTGTGTCGAACGCATCGAAGCCGCCGGCGACAGATCGACGCCGAGTGACTGCGCTCTTTGCTGGATGCGGCCCCTGATGTCTCTTTCCGCCGGTCCATAGTCGCTCGTCAGCGCCGCGACCAGTTCGCCATTTTGCGTCATCTCGTCGACCGGACGCCCCCACGAGGGACCGTGGCCTTGCGGCTCCGGCCCTTCGCCATTGCCGAGCCCTCGCTCGCGCTCCTCGTGCAGGCTTTGAAAGAAAAGGCGCCACTCGTCCGACACAGATCCGGGATTGTGCTCGTAGCGCTCCTGCATCTCCTCGATGTACGCGGCATTAACACCGTTCAGGAACGACGTCCGGAGAAACATCTCGTTCTTCTCGTCGCGCGACATGACCTAGGCGTCCTCTACCGCTGATCCGGGCAGGCCAACGCCACCAAGCGCCCGGCACAAGGCGACGGGCGCGGCGGCGGTTCAAGTTTGTCGCCTTAATAGATCAATTCGAACGCCCGGTTAAGGCACGAATCCCCGATCGCCCGCTCGATTTGCGAGCACATCACCGCTCCGGCGCGACAAATCGGCAAAAAGGCAATTCGCTAGGCGGGCCTGATCGAAAGCTTGGAGCGAAACCAGAACGCGATCGCCGGCAGGATCGCCGCGGCCAAAACATAAACTGCCGGCGCGCCAAACCGGTCGACGACGGGGGCCGCCAGCGCCACTCCGAGGGATTGGCCGAGAAAGAGCGACAGCGCGAACATCGAAACCCCGAGACCGCGGGCTTCGGGGGCCATTTGGGTCGCATTCGACTGCAGCGTATTGTGCAGCATGTAGAAGCCGAGCCCGAGTACGACCATGACGATCGGCGCGATTGCGATCGTCTCTGCGGCCGCCAGCACCAGGAATCCCCCGGTCAGAAGTATTCCCCCGCCGAGCACCAGACCCCGCTCGCCCAGAGCCGCCAGCAGACGTCGAGCCGAGAGCGAATAGACGATTGCACCAAGTCCGAACGCAGCCATCACGCTGCCGACGAGCGCAAAGCCCACCCCGAGCCGCAGGTGCAAATCGGCACCGACGTAGGCGAACGCGCCGTAGTAGGCAAAGCCTTCGATGCCGACGCTGATCAGCATCACCCGCACCCACGGGCGGCGAAGAAGATCCAGCATCGACGCTGCGACATCGGCAAAGCCCATCTTCCGCGAGGCAAGCGCCGGTTGCGCCGCCGGATTGAACCGAAGCTCCGCCAGCATCGCGGCGCCTGCCACGAAATGGCACGCGCCCACGATCAGGAAGACCTTGCGCCAGCCGAACACATCGCCGAGCAACCCGCCCACCGCCTGCCCCAGCACAATCCCGGAGAGTTGGGCCGAAAGGAACCGGGCCAGCACCGCCTGCCGTTGCGCGAAGGGCCCCACGTCGCCAATCCACGCAAACGCGTGCGGGA
>JBFWXN010000075.1:0-26478 GCA_050187415.1 Hyphomicrobiaceae bacterium | reverse complement strand
GGCGGCAATGGATGCTCAATGCCGTTTCATGGCTTGATATAGGCGTAGCCCTGACGCTGCAGTTCTACCAGGTGGACGACGCCGGACGGTACAAGTTTCGCCTCGTGTATGAGGCTGATGGCTTTCTTCTCCGCCTTTGCCATATTGTTTTGAGTGTTCTGGCACGCCGCGAACGTGACATTCGGGTGGGCTAAGGCAATCTCTTCGATACGAGCCTTGACCGGGCTGGTATCCGCCCGGAACATATGCAGGCCGGGGCCGTAAGTCACAACCTCGATCTCGATCTTCCGGCCCGATTTCTTGAAGTCACTGATGATGTTCAGGACATTGTTGAGCGTAAGATTCATTTTGGCCGCGTCGTTGTCGTCAACGTGCAAGGCGACCTTATAGGTGCCCTTTTGCGTCTGGGCTGCCGCGGGAAGCGCCAGTGCGGCGATCGCAAGAAAGCCGAGCATCATCGTACGCAGGAGCGTCATGTGGTCCTCTGGTCCCTTTGTCTGACGCAATTCGCGATTGCGCGCGCTCTTCCCATGATGGGTAGAAGAGTTCCCTGCTGTAGCAATCGAATTTCGGCGGCCTTGTGGCGAAGCGCCAGCTTGATTGGCCGTCCATGCTGCCGATTGCGGTCGGTATCAGAGTGCGCGGCAGAACGGTTTGTGTCGAGCGCCAACGTCGATGGTGGCCGGATCGCGCCTGCTAAATTCGCTTATACGTTAACGAAATGATCTCCCAGCAGTCATCTCGCGGCGCGAAGAACAGGCCATCTCCGTCCACGGCATAAAGTCAATCCGTTCGGTTGGATTTGCCGCTCCTTTTCGCCTCCTACAAACGAATAAGGGAGGCGGCACCGTGCGCAATATTGAACTGGCAGTAGACCGGTTTGGGAGCATCCTGCATCGGGAACAGGAGATAGGGCGTCTTGTAGCGCGTTTCCCAGAGGACGTTGTCGACCTGCCAGAGCGCGATATCGAGCGTGCCTTTGCCGACAACGACGCGCATCTCGCGTGGTGGACTCCAGGTCGAGGAAAGCTCCAGGCGAGTGGAGCGAGCCGCATCTCGGCAGGCACTGACGGCACGCTCGCGATAGGCTGCGACGATAATTTCATCCTTGGCGGTTGAGACCAAATATTGCTGTGTCCCCACCTTGGCCGCAACGAGCAGCAGCAGAACAAAGACGAAAATCCGCATGGCAAACTCCGGCGTACGCTTGCCCGCAGCTTGGTCGATCGTCGTGAAAATTCGGTTACCGCGCGCCTCGATCCGAAGCACAGCTCTGTGCATCGGACCGGGCGCTGGCGATCATCGGCCGTTATCGACCAGAAGGCTGCCGATGCGTTCGATCGCCCGCTTTATGTTCTCGGTGGAGTTGGCGTACGAGAAGCGGATGTAGCCTTCGCCGTGAATGCCGAAGCTGGTGCCCGCCACCGTTGCGACGCCCGCAGTCTCGAGCATCGAGTTTTGAAGCTCTCGGGCATTCATCCCGGTGCCGGTGACGTTCGGGAAGGCGTAGAATGCACCACCTGGGTCGACGCAAGTGAAGCCCGGAAGCTGGTTCAGCAGGGGCACGATCACCTTGCGCCGCTCATCGAAGGCGGCAACCATCTGCTGGACCTCGTCCTGAGGACCGTCCAAGGCGGCGATGCCGGCAAACTGCGTAGGCGCGTTGACGCAGCTATGATTGTTGACGCACAGGCGGACGACATCATCGACGATTGATTTCGGCCAGACTGAGAAACCGAGGCGCCAGCCGGTCATGGCGTAGGTTTTCGACCAGCCGTCGAGGACAATGAGCCGGTCGCGGATTGCGGGATATTTCAGGAAGCTTTCGTGCTGACGGCCGCCGTAGAGCATCTGACTATAGATCTCGTCGGAGAGGATCGCGACCTGCGGGTGCTTCTCGAGCCCTTCGATCAGCTTCCGGATCTCCTCGGGAGGTACGGCGCCTCCGGTCGGGTTGCCGGGGCTGTTGATGATGATAAGGCTTGTTTTCGGCGTGATCTGGGCCAGCACTTCGTCGGCGCTGAAGGCGAAGCCGTTCGCTTCCCGCAGTGCGATCGGTATCGGCGTGGCGCCGGTGTACTGGATCATCGAGCGATAGATCGGGAAGCCAGGGTCCGGATACATGATCTCGGTGGCGGGCGTGCCGAACATGAGCATGGCGAAGAACATCGTCGGCTTGCCGCCCGGCATTATGACGACGTTGCCCGGATCGACGTCGACGCCGTGGCGGCGATGCAAATCGCGGGATACCGCCTCACGCAGCGGAAGGATGCCGTTCGCCGGCGTGTACCCATGGTGGCCATCGCGCAGGGCCTTGATGGCGGCCTCGACGATGTGCTTGGGCGTCTGGAAATCCGGCTGACCGATGCCGAGGTTGATGACATCCTTGCCCTGGCGTTGCAACTCGGCGGCGCGCGCCAGCACCTCGAACGCGGTCTCGGTTCCGAGCCGGCGCAGGCTCTCGGCTAGCAGCATTGGGGTCTCCTCACGGTTTGATTGGCGCCGTTATGCACCGGGCCGGGGAGTAAAGGGAAGCAAGTGCTGGCGCGCTGACCGGCTTTGGGGACGCGCTCCAATCGCGCAATACGCTTCCATCAGGGACGGCGAGGCACTAGCCTTCGGCGAAACAATCCGATCCGGGAGACGACCGTGCTCGAACTTCACTATTGGCCGACGCCGAATGGCAAGAAGGTGACCATTCTGCTGGAGGAGTCGGAGTTGCCCTACAAGATCGTACCGGTCAACATTCAGCAGGGCGCGCAGTTCTCGAAGGAGTTTCTGCGGATGAATCCTAACCACCGGATGCCGGTGCTGGTGGATACGGCACCCGCCGACGGCCGTGGTCCCCTCAGCGTCTTCGAGTCCGGCTCGATCATGATGTACATTGCCGAGAAGGCGGGCAAGTTCTGGCCGCAGGACGTGCGCGGAAAATACGAAGTCAACCAATGGGTCATGTGGCAGATGGCCAATCAGGGCCCCAAGCTCGGCGAGTGCGGCCACTTCACAAGGCTGGGCGACCGCGAGGGTGATCAGTCCTACGCATTGCGTCGGTTCCGCGACGAAGCGAATCGCCTTTATGGCGTCATGAACAACGTGCTGCACAAGCGTCCCTGGATCGCCGGGGACGAGTACACGATCGCCGACATGATCTGCTATCCGTGGACGCTCAACTGGAAGCTTCAGGGGCAAGACCTCGACGAGTTCAAGTACGTCAAGCGCTGGCATGAGACGATGGCGGCGCGACCGGCCGTCCAGCGTGGGATGGCGGTGGGGTCAGATCTCTCAGTGGACGTCACCAAGCTGCCGGCCGAGGAGCAGGCCCGTATTCGTAAAATCATGTACAATCAAAGGTCTATTCCCATTGTCGAATAGGCAGTAGCAGGAATCCATTCTCATGATCAAGGCACCCGATACCCAGATACCCGGCATTTATCATCGGCGCGTGGGCGATATTACCATCACCGCGGTCTCCGACGGCTTTCTGGACGGAAATCTCGAGGTTCTGCGCAACATCGAGCAGGACGAGGCCCGCCAGATCCTGACCGCAAATTTTCGTCCAGCGCGCCGGACGGCCGTCAACTGCTTTTTGATCTACACGGCGGGCAAACTGGCGCTCGTCGAGACGGGTTGCGGACGCCTGATGGCGGACACGGGTGGGAGGCTACTCGCCAATCTCGGTGCTGCCGGTATCGATCCAGCGTCGATCGAAAGCGTGCTCCTGACGCACATGCATCCCGATCATTCGGCGGGCCTCACGAACATGGAAACGGGGGAGCGGAATTTTCCGAACGCCGAACTCGTGATGCACGAAAATGAGCCGAAACACTGGTTCGACGACGCGGCGATGGCGCAGGGCAACGACCGCGAGAAGGCGATGTTCTTCAAGGCGGGGCGAGATCAGACGGAGCCGTACCGAGATCGCTGGCGGCTATTCAAGCAGGGCGAAGTGTTGCCTGGCGTAACGGCGGTGCCATTACATGGGCACACGCCCGGACACACGGGCTATCTTGTAACGTCGGGCAATCAGAGCCTGCTGATCTGGGGCGACATCGTTCATGTTCCGGAGGTGCAGACCGCGCGTCCGGAGGCGTGCATGGCTTTCGACACCGACAAGGCGCAAGCCGAGGCGACGCGGCGCCGCGTGTTCGATATGGTGGCGACCGACAAGCTGATGGTCACGGGGATGCATCTCCACTTCCCCGGGTTCAGCCAATTGGTGCAAGACGGTTCTGGTTATCGACTGATCCCCGCGGCTTGGGAGCACGCGATTTAGCCGCCCCAACGTCTCGCCTTCCAAGCTTGCGCCGTCGTCCGGATCAGCCCGCGTCTTTGACGCGGTAACATTTCTGTGAACTTGCTTGCGAGCTGATGCGTCGGCGGCCGTAATCCTATAATGTATATAAGCGGGGATAGGCTCATCTGAGGGCGTGTGAGTTCGTCTCCGGGGTTCGGACGTGTGTAAACGTCCGGCGGCGGGGAAGTGTGTAATGTTCAAGCCTGTGTTGATGGTCGTGCTTTGCTCGATTGCAGGGCCGGCGGTTGGGGTGGGGCTTTTTTTCCTCATCAATCATTGAGGTAAGTCAGGTTCTGGGTTTGGCGCACTGAGTGCCGAGGCGCTCGGGCGCGCTAGCGTTCTATTTGAGGCGGCGCTGGGCGAGCGTCGGTATTTGTGAGCAGTCGCCCCCATCGAGTGGCCCCGTCATTGAGCATCTCCCGAAGCGGGCCCGGCAGGGTTGGCCGCGGCTGCATCAATGACACCGCTCACGAGATTGCTGTCATACAAGCGATCGAGATCCGGGCCGTCATTTGGCACAGAAGTCAGTCGTGCGCGCAGCCCGGCCACGCCCCCTTCCAGCTGTTGGCGCGCTCTATGCGCCTCGGCAAGCGACACGGATCGGAAGCGAAGCACCATACCCGGCAACAGCCGTCCCACAGCGGGTAGGTCGGCCGAGATGACCGTCGCGATCTTCGGGTAGCCTCCCGCTGTTTGGCGATCCGCCAGCAGGATGATCGGCAGGCGGCTGCCTGGGACCTGAATTGAGCCCGGCGCGATCCCATCCGAAACGATATTGTATCCTTTACGATGCTCGAGCGGATGGCCTTCGAGCCGCACCCCCATACGGTCGGCCTCACGAGAAACGGTGTACACGGTCCCGAGAAGCGTCTCGATGGCTGCGGCCCCGAAGTAGTCGTCCTGCGGGCCGAGCACGACTCTGGCTTCCGACGCCGGCCGAAGATCAACGTTCTGCAAGCTCATCTCCGTGCGTTCTTCAGTCGTCTCGAGAGCCAGCGGCAGGTGGTCTCCGGCCGCCAGGGCCCTGCCTTCCAGGCCGCCGAAGCCGCCGCGCACATACGTCGAAAGCGATCCCATGAACGGTCTCAGGGCGAGGCCGCCCTCGATTGCCAGGTAGGCCACGGAGCCGCCCGAGGCAGCCGCCAAGCGCATGCGATCTCCGCGACGAAGCCGGACGCTATGCAACTGCGGGATCTCGCGCAGCGTGCCGTCAGCGGTCTCGATATGAAGTCGGGCGCCAAGCCCCGACGCAGCTACGCGAACGCTCTCGGCCTCGATCTCGATCGTGGGGCCCATCACGGCGATCTCGAGCCCGGCCACGGTCTGTTCGTTGCCGACGACGATATTGGCGGCCCTCAGCGCAGTAGCATCGAGTGCGCCGGAGACGGGTATGCCAAGGCGCTGGGCGCCGAAGCGGCCGAGATCCTGGACCGTCGTGTGGAGCCCCGGCCGGATCACGCGCAACGCGGCTTTGCTCATGCCGCGCCTCCGGTGATGTCCTTCGTCTCGTCAGGGACGCCGCCGTCGGTGGGGTTTATCTCGAGGCGGCCGGCAGCCGCCTCGTCGTCAAGACGATGATACTCTTCGGCAGAAATGGGCTTGAAGCGGACTTTGTCGCCTGGTGCCAACAGAACCGGATTCGCCAGTCTGGGATCGAAGAGCCGTACAGGCGTGCGGCCGAGGAGATGCCATCCGGCGGGGCTCTCCAGCGGATAGATGCCGGCTTGGCGCAGGGCGATACACACAGATCCCATCGGCACCCGCAAGCGGGGTATCTCGCGGCGAGGAAGGGATAGCTCCTCAGGCCCGTCGCCCATGTAGGGAAAGCCGGGCAGGAAGCCGAGAGCGTAGACGTGATAGGTCACGGCCGTGTGCAATCGTATCACGTCGGCCGTCGTCAAATGAGTGCGCTCGGCCACCTCATCGAGATCCGCTCCGAGTTCGCCACCATAGCTGACCGGCAGTGTGAACAGCCGTTGATGCTGATGAACCGCGCCGACGTCACTCAGGAGCGGCGTAATTTCGCCCTCGAGATCTTCATGGCTGATCCTTAACGGATCGTAGTGGATCATGAGTGATCGGAAGGTGGGCACCAGTTCCACGATTCCCGCGATCGCCCGCGCCTCGACGGCGTCGGCAAGCGCAATGACGCGGTCGCTGACGGCCCGGTCGACCTGGTCGCCGAACTCGACGACCAGTGCCGTGTCGCCAGCGGTAAGGAAGCGCGCGAGTCTTGGATCGGAAGTCATTGGTCCAGAGGAATTAGGCGGCTGACCGAGAGCCGTCAAATCGCTAATCGTGTTCAAAGAGACAGCGATTGTCGCCGGCTGTCAAAGACCATAGCATCAGTGGGAGGCCGGCGGTTGGGCAAGATAGGCTGTGTCCAGCTTCGGTCGGTGACGAGAGCGAAACGAGTTGTCAGGTTTGAAACCGTCAGGTCGGATGTGAGAATGTCGCGGCGTATCAATCTTAACGCGGACTTGGCAGAGGGCTGGGGCGCCTATGACATCGGTGACGATGCCGCGCTGATGACCATCGTCAAGTCGGCCAGTGTGGCGTGCGGGTTTCATGCCGGCGATCACAACACGATGCATCGGGTGTGCATGCTGGCAAAGAAGCTGGGCGTGTCGATCGGCGCGCATCCGGGCTTCAACGATCTTTGGGGGTTCGGTCGCCGCCAGATCAAGATGACCGCCAACGAGCTCGAATACATGACGGCCTATCAGATCGGAGCCTTGCAGGCGATTGCCAAGTATGCGGACCTCCCCGTCACGCATCTGAAGGCGCACGGCGCGCTGTCCAATATGGCGGCGGTGGACGAAAGCTATGCCATGGCCCTTGCCCGGGCCGTCAAGGTGGTGGATCGGAGCATCATCTTCGTGGTTCTGGTCGGCTCGGAGATGGAAAAGGCAGGTGACAGGCTCGGCTTGCGGGTCGCTCGCGAGGGCTTCGCCGATCGGCAATACGAGGAGGACGGCAATCTCGCATCACGATCGATCGCAGGTACGGTCTACCGCGAGCCGGCAAAGGCTGTAGAGCAGGCTTTGCGCATGATCCAGACCGGTGAGGTGGTGTCACGGTCAGGGAAAGTCATCAAGGTCGACGTCGATACAATCTGTGTGCACGGCGACGAGCCGAGTGCGGTGACGGTGGCGCAAGCCGTGCGAGCGGGTCTCGACAACGCAGGTGTCGAAGTGGTGACATTGCCGGAGCTACTGGCGGCGTCTTGATCTCGCGGAAACGCTTGGCATTCAAACGACAGGCAGACAGAAGGTCAGGTTGAACACGCATGTCCGACAATAAACCTACGCTCGCGATCATCGGCGGTACGGGTGACCTCGGCACTGGGCTCGCGCGCCGGTGGGCCAAAGCGGGCTACACGATCGTCATCGGATCGCGAACCGCCGAAAAGGCGGAAGCGGCTGCCGCCGAGCTCGCGGAAGTGGCGACGGGGCCAAAGCCGCGCGGCATGGCCAATCGCGATGCGGCCGCCGCGGGCGAGATCGTTGTCATGACCGTCCCCTTCGCGACCGCTCCGGCAGTGCTCGACGACGTCAAGTCCGTGGTCGAAGGCAAGCTCTTCGTCGATACCACGGTTCCCCTCGTGCCGCCGCGTGTCGCCAGGGTGCAATTGCCACCCGAAGGGTGCGCGGCGCTGCTGGCCAAAGCTCGGCTCGGCGAAGGGGTAACGGTCGTCTCGGCGTTTCACAACGTCGCCGCACACAAGCTCGCGGCGCTAGACCAAGTGCTCGATTGTGACGTGCTGGTGTTCGGCGACAAGCCCGAGGATCGAGAGCCTGTGATCAGGCTCGCCGAGGCGCTCGGCGTTCGGGGGCTGCATGCCGGTCCGCTCGCCAACTCCGCGGCTGCCGAGGCGCTGACGTCGGTGATCATCGGGATCAACCGGACCTACAAGGCGGACGGCGCATCGATTCGGATTACCGGCGTCGGGACCAAGTCGTAAGCGCGTATGACCGAACCTGCGCTCAGCATCTGGCCATTGCGTGGCATCCCTCGGGTTAGGCCGGGGGATGATCTCGCTGATCTGCTGATACGGGCCATCGAAACGTCCGGCCTGGCGCCGAGGGGGGGAGACATCGTCGTCGTTGCGCAAAAGATCGTCTCGAAGGCCGAGGGGCGCATCTTCGATCTGGCGGACGTCGAGCCATCGGCGCGCGCCAAGGAATTGGCGACAGTGACCGGTAAGGACGCCAGATTGCTCGAGCTGGTGCTTTCGGAAGCGAACGACGTGTTGCGCGCGAAGAAGAACGTCATCGTGGTTGGGCATCGTCTCGGCCTCGTCATGGCGAACGCGGGTATCGACCAGTCGAATGTCGAGGCGGACGATATGGCTGAGCCGGCGCTGCTGTTGCCCCAAGATCCTGATTCCAGCGCGGCCGCCCTGAAGGCCCGGCTCGAGGCGCATTTCCTGGTGTCGCTCGGCATTGTGATCTCGGACAGTATCGGTCGCGCGTGGCGCTTGGGTACGACCGGCACGGCTATCGGCGCGGCGGGTGTGCCGTCACTGGTCGACCAGCGCGGCGATCGAGACATGAACGGCCGCGTACTCATGGTGACGGAGACGGCATTCGCAGACAGCGTTGCCGCCGCCGCAGTGCTGGTGATGGGCGAGGCCGCCGAAGGCACGCCGGCAGCACTTCTGCGGATGCAGGTGCCGGCGGCGCCCGAGCGCCCCGCAGCGACACTCGTCCGCCCCAAGAACGAGGATATGTTCCGGTGAGTGCGGCTCGGCCAGCGGGCGGGCATTGGGTCGCGCTGTGCGGTGGCATCGGCGGCGCGAAGCTGGCGCTCGGCCTGGCGCGCGTTTTGCCGTCCGACGCCCTGACCGTCGTCGTCAACACCGGTGACGACTTCCGGCATCTCGGACTGCATGTCTCGCCCGATATCGATACGGTGCTCTACACGCTGGCCGGTCTCTCGAACACCGAGCTCGGGTGGGGGCTTGCCGGCGAAAGCTGGCGGTTCATGGATCGGCTCGAGGAATTGGGCGGACCAGCGTGGTTCCGCCTCGGCGACACGGATCTTGCCACGCATGCCGTCAGGACGGAGATGCTGCAAGAGGGCTGGACGCTTTCCGAGGTGACGGCCCATCTCGCTGCGCGGCTCGACATTGGACCAGCGATTGTACCCATGTCCGACGAGCCGGTCGCAACGATGCTCGATACGGATGAAGGCACGCTTGCCTTCCAGACCTATTTCGTCGGGCGCAAGGCGGAGCCGCGCATCAAGGCGATCCGGTTCGAGGGAGCGGAAAGCGCCCATCCGTCGCCCTCAGCGGTGCAGGTGATGCAACGCGAAGATCTGGCCGGGATCATCGTCTGCCCGTCGAATCCGTGGCTCAGTATCGATCCGCTGCTTTCAATCCCGGCTTGGCGCGAGTTGATTGCCGAGCGGCGGGCGCCAATGGTTGCCGTGACACCGCTCGTGGGAGGGCAAGCCGTGAAGGGCCCAACGGGCAAGATCATGAGCGAACTGGGGTTGCCGTTGGACGTGGCGTCGATCGTCGAGCATTATTCGGGCTCGATCGACGGGTTCGTGCTCGATACGATCGATGGCGCTCGCGCGAGCGACCTAAGGCTGCCGACGCTCGTTGCAAACACCATGATGCGCTCGCTCGATGATCGCACAGCTCTCGCCGAGACTGTTCTCGGCTTCTGCCGCGAGCTTCGAGAGCGCGGGCCGGAGACCGCCCGATGATTTCATTGCCCCATCTTCCGCATCCGGGGCTCGCCCGGACGATTGCGATCGTGCCGATCAAGGCTTTGGCACACGCCAAGCAGAGGCTCGGTCCGGCACTCGCGCCCGAGAGGCGCCAGCGTCTGGTACTCGGCATGCTGGACGATGTACTGCGGGCCCTCGCTCAGGTGCCGGCGATCGCACGGACGATCGTCGTGACGCGCGATGCCATGGTCGCGGGATTGGCAGCCGAGCACGGGGCCATTGTCGTCGAGGAGCGCGCAGGCGCCGATCTCAACGTGTCGATTGCAGCAGGCCTGGCCGCGGCAACGTCCGACGGCGCAGCGCGGGCTCTGATCATTCCCGGCGACGTGCCGCTCGTAACTCCGACGGAGATCGAGGCGGTCTTGCGATTGGCGCCGACGGGCGGTGCAGCGATTGCGCCCGACGTCAATGGCGAAGGGACCAACGCGTTCCTGCTGCCGTTGCCGGCGCCGATCGAGACGGCATTCGGACCGCTCAGTTTTGCGCAACACAAGGCGCGCGCCGAGGCGGTAGGCCTTCCGATTGTCGTCGTCGAACGCGATGGGCTGTCGCATGACATCGATCTGCCGGCAGATCTGACGCGCCTCGAATCGGTGCCGCGCTTTGCAAGCATTGGGATCGGCACGTTCGGTCGGCCGGACGTGGATCAGTGCTACGCTTTAGAGACTGCCGACCTCGAGGAGATGACGGCACGGGCCGAGGCGACGACACTCGTCGGGTTTGGGCGGACCGTCTCCTACTCCCGTAAGGTATTCATCCCGCTGACGCAGCTCTGCCGCGATGTTTGCCACTATTGCACGTTTGCGCACACGCCGCGCCGCGGGACTCCCGCCTATCTCTCGCCGGACGAGGTTTTGGATATCGCAAGGGCCGGGCTCGCGGCTGGCTGCAAGGAAGCGCTGTTCACACTCGGCGACAAGCCGGAGGTTCGCTACCGGGCGGCGCGCGAAGCACTGGCGGAACTCGGCTACGAAAGCACGCTCGACTACCTGGAGGCGATGGCGCGGCTCGTCCTGAAGAAGACAGGACTGTTGCCCCACATCAACGCCGGCATCATGGACGAAGCTTGGGCGCGCAGGATGAAGGCGGTGTCAGCGTCGCAAGGGATCATGCTGGAGACGGCGTCCGACCGGCTGTCGGAGCGGGGGGGGCCTCACTTCGGATCGCCGGATAAGATGCCGGCGGTGCGTCTCGAGGCGATTGCCGCGGCCGGGCGGGCGGCGGTGCCGTTTACGACCGGGTTGCTGATCGGGATCGGCGAGACGCGGCGCGAACGGATCGATGCGCTGCTCGCCATTCGCGATCTCAACGACAAGTACGGTCATATCCAGGAAGTCATCATCCAGAACTTTCGCGCGAAGGCGGGAACGCGCATGGCCGACGCGCCAGACCCGTCGCTCGACGAGCACGCGTGGAGCGTTGCCGCGGCGCGGCTCGTGCTCGGGCCGGAGATGAGTATCCAGGCACCGCCGAACCTGCATGAAATGAGTGATCTCGGGATCTTGATCCGGGCCGGCGTCAACGATTGGGGCGGCGTTTCGCCGGTGACGCCCGATCACGTCAATCCGGAAGCGCCATGGCCGCATCTTGCGCGACTGGATGCGGCAACGGCGGCGGCCGGGCGGGTTCTCGCCGAGCGAACGGCGATCGCGCCGCGGCATGCGCGCGAGCCCATGAAGTGGTTGGCGAAGGAGCTTGTCGCGCCGGTGCTCGGCAAGCTCGACGCGTCGGGCTTTGCGCGCGAGGACGACTGGGCGCCGGGCGATGCGAGCCGGTTGCCGCCGGAGAAAGATGCGAGCGTGGTGGCGCGTCGGGCGCCGGCGGTCAGTCGCCCGATCGCCCGGACGCTCGATCGCGCCCTCGCCGGTCAGCGCCTGGGGGAAATCGAGATCGCGGCTCTGTTCGCGGCGCGCGGTGATGATTTCTCCGCTATCTGCAGGGCGGCCGACGACCTCCGGCGGGCGCGCTGCGGCGACGAGGTGACCTACGTCGTCAACCGCAACATCAACTACACCAACATCTGCACTTATGGGTGCAAGTTCTGTGCTTTCTCGAAAGGCCGGCTGTCGGCCAATATGCGCGACAAGCCATACGATCTCGAGCTCGAGGAAGTCGCCGAGCGCACGCGGCAGGCCTGGGCGCGTGGCGCGACGGAGGTTTGCCTGCAGGGCGGTATCGCGCCGAAGTATACCGGCAATACCTACCTCAACATCGTCGAGGCAGTAAAAATCGGCGCGCCCGAGGTGCACGTTCATGCTTTCTCGCCTCTCGAGGTATGGCACGGCGCCGAGACGTTGAAGCTCGACCTCAAGGATTACCTTGCGCGGCTGAAGGAGCAGGGGCTTTCGAGCCTGCCGGGTACGGCTGCGGAAATTCTGGACGACGATGTGCGCAAAGTGCTTTGCCCAGACAAGATCGGGACGGATCAGTGGATCGCTGTGATGGAAGCGGCACATGCCGTTGGCCTGAAGAGCACCGCCACGATCATGTTCGGACATGTCGACAGGCTGGAGCATTGGGCCCGGCATCTGATCCGCGTTCGCGATCTGCAGGAAAGGACCGGCGGGTTCACGGAGCTGGTGCCTCTGGCGTTCGTCCACATGGAAAGTCCGATCTTCCTGCGTGGTCAGGCGCGGCGGGGACCGACCTTCCGCGAAGCGGTCCTGATGCATGCGGTCGGCCGGCTGGTTGTCGACCGTGTAATACCGAATGTGCAGGCCTCATGGGTCAAGCTCGGGCCGGAAGGGGCGGCTGTGTGCCTATCGGCGGGGGCTAACGATGTCGGTGGTACGTTGATGAACGAATCCATCACGCGGGCGGCCGGCGCGGCTCACGGACAGGAGATGGTCGCGACTGCGATCGAGGCGATGATCCGCCAGGCGGGCCGCACGCCGCGGCATCGGACCACTTTCTATGGCACGCCACCGAGCGGCCAGCACGAGATCGCCATGGCTGATCGCGGGTCGCCCGAGACCATGGTCGCAGCAGAATAGTTGTGAGAGATGGCGTTGGGACGAGCTGCGCGAACCATCATCAGAGGAGTGGAGCAATGGCCCCGTCTATCGAAGTGCGCGATGCATTGTTCAAGACGTTCGGTCGGGCCTGGTTCAAGCGCGACGCAGATCTGCTGTATGAGGCCGTGACATCGGATTTCGCGTGGAGGTCGATGGATGGCGATGGAAACGTGCGGCTGATCACCGGCAAGGGCGCAGTGGCCGAGGCTCTCGGCGCAACGGGCGTCGGCAGTGTGCATCGGCGGTTCGAGGACGTGGTCTATCATCATGCGCCCGAGGCCACGTTCATGACGTTCCGCCTCATCGAAACGGACAAGACGACCGGTGCCGTCCGCGAAGAGGCAGGCCTCGAGCGGTACACTTTCAAGGACGGGCGTATTGCGCTCAAGGACGTCTATCGCAAGCCAGGCGTCTGAGCCCGGCCATCGACAGCCAGCATGTTGTGGAATTGGTCGCTGTGTCGGCGGCCTCCCGACTCCTCGCCCGCGTTTGGCCACCATCGCGTGTGATCGGATCGCGGGGGAGGGATCGACATGCGACTCCGGATCGGCGCGGCTCTCATTTTTCTGACGATTGCGGCCATCGCCGGCTTTGGACATGCTGTTGGGTGGTCATGTCTGGTTGAAATGACAAACGGTCGCTTCGGAACGGTAGCCCGGGACGCCTTTGACGATGTCGCGCGGTATGTGGCCAGCGCACCGTCGCAGGGGCATCGCTTTGACATCGCGGCCGCGGTCACAGACGTCGGCCACTGGCGGCTTGCGAACCGCGACGGCGAGCCGTTCACCGCGGATGGCCCTCACGAATTTGCCCGGGCGCTCGCGACGCTTGCACCCGACGCCGATACGTCCGGCAAGCAGCTCAGCGTTCTGCTGGATGGCGAGACGATTTTTCGCCGTTCGCGATCGCTCGGTCAATGGCCGCCAAGCACCGAACTTTCCGTTCTGATCGAAGGGCGGCCATTCGAGGTCGTCAGGCCCGAGGAAGCAGATGCTATCGCCGGCATCGCAGTCAACCCAGGCTTGGTTGTCGAAGCCGGAGACCGAGCAACTTTTATCGAAATGCTCCATCAACTCGAACGCCCGCTGGCGCGTGACGAGGTGCGCATGGTTGCACTGGAGCCCGGCGGCGCCACGGGCATGGCGCGCGTACCGGTCGTAGAAAAAGGGGCACGCCACGCGCGACCCGACATCGTCGACCCCGGTTATATTGGAGATGCACTCGGGAACGTCAGTGGTCAAATCGTTCTGGTGTCGGGCCGGCTTGCCGGGGGCAGGCTCATCTACAAGCCAGGCTCCGGTCCAGCCGGCGAGATTGCAATCGATGCGCTGAAGAAGGCGGTTCGATCTAGCGATGCCAGCCTCGTGCTGCTCGATGCCTCATCAGCGCGACAGCCCGGTACACGCAACTGGTTGTGGCAACGCATCGCGCTTTCAAACGTCAACAAGGCGCTGGGCGGCGCCACTCTCGGCGACTTTCTGCGCGCGCTTGCAGGCGAACCGGGTCGCCTCAGGGTGCGGGCTGCGGCGCCGTCGGGCAATCGCATCGATCTCATGCTGCAGCCAGCGGCGGAACATCCCGCTGCGTCGGTGACCCGCCTGACGCAGGTCGTCTCGGGCACATGGTCGAACATCGTTTCGGAGACGGCGGGGACTGTCTCGGTGCATGCCTTGAGGGCGTCGCTGCTGACGGTGGCGCGCCAGGCAGAAATCGACCGGCGGATCCTGCCGGGCATTCCCTACGTTGTTCAAGTGGGCTACTTGGTGCTTGTGATTGTGGGATCGCTGGGCTGGCCGGTTGTGAACGCATGGTGGCGCCAAATTTGGCCGCAGGAGATTGCAGGCGATTATTCCAGCCGCGCTGGCCTCGTTCTTGCTCGCGCCGTGCGTCGAACGTCATTGATCCTGCTTTTTCTGCCGTTGGCCGGACTTCCCGCCCTGCTCGTGCGGCTGGCCCGAGCGTTCCGGATCGATGCCGCTTAGGGCAGGTTCGCCTGGCGGGCGTAGGTGTAGCCCGCGGCCACACGACGCCTGATGTCTGGTTTCTGAGGCCGAGTTTCGCCTGCAACCGAATTGATGCTGCCAAGGGCAGCGACAAGATGCTGGAGTGCTGAAATGACTGGAACGTTTCGTCCGATCCGAAAAGCCGTGCTTCCCGTTGCCGGATTAGGGACACGATTTCTCCCGGCGACGAAGGCTGTCCCGAAAGAAATGCTGACGGTCGTCGATCGCCCCGCCGTCCAACACGTGGTCGACGAGGCGAAATCCGCCGGCATCGAGCATTTCGTTTTCGTCACCGGGCGAAACAAGGCGGTGATCGAGGACCATTTCGATATGGCCTTCGAACTCGAGCGGACTCTTGCCGAGCGCGGCAAGGACAAAGAACTCAAGGATCTGGTTGACGATCTGCCGGAAGCCGGCCAAGCCAGTTTTACGCGGCAGCAGGCTCCGCTCGGCCTTGGCCATGCCGTATGGTGCGCGCGCGAAATCGTAGGGGACGAACCCTTTGCGCTCCTCCTTCCGGACATGCTGCATCACGGCGCGAAGCCCTGTCTCGCCGAGATGATGGAGGCCTACCGCGAGCACGGCGGAAACCACGTCGCGGTGGCCCCGGTGCCGCATGATCAGACGCATCTCTACGGGATCGTCGGTGTCGAGAATGCGGATGCGAAAGTCAGCCGGATCACATCGATGATCGAGAAGCCGCCGAAGGGGACGGCGCCATCCAATTTGCACATCACAGGCCGTTATATTTTGCAGCCGGAGATATTCGGCCTCCTCGCCACGCAAGAGCGAGGAGCCGGCGGCGAGATCCAACTGACCGATTCAATGATCAAGATGTCGAAGCAAGCGACCCAGCCATTCCATTCGGTCCGTTTCGACGGCACGATCTACGATTGCGGCTCGAAGATCGGATTTCTGATGGCGAACGTCGCCTATGCGCTTGGACGGGAGGATCTCGCTCCGATACTCAAGGCAGAGATCGCGAAGCTGATGTAGATTGTTGAGCGAGCGGCATCTGGATGGGCCGCATGGCCCGATGTTGCGATGGGACGCTATGATCTTCAGTCGATTGGGCATGATGGTCCTGGCAGTCCTTGCTGCCGCCTCGTTTCCGGCGCCGCTGCTCGCGCGTGTCGACCAGCCGCCAGCGTGCCTTGGCCGCGATTTGCTGCCAGGGCTCGCTGCAACCGCGGAAACCGCCGCGCGAATTGAGGCGGCGGCCGCGAAGATCGCAAATGGCGCCGCACTGCTTTGGCGCGTCTCGCGCGCGGACGTGAAGCCCAGCTATTTGTTTGGTACGATTCATCTCACGGATAAGCGGGTCACCAAGCTATCGGACGCGGTATCGAGCGCCTTGGCCCGCGCAAAGCGCGTTGCGTTGGAGGTAGCCGATGTTTCGCCTCAGGCCTTCGCCGTGGCGCTCGGCCGTGTCCACGATCGGGTCGTATTTTCGGATGATCGCAGCGTTTTCGAAACTTTGAACGAGACCGAGCGCACATCAATGTCCGCGGCGCTCGTCGGCGTCGGCATTCCATCGGAATCGCAGAAGGCGCTCAGGCCGTGGTTCGTGACGATGATGCTTGCGATCCCGAAGTGCGAGAGGATGCGCCTCGAGGCGGGGTTGCAACCGCTCGATCTGCAAATCGGCGCTCTAGCGAGAAAACGTGGCGCGGAAGTGCTCAGTCTCGAAACCCTCGAGGGCCAGCTCAGTGCCATGGCGAGCATTCCGGAGACCGATCAAATCATTGTGCTGAAGGCGGCGCTCAAGACCATTGCGCAGACACCTGACGCAATCGAAAGCATGGTGCAGCGCTATTTGTCCAAGGATATCGCGACGATCCTGCCGATGCAGGCGGAACTGCTGCGCGCCGCAGGATTTGATCCCGCGATCATGGACAGCTTTTATCGGGCGGTGCTCAGCGCTCGTAATCCGGGCATGAGGGATGCGGCCTTGCCGATTCTGGCCCAGGGCGAAGCGTTCATTGCCGTCGGCGCTCTGCATCTCGCGGGCGAAAACGGGCTGGTCGCGCTGCTGCGCGCCGCCGGTTTCGAGGTCGATGCGATCGAGTGAGCGCGTCAGAGGTGGTGCTCCTGCCAGCTCGATGGCATTGCTAACGTCAAAGCGTCTTTGACTTCGAATGGTCGCGCGGCGGTCTGGCGATGCCATACGGTCGAGGTGGCGCGTTGCTTTTGCCAAGGTGTCCTGCGAAGCTCGGCACAAACGAGCAGGAGATGGCGCATGACCCAGACAGCGTTGATTGTGGGAACTGGTGGCGGCATCAGCGCCTCGGTGGCGCGGGCATTGGCGCGCGATGGATACAAGGTCGCGCTGGCTTCGCGGAAGCCTGATCACTTCGCCGACCTTGCGGCGCATATCAAGGCGCATTCGTTTGCGGTGGATGCGGCCTCGGCCGAGTCCGTGGCCGCCATGTTCGTTGATCTCGATCGCTCGTTCGGGCACCTCGACGTGGTTCTCTACAACGCGAGTTTCCGAACACGGGGACCGATCATCGAACTCGTGCCGCAAGACGTCATGCGCACGCTCGAGGTGACCGCATTTGGAGGGTTCCTGGTCGGGCAGGAGGCCGCACGCCGGATGCTGGCGCGGGGTTCCGGGACAATTCTCTTCACTGGGGCCTCTGCCAGCGTGAAGGGGTATGCGCAGTCGGCTCCATTTGCGATGGGGAAGTTTGCCTTGCGGGGTCTCGCTCAGTCGATGGCGCGAGAGTTGCAACCCAAGGGCGTGCACATTGCGCATTTCAATATCGACGGCGGCGTGCGTAGCGAGGCGCGAGGAAGGACCGAGGCTGGCACGGATGTGCCAGACAGCCTTCTCGATCCGGATGCGATTGCAGAGACCTACCTTGCCGTCATCCGGCAATCGCGCTCTGCCTGGAGCACCGAGGTCGAGTTGAGGCCGTGGGTCGAACGCTTTTGAGATAACCCGGAGACGAGCATGGCGGACGAGCCGGAGTTACTTGGGAGAGGCTTCTACTGGCAGGACATGCCGGTCGGGAAGCAATACCAAACCTATGGGCGAACGATTACGGAGACCGATATCGTCAACTTCATCTCGTGTACCGGGATGCTGGAACTTCTGTTTACCAACGAGGTTTATCGACAGACGGAAAGCGTGATCAAAGGGCGGCTGGCGCCTGGTGCGCTGGTTTTCTCTATGGCCGAGGGGCTGGTTATCGGAGCCACCATTCAGGGTACCGGAATGGCGTTTCTCGGCATGGATCTCGAGATCAAGGCGCCGACGTTTGCGGGCGACACCGTCTCGGTGCTGGTTGAAGTCACGGAGAGCCGGGCGGCATCCAAGGGCAATCGCGGACTGGTGCGGACGCGGAACACGATCGTCAATCAGAAGGGTGAGGTCGTGATGGTATACTCGCCCCTCAGGATGATGAAGGGCCGGCCGTAACTAAACGGCGGCCGGATCCTTGCATGAGAAGGGTCAGGCCGGTTAGATTCGGTACACATTCTCGCGATATGACATTGTGGGTCGGTGTGACTGCCGCCATGTCGATAATCGGCGATGATTGACGTACTACGGGTTCGCCGTGTTGACGGGTGGATTCTGGATATGCTCCGGAAGATCAAATAGTTGGTGTTGGGTTCGGAGTACGGTTATGCGTCGGCGCAGATCAAATTGGCGGGTTTTTGGTCAGGGTTTCATGCTCGCGGGTATTCCCGTTTTGGCATTTGCCGGCACAGATTATCTGTTCGCACCTCCTTCGTCCGGCGGCGGCTCTGATGCGGCGGCGATCTTGCGGAATCTGACGACGGGGCATCGTGCCGCTGATGAAGGTAAAGCCGGCGCATTCGCGGCGCCGTCGATGCGTCAGTCGGCCAAAGCAGCGGCGCAAAAGGAGGAGGCGAGCGGACTGCCGCAATCCGGCAGGACAGGCCCTCAACCAGCAAATCGTGTGGCTGCTCCGCAATCCGGATTGGTCACCTCCATTCAGCGAGAACTGCGACGGGTCGGATGTTATTCCGGAGAAACCGACGGGACGTGGACCGACCGCACGCGCGTCGCCATGAGCGCTTTTAACGAGAGCGTGCATGTCAACATCGGGACCAACCAGCCGGATTTCATCCTGCTGACATTGCTTCAGGGGCATAGCGGCAAGGCTTGCTCGCGCTCATGCAACAACGCGCTGGCGCAAGCTGGTGCCCAATGTATCGACAAGACGATCGAAGCGCGCCGGTTACCGCCAGCATCTTTAGCCAGTCGTCAAGTCGCGGCGGACCGCGGCGGGGCTGCGACCACGTCTTCGGCATCCGCCGACGCGCTAAGGCTGCCGGCTTGGTCTACGGGGCTCAATCGTGGGCCTGGGCCTGGGCCTGTTCAAGGGCAAAATCCGAGCAAGCAGCAAGGTCCCGGGCGAGAAACGGAGACAGTCGTTTCCTCGGTTGATGCGGCGCAACTCCCATCTACGGTCGAAAAATTGCCTGGACGAATGGCGGTCGGCGCGCTCGCGGTGGGTGCGGAGGAAGAGCCGCTCTCGACGGTGGAGACCGCTCACTCCGAGCAGGTTCCACAACTGGCGACGCCCCGCCCGCCAGCGATCGCCCGGCCTTCCGCGCCTGCTTCCACGGCGAAGACACGGATGAGCCGCACTTTCTTCGACATCACCCGGAATTCCCCGTGATGCGACTGCCGGGGGACCGAGCATCTTGACTTTCGGTATGGGGGTGACTTCTCTCGTCGGAAAATTCCAACGGGAGACGGACGCCAATGGCCGAGATCGCAGGTCGGAAACAGAACACGCTCAAGATCGCCGTGATTGCGGGCGACGGTATCGGCAACGAGGTCGTCCCGGAGGGCATCAAGGTGCTGGAGGCTGTCGGGCGCAAGTTCGATATCGCCTTCCAATGGGATACATTCGACTGGTCCTGCGAAGTCTTCAAGAAGACCGGCAAGATGATGCCGGACGATGGCCTCGATCAGATCCGCAAGCATGATGCCATCTATCTGGGTGCCGTCGGATTTCCCGGCGTTCCGGATCATGTGTCGCTGTGGGGCCTGTTGATCCCAATTCGCCGCGAGTTCCAGCAGTACATCAATCTTCGTCCGGTGCGCCTGTTCGAAGGCGTCCCATGTCCACTGGCGGGGCGGAAGCCGGGTGACATCGACTATTGGATCGTTCGCGAGAACAACGAGGGCGAATATTCGTCGATCGGCGGGCGCATGTACGAAGGGACCGAGTACGAGATGGCGGTCCAGCAGGCTATTTTTTCGCGCCGCGGTTGCGACCGTGTGATGCGGTATGCCTTCGAACTGGCGATGACGCGGCCGCGTAAGGAGGTCGCCTCGGCCACCAAGTCGAATGGCATCTCGATCTCGATGCCGTATTGGGACGAGCGGTTCGCGGAAATGGCGAAGGCGTATCCACAGGCCAAGACGAGTCAGTATCATATCGACATTCTGACGGCGCACCTTGTGCGCAACCCGCAGTGGTTCGATGTGATCGTCGGCTCCAATCTCTTTGGTGACATTCTTTCAGATCTTGGGCCAGCGACCACCGGCACGATTGCGATTGCGCCCGGCGG
Organism: Hyphomicrobiaceae bacterium; assembly: GCA_050187415.1. Taxonomy (GTDB): domain Bacteria; phylum Pseudomonadota; class Alphaproteobacteria; order Rhizobiales; family Hyphomicrobiaceae. The sequence goes on along the minus strand of JBFWXN010000075.1, from coordinate 5,869 downwards.
CAATATCAATCCGGAGAAGGAGTATCCTTCCATGTTCGAGCCGGTGCACGGCAGCGCACCGGACATCGCGGGACAGGGCATCTCGAATCCGATCGGTCAGATCTGGTCTGGAGCGATGATGCTCGAACATCTGGGACACAAGGAAGCGGCGGATGCCATCGTCACTGCCATCGAGACTCTGTTGAAGGACAGCGACATTCGCACGCGGGACATGGGCGGCAAGGCCATGTGCAGCGAGCTCGGCGACGCAATCGTCGAGCTGGTCAAAGCGGGTTGAGTGGGCGCCAGGCCGCGCGCCGCCGTGCGCCACGATGAGATGCGACAGGACCGAACGACATGCTGCTGGGCTGCATCGCCGACGATCTGACCGGGGCAACCGACCTCGCCATCATGCTGACGCGTGCCGGAATGCGCACGCTACAGGTGATGGAGGTGCCTGACGTCACGGGCGAGGGGCTTGAAGGCTACGACGCGATCGTCGTCGCGCTGAAGACACGCACGTGTCCTGTCAACGAGGCGATCGACCTTTCGTTGCGCGCCGCTGAAGTGCTACTGACGCTTGGGGCCAGGCAGATATTTTTCAAATACTGCTCGACGTTCGATTCGACTGACGACGGCAACATCGGCCCCGTGGCCGAAGCGCTGATGGCCAAGCTCGGCGCCGATCTCGCACTTGCGTGCCCCGCCTTTCCAACGAACAAGCGGACAGTCTACATGGGCCGGCTGTTCGTCGGGGACGTGCCACTCGACGAGAGTCCCATGAGGGACCACCCGCTGACACCGATGCGCGATGCAAGCCTTGTGCGTGTGCTACAGCGGCAGTCGAAGGGAAAGGTCGGCCTTGTGCCGTTTGCCGTGGTGGATCAGGGAGCGGAGGCGATCAAAGCGGCGTTCGAAGCGGCCAGGGCGCGAGGCGAGCGGATGGTGATCGTCGATGCCATCACCGACGCGCACCTCGTCGCCATGGGAACCGCTGCGTCGCGAATGCGACTGGTTACCGGCGGCTCGGGTGTTGCGCTCGGGTTGCCGGCCAACTTCATCCGGGCCGGCCTGATGCAGGCGGCCGACGCGCCGCGCACCATGGCGGCGCCAGAAGGCCGCGCGGTCATTCTGGCGGGAAGCTGCTCCGAGGCGACTCGGGGTCAGGTGGCTGCGGCGAAAGCGGCGGGCATGCCGGCATACGAGGTGGACCCGCTTGAGCTCTCGGCCGGCCGACAATCGGCACGATCCATTCTCGAATGGACAGAAAATCAGGAGGTCAACCGTCCGTTCCTCGTCTATTCCAGCGCTGACCCCCCATCGGTGAAGTCTGTGCAGGACAAGCTCGGGCGTGACGTGGCAGGCACACTGGTCGAGACCACGCTTGCCGAGGTGGCACGAGAATTGGTGGCGGTTGGCGCAACGCGCATGATTGTTGCTGGCGGCGAGACGTCCGGTGCCGTCGTCAATGGGCTCCACGTCAAGGCGCTGGAGATCGGGCCGGAGATCGATCCGGGTGTGCCGTGGACGCGCGCGGTCGGCCGCGACTTGGTCCTGGCTCTGAAGAGCGGCAATTTCGGCGGACCGGACTTCTTCGTGAAGGCGTGGGAGCGTTTGGCATAGGGAGTATTCCATGCGTGAGCTCTCCGCGCGGCGGTGACCGCTTCCTTCCGGAGCAGGCAATAGTCCCCGGATCACTGCGGCAGATCGAGATCAGATCCAGTCCTTGGTGTGCCCGTAGCGGCCTTGCAGGGGGCGGGGGTGATCGGGCGGCAGTGGATCGATGCGCAGGCGCGTCAATCGCATCGACGAGAATTTCCAGCCGTCGGGCGTGCGTCGGTATTCCTCCTCGTAATGCCCCCAACCGACGAAACCCCGACTGTTCGGCGCCTCGTGCGGGCCCTCGCCTTCCGGAAACTCGAGATAGTCCATCATCGGCCATATGCCGCGCGCCGTGTCCGGACCCGTCAGCGAGATCTCTGGGCTCATCACATGATGGATGGAGATGACGCCGGCGAGGCGGCGCGCCAGGCCCGCCACGAATTCGTCTGGAGTGCCACCGTCGCCGATCGATCCGAATCCGTAGAGCCGGGTCTCGGGTGCGAACAGGAGTGCAAGCCGATTCCATTGCTTCGTGTCGACGAAGCGACAATAGCGGGCCTTCAAATCCTTGATCGCCTCGATGGAGATCAGATGCTCGAGGGTCGTCGGCGGCATTGCAGTTCGGCTCCCGTATGCGGTTTGCAGCCCTTACTATGGCACGACTTTTCGCGGTGGGAATTGCAGTGCCGACCTATCGCGGCAGCGGTACGCCGGTGGTTTCGAAGGCCGCCTTCTGGCGTGCACCCACTTCGGTCGCATCAAAGCCTTCGATCGTTTCGTTGAAGATCCGATAGTAGTTGAGGCGAGCATCGAGGTGCAGGAAGACACCGCCGAGACCGATCGCTGCCCGGTCCATGAAGACGAACTCGCGCGGCACCTTCACCGGTCCCTTTTCGCGTAGCGCCTCGTGCACGGTAAAGGCTTCGCGCCTGCCATATTCGCCGGGCGTCGTGCCTTCCGCGATCGAGCGGACGCGATCGTCGAGCAAGGGGCCGTAGATAAAGCGAGCCCAGATGTTGAGGACGTCGATGACATCCTTCGACAGGCCGCGGAAACCCCATGTTTCGTAGGCGTGCACGATCAGCTCGTCGTCACCGCGCTCGAGCCCCCGGTAAAGATCGATCACGCCTTGCACGAATTTCGGCTGAAACGTGCGCATGCAGCCGTAGTCGAGCAGATTGATGCCGCTTGGCTGCGCGTCCACCTCGAAAACGTTGTAATTGCCGAGGTGAGGATCGCCGTGGATCACGCCATAGTGCGAGAACGGAAACCACCACGCCCGGAACATGGCGCGGGCGATCTGATTGCGGTCGTCGAGGGGTGATGCCTTGTAATCGAGGAGTTTCCGGCCCTCGAGCCAGGTCATTGCGAGGAGACGCCTGGTCGATAGTTCTGGCAGGATCTCGGGAACCCTGATCAGCGCCTCGTCCTTGAAAATGAGACCATAAAGGGCTGTGTGGCGCGCCTCCAACTCATAGTCGAGTTCTTCGCGTAGTCGCTCCGATATCTCTTTCAGGATGTCGCCCGTGTCGACCGCGGGGTCCATGCGCGCATGCAAGGCGAACACGATCCTGAGCTGGCCCAGGTCCGCGGCGACGGCCGACTGCATGTCGGGGTATTGCAGCTTCACCGCCAGCAACCTGCCATCGTGCGAAACGGCCTTGTGTACCTGGCCGAGAGAGGCCGACGCCGACGATGTCGCCTCGAACGACTTGAAGCGCGACTGCCAGTCCGGGCCGAGCTCGGCCTGCATTCGGCGCCGGACGAAGCCGGGCCCCATCGGGGGCGCCTGCGACTGGAGCTGCGACAGCTCGCGCGCGTATTCAGGCGGAAGCGCCTCCGGGATCGTCGAAAGCAACTGCGCGGCCTTCATGATCGGGCCTTTCAAGCCGCCGAGGGCTCGGGCCAGCTCGGCCGCATTGCGGTTCCGGTCGAGTTCCAGGCCGAACAGCCGGTTTCCCGCCAGGCGGGCGGCAACGCCGCCCATTCCCGTACCTACGCGCACGTAGCGGGCGGCCCGGGCCGAAAATCGGTTCTGCTCATCATCAGGCACGTCGGTTCGCCTCGCCGCTTCTTTGCTCATTTCATTTTATTGGCCCACTATCATATCGGGTGCCGTGCCTCGCGCGTCCAGCGCACGAGAGACGATGCGCGCATTGCCCGCGGGCGCGAGATGCGTTTAATTTTGTCCGGACAACTCGGTGCACCGCCCGAGCCCAGAAATCCACCCGGAGGAGACCCCCGATGAAAGGCGTCGTGTTTCTTGGCGACCGCAAGTTGGAGCTGCGCGATTTTCCCGATCCGACCCCTGGCCCGCGCGACGTCGTGCTCGAGATCAAGGCCTCGGGGATGTGCGGTTCTGATCTGCATACGTACCGGGCGCCGCCTCCGACGGCCGACACGGTCACGGGTGGCATCAAGCGCGAGGCAGGCACCATTGCCGGTCACGAGCCCTGTGGCGTGGTGGTTGCCGTTGGGTCGGCCGTGACGCCGCGCGAGGCGACGGTCGGCCAGCGCGTGATGTGCCATCATTACGACGGTTGCGGCGGCTGCAAGCATTGTCGCGGCGGCTGGACGCAAATGTGTCTCGAAGGAACGACCGTCTACGGTTCGGGCGGGCACGGCGGCCATGCCAAGTACATGAAAGCGCCTGTGCACACGCTGGTGGCGCTGCCCGACAGCCTATCGTTCGTGACAGGTGCCGCCATCTCGTGCGGGACGGGGACGGCGTGGGGGGCGCTCAAGCGGCTCAATCTGCAAGGCGGCGAGACGATCGCCGTCTTCGGCCAAGGTCCGGTTGGTCTTTCGGCGACCCAGCTCGCCGTGGCGATGGGCGCGCGGGTCATTGCGCTGGACGTGTCGCAGGAGCGCTTGAACCTGGCCAAAGAGTTCGGCGCCGAAATCACGATCGATGCGCGCTCGAACGACACCGTGCAGGCCATCCGCGACCTGACGCATGGCGAAGGCGCTCACAAGACACTCGACTGCTCGTCGGCGCCGGAGGCGCGGGCGGCGACCGTGCGGGCGGTGCGCTCGTGGGGAATTGCCTGCTTCGTCGGCGAGCGCGGAAATGTAACGCTCGACGTATCACCCGACATGCTGCGCCGACAGGTGACGCTGGTCGGATCGTGGACGTTCTCCAAGCAGGGGCAGGCGGATTGCGCCGAACTCGTCGCCGACAAGAATATCAATGTCGATAAGCTCTTCACGCACCGCTGGGAGCTGGGTCAGGCCGAGGAAGCCTACCGGCTGTTCGACACGCAGACCACGGGCAAGGCCGTGATCCTGCCGAACTGAGGGTCGCATGGGGGCCGGTCGCGAGCGCCCGGCCCTATCGCGGCTCGCGATCGCCACGTTACGAATCCGGTGATCGCGCGCGTTCTCACATGCGGAAAACACCAAACTTCGTGTCTTCGATCGGCGCATTCAGCGTGGCGGCGAAAGCGAGGCCGAGTACGCGGCGTGTTTCGCGGGGGGCGATGATGCCGTCGTCCCAGATGTGTGCCGTGCCGAAGTAGGGATGGCCGTCGCGCTCATAGGCGTCGAGGATCGGCTGCTTGAACTTCGCTTCGTCTTCAGCGCTCCAAGTCTTGCCTTCCGCCTCGATGTTGTCGCGGCGGACGGTCGCGAGAACGCTGGCGGCCTGTACGCCGCCCATGACCGAGACGCGGGCGTTCGGCCAGGTGAACAGGAAGCGCGGAGCGTAGGCGCGGCCGCACATGGCATAGTTGCCGGCGCCATAGCTGCCGCCGATGACGACCGTGACCTTGGGCACGTTTGCATTGGCGACGGCCATCACCGTTTTTGCGCCGTTCCTTGCAATGCCGCCGGCTTCTGCATCGCGGCCGACCATGAAGCCGGTGATGTTCTGCAGGAATAGCAGAGGGATCTTGCGCTGGCAGGCAAGCTCGATGAAGTGTGCGGCCTTCTGTGCCGTCTCGGAATAGAGGATGCCGTTATTGGCGAGGATGGCGACCGGGATGCCCTCGATATGGGCGAAACCGGTGACAATGGTGGTGGCGTAGTTGCGTTTGAACTCGTGCAGCTCAGAGCCGTCGACCAGCCGGGCGATCACCTCGCGCGTGTCGTATTGGGTCGTCAGCGACGCGGGAATGACGCCGTCGATCTCGTTCGCATCGAGGGCCGGCATGCGTGGTGCGCGCGTGAGGATGTCGGAACGACGCGGGGACGTCAGAGTGGCCACGATGCCGCGCGCGATCTCGAGGGCGTGGTCGTCGTTGATTGCGTAATGGTCTGCAACGCCCGAGAGCCGTGTGTGCACGTCGGC
>JBFWXN010000074.1:0-26529 GCA_050187415.1 Hyphomicrobiaceae bacterium | reverse complement strand
CGGTCCGAATGTGGTCGTGGCATTCGAAGTGCCGCAGCTCGAGCGTTTTGCGGTCGACTATCGCGAGTTTCCCTCGAGAGCGGCATTCATTCGGAGGGCGCTGCTACCATTTTCCCGGCACTCGATGCCTGACGCGCCGAGCCTTGGCGCCGTGCTGATGCGGAGCATGCTTGCGACTCGAAATGATTTCGAGCGGCATCTACAGGAGAACGATCTTCTCATGGTGCCCCCGGTACCTGCCGGAATGGGAATTCTGGACTGGGGCCGGCATGGCGAGCTGATGGACGGCGCCTATGTGTGGGGCCTTGGGGAGATCGAGCGGGCCAGGGCGAAAGGGCATCCGGCTGTCGAAGCGTTTGCGACTGCCGCACCGATCATGCCGATCAGGGCAAGATCGAGCAGTCGTGAGCAGAAGTGATTGGGACGAGGGACTGTCTTCGCCTACTTGAATTGACTATTCGATAGACGTCGGAATCGACCGTGCAGGTGAGTTCTCCGGCACGCGCCATGCATGGACCCAGCGAGGAGCCCCAACGATATGGTTTCCCGACGCACGTTCGGTCTTGCTACCGTTTCAACCGTCGCCGCCGCCTTGACGATGCGGCATGCTTCGGCCTCCGATACGCCAAAAGGAACATTCCCCGTGCAGAAATCCGACGCTGATTGGCAGAAGGAACTGACGAAAGAGCAGTATTACGTGCTTCGCAAGCACGGCACAGAGCGCGCGTTCTCGAGCCCGCTGGACAAGACCTACAGCGCGGGTGATTACCATTGTGCCGGCTGTAATAGCCTGCTCTTTACGTCCGACGCCAAGTTCGATAGCGGCACCGGCTGGCCGAGCTTTTTCAAGCCGGTCGAGAAGGCCGTCGAGACCACGACCGATCGCAGCTTCTTCATGACGCGGACCGAGGTGCACTGCGCCACCTGCGGTGGGCACCTCGGCCACGTGTTCCCCGATGGGCCCAAGCCGACGGGTCTTCGCTATTGCATGAACGGAGTGGCGCTCAAATTCGAGGCAAAGGCCGATCCCGCGGCCGCCGCATCCGAGAAGACAGAGAAAAAATCCTGAGCTGAATTGGGCTGAAAGGGTTCGTGGGACATGAAGAAATCGATCGCCGTGGCGATGTGGATCATCGCCGCGATGGTGCTGGTCTTTGCCGCTGGCCGAGGTCCGGCTGAAGCTCAGGCGCCCGGGGCCGGAGGGGGCACCAATGCCGGGACCAAAACGGAGGTTGCGACCTTTGCGGGGGGCTGCTTCTGGTGTGTCGAATCCGACTTCGACAAAGTCGACGGTGTGATCTCGACGGTGTCCGGTTTCATGGGTGGAACGACGCCTCACCCGAGCTACAAGCAGGTCTCGGCGGGCGGCACAGGTCACCTCGAGGTCGTTCAAATCACTTTCGATCCGGCAAAAGTTTCATACTCCAAGCTCGTCGAGCATTTTTGGCGGACAATCGACCCCTACGATGCCGGTGGTCAGTTCTGCGATCGAGGACAGAGCTACACGACCGCGATCTTCACGTATTCCAACGAACAGAAGAAGATTGCTGAGGCTTCGAAGGAGGCCCTCATGAAATCGGGTCCACTGAAGGAGCCGATCGCCACCGTCATTCGCGACGCGGGGCCGTTCACGGCCGCCGAGGACTACCACCAGAATTTCTACAAAACGAACCCGGTCCGCTACAAATTCTACCGCTACGGGTGCGGTCGCGATCAACGCGTCGAGGCGCTCTGGGGCAAGAAAGCCGGCCATTGAGCTTGAAATTGCCGAGTGCGGGCTTGGCTGTCCGCACTACTTCGGGAAGGACGCATCGGACACGAAACCCGGCGGATCGAAAATCGCCGGAAAATCGGCAGCCTCGATGCCGTCCCGTCCAGGACGCGATACATTCCCGACGGCGTGTCCTATCGCGTAAAGGCGTCGCAACGTTTGGGGATCGGCGTTGCCGAGGTCGCGCAACTGATCGAGATCGATCTTGGCCTCGGGGAAGATCCGACGTAGCTGCTCCTCCTCGAGGACTGCATCGTAGCGCTGGAAGGACAGCATCTCCTCGTCCCGGCACAGGTGGCCGTCCAGATCGAATATTTCACTATCGATATGCCACGGCTTGCGTGGATTGCTCATGGCTTGAAGCGTGACGATGGCTTGGCGTGAGGCATCGGGGATCATGCCAAGGATGGCGGTTCTCGCCTTGTGCCAATTGTCGAGCGTCATGAACTTATGGCGATCGACCCGTTGGCGCCATGTGCCGGTTCCGATCGAAACCATGAACAGGTTGTCGGCTCCGCATGGCCAGCCGAGGCCGTAAGGTTTCAATGTGGCGGTCAGAAACGTCTGCAGGCTCGGATTATTGAGGCCGGCAACTGCGCCGTCGACGAATACACCTACCTCGCCGTCGTAGATGCCGTCAGGTGGGGCAATCTCGAACTCGAACGGCTCGAAGAACAGAGGCGCTGCGGCGCTGGCGCGCAGGACACGCCACAACTTGTACGACTTGTTGCGGCCTTTCTCCCAATAGGGAGCATTTGGCGAGTTGGTCAGGACCCAGGGGCTGCCTGTATCGAGACGCTTCGTGCACACCATCAATCCTGTCGCGATGTCCGGCGACTGCAATTCGCGCTCTCCCGCAATCGAGCGCAACGCGGCCTCGATGGCCGCCTGGTCGAAGACGGGCTTCAACGTGCCTTCGGGAAGCCAGCGACCCTTGAAGCTGGTATCGGGCTGCTTGGAGAAGATGTTCGGGCACATCACCGTGTAATGCTCTCGGACTTCGTCTACGGACATGCCAAGCGCCAGCGCGGCCGCTGCGATCGCGCCGGTCGACGTCCCCGAAATCAGGTCGAAATAGTAGCAGAGCCGAAAATCCTCAGGCTTGCCCGGATATCGTGGCGCGAGTGTTTCCTCGATGCGCTTCAGTATTCCCAATGCGATCAGGCCGCGAACGCCGCCACCATCGAGGCAGAGAATGCGCTTGCCCTCACCCGCGCGCGTGTCGAGATGCCAATCACGATCGATGTAATCCGTCGTATCGAACATGCGTTGCCCCAGGACGGCGGTTTCATCAGCGCGGCGGCCATCCCAACCTCGAGTGTCGCCGCCGCCTGCGACGATGCGGGCTGCGGACCGCTCGCCGGGGGTGGCCGTCCCCTCGCCCGGCGCCAACGCGTTGGACGACAAGGCACGGTGCCACTACCCTCGCAAAACGACGCAATGGTGTTCAATCGAGAATTGTCAATCGGGAGAGTCGCGTGAGCCAGTCGACACGCTTGCCAAAGCGTCAGCTCGGCCGAACCGGTCTGGAGGTGACCGCACTCGGATTTGGAAGTGCGCCGCTTGGCGATATCTATGAGGTGCTTGACGATCGAACCGCCATTCGTACCGTGGAAGTAGCCGCTGAGGCCGGAGTGTCACTGTTCGACACGGCCCCTCTCTACGGGCAGGGAAGTGCCGAGCATCGGATCGGCACTGCGCTACGACGCAGGCCGAAGGGCAGCTTCGTCCTCTCGACGAAGGTCGGGCGGCTTCTGACACCGGCTCCCGGGGGGCGTGTCAAGACCAGCCGCTTCGTTGGCGGCCTCGAGTTCAACGTAACCAACGATTACAGCTATGATGCCGCCATGCGGTCCCATGAGCAATCTCTGCACCGGCTCGGGCTGCCGTCCGTCGACGTGGTTCTGATCCACGATGCGGACGGCTGGACGCATGGGCCGGAAGCCGGGCCGCAGCGTTACCGTGAGGCGATGGAGGGTGCCTACAGGGCGCTCGAGAAGCTTCGGAGCGAAGGTGTCGTCAAAGGCATAGGGCTCGGCCTCAATGATCCGGTCTACATGGCGCGCTATCTCAAGGATGGCGACTTCGATTGCATTCTCATGGCCGGTCGATACTCGCTCCTCGAGCAACCCGCCCTCGACGAGGTGCTGCCGCTCGCTGCTCAGAAGAATGTAGGGGTCCTGCTGGGAGGCGTCTTCAACTCTGGAATCCTGGCGACAGGGCCGGTCGAAGGGGCACGCTATAACTACACTCCGGCTCCGCCCGATGTTCTCGATAAAGTGCGAAAGATCGAGCGCGTGTGCCGGGCCCATGGTGTGCCGCTTTCGACGGCGGCAATGCATTTCCCACTAGGGCATGGTGCTGTCTCGTCGCTGGCGCTGGGTGCGGTCTCGCCGGACGAGGTTCAACGGAACGTCGCGGCGATGACGACGGAAGTGCCTGGCGGATTGTGGAGCGACCTTAAAGCGGAGGGATTGCTCCGGCCGGATGCTCCGGTTCCCAAGTGATCGAGGTCTCGGTTCTGCTCGAGGCGACGTCTCGACGCGGGCTCCCTCCGGATCGTCCAGTCGCCCGGCGCAAATTTTAAGTTGAATAGCTTGTTCGGAAGCAGGAAAAGCCGCCCATGTTCGATCTCGCAGTCATCGGCGGCGGCGTGAATGGCTGCGGAATCGCGCGCGACGCAGCCGGGCGTGGTCTTTCCGTGCTTCTCGTCGAAAAGGGCGATCTGGCCGGTGGCACGTCATCAGCCTCGACAAAGCTCATTCACGGCGGCTTGCGCTACCTCGAGCACTATGAGTTTCGGCTCGTCTCGGAGGCCCTTTCCGAGCGCGAGGTGTTGTGGTCCATCGCGCCGCACATCGTGCGTCCTCTCCGCTTTGTGCTGCCGCACCATCGGGCCTTGCGACCAGTCTGGATGATCCGGCTCGGATTGGCGCTTTACGACCATCTGGGGGGACGCCGGCTCTTGCCGAAAAGTCGAAGCCTCGATCTCACACGTGATCCTGCGGGCCGGCCCCTTAGGCGCGAGTTTCGGCGTGGCTTCGAATATTCGGACTGCTGGGTCGACGATGCCCGCCTCGTAGTGCTCAATGCGATCGATGCAGCGCGACGTGGCGCCGACATTCGGGTCGGCACGAAGATGACGGGGGCCGCCTCGGACGGGAGCGGGTGGCGCTTGACCCTGAAGGAGGAGGGCTCGGAGCGGACGACGACGGAATTTGCGCGCGTGCTGGTAAACGCGACCGGTCCTTGGGTCGAAAGCGTTTTGACGGCTGGACTGCGCCGCAACACGCGGGCGCATGTTCGGCTTGTCAAGGGCAGCCACATCGTCGTCCCGAGCCTGTTCGAGCATAGCCGAGCCTATATTTTCCAGAACGCAGACGGACGCATTGTCTTTGCAATCCCCTATGAGCAGGATTTCACGCTGATCGGAACCACCGACGTCGAGTTCTCTGGCGATCCCGCCGCGGTTTCCATCGACAAGAGCGAGGTCGATTATCTCTGCGAGGCCGTCAGCGGATATTTCGCCCGTCCGGTCGATCCGACCGATGTCGTCTGGCAATATTCGGGGGTTCGGCCGCTCTACGACGACGGTGACGCAGCGCAGGCTGTGACCCGGGATTTCGTGCTCGAGCTTGACGCCGATGAGCGCGCGCCTCTGCTCAGCGTGTTCGGCGGCAAGCTTACGACCTACCGGCGCCTTGCCGAAGCCGCGCTCGGCAAGCTCGAGCCTTGGCTTGATGGCGCTGGGCCGCCTTGGACGCGGGACGCTCACCTTCCGGGCGGCGATTTTCCGGTTGCCGGCTTCGACGAGCTGATTGCGGCGCTCTCCCGCTCCTGGGATTTCATTTCGGCCCCGCTGCTGCGTCGGCTCGTTGCCGCCTATGGCACGAGGACAGCGGAACTGCTCGCCGGGTGTACCCAAATGTCCGATCTCGGGGCCCATTTCGGCGGCGGCCTGCATGCGCGCGAGGTGCAGTGGCTGATGGATGAAGAATGGGCGCGCACGGCTGACGACGTTCTTTGGCGGCGCAGCAAGCTCGGTCTTCGGCTCGCGCCGGCCGAGCAGGCGGCGCTTGGCGACTGGATGGCAAAGCACCAGGTCAGCGCGTCTCGCGTGCTGCCCCGCTCTTGATGAGACCATCTATTTCGGTTTCGCTCAGGCCACCGAGGGACTTCAGGACGTCGCGCGTGTGCTCGCCGAGCTCAGGCGCGCCGTGGGGGGGCAGGGCAACCGTGTCGTGCAGGCGTGCCGGCGTTCTGAGCGCGGGGTAGGGGCCGGCAGAACGGTGCACGACTTGCCTCACCGCGTCCCGGTCTCGGACCAGATCGCTCGACAGCGCTTCTCCGACTGTGGCGACGGCTCCCGCTGGCACACCCGCTCCACGCAAACTCGCAATCCAGTGATCGCGCGACTTTGTGGCGAAGACTTCCGAGAGGATGGCGCCCAGCTCGGCGACGTTGGCGAGACGACCTGCGCCTTCGGAGAAGCGCTGGTCCTTGAGCAGGTGTGGGAGCCTGACGACGTCGTTGCAGAGAGAACGGAACTGAGGCTGTGTGATGCAGGCCATGACGAAAGGTCCGTCTGCCGCCTCGTACACGTCTGCCGGTTGCGCCACTTGGTTGGCGTTCCCCGTGCGCGTCGGGCTTCGGCCGGTCATGAGGTAATAGCCCGAGTAGTTGGCGAGCATGTTCATGGCCGTCTCGTGCAAGGTCGTCTCAATGAGCCGGCCCTCGCCGGTGAGCGCGACGTGGCGGAGCGAGGCTGAAATCGCCTGCGCGGCATACAGCCCCGTCACCAGATCGACGACCGACGGGCCGACGCGCATCGGTGGGCCGGCCGGGTCGCCGATCATAGACATGAATCCACTCTCGGCTTGAGCGATCGGATCGTAGCCGGGGACCCCGACGTTCGGTCCTGAGCGGCCGTAGCCCGATATGGCACAGTAGATCAGCGACGGCCGGACAGCTTTCAGTGTTTCGTAGCCAAGCCCCAGGCGCTCCATGACGCCCGTGCGGTAATTCTCGATGACGACATCGGCTTTGGCGACGAGCTTGATGAACGTCTCCCGCCCCGCTTGCGATTTGAGATCGAGGGCGACAGATCGCTTGTTGCGATTGATGGTGAGATAATAGGTCGACACGCCATGGAAATTCGGATGCAGGAACGAACGCGTGTCGTCGCCACCTTCCGCGTTCTCGACCTTGATGACGTCGGCGCCCATGTCAGCGAGCATCAGCCCGCAATAGGGGCCCGCAAGAACGCGGGACAGGTCCAGGACCGTGACGCCATCGAGCGGCAAGGGGAGCGGACCGTTTGCAGGGCTCATTTGCACCTCGGGCCTTCGCTCAGATCATGCAGGGTCCCCGCTGGCCCTTGGCGTGTCATTGTGTTGCTCCGATCGCTTGAACGGTATGTCGTTGGACGCGGCTCGATGCCAGTAGGCGGTCTGTCGGCCTGTCGGTCAAGGGGATGATGCCGACGTCACGGAGAGAGTGACGCCCGCTGATGACTGCCGGGATTTCGCCTTGCAAACCGCCGGGCGACCGACTATGAGAAGCCTCCCGCAAGCACAAAGACGTCCAAGTCGCTTGCTCGCCCGGTTCCCGTCTGGGCATGCGCCGGTAGCTCAGTTGGATAGAGCGCCTGACTACGGATCAGGAGGTCGTGGGTTCGAATCCTTCCCGGCGCGCCAGATCGCTATCAAGTCTATCAATTGAGACTTGATAGCGGACCACCCCGCTCCGGCTAATGTGCCCGCGTGAGGATTACCACCATTCCGTAACTTGCGTCGCTGCGGGCGCCGACCGCATCTGGCGGCGCCGACAACTTTCGCGCCTCTCTGACTTCGGCAGCGGTGTCGTGGTTTGGTTCATCGCCCGGCGCTGGCGCCATCTCGGTGCTCTGTGATGTCCGCTAGCGACGGCTAAGCAGCCAAGGTGGTGACGGCCTGCCAGCTTCGCGTCTGACCCGTTGCGGAAGTCGATGTGTAGGGGCGATGATTGCGGACACAGGTCCGTTCGCCCTTTGAAGCGACAGAGACCTATGCTCGCTCACACCTTTTCTGGCTTTCAGGGAGTTGCGGCAGACCAGGCACTTGGCGATGATGGATGCATCGCGAGGAGAGGTAGCCATGCAAGTCGACGGTGCTTGCCATTGCGGCGATGTGAAATACGAAGCCGATGTCAATCCGGCACATGTGGTGATCTGCCATTGCACAGATTGCCAAGCACTTTCCGGCACGGCATTCAGGGTCGTCGTGGCCACCACTGCGGGTAGCTTTCGATTGCTCCAAGGTGAACTGACGATTTACACGAAAATAGGGGAGAGCGGGAACCCGCGTGAGCAGACGTTCTGCGGCAATTGCGGAAGCCCGATCTACTCGGCGCCCCCAGGACCTCAGCCCAAAGTGGTCTCTTTGAGGATCGGTATAATACGGCAGCGGGCCCACTTGGTTCCCTCACACCAATACTGGCATCGATCTTCCCTTCCCTGGCTCCCTTCATTGCCGGAAATCGACAAAACGGCTACCCAGCCGGTCTTTGACGAGCGCGGTGGTTTCGTCCCGGACTGATCGGCTTCTGGCGGCGGGTCGCTGCAGTTTACAGGACCGAGCATCGCTGCCGACATCAAGTCTCGTCGGTTCTGCCCCTCATCTGTCACACAATCTTCCCTGGATTCATAAGATTGAGTGGGTCGACCGCCCTCTTGATGGCACCGAATAGGTCAACGGCAGGAGCGCCTAGCTCGTCGACCAGATATTTCTTCTTGCCGTCACCGACACCGTGCTCGCCTGTACAGGTGCCCTCCATCGCGAGAGCGCGCTCGGCGAGGCGGCTGACGAACGCCCTGGCGCGTGCGACCTCATCGGCGTCGTCCATCAACACGGAGACGACGGTGTGGAAGTTTCCGTCGCCCACGTGCCCGAACAAGGGCGCGATCAGCCGGCTGTCCTTGATGTCCTTCTGAGTCTCGACGACACATTCGGCGAGGCGCGAGATTGGGACGCACACGTCGGTGACAACGACCTGTGAGTTCGGCCGGTAGGCTTTGTCGGCCCAGAACATATCGTGACGCGCCTTCCACAAGCGGGTCCTGTCTTCGGCCTTGGCGCTCCACTCGAAGGCGCTGCCGCCGAACTCGGCAACGATCTCGCCGAACCGCTCTGACTGTTCTTGGACCGACCTCTCGCTGCCGTGGAATTCGAGGAACAGCGTTGGCCTCTCGGGCAGGGTCAGCTTGGAATAGGCGTTGCATATTGCGATCTGCCGCTCGTCGACAAGCTCGACCCGGGCCAGCGGAATGCCGGACTGGATCGCCATGATCGCCGCGCCGCACGCGGCCTCGATCGTCGAGAAGCTGCACACGCCTCCGTTGATGCGGGCCTGTCTGGCACGACGCTTGACCGCACTGCGCGGCAAGCTTTCTGATGCGGAGGGTCGCCTTGCGCGCCTCTATCAGGCGATCGAGAACGGCGTCGCCGACGCGAGCGACCCGGCCTTTTCATTGCGCAATCCTTCGCGCAACTGGTTTAACCACCGCCAGCGGAGTAAATTCACTCAGTCTAGTCAGCGTGACTCGAAGGGCAAAATGATACTTGACCTTTGTCAGCTTGGTCCGCCGCGTGTGCACAGAGAAAGGCTGCTGTGGTGAAAGTGGCTTCCTTCCGATTTTGCGCCGCAGTGATCGCGCTCGGGTCATTCGCTGTCTATTTTGCTTCGTCGTTCGCCCTGGTCGCACGCGATGGCACCACCCATTTCGGCGGTGATCCTTGGCTCTACACCGAGTTGGCTAGAACTGATCCATTCACAGACGTCGGAAAGATCGCTTATGTCATCAGAATCCATCCCATGACCGGACTGCTTGGTCTTGCGTGGATGAAGCTTGCATCGCCTTTATCGTTCTGGCTCACGCCCGAAGAGATCCTTCGGTGCCTCTTTGCTGGTTTCGGGGCCGTCGGAGTGCGTGCTGCGATATCGGCTTTCGCGATCGTTATACCGCGTCGTGAAGCCCTGCTGTGGGGAGCAATCTATGCTTCGTCATTGGGCGTTTGGTATTTCTCGAGTATCGAGGAATCGAAGGCGCTGACGGCGACTCTTACCGCTATCTACACGGCAGTCTACCTGCGTCTGAGGGAAAGCTGGACGCTCCGAAGAGCTATGTTGCTGACGTTTGTACTGGCTGCGGCCTGTTTGAACGAGATCGTGGCGATTTTCCTGGTTGCCATTCCCGCCGTGGACTCATTGGTTCGGAGCGGCGTCAACGTCCGCCAATGCTACTGGATCGGCATACACGCGACCGTTGGCCCTATCGCACTTTCGGTCATGGAGGTTGCGAGTCGCATTCTGCTGGCGCCGAGTGAGCGGCCGGAAGGCTCAGACCATATCGGTCTACTGATTTGGTTTATTCAGAACAATTACGTTAGTTTGGAAAGGTTATATAATTTTCTGACGCGTTGGCTTCTATTCAATGTTGCCGCGCCACAGTCCAAGGCCATCACGTGGGCCGATCCATCTCTGCGTTACGGGGGTGATTTCGACAACTCGATCGCCAACTATTTTCAAGCCCCAGTTACGGCCTGGCTTGTTGTGCTCGCACTAGCGGTCCTGATTACCTCTATCGTTCCCAGGATCCGGGAGGCTCTGTCAAAGGACACCTGTGCGCTGCTGCTCGGCCTGAGTGCATACGGGTTCATCCGATCAGTGTTCTTCCTGGCCTTCAATCCGGGAGAGTGCATGCTCTACGCGTCAGGAACCACCCTTGCTTTTCTTCTGCTTATCGCAATTCCTTTTGCTACTGCCCGGATACCAGTCAAGGGGGTTCTGCTTTTCAGCATCTTCGTCCTTCTTCAAGTAACAAACGGCCGGTTCATCGTTGGCTGAAGCTGCTTGGCGGTTTCAGTCGTTCGAAGATCGGTTGCTGAAGGTCAGGTTACGGTGGCCCAGGTAGTTGATCAGCGCTCCAGCGGCTATGCCAACAAAATGGGCCCCCGCTCCCGAAACGACAGCGGGGACGCCGGCGAGCAGCGCTACTTCTCTCATGCTGACCGAAATGACGAACATGGCCATCTGTGCCAGGATGTTCACACTGATGAAATCGCGAATTTTATGGACGAGTGGGCGTTTTGAGCAGGGAAACGCCCAGCGATCATAAAGCACAAACCCGGTTGTCATGCCGATGAGAAGCGCTCCCAGAAGTGCTGCAGAGTAAGGAATAATGAGTTCGAGAGGAAATCGTACCAGCCAGTTGATCAAAGCCGCCAAAGTACCTGCAGCGAGAAATCTTGCTTGCGTGGATTTCAACCGAGCGATCATCCAAACCACGCGAAGGCGAAGCAGACCAGCAACGCGGCAAAGATCAGTTGCGATGCCCGGTCGCGAAGCGCAAAGTCGACCGGATCGTCGCTCATTTCGCCGCGCACGGTAACCAGCCAGATGCGGCAGTTGGAAACGAATAAGAGCAGTGGGAAGCTCCACAGCCACAGCGGATTGCCGTGGAAGGTTCGTCGAAATGCGTCATCGAGGATGTAGAAAACAACAACGATCACGGCCGATACTCCGGCCGCAATGCCGAGGGCGAGCACCAGCGGTAGATCTTCCCGCTTATAGCCACGGCCATGTATCTCTAGTCGACCGACTTCGGCGATTCGATTCAACTCTGTGTAGCGCTTCGCAAAGCAAAGCGACGTGAAGACGAACATCGAGACAACGAACAACCATGGCGATGTGTACACGCCGCTGGCGGCGATACCGAGCGCGAAGCGCAGGGTATAGAGAGCGGCAAGAACAAGTCCATCCATCAATGGTACGCGCTTTAGATACAACGAATAGGACAGAGTCATGAGGACGTAGACACACAGACAAGCAAGAGCGCTTTGGCTGATGAGCGCGGCAATAGCAAAGCCACTGCCCAATCCCGCAGCAGCTGCCCAAAGTGCCTTGTCGAGCGGCAGCTCACCTGTGGCAACCGGGCGATTGCATTTTGACCAGTGCTTGCGGTCGTCCCGCGCATCCAGCATGTCATTAATCAGATAGGTTGATGAGGCGACGAGGCTCATTGCAAAAAAGGCAGCAAAGGTGGCCGCAAGCGCCGCAACATTGTTGAGGCTGCCGCCGAGTATGATCGGCGCAAAGACCAGGATATTCTTAACCCATTGGCGTTGGCGAAGCGCACGAACGAGGGCCCGCCCCCAGGGTTTTGCAGGAAGTATTTCTATGTCGCTCGCGACGACGGAGGCGCGTCGTTGAAGGGTCGCCGTGGCGTCGACAAGTATCGCAGTTCGACTCTGCCGCCAGACTGGAAGGTCGATATCCGAGCGACCGACATAGTCGAACCCATCAAAAAACTTCTCGGCAAGAGCCGTGGCCCGCGCCGGACCCGCGAGTGGGTTGGTCGAGTTGCCGGCTATCACTCCCTCAATGAAGGGGAAGCGCTTGGCTAGCGCGCCGGACAATGGCGAAGCTCTGCTCATGCAAAAAAACACGGGACGACCTCGCTCCGCCGCAGCCCGCGCTATCGAAACGACCCGTTCGTCCAAAGGCAATGTCGATAGATCTATTGCCTCGCTCCAACGCTGGTCTCCGAAATACGACGACCCTCGCAAACTCGATGCACAAATCTTGATTGCAATGAGTGGATTATCCTTCAGAATTGCAAAAATAGCTTGTAAAGTCTGCGTACGGCCAAACAATGTTGTGTCGGCGTCGACGATCAGCGGACGTCCGCTCACGGTGCCCCACTCAGGTGGCTACCTCTTGCTTTCAGCGTCACTTAAACGTTGCCTCCAACGATACCTTGGACCTTATATAAGGCTGGCAGCTCACAGCCAACTTTACGACGGATCGAGAAAAGATGGTAGGCAACTGTGCGCGTGCCGTGGGCAAGGCGCACAACGCTGCTTCGCGAATTGATCTTCTGTCGACGCGGCGAGAAATGCCCGCACGCCGTCGGAGCGCTTTGCGAAAACGGTGCCGTTGCGTGACGGATGTTTGTGCAAAGTCGTGGGGCACGCTCAACTTCAAGGGGCCAAGTCGTCACGTCTGGTCTGCCGTAGTCTGATGGCAAGCTGGCCCTGCCCTCAAGGTGTACTCGTTCATAACGAGAGTCCTCGGTGATTTTGATCTGCTCCCCAACGTGCCCTCATCCGAGGCTGGAGTTTTCGGTCTTCTGAGCCACTGGCGGGCTGGTATCGCCAGCAGGCTTCAATAGGGAGATCGGGACGTTGTTCCCGATCGCTCCATGCGGTCTGACCTCGTTATAGTCTCTACGCCAACACTCCAGCTTTTTGCTCGCGTCTGCCAACGTCATGAACCAATGCGGGTTGAGCCACTGTGACCCTGCCCCCTGAAGTGCCCCCGATCTGATGTAGAGTCCGTCGCCCCACGGAGACGGACGTCATGCGCAAGAGCCGGTTTACGGAAGAGCAGATCATCGCGATTCTGAAAGAGCAGGAGGCGGGAGCCAAAACAGCGGACGTGTGCCGTCGGCACGGTATCTCGCAGCCGACGCTCTATGCCTGGAAGGCGAAGTTCGGTGGCATGGAGGCCTCTGACGCCAAGCGCCTGAAGGCGCTGGAGGAGGAGAACCGGAAGCTGAAGAAGCTTCTTGCCGAGCAGGTGATGGACAACGCCACGCTCAAAGAGCTGCTCGGAAAAACTTCTGACGCCCGCCGCGAGGAGAGCCGCCGTGAGCTGGGCGATCGAAACCAAGGACTACGGGCAGCGCCGTGCCTGCGACCTGATCGGCATCGCGCCACGTGTCTATCGCTACCGGTCACGCAGGCCGGACGATGGTGCGCTGCGCCTTCGGCTGAAGGCGTTGGCGGCCGAACGCCGCCGGTTCGGCTATCGGCGCCTGCACCTGCTGTTGCAGCGCGAGGGTGAGGTGGTCAACCACAAGCGTCTGTTTCGGATCTACCGGGAGGAGCGGCTCGTGGTGCGTCGCCGTGGCGGCCGCAAGCGGGCGCTCGGCACACGGCAACGATCGGCGTGCTGCAGGGCGCCAATCAGCGCTGGTCGCTGGACTTCGTCTCGGATGCGCTTGCCGACGGCCGTCGCTTCCGGGTGCTGGCGATCGTCGACGACTTCACGCGCGAGTGCCTGACGCTCATTGCCGACACATCGCTCTCCGGTGCTCGTGTCGCACGGGAACTCGATGCTGTCATAGCGACGCGCGGCAAGCCGGCGATGGTCGTCAGCGACAATGGCCCGGAGCTGATCTCGATGGCCATTCTGCGCTGGCAGCACGAGACCGGCGTCGGCTGGCATTACATCGCGCCCGGCCAGCCAATGCAGAACGGGTTCGTCGAGTCGTTCAATGGCCGGCTGCGCAACGAGCTGCTGAACGAGACGGTGTTCCGGTCGCTTGGCCACGCCCGAGACATGCTCGCTGACTGGCGAGAAGACTTCAACGACCGCCGGCCACACACCAGCCTAGGAGGTCTCACCCCGAACGAGTTTGCAGCCCGGTCCGCCATGCACCACAATCACCGAGGACTCTCGTTATGAACGGGTACACGTTGGGGGCAGGGTCATGGTGCCTCGGTCACATCGATCGACTGCCGCCCGCTGCCTTGGCAGCCGCGATCTCGCTGTTCGAGGGCTGGTTGACGCTTGCCGCTTTCGGCGAGGAAAACCATCTCGCCACTCCTGTTGGAGCGTCTCGCCGACGTCCTCGTCGCCGAGATCGAGGAGCAGGACCGGCCTTTGCCAAAAGCGGGCGAGGCCCTGCCCAAAATCAAACAAGCGGTTAGACGGCGACGCGCTCGAAACGGCGCGGTTCCAACTCGCGCTCTATGCGCAATCTTCACCGAGCGCCGAGGCGCACTACCTGTCGGCCATCGCAGCATCCAAGCAGCCCAGCCGCCGCTTGCTGCAGCTCCTCGAGTTCCCAGGTAGGCTAGCAACCGCCGCGCATGCCGCGTTTTGTGCAGCGTTTCTAAATTTCGTCAACCGCGATGAAGAGGACGATGCCTCGAGGAGAGACCGACGTCACCGGACGCCTTCCATGCTGGAAGGCCCCTTCGTTTTGGGACGCTGTGGCATTGGGCTGTTTGCCGATCTCCTGGCCGCCGATCGCAAAAGCGCCCTCGATCTGATCCGCAGCCTCGCCGCTCTCGACCAGGGTCTCATCAGATCGGACGACGGATTTGTCCTGCCGTTGGCCGGGCAAGGCTGGCGCATAGCCCAAGTGATGATACTGCCACCGCCACCTCGCATTATAGACGGTGGTACGATTACCTACGAGGTCTACTGGTCGCGAGTGAAGTTGCAATCCGAATGAATTCTCCCGAGCGATAACGCTGCTACACAAAAGCCGTCTTGCGGCGATCCAGAATTGACCGAGTAATCGAGGTCTCCGACCATGTCGGTTGCTGGATACTACGTGTTTCCGGAGGTCGCGCGGCCAATCCGCCGTACAGGGTTTTTGGCTCGGTTTGCGGTCGAACGTTCGCGGGATTGTCTGAGAACGTCCTCAAGACCAGAATGAAACTGTTGGCGAGCCGCAGCGGTTCGCTCATCGACCGCGATATCGACTTCGCCCGCTTCGATGCCGTCAAGCGCTCGGGTAACGACGGCGTCGGGAGATATCTTTGCGGAATCGATGTTAGCCACCATCTCGGTATCGATTAGCCCCGCATAGAGGCCCACTAGGGAGACCCCGAGTGGCTCGAAGTCCCAACGCATTGTATGGGTCAGGGACATTGCCGCAGCCTTGGTCGCAGAATAAGTGCCGAACCAAGGAACAGGCACGATGCTCGCTACAGACAGCATATTGGCGATCGCCCGCCACCGTTTCGTCCAATGATTGGAGCGAATGTTAGACACATGCGAGCGAGGCCGAAAACGTTGACTTCCACCTCACCGCGCAATGAATCCAGATCTCCTGCTTCGCCGAGGCTCATCTGATCAAGACGACCCGAGTTATTCACCAGTAGCGTGACATTCCCGGCTGCTGCAGCTACCGATTGCTCGTAGGTGACGTCTAGTTGAAGTGCGACGACGCGCTCACTGTCGAGCGCAACAACGGAAGCAAGTTTTTCGACTTCTCTTGCGCCGGCATAGACCTTGGCACCACGCGCCAGCAGCTCTCGAACGAACACGGCTCCGAGACCACGGTTGGCACCCGTCACAAGAGCAACAGAGCCAGCGGCCTTCATGGCGAAGTCCTTCAAAAGGAATACAGGCGACGGGTGAACATCACGGCAATCTATCCATAAGTGGTCAACTCGCAAAGCAGTACGAAGCGAGTGGGTCCCCGCACACAGGTCCGCTACGTCGGCGTCCTCACGGTAGGTCACGGAGGTATCTCTGCCGTGGCTTGGGACGCACGATAGAGCCCGGCTTAGCGGCCAATCGATGTCGGCAATCTCCGCACGGCGGCTGTCGCCGGCTAGTCAATGCTCCAATTGCTCAGGTCTGTAGTGGGTCAGACTCGAGCTTAGACCAGCGTGACAGCCGCGGAGGATGATCACCCCAGCACCGACCGTCAGTCTCGGATTGTTCCGCGACTGGCAGCTTGACCCCTGCAAGGATGAGTGCCGGCGATCACGACGACTTTCGGCCCGGGCCACGAGCTGCCTCGCCAGATTGCTCAGCATGGGCAGCAAGAACGCCCGCATTCAATGGAGCAAAGGAAGTCATCTATCAACGAAGACCGATCAAGCGGAATCCTTTCCGCCATAGTTCGACGCTAGCGCGGGTCCGGAACGGGAAAGCACGAAAGAAATCCGCGCTGGTATACTCCGATCGAAGCCTTCGCAGACGTTGTGCAAATCCGTCGGCCGCGTCCGCTCGTCCCGCCAGCGCATTGCAGACCGACGCAATAGCGAGAATGTGCAGGTGGGCATTCGGCTGTGCGGCCGCCAGAGTTGCAAGATCCGCTGCGTCAGCAAGATTTCCCGAGAGCGCGGCATTGAATGCGCGCGTCGCCAGCATGGCAAATCGCATGGGATCGATGGGACTGAGCCTCAATGAACGCAGGAGCGCTTGATCGCTGGTTGCAGCCTCCCCGATCATCGAGCGTCCGAACCCCACCGAGTACTGGCTCATGGCAAAGCTTGGGTTCAGCATGTTCGCCGTTTCGAACTCGGTCAGGGCAGCCGGAACATCGTCCTGCAGCATCAGCGCTCTGCCCATTGCCCAATGCGCTTGCGGATCGGCGTGATCGAGACTGAGGCTCTGCTGGGCGAGCTCGAGCGCTCGGCGAACATCGTTCTGACGCGTCGTGGTCAGATTGAGAAAAGCACGCTGCCGGTGAACGGCTGAGAGGCCGGCGAAAGCGCGCGCCGCGCTTGGATCAAGCCGCGTCGCGAGCTTGAAGCAGGTCTCCGCCTGTGCGTAGTCACCTGGAGAATGGCGGTCCATGTGCCACCAGCCCCGGTGATAAGCGCTCCATGCGTCGAGGCTCGCCATCGGCTTCAACAACGCGCGCTTACGCTCGTTCTGTTCTATGTGAGACTGCACGCTCGTGACGATCGCCTCGGTGATTTCTTCCTGAATTAGGAACACATCGCCAATGTTCCTATCGAAGAGTTCCGACCAGACCTCCAGACGCCGGGCTGTGTCGATCAGAGCGACGTTGACGCGCACGCGCCTGGTCGTCGACTGCGTCGAACCCTGCAGGACGTAGCGGACCGCCAAGGCGGTCCCAATTTCGTGGACGGCATCAGGCCGAAACTGAAAAGCAGAGCCGCGAGAAATCACGAACAGCCAATGGGCACGGCCGAGCCTGGTCGTGATGTCGCGGGCAAGGCCGTGGGCGATGCCCCAGTGATCGTCTCCGCTGCCGACCAGTTCGAACGGGAGAACTGCAATCGACGGCCCCTCCTGCAGCTCAAGTTCAATGGCGGCGCCCGGGTTCGGCGCCTTCGCAACCTCGGTTGACATTGCCTGTACCGGTGATGCCGCCTGGCTCGCGCTGCTCCGACCCACCGTGGCGACGGTGCCGACGAACCTCAATCCTCGACGCGGATATGTCCGGATCAGTCGCTGTAATCTGCCAGTGTCGCCGATCGCACGCCGCGCCGCCTTGATGCAGGTCGAAAGCGCCGCGTCCGATATGACGCGTCCCTGCCAGAGGACCTCAATGAGTTCGTCCCGGGTCACGACGCGGTCGGATCGCTCCGCGAGCAGCAGGATCAGATCGAACGCCTTTGGTTCGACCTCCACTCGCGCGCCTGCTCGCCGCAGTTCCAACAATCTGGTGTCGAGCTCAAACTCGTCGAACGAAAGGATCACTACGTCTGCCCTTTGGCGTGCCGAAACCACGAATTCCTCATGCCGTCCTCAGGTCAACACCAAGCACCGCACTGCGTCGACGGCTAACGTCGGGAACTGAGACAATCAGGCAGCAAGGCTTCCCTTGGACGCGCGAGGCAAGGAATGGAACCTGTCGCCCAGTTCAACGCCAGAAGATCTCACCTCGGCATGGTTTTGCTGACGACCAGCATCATTCTGGCCGTCACGGTCGGGTTTCGGCAAGTCATAGGCCTTTACACGGTTCCCATATCCCAAAGCCTAGGCGCCGGCCTCGAGCCGGTTTCGCGCGCCATGGCCCTCGTCAGCCTCTTGTGGGGCGTGGCGAGCCTGCTTGCGGGAGGCTTCTCCGACAGGATCGGCGCCGCACGCGTGATCCTAGCCGGCCTCCTCCTTATGATGGTCGGCTACTACCTGATGTATGCAGCCGGATCGATAACAGTACTCATGTGGAGCGGCGTGTTTATCGGCCTCGGTGTCGGCGCGTGCGGACAGTCTGTCCTAATCGGTGCAGTTGGCCGGGCAGCGGAGCCGGAACAGAGATCATCCGCATTCGCCAAGCTCGCCATGGCCAACGGGCTCGGTCAATTCGTAGCCCTACCCTTCGTGCATCTATTCATCGAGCTGCTTGGTTGGCAGGGCAGCCTGCTCGTTGTGGTTGCCAGCTTGGCCTGCCTACTGCCGCTGGCATTGATGGTTCGCGACGCGCCTGTGGCTCAACAGGCGCACAGGCCGCAGTTGTTGCGTGAAGCCATAAGTGAAGCCGTGCGCCTCCCCAGCTACTGGCTGCTGACTGCCGGCTTCTTCGTCTGCGGCTTCCACGTCGGCTTCTACGCCGTGCATATTCCGGCCTTTGTTTCCAGCCTCGGTCTCGAAAGCAGGATCGGCGTCACCGCTCTCACGCTCGTCGGCGTCGCCAATATTGCCGGGACCTACCTTGCCGGACAATCGACCAAATTCTTCCCGCAGCGGCGCACACTGAGCTTCATCTATCTGACGCGGTCGATGGTATTTCTCGCACTCTTGTGGCTGCCGCCGAGCCCGATCTTGATCCTGACGACGAGCGTCATCCTTGGACTTTTCTGGCTTGCCACTCTGCCGCTGACCAGTGGTTTGGTCGCGACCTTTTTCGGGACGGGCTGGCTGGCGCTCCTGTTCGGATTTGTCGCCTTCTCGCATCAGGTCGGCAGCTTCGTCGGCGTCTGGATGGCCGGAGTTCTATTCGACGCGACGGGTTCCTACGACGTCATGTGGGCCATTTCCCTCGCACTCGGACTCGTCGCTGCGCTCTTGCACTGGCCGATCCGGGAGCAGGCCGTCCCGCGGATCGCCGCCCAACCCGGGTGACCCCAAAAATCGAGGTGGATTGCGCACATAACTGGAGACTATCATGCTTGAAATCACTTTCGAAGGCCTACGCGCCTCATATCGTATGTGGGGATATGGCAACGAGACGATAGTACTCTTGCACTCCGGCGGAAGTTCGAGCGCACAATGGGAGAAGATCGCTGAAGCGCTCCCGGCAGGACTTTCGATCATCGCGCCGGATCTGATCGGCTTCGGTGATACAGATCCGTGGCCGGTGCCCGGTGCGCTGACGCATGACCTGCAGGCCGACTTGACGGCCGCGGTTATTGGCGCTGCCGGGTACAAGGCGGTCCACGTCGTGGGACATTCCTATGGAGGAGGCACGGCGATCCGGCTCGCTGTTCGTCACCCCGAACTGGTTCGGTCGCTCGTGTTCATCGAGCCGATCATCACCGCCTTGCTGCGAGAGTCCAACGATCCGCTTTACGAAAAGGCGATGCAGATCGGCCGCACCTTTGTGCAGAGTGTCAAGGACGGAGCTCCCGAGCGCGGTTGGGAGGAATTCATCGATAGCCGCAATGGTAATGGAACCTGGGCCCGCATGTCCGATCGATCCAAGGGCCGCTTCCTTTTGCAATCGCAGCAGACGCAGGAAGGGTTCATCTCCAACTGGAACAACAAGACGACATTGGCGGAGTGTCGGGCGATCCACTTCCCAACCACGATCGTCTGCAGTGAATTCGCCATCCCGGAGGATCGCCGGCTGACCGAGATTCTTCGTGATGCAATATCGGGGAGCCGATATGAGACGATTGCTGAAGCTGGCCACATGGCGCCACTAACCCACCCGGGAGCCGTTGCCGAAAACATCAAGAGGCATTTGGCGCGTGTGGCGCGGGATAACCCGCAGGACCACCAAATCCGTGGCGTGGCCGCGATCGAACCCTAAGCGGACACGGGCGCGACGCACAACCTCCACTCTCGCTTTGTCAGCGAACGAACACGCTCTCGCGGGAGAGTGTCGAGCCGCCATTGCCGTGGCATGGGAAGTGCCGAGTAACCAAGGGACTGAGGGTGGGTAACGGGGCGGGTGCTCCGTCTTGAGGATCGAGGGGTTCGCAACCTCCAACCTCAAGACAGGAGCCCCCGATGAGCACTCCATATCCGAAGGAGCCCATCAGCCCTCTACGCGCTCGCATGATCGAAGACATGTGCGTTCGCAGTTTCTCGCTCGCCACCCAACGCGGCTATATTCTCGGCGTCAAGATGCTGGCGGATTTCCTGGGCCGTTCGCCCGACACCGCGACGGCGGAAGAGGCGCGGTCCTTTCTCGCGGCCACCGGCATCACGCCTGGCGTACAGAACATGACAGTGTCCGGGCTGCGGTTCTATTTCCGGTTCACCGTCGACAAGCCGGAGACGACGAGGCATCTCGTCTATACTTACGAGCCGCAGAAGTTGCCTCGCGTGCTCTCGTCAGAGGAGATCGGCCGGCTGCTGGCGGCTGCGTCGGAGCCGAAGGATAAGGCGATGCTCAGCGTCGCCTATGGCGCAGGAATGCATGCCATGGAGGGGTTGCGCTCAAGGTCTTCGACATCGACAGCAAGCGGATGCTGATCCGCGTCGGGAACGGCAAGGGTGGCAAGGACCGGTACGTCATGCTTTCGGCGACGCTGCTCGAAGCATTGCGCGATTGGTACCGAATCGCCCGCCCACGGGTCTTCATGTTCCCGGGCCGCGACAAGATCGGACCGATGACGACGCGTCAGTTTCACCGCATCTGCCAAGGCGCCGCCAAGCGAGCAGGACTTTCGAAGTGGGTCGCGCCGCACACGCTCAGGCACTCCTTTGCGACGCACCTGCTCGAGAACAACATCGACGTGCGCGTCATCCAGGTCCTGCTCGGGTACGCGCAGTTGGACACGACCGCCCGCTACACCCAGGTGGCAACCAACGTGATCCGGCGCGTGATGAGCCCCATCGACCGGTTGATACCGCTCGATGCGCCGAGCGACGATGTTCCACCGCCGGATATCGCGCCTCCGGCATGGCAGCCGACGATGGCTCGTCCTGCTCTGGAGATCGCGGATGTCTTCCGCGATCACGGTGCCGCTTGGCGTGACGGCAACCGCGGTCGCGTGAGCCTTGGGCAACTGAAGGTGATGTCGGCCATCGAGAGCTGCAGGACTGCGGCCCTCGGTGGACACGTCACGCGCTGCGAGGATGCCGGCTGCGGCTTCACCCAGATCGCCTACAACAGCTGCCGCAATCGGCACTGCGGCCGATGCCAGGGCGCGGCGTCGCGCGCATGGTCGGAAGCAAGGGCAGCAGAGCTGCAGCCTGTGCCCTACTTCCACGTCGTGTTCTCGCGGCCAGCCGAGATCGCCGAGATCGCGCACCAGAATAAGGCTGTCGTCTACGACCTTCTGTTCAAGGTCTCCGCCGACTTCATGGTAACCATCGCCGCCGATCCAAAGCATCTCGGCGCCAGGATCGCGATTACGTCCGTCCTGCACACCTGGGGCGCGCCATGATGCACCATCCGCACGTGCACATGATCGTGCCCGGTGGCGGCCTCTCTCCCGACGGCTCGGGGTGGATACGCGCGAGCGCGAAGTTCCTGCTGCCAGTGCGCGTGCTCTCGGCGCTGTTCCGCCGGCGCATGATCGAGGCGCTGGTCGCCGTGCATCAGTCCGGCAAGCTGCAGGCCTTCGGCGAACTGGCGCGCCTCGCCGAGGCCCGAGCCTTCGCCGAGCATCTCGAGCCATTGAAGGCCAAGCGCTGGCACGTCTACGCCAAGCGACCATTCGGCGGGCCCGAGGCCGTGCTCGCCTATCTCGCTCGCTACACGCACCGTGCAGCCATCTCGCCGGCGGCTCGTTGCAATCGGCGAGAATAGTGTCACGTTCAATGTAAAGGACTATCGCATCGACGGACCCGGCCGCTACCGCACGATGACGGTGCACAGCCACGAGTTCATCTGGCGCTTCCTCATCCATGTGCTGCCGAAGGGCTTCCACCGTCCGCCACTACGGCCTCCTCGCCAACAGCGAGAAGGAGACGTGTCTCGCCAAGGTTCGGGATCTCCTCCGCGTGACGTTCATCGATCCGGCTGACGACGACATGCGCCGCGACCCCGAGCGCGACACCGCTGATGCGGCCGCACCCGCCGTCCATCCGTGCCCCTGCCCGCGTTGCGGTGCGCGCCTCTTCATCATCGAGACGTTCGATGGCGTCTGCCCGCCGAGGCCGCGCTCATCGCCACGGGCCCCGACAGCGAGGCTCGACACCTCATGATCCGACCGAGCCGTATCCAGTCCGACACCGACGATTGCGGGACCCGCTGGTCATCGGCCAGATCAGCCGACGCGCGGGCCGATTGCCGCCGTACCGACAATCACGCCATGCCAGCGGCAGCGATATCGATGCTGATCACCGCCATCGCCTACCTCCGCAACCATGCACGGCAGCACCGCAGGCCTTCGTCTCGCTCGAGCCGGCGGCACGCAGCGCCTGCTGCCCCCTCGGCGAACACCAAATCCCCATAGACGCGCGGCACCACAGGGGTGCTCACCAATCGCGGGTTCCTTCACTGGAGGCTTCCCGACGACGGCCCTCGTGCATGTGGCATCGTCTGTGGAGGGCCGTCGTCCGAAACCCTTCACAGGAGCAGACGTCGGACTTCTGTCTCTGCTGGCGTTCTTGCAGCTCGAGGTGCACTACGCGAGCTTGCCGCGTGCTTCCGCCGCCGATAGCGCATGCGCAAGTACGATCCGCAGGTTCGGCGTTCCGTTGAGTTCGATCGCATGACGCTCGAAGAGGTCCACGTTTGCCGGAAGCACGACGTCGGACTGGGCCGATCTAATGAAGATATGCCGATACTTGCCCGGCGCGCGTTCGAACCAGTCGGGGTCGTCGAAGGTACCGCCGCATATCCCGAGCACGCCTGGAAAACGCTCCAACGCCAGGCAAAGCGTCGTCGAGCATCTGCCGCAAAAATTGAGCGTGACGCGCATTCCGCTCGTGGCGGAGCGATGCTCGTAGGTCTTGGCGGCCACACCCTCAAACAGGACGTCCTGCTTGCGAAAGATAGGCTCCAGCAAGAACGAGGAACCGGTTAAGCGCTGGCAGAAGCGACAGTGGCAGATGGTGACGCGTAGAGGTTCGGCAAGCGTCTCATAGCGGATGGCGCCGCACAAACATCTGCCTTTGTGAATATCCACCATCTGGGACCACCAAATCATCAAGAGAAATGCCGTCGCGAACGCGTTCGCGAGGTGCGCACGACGGGAGCGCCCTTCACTGAGCTGAGCAGCCACTCCCTGAAGCACTGGATCTCCTGTCGTGCGGAGGTCGCTGGCCGAACCAGGAAGTAGCTCACGTCCAACGGCAGCGCGGTCTTGAAGGGGCGCACCAGCCGACCAGCCGCTACGTCACCTTCGGCGAGGACGGTGCGCCCTAGGACAACGCCCGCGCCATCGATCGCAGCCTGCATCGCCAGTTCCGCCAACGTGAACCTGACCCCTCGATGCGCCGAAACGGCCCTGGCCCCGGCGAACTGGAGCCACTGCTCCCAAGCGCCGTCCTCGCCACCGCCGGGAATCGAGGTATCGTGGATAAGGCGATGCCCTTTGAGATCGTCCGGGTTTCTCAGCGGACCCTTGCGCCTAATGAGGTCGGGCGAGCAGAAGGGGGTTACGGCTTCCGCGAGCAGTGGCTCGGAACGCAGTCCCGGATATTTGCCGTGGCCCAACCGGATGGCGATATCCACGCCGTCGCGCGTGAAATCCGCGAGGCCGACCGTCGCCGAGACCCGCAAGTCGATGTCAGGATACTTCTCGTAGAAGCTCGGCAGCCTTGGGAGGAGCCATTTGGAGGCGAACGAGGGTGCAACGCTGATCGCCAAAGACCGCTCCCCAGCCGCCGCCTTTCTGCTGCTGACGGCTCGCATGAGCATGTCGAGCCCGGCCTGAACGTCCGGCAGCATGCGGTTGCCCGCTTCGGTCAGCGATACGGCACGCCGCGTTCTGTCGAATAGCTGCTCGCCGAGCAGGGCCTCGAGCGAGCTTATCTGCTGGCTGACGGCGCCCGGTGTCACGTGCAGTTCCTCCGCGGCCTTGCTGAAGCTCAGGCGCCGGGCCACGGCTTCGAATGATCGCAGCATGCTCAGCGGAGGAAGCGGTTTCGGCATCGGCGGAGATTAGTACTGCTAAAAAGAGTTGTAAAAAGATATCGCTACGGACGGATGCACGTCGGGTCCATGCTCCCGATGCCAGCGCGCCGAAGAGCGCGGGATCTCGGGATCAAGGAAGCAACAGGAGGTAGGCATGCTACGCTTGCTCGCGACTGCAAGGACTGCGTCTGCCCTTGCCATGTCCGCCGTGGCGCAGGGACAGTTCGGAACCGCTGCGGAAGCGCGCGCCATGCTGGAAAAGGCCGTCGCTGCGGTGAAAGCGGATAAAGCAAAAGCTTTGGATCAGATGCAGAAAGGAGAAAGTGGCTTCAAGGACCGAGATCGCTGCATGTTCTGCGCGAATGCCAGTGACGGCATTCTCACCGCTCATCCCGCCCTCAAGGGAACCAAGATCGAGACCATCAAGGACAAGAACGGCAAGGCGCTCGGCGAGGAGCTGATCAAGGTCGCCTCCGAGGGCAGGGTCGCCGAGGTCAGCTATATGTGGCCGCGTCCGGACGACACCACTCCTGTACAGAAAGTCAGCTTCGTCACCAAAGTGGCCGATCAGGTCTGCGGTGTCGGCTACTACAAATAACCCCGGGAGCCGTCGCCATGGCCACGGAGCACCTCGAGACCCTGATCATCGGCGGTGGCCAGGCCGGCCTTGCCATGAGCCATATGCTTAGCCTGCGCGGGCGTCCGCATCTGGTGGTCGAGCGGGGCCGGATCGCGGAGCGCTGGCGCAGCGAGCGGTGGGAAGGGCTGCGGTTCCAGTTTCCCAACTGGTCCGTATGTCTGCCGGACTTTCCATTCGCGCACGGCGATCCCGACGGGTTCGCGACGAGCGTTGAGATTGTTGCCTATCTCGAAGCCTATGCACGGTCGGTGAGCGCTCCGATCCGTTGCGGGGTTGCCGTCACTCGATTGCACCGAGGCGAACGCAACGGCGAGTTTGTCGCGCGAACCGCGTCAGGCGTCATTGCCGCCGACAATGTCGTGATCGCCACGGGGCCTTATCAGCGCCCCGTCACTCCTCGCCTGGTCGCTGACGACTGCGATCTGCTTCAGGTTCATGCCAATACTTACCAGCGACCGGAGCAGTTGCCGCCCGGCGCCGTCCTGATCGTCGGCTCCGGCGCATCCGGCGCGCAGATCGCGGAGGAGCTCGCGCGTGCGGGCCGAAAGGTGTATCTGTCCGTCGGTCGCCACAAGCGGATGCCGCGTCGATATCGTGGCCGCGATCTGATCTGGTGGCTGGCCGAGATGGGGCTCGACCGTACGTCGGTCAAAGAGCGCAAGGGCGATGCGATCCTTCCCCTCATTACGGGCGCATACGGCGGCCACACCATCGATTTTCGCGACTTCGCGGAAATGGGAATCATCTTGACAGGCAGGCTGCTATCGGGACGCGGGAGCGTACTGGAGTTTGCCGACGATCTCAGTGACAGCATTGCTTATGGCGATGCGGCCTTCAGGGCGTTCCTCGACCTTGTGGATGGCCATGTGGCGCGGCAGAAGATCGAGGCGCCCGAGGAGGCGGCCGCGCGCGTCGAGCGCTCCAATTCTCTGTGCATGACAAATCCAATCCGACACCTCGATATCCGATACGCCGGGCTGAGTTCCGTAATCTGGGCCACCGGATACACGTTCGACTGGGGATGGATCGACGTTCCCGTTATCGACGCGAGCGACGCTCCAGTGCATGATCGTGGCGTGACCGAGGTGCCGGGGGTCTACTTTCTGGGGCTGCCCTGGCTCTCCAAGATGAACTCCTCGTTCCTGTCGGGCGTCGGCGACGACGCAGCGCGGATCGCCGACCACATTCAACACCGGATGACGTGCGCGGCGAGTAGCTGACGAGAAACCATGCAGAGAAGCCCGTCTCTTGGCTGTGAACCGGCGTGCAAATTTGACCCCTGTTTTGGGGTAATCGGCGCGCAATTTTGACCCCACCTGCGATATTCTGAAGATGGTGCTCTGTGCGTGCGTCGGCACTGAGCGAGCCAGGGATGGTGAC
>JBFWXN010000073.1:0-26838 GCA_050187415.1 Hyphomicrobiaceae bacterium | reverse complement strand
TGGTCACCGCTCTCGACCAGCCGTCGGACAAGGTGGAAGGCTTGGAAGCGGGCGCCGACGACTTTTTGACGAAACCGGTCGACGATATCGCACTGATCACGCGGGTGCGCAGCCTGGCACGGCTGACGGTGCTGGCCGACGAGCTGATGATGCGGGCGTCCACGACCAAGGATCTCGGGGTCGATGCGCGCTATATTGCATCCTGGGCGGAGGCGACAGCCCAGGGACGCATTCTCCTGGTCGAGGATCACGCGCGATCCGCCCAGCGCATCGTCGACGGCCTTGCCACGCGACACACGGTCGTCGTCGGGCGCGACCCGCGGGCAGCCCTCCTCACTCTCGAGGAGCAAAGCTTCGACCTGCTGATCGTCAGCCTGTCTCTCTCCGATGCCGACGGGCTCCGGCTCTGCTCGCAGGTGCGCTCACTGGACCGGACACGTCACCTGCCGATCGTCATGCTGGTCGATCCAGGCGACGAGGCCCGTCTACTGCGTGGCCTCGATATGGGGGTGAACGACTACGTCGTACGACCGCTCGACCGAAACGAGCTGCTCGCCCGGATAAAAACGCAAATCAAGCGGAAACGCCATGCCGACCTGCTGCGTGCAAAGCTCGACCAGGGCATGGAGCACGCCATCACCGATCCGCTGACCGGCCTCCACAATCGGCGGTACATGGAGACCCACCTGTCCACGCTCGTCGATCAGGCGGCCCATTCGGGTCACACCCTGTCGATCCTGGTCGCCGACATCGACTACTTCAAACGCGTCAACGATACGTATGGCCATGATGCGGGCGACAACGTGCTGCGCGAGTTCGCGACGCGCTTGCGACGCAACACGCGCGGGATCGATCTTGCCTGCCGGCTGGGCGGCGAAGAATTCGTCATCATCATGCCGGAGACCGAATTGTCCCGGGCAATGCAAGTCGCCGAGAGACTAAGGTCGTGCATCGCGG
This sequence comes from Hyphomicrobiaceae bacterium, assembly GCA_050187415.1. Lineage (GTDB taxonomy): Bacteria > Pseudomonadota > Alphaproteobacteria > Rhizobiales > Hyphomicrobiaceae. The sequence continues at coordinate 25,881 of JBFWXN010000073.1, read as the reverse complement.
CCGAGCCATTCCAAGTGAACGCCGAAATCAGCCTCGACGTGACCGCCAGCGTGGGCGTTTCCACGCTCGAGCGGCAAGAGGATACGCCAGAGACATTATTCAAGCGCGCCGACACTGCCCTCTATTCGGCCAAGCGTAGCGGTCGGAACCGTGTGGTGACCGACGCTGCGTAGCTGGGGCGATGCGGCCGAGACGGCACTCTGGAGTTGCCATAAAAACTTTGTGATCACAAGATATGCAGGTGATACGGGCATGGCATTTGCCACCCGGGGAAGCGGGCGTCGGGCCGAGGCACGTTGCGAACAGGTGTTCTGCGATCGTTTCGGACGAGCGGAACTCCCAGACCGAACAGGGCTCTAACTGAGCAGATGTATCCCGCTTGGCATCGTAGTGAGCATAAGGTGCAGAGAAATCTAACGATTGATGCTTGCAGACCACAAGTCATTCTGGCAAGCTTCTAGTATTACCACATTCGAAATGACGCTTGTCGCCCGACGGGACCACGTAGCTTCAAAGGCTGAACGAACCTGTCCACTGACCGCCGACGGGTCAGCTTGGCAAGGGCGACAAAAGGAGCGTGAAACACACCAGCGCACACAATCGCGTTCAACAGGTTGCCGAGCGTCGAGCCAACGCCCTCTTTGGCGAAACGCTTGGTTGGCCGGCCCGTCACTGCTCGGACTTCTACCCCGCTGCCGAGACCAGTGACGGGCTTGGCTACCCTCAAGGGTCCACTCGAGCGCCGGTATCGGGTCGCTATTCAGTTATCGACAAAACCTTTCGGAGCCACTGGCTGCCGAAGGCTTGTCAGTCGCGAGACCGTCCAAGGTTGCTTACTTGATCTTGGTTTCCTTGAACTCGACGTGCTTGCGAGCCACAGGATCATACTTGCGCACGACCATTTTGTCCGTCGCAGTACGCGGGTTCTTCTTGGTCACGTAAAAGAAACCGGTGCCAGCTGTGCTCAGCAACTTGATTTTCTGTGTCGCAGGCTTGGCCATGACAATCGCGTCTTTCTTCTCTGCAATGCCCGTATTCAGCGGTTTGTCTTAGTCGACTGCCCCGCCAAGTCAAGCCGAAGATTGTGCTCCGCCGGCCTCGATCAGTTGGCGGCGGAACGTACCGTTCTTGTGAAAATAATAGGGAACAGGAGCGTCCGCGGCGCCAAGCGGACCGGCCCGCATCCGATCCCCGAGATCTTCGAGAATGACACGGGTGATAGGCGGAAGATCGAGGCTCCGAGCCTCTTCGATGCCCATCCAGACAAGATCCGAGAGTTCGTCCTCCGGTGGCGTACCGCGAAACGCGATAGTCGAAGCATCGGCGCAGAAGAAGCGCGTATCGAACCGCCGCGGACGCCCGGGAGGCGTAATTGCGCGGGCAAAAAAAGTGAGTGGCGAGAGGCTTGGCATAAACCCTTGTTCGAAGAAGCAGCGCCACGAGGCATCGGACGGAGGCTTGCCGCCTCCGTGCGGCGCGCCAATGATGATGCCGGCCTCCTCGTACGTCTCCCGCACCGCCGCCATGGCGAGGGCCCGCGCCTTGGACGGTCTTGCACCACCCTTCATGTCGACCAGCAGCTTGGCGCGCTCCGGCGGGGCCAGTTCGTCCGCGCTCTTTATGCTTCGATCGGACGTGTCGACGCGACCGCCCGGGAAGACATACTTGCCGGGCATGAACTTCATGTCCGCGCGCCTCCGGCCCAGCAAAACCTTCGGCTGCCCGACGGAGCTGTCGACCAGGATCAATGTCGCGGCATCTCGCGGGCGCAAGACCCGCGTTCGCGGCGGCGGATCGTCAGCCTTTGCCGCCGCGTCCAGAACTGTAGCAGGCGCATCGCGCGTCATGACGCCCGGCCTCCCGCTGCGTGCACGATCTCCGCCGCCGGGTCAGGATCGGGCGCTGCCGGATCGCGGCCCGTGCCGAACCCATGCATCCGAAGCGCCCATTGCAACGCGACGAGCATACCTTTGACGACCGGAAGCAGTGCCAAACTCAAGACCAACGTCATCGGCAACCAGACCGAAAGCTGGACCCAGGTCGGGGGCACGAACGCCCGCTCCATCATGAGCACGCCGGCGACAACCACGTGGCCGACGATCACCATGGTAAAATAAGCTGGCGCGTCGTCGGCCCTCTGATGATGCAGGTCCTCGCCGCAGTGCGGGCACGATGCGACGACTTTCAAATACGACGAGAACATACGCCCCGCGCCGCAGGCGGGACAACGCCCCATCGCACCGCGCAAGAGCGCCTGCTGCAGTGGCCTCTCGCTTCGCGTCGCAGGGCTCGCATCGCGGCCTTCAGCGCCGTTCATGCTGACGGGCATCGGGATCTCCTCGGGACCGTATCGTCTGGCGAGTAAACGTGATCTCCGGCATCGAAGGCAAGCTCACGCTGGAGCGGCAGTGTCGCACTTCGAGGGCGCTTGGGCCGGGCCATCGGATGTCTGACGGACCCTTTGCGGTAACGGTCACGGTTCGATCAGGAGATGCCGCTGCTTGGAGAGCGTCTCGAGAACGCGCGCGGTGCCGGCGACAACGCATTGCGTGGGTTGCTCAGGCATCTTGAAGCCAATCCCGAGCCGTCTCTCGAGCTCGCGATCCAGCCCCTGGAGGAGCGCTCCGCCACCCGACAGGAGAATGCCTCGCTTCAGAACATCCGCGCGCACATCCGCCGGGAGTTCCTCAATCGACCGTTGAATGAACTCCTCGATATCGGCGATGCAAGCTTCGATCGCCCCGGCAATGTCGAACGGGGTGAGCACAATAGCCTTCGGTTTGCCGTGGGTGAGATCGCGACCCTTTATGCGGATCTCCGCCGCTCGCCCGCCCGCCGCCTTGCTTGCTGTTCCGGCGCCGATCTTGATGCGTTCGGCGCTCGCCGGGCCGATCAACAATTGATGCTCGCGCCGCACAAAGCGAACAATCGCCTCGTCGAACGCATTTCCCGCCCGCCGCAGCGAGCGCGCCTGCACGACGTTCCCCATGGCGAGCACAGCAATATCGGTGGTGCCGCCGCCGATATCGACCACCATCTGGGCCACCGGCTCCTCGATGGCGAGGCCGGCGCCGATCGCGGCTGCCACCGGTTCTTCGATGAGATAGACCTTGCGTGCTCCCGCAGAGACCGCTGTCTCATAGACGGCTCGGCGCTCAACCGGCGTCGCACCCGCGGGCACACAGATGAGAATGCGCGGGCGGCGCAAGTGATAGATGGACTTGGCCCGGCGAATAAACTGTCGGAGCATCTCCTCGGTGGCAACGAAATCGGCGATCACCCCGTCCCTCAGGGGATGTATTGCCTCGACGGCTTCCGGTGTTCGGCCGACCATGGTGCTGGCTCGCTCGCCGACCGCGAGTATCTCGCGGACACCACCCCGATTCTGGACCGCAACGAGCGATGGCTCGTCGATGACGACACCGCGCCCGAGCACGTACACCAGCGTGTTGGCTGTACCAAGGTCGATAGCGATGTCGTCCGAGAGAACCCGGGAGATCATTGCGATCAGCGCTCCCTGAGCGACAACGTCGCTGACGATACCAAATCCGGCGACAAGAAATTCTGGCCGGAACGGCGACCTGACTGCACAGTATACATTCTCGGATGGCATCATACCGCCTGTCCGTTATCGTCGCGTGAACCCCTTCCTTTTATGATGCGGCGAGCAGACCGATCGGGCCGGTCAGAGCCGAGCACCGTGCATCGGCTAAAAAAAAAGGGGGCGGCCCATGGCCACCCCCCGTCTTTGCGATACGCATCAAGGAGCCGGGACTGCCCGAAAGCGGCGATCAACCCGTCATCGCCTGGGCACTGGGCCCACGCAGACGCTTCATCATCAGCTTGTTGAGAGCCGCCACATAAGCGCGGGCGGAGGCGACCATGGTGTCGGTGTCGGCGCCGCGCCCGGTCACCTCCTTGCCGTTCTCCTCGAGACGCACCATGACCTCAGCTTGGGCATCCGTGCCCTCGGTAACCGCCAGCACCTGGTAGAGCGGCAACCGAGCCTCATGCGGCACAATCGCCTTGATCGCCTTGAAGATCGAATCCACGGGGCCGTCACCGCTCTCCTCCGACGTCGTTTCGACGCCATCGACATCGAGGGTGATGGCTGCCTTCGGCGGCCCGCTGGTACCGGCCGTCACCGAGAGCGCCACCACCTTGATGCGGTCGTATTGGGTGGCGACCTCCTGATCGACCAGCGCCTCGATATCCTCGTCGAAGACGAGCTTCTTCTTGTCGGCCAAATCCTTGAACCGGCGGAACGCATCCTGGAATGCATTATCGCCCAGCTCATAGCCGAGTTGCTTCAGCTTGTCGCGAAACGCCGCGCGCCCCGACAGCTTGCCGAGAGACAGCGTCGACTTCGACAAGCCCACGTCCTCCGGCCGCATGATCTCGTAAGTCTCGACATTCTTCAGCATGCCGTCCTGGTGGATGCCGCTCTCGTGGGCAAATGCATTCCGGCCAACGACCGCCTTGTTGTATTGCACCGGGAAGGCGGCGACGGCGGCAACGAGCTTCGAGGCGCGCGTGAACTTGCTCGCGTCGACCTCCGTCCAGTACGGCAGCACGTCCGGGCGCACCTTCAGCGCCATCACGACTTCCTCGAGCGCGGCATTGCCCGCGCGCTCGCCCAGCCCGTTGATGGTGCACTCGATCTGACGTGCGCCCGCGCGTACGCCGGCGAGCGAGTTGGCGACCGCCATGCCAAGATCGTTGTGGCAGTGCGTCGACCATACGACGCCGTCACCTCCGGGCACTTCCTCGCGCAACCGCTTGATCAGCGCGTAGTATTCCTCGGGAACGGAGTAGCCGACCGTGTCGGGAATATTGATGGTGGTGGCGCCCTTCTTGATCGCGATCTCGCAGCAACGAAAGAGGACGTCCCATTCCGTCCGCGTTGCGTCCTCGGCGCTCCACTCGACATTGTCGGTATAGTTGCGCGCCCTCTCGACGCTATCGCCCACTGCCCGGATCACCTGCTCCGCATCCATTTGGAGCTTCCATTTGCGATGTACGGGGCTCGTCGAGATGAAGGTGTGAATTCGCGGACGCTTCGCATACCGCACGGCCTCACCCGCCCGATCGATATCCGCAAAGCTCGAGCGCGAGAGACCGCACACCACAGAATTCTTCACGAGCTTTGCGATCTCGCAGACCGCTTCGAAGTCGCCGTTCGAAGAAATCGGGAAGCCAGCCTCGATGATATCGACGCCCATCTCGTCGAGAACCTCGGCCACCCGCAGTTTGTCTTCGAGTGTCATGGCAGCACCCGGCGACTGCTCGCCGTCACGCAGGGTCGTATCGAAAATAATGACGCGGTCTTTCGGATCCTTCGCCGCGTTTGCCGAAATAACGGCAGCGGTATCGTTCTTGCCCGACTGGCTCATCGTTATGATTCCTTGGTACGGCCAGCCACTCTCGAGCTGGCCAATGATCCATCAGCCCAGTTTTCCGATGATCCCCTGAGCGCCACTCGAGACCGGAAGGTCCGAGCTTTAATGGCTCAGGGGCTGATAAGGAGGAGGCTAAGGGCGCGCAACGACGTGCACGGCGGCAGGGCCGTGGCAATCAGCTCAGGTGCTGCATTCGTCGTTCGGGTCATTGGTCCGGTGGTCCGGTGGTCCGGGGAACAGCAATCCGCTCAAAGGCGATGTCATCCTAGACTTATATATAAAGCGGATCGCCTACTCAATAGCAAGCGCGCCTTGCTTGGATGCTCAGCGCGGACACCGCTTCCACCCTCGATGCCCGGAGACCTGATTTGGGATCACCTTGGAACAACTGCCGGAAGGGCCCACCTGGGCCGCGTCGGGGAGGGAGGTGTGGCGGTGCGACACCAAGTGGATCCTCCCGGCAGAGGCACGGCCGTCGCGGGTCCCCCATTGGGGTACGGCCAGCCGAGCGTGAGCCGGGACGGCGGCGTAGCGGGGATCGCCGCCGTCCCGGGCGGGCCGCTCGCCACCGAGGGGCACCCGGCAGAAGCGGTCCGTTCCATGTGGCCTCGAAGCGCGCCCGTGCCGTCACGCTCGGCGAGCGCGCGCTTCTCCGACCAAACCGCCACCGGCTGCCGCGAGACAGCGGGCAATCGCCCACGCTCCGACAAATGCCGGTCCGGCTATTTCGATGTGTGACTTCCCCCTTGAGAGCGGCCCCGTCCAAAGGGCCGCCATGCATCGTCGTCCGATGAATGAAATTTCACCTTGGATCGTGTGCGAAAGGTGACTCCGCCAAGGCGTTTTTGTGTTCTACGGATCAACAGATGTGACGAAAAAGAAATAAAACCGACGAGAGACTATCAGTCCCCACTTATCGTCGATCGTAGTATTACTTGGTAATATGTGGCGCTAAATCTTTAATATCGCCTAAACCAGTGGATTTCTGCAGAATCCAATCACCTCTATAGTATAGAGAAGCTGGGCAAGATTCCAATGGGCCGCTCGAAACTTCGTCAAACGAGCGCGCAGTTGTGGCGTCTAGGCAACTGCGCGGCTGTCAGCGTCTTCCAGGATCATCGCGGCAGCTTTCTCGCCGATCATGATCGAGGGCGCATTGGTATTGCCCGCCACGACGGAGGGCATGATCGACGCGTCGGCAACCCGCAGGCCATCGATACCGTGCACCCGGAGCCGGGGATCGACGACGGAGTTGGTTCCGGTGCCCATCGCGCAACTGCTGGTGGGATGATGGTTGGTCACACCGGTCTCGCGAACGAAGGCCTCGAGGTCGCCGTCGTCGGCCGCGACCGGACCAGGAACGAGCTCTTCCACCGCGTATGAGCGCATCGCCGGCTGGGTCGCCAGCGACCGAGCCAGCTTCACGCCGGCCAGCATGGCCCTCATGTCGTACTCGGAGCCGAGAAAGCCGAATTCAATACGCGGCGCGGCAAGCGGATCGGGGCTCGAAAGGCGCACGGTTCCGCGCCCATCGGGGGCGAGATGCACAGGCCCGAGAGTAAAGCCCGGAAACGGATGCGGAACGACACGGTTTACCGACCGCTCGAGAGTGCTCCACTCCAGCAGGTTGATCTGGAGGTCCGGCCGCTCGAGGCTTGGGTCGGATCGGGTAAAAACACCAGCACGGATACCGTTCGCCGCCATCGGACCGTCTCGTCTCAGGCCATAGCGAAGAGCCGCCACAATCTTCCTCGGCCAACTGTTTTCCAGGTCGTTCATCGTGATCGGCTTGGAGCAGCGCCACATGAGATATATGCCGAAATGATCGTGCAGATTGGAGCCCACTGCGGGCAGATCCCGCACGACCGCGATACCCATCTCGCGGAGATGCTCTGCTGGTCCGATACCAGAGAGCTGCAGGAGATGCGGCGAGCCGTAGGCGCCGCCCGAGACGATCACCTCGCGCCTCGCACGCGCCTGGCGGCGACCGGTGGCGCTCATGTATTCGATGCCGACGGCGCGCGACCCTTCGAACAGAATGCGCGTCGCCTGTGCCTCGGGCCGGATGACCAGATTGGCGCGCGCGCGGGCCGGCAGCAGATAGGCCTTCGCCGAACTCCAGCGGCGGTTCTTTCCGGTCGTTGTCTGATAGTAGCCAACGCCTTCCTGGATCTTGCCGTTGAAATCCTCGGTTCGCGGAATGCCGAGACCCATCGCGGCCTCGATCAGGGCGTCGGCAAGCTCGGTCCGCTCCGGCGCGTCGGATACATTGAGCGGTCCGCCGACACCGTGAAACTCGCTCGCCCCGCGGACCTGATTTTGCGCCTTCTTGAAGAACGGAAGCACACCGTCCCAATCCCACCCGACGCATCCCTGCTGACGCCAGCCGTCATAGTCGCGCGGATGGCCACGCATATAGACCATGCCATTGATCGACGAGGTGCCGCCAAGCGTCTTGCCGCGAGGCACATAGATTTGCCGGCCGTTCAGCTTCTCTTGCGGAGCGCTCTCGAACTTCCAGTTCACGCGGGGATCGACATAGGTCTTGGCAAAACCGAGGGGGATGTGAATCCACGGATTCGTATCCGGCGGTCCCGCTTCGAGCAGCAACACACGATAGCGCCCGCTCTCCGACAGCCGAGCTGCCACGGCCGCGCCGGCCGAACCAGCACCGCTGACAATGTAGTCGTAGGTCTCGTCCGTGGCCGTCATCTCGAATCTCGCCTGGCGCCGACCGGCGGTGGAACTGAACTTCGCGCACAGCTAACTGCAGATGATGGCCGATGGTCATCATCCTTCGCAAGCGGACGCATCAGGGCGCCATCTTCTGACTTGCCGATAAGATCGTGCGCGTACCCCGTCTGGTGAGGGGTGTGCCGCGCTGCAGCCCGCCACCCCTATCCACTCAGGCGCGCATCGCGTCGCATCGGCGACGCCACGCCCGATGTCTTTCGCCCTCAGGGCCGAAACGGTGAAGACTGTCTTCACGTCAGCTCGCAGGCCCCGCGGTTGAGGCTCGCCGGTGCTATTCTCGGGTGGTCCGTTAGCGCGAGGCGGAGCCTCGACAGAGAGGTCACCGTGCCGGACGCTCCCAGATGAGAGCCCCCAGATGAGAGCTTCATCGTCCGACATCGGCGGCCCATCGAGCGGCGCCGCAGCGGGGCCGGCGCCTCGTCTCGGCAACCTGAAATCGAACCTTAGTTCAGCAACTCTTTCAATTTCTTGGCCGGCGAGAACTTCGGTACGTTCGAGGCCGGAATCTGGATCGGCGCTTTGGTCAGCGGATTGATACCTTCGCGCGCCTTGCGCTTTGCAACCTTGAACGTGCCGAATTCAGGGATGCGCACGTCCTCGCCTTTTTTCATCGATTGGGCGATGCTCTCCATTACCGCCTCGACCGCAGTCCGGGCCTTGTCCTTGGTCAGCTCACACTTTTCGGCCACTGCATCGATCAGATCCTGCTTGCTCATTCTCGAATGTCCTTTGGATCAGAGTATTCGTGACATGCGCGGGTCTGGCCATCGTGGCGCGACGAAGCACCGATAGGCCCGGCCGCTGGCTGCACGACGGCAGCTTGGCTAACAACCGCCAATGACTTCCGAGGTCAAGCCGAAAACGCTCTCAAAGCCGCATGAATACAGGGGTTTTGCGCCTTTGGACGCACTCGTCGGAACGAAGCGGGAATGAAAAAGGACCCGCCCGCGCGGTGGCGGACGAGTCCTTCAATCTCGGGTTGGGGCAGACGCGTGCGCCCGGAAAACCCGTTAATGCGCCGTCGGACGATCGCCGGCGTCGTCAACAGCCGGAACCGCCGCCGGCTCAGGCTCCCAAGCTATGGGATCGGGCAGGCGGATCAAAGCCTGCTTGAGCACATCGTCCATTCTGGCCACCGGGATGATGGTCAGCTTTTCCTTCACCTCGCCTGGGATCTCCGACAGATCCTTGACGTTCTCTTCCGGGATCAGCACTGTCTTGATGCCGGCTCGCAAAGCGGCGAGCAGCTTCTCCTTCAGGCCTCCGATCGGCAGTACGCGCCCGCGAAGCGTGATCTCGCCGGTCATGGCGACATCCTTGCGAACTGCGATGCCGGTCAGAACGGAGATGATCGCGGTCACCATCGCGACGCCCGCCGACGGACCGTCCTTAGGGGTTGCTCCCTCGGGGACGTGCACGTGGATGTCGCGCTTGTCGAACAACGACGCCGGGATGCCGAAGTCGACTGAACGAGACCGCACGTAAGCATTCGCGGCCTGGATCGATTCCTTCATCACATCGCGCAAGTTGCCGGTGACCGACATCCGGCCTTTGCCAGGCATCATCACGCCCTCGATGGTGAGGATCTCGCCTCCCACCTCGGTCCACGCGAGACCCGTCACCACACCGATCTGATCCTCGAGTTCCGCCTCGCCGTACCGATACTTGGGCACGCCCAGATAGCCCTCGACCATATCGGCCTGAACGTGCACGACCTTGTGCTTCCCGACGAGGATGTCCTTCACGGCCTTGCGCGCGAGCTTCGAGAACTCCCGCTCCAGCGAGCGAACGCCGGCTTCCCGTGTATAGAGGCGGATCACCATCTTGATCGCCTCGTCGTCCACCGTCCACTCCGCTTCCTCCAGGCCATGAGCCTGACGGGTTCCGGGAATGAGGTGCCGCTTGGCGATCTCGATCTTCTCGTTCTCCGTGTAGCCTGCAAGGCGGATGATCTCCATCCGATCCATCAGTGCCGGCGGAATATTGAGCGTATTGGCAGTCGTCACGAACATCACGTTCGACAGATCGTAATCCACCTCGAGGTAATGATCGTTGAACGTTCCGTTCTGCTCGGGATCAAGCACCTCGAGCAACGCCGCGGCAGGATCGCCTCGGAAATCCGAGCCCATCTTGTCGATCTCGTCGAGCAGGAAGAGCGGATTGGTCCGCTTCGCCTTCTTCATCGACTGGATGACCTTACCCGGCATCGAGCCGATATAAGTGCGCCGGTGCCCGCGAATCTCCGCCTCGTCGCGCACGCCGCCGAGCGACATGCGCACGAACTCGCGTCCAGTCGCGCTGGCGATCGACTTGCCGAGCGACGTCTTGCCGACGCCCGGAGGGCCGACGAGGCACAGGATCGGACCTTTCAGCTTGTTCGTCCGATTCTGCACGGCGAGATACTCGACGATCCGCTCTTTGACCTTTTCGAGGCCATAGTGCTCCTTGTCCAGGATGTCCTGAGCCTCGTTGAGGTCTTTCTTGACCTTTCCCTTGACGCCCCAGGGGATCGACAGCAGCCAATCGAGATAGTTGCGAACAACGGTCGCCTCTGCCGACATCGGGCTCATCTGCTTGAGCTTCTTCAGTTCGGCCTGCGCCTTGTCGCGCGCTTCTTTCGATAGCTTCGTCTGCTCGATCTTCTCCTCGAACTCGGCAATGTCGTCGCGCTCGTCGTTGTCGCCCAGCTCCTTCTGGATCGCCTTCATCTGCTCGTTCAGGTAGTACTCGCGCTCCGTCTTCTCCATCTGACGCTGCACGCGCTTCCTGATCTTCTTCTCGACCTGCAGGACGGAGATCTCGCTCTCCATCAGCGTGTAGACACGCTCCAGCCGCTCAGAGATCTTGGTGATCTCGAGGATTTCCTGCTTGTCCGCGATCTTGATGACCAGGTGCGAGGCAATGGTGTCGGCCAGTTTCGAGTGATCCTCGATCTGTGCCAACGTGCCGAGCACTTCCGGGCTGATTTTCTTGTTCAGCTTCACGTAGCTCTCGAACTGCGCCACCGCCGATCGCGCAAGCGCTTCGATCTCCTCGACATTGCCGGGAACCTCGGAGATGCGCTCGATCTCCGCCTCGAAAAAGTTCGCGTTCGCGGTGTAGCCGGTGATGCCGGCGCGCGCGGTCCCTTCGACCAGAACCTTGACGGTGCCATCGGGCAACTTCAGAAGTTGTAGCACCGAGGCGAGCGTGCCCACCTTGTAGATGCCATCCGAGCTTGGATCGTCGTCGCTCGCATCCTTTTGCGCCACGAGCAGAATCTGCTTCTCGGCGCGCATTACTTCTTCGAGTGCGCTGATCGATTTCTCCCGACCAACGAACAGCGGCACGATCATGTAGGGAAACACGACGATGTCACGCAGCGGGAGCACCGGATAGACCTCGCGGGCCCCACCCTTGTCCTTCACCTTCGTACGATTGTCTTCGCTCATCGTCTTCCCATCCGTTCTTTTGTGTCCCGCAACCGATTGCGTCGCCTTGCAAACCCAAGCTCAAAGCGCCGCCGGCGGTCGTACGCTACCCCCCGGATTAATCCCCTCGCCTCGACCCATCCCGGACCGTGTCGAGTCTTCGCTGCCCTTCCGACAACACGCGCCCGTCGGAGCGGCTCCTTCAAATAAGATGCCGCGGTCCCATTGCAAGACCGCTGCCAACCGAATGGCCGACTTATCACTGCAGACAGGCTAAGCTCCAAGACGCCGGCCACGTCACCCGGCGCCCCGAGTCACGCGGACGTGCCCTTTTCCTCGGCACGCTCCGTATAAATTCGAAGCGGTTTGGCCCCACCCTCGACCACCTCGGGTCCGATCACAACTTCCTCGACGCCCTTCATCGTGGGCAAATCAAACATGGTGTCGAGGAGGATTCCTTCCATGATCGAACGCAATCCCCGTGCGCCCGTCTTGCGGTCGATCGCCTTGCGGGCAATCGCCTTGAAGGCGTCCTGAGTGATCGTCAGGTTCACGTCCTCTAGCTCGAACAGGCGCTGATACTGCTTGGCCAGAGCGTTCTTCGGCTCGGTCAGAATCTGGATAAGCGCCTTATCGTCGAGATCCTCGAGCGTGGCGATCACCGGCAAGCGTCCGATGAACTCCGGAATGAGTCCGAACTTGAGAAGATCCTCGGGTTCGACCTCCTTGAGGACCTCGCCTGTGCGGCGCTCGTCGGGCCCTATGATCGTAGCCCCGAAGCCGATCGAGGTGCCTTTGTTGCGGCGCGAGATGATCTTCTCGAGACCGGCAAATGCCCCTCCGCAAATAAACAGGATGTTGGTCGTGTCGACCTGCAGGAACTCCTGCTGAGGGTGCTTACGGCCACCTTGCGGCGGCACAGAGGCAACGGTGCCCTCCATGATCTTCAACAGCGCCTGCTGAACGCCTTCGCCCGACACGTCCCGCGTGATCGACGGGTTGTCGGACTTCCGCGAGATCTTGTCGACTTCGTCGATGTAGACGATGCCACGCTGGGCGCGCTCGACGTTGTAGTCGGCATTCTGCAGCAGCTTGAGGATGATGTTTTCCACGTCCTCGCCGACGTAGCCGGCCTCGGTCAGCGTGGTTGCATCAGCCATCGTGAACGGCACGTCGAGAATTCGCGCCAGCGTCTGGGCGAGGAGCGTCTTGCCACAGCCGGTCGGTCCGACGAGCAGAATGTTCGATTTCGCCAACTCGACGTCATTCGATTTCGAGGCATGGTTCAGGCGCTTGTAGTGGTTATGGACAGCGACCGACAGCACACGCTTGGCGTGCACCTGCCCGATGACGTAGGAATCGAGAACGTTGCAGATCTCCTGGGGAGAAGGCACGCCGTCACGGGATTTGACCAGCGTGTTCTTGTTCTCCTCCCGGATGATATCCATGCACAGCTCGACGCATTCATCACAGATGAACACGGTCGGCCCGGCTATGAGCTTTCGCACCTCATGCTGGCTCTTGCCACAGAAGGAGCAGTAGAGAGTATTTTTTTCGTTCGGCATCCGGGCTCTCTCATGCCTGTCGAACCAAGATCCGAAACAGGACATACCTCGAGTTTGCAACGGGGCCGGGCCGCCTCGGCCCGATCACACCTCTCGTGTCCGTTACGCGGCAGACTCCGCCACGGCTACGCTGGAATCCATTTAAGGCGATCTGAGCACGCTAGCGGCAGCCAGATCAAGAATGGATTAACAGGACCGTCTCCACGGGCAACACCCTGCCCGTCATTGATACAGCCCTGTGACATGCGAGCCACCCCTATATCGTGCCGGCGACACCGCGCCGCAAGGCTGCCGAGACGTCAAGAACAAATATAGTACGTGCGTTGTCCCATTCTGCCGCCGGCTGCGCTGCACCCGGCCCGTGCGACCGACTGTGTCAGCGCGCGAAGCCCGGCGATGCAGCCCCCGACCGCATGACGGTCAGGATTTGGCCTCACCGCCGAAATCCAGCTCGTCACGGCTCTTCAGCACGCGATCGATCAAGCCGAAGGCGCACGACTCCTCAGCGGTCATGAAATGGTCGCGGTCGAGGGTGGCTTCGATCTTTTCATAGGGTTGGCCGGTGTGCTTGACATAGACCTCGTTCAGCCGCCGCTTCATCTTGATGATATCCTGGGCATGCCGCTCGATATCGCTCGCCTGACCAGAGAAGCCGCCCGACGGCTGGTGCACCATGATGCGGGCATTTGGCAGTGCATAACGCATGCCCTTGTTGCCGGCCGTCAGCAGGAGAGAGCCCATCGATGCCGCCTGGCCGATGCAAAGCGTCGCGATCGGGCATTTGATGAACTGCATCGTGTCGTAGATCGCCATGCCGGACGTCACCACGCCGCCCGGCGAGTTGATGTACATGGCAATCTCCTTCGTCGGGTTCTGCGCCTCGAGGAACAGGAGCTGCATGCAGATCGAGGTCGCCATGGCATCCTCGACTTGGCCGATCACGAAAATGATGCGCTCCTGCAGCATTCGGGACGGCAGGTCGTACGGCTGCATGCCGCGCGCGGTCTGCTCGATGACCGTCGGCCAGAAGGTGCTCGTAATGACGCTCATGTGATTGCTCCCGCTATTTGCAATGTCTTTCGCGCGGTGCGCGGACCAGCGCTCCGTACTCACGCAGGTTCAAGCATGGGAAAAGGGCGCCACGTGGGTCGCCCTTCTCTCACCCGACCCGTCGCATCGGGGGCGCCGGGACCGGCTTCGCATAGGATTGGCGTCATCAGGCTCCGGCGGTGGGATCTGTGGGTGCCGTCGGCTCTGCATCGCCTTCAATCGGAGCCAGCAGTTCCTCGGGCGTCACCTTGCGCTCGCTGACCTTGGCCTGCTCGGCGATATGGTCGATCACTTTGTCTTCGTAAAGGGGGGCGCGGAGCTGAGCCACCGCCTGCGGATTCTGCTGGAAGTATTCGTAGACCATCTTTTCCTGGCCAGGGAAGCGGCGTGCCTGGGCGAAGAGAGCATTGCGCAGCTCATCCTGAGTCACATCGACCTTCGCCGCATTGCCTATCTCACCGAGCACCAGTCCCAGCCGTACGCGCCGTTCGGCGATCTTTCGGTACTCGTCCCGCACCTCGTCCTCGGTCTTGCCCTCATCGGCGAACGTGCGCTTGGCCTCTTCCATGCGCCGCGTCAGATCCTGCCAGATGCCGTTGAGCTCCCCGTCCACGAGCGACGGCGGAAGCTCGAACCTGTGAGCCGCATCCAGCTTGTCGAGAATTTCGCGCTTCAGCTTGGTGCGGGCCACCTGACCGTACTCGCCAGCAATCTGCTCGGAGAGACGGGCCTTCAACTGATCGAGCGACTCGAGACCAAGGCCCTTGGCCAGTTCGTCGTCGATGGCCGGAGTCCGCGGCACGCCGACGGCCTTCACCTTGACCGTGAACTCGGCCTCCTTGCCCGCCAGCGCCGGAACTGGATACTCGGCCGGGAACGTCGCCTTGACGACGCGCTCCTCGCCTGCCTTCGCACCTTTGAGACCATCCTCGAAGCCGGGAATAAAACCGCCACTGCCGATCACGAGAGGGGCGTCCTCGGCCTTGCCGCCCTCGAACTCCGCGCCGTCGATCCGGCCAACGAAATCGATGGTGACCTGATCCTTCTCCTCGGTGGCGCGGGCCTCGTCGGGCACATAGGTCACGTTGCGCGTCGCGATCTGCTCGAGCGCCTTGTCGACCTCTGCCTCCGGAACGTCCGCGACAAGCCGCTCGAGCTCGAGAGTGGAGAGGTCGGTCACGGTGATGTCGGGAAGCACCTCGAACGACACCGAGTAGGCAAGGTCGCCCTGGCCTTCGATGACCTTCTCGATCTCCGCCTGGTCTTCGGGGAACTCGACTTTCGGCTCGAAGGCCGGTCGCTCCTTGCGATCGGCAATGGCCTTCTCGGTCGATTCCTCGACCGCCTTCTGCATGACCTCCGCCATCAGCGACCGGCCATAAACCTTGCGAATATGCGTCGTCGGCACTTTCCCGCGGCGGAAACCCTTGAGCTGGATCGTGCCCTTCACTTCGTCCAGACGGGAGTTGAAGCGCTCACCGAGCTCTCCTTGATCAATCACCACCTTGAGGGTCCGCTTGAGTCCCTCGGAGCTCGTCACTGAAACCTGCATCGTGCTCTATCGCCACCCTGCTCAAAGGCTAATTCTACATTCGCTCCGGGGACGGAGCCGGCCGGCATCTCGTCCAGCATCACACGTCCCGGCGCGACCTTGCCGCCGTGGTGCGGGCGGAGGGACTCGAACCCCCAAGGCCAGAGGCCACCAGAACCTAAATCTGGCGTGTCTACCAGTTCCACCACGCCCGCCGAGTCCCACATGCGGCCCGGAGGCGATCAGTCTGCCTCGCAGGGCCGGCTTCCACCCGCGACCGCATAGCACGCGACAAAGCACGCTTCGCCCGGACGCAGCGAGGCGGTCACCTATATCTGCACGCAGCCCGCGAGATCAATCCAGAAAGTGTGGTCTGAGAACCGGTCGAGTGTCGATCGAGCGCGCCGGACGTGGTCAACCGCGCCCGAACCTATTCGCGGAGCAATCCGACGCACAGCAGATAGACCGCAGGGAACAATGCCACGAGCCACAGCTTGTCGCGAAGCTCGTAGGGGATCGAGAACTCATTGTTCGCCAATACGATATATGCGCCGACGGCCATCAACGCGAGCGCGAGACGTGCCATTGCCATGCCCTTTCACAAGCGCGAGGGCCAATTCGGCTCTCGGGGCGTTGCGGTGAGCAAGAAGCACGCCAATGGGGACGACCGGTGCGGCGCCCGGGGGCGAACAGAGGCTCGACATGGTAAAGGCCGGCGCGTTTCCGCGCCGGCCTTCGTCGTTGTTTCGGATAGTCGGAGGACGCGTCGCGCTTGCGTCACTTCACCGGCGCATAGGCGCAGCAGTTGTTCGAGCTGCCGAAGTGGTAGCGCAAGCCTACCTTGAACTCGTGGGCCGTCATGTCGTCCACAACGAGCTTCGGATTGAGCACCTGAGCGGTATCGCCCTGGTTGCTGAACGCGGAGCCCATGTCGATATAACGGTAGCCGATGTCGAGCACCGCATTGCTCGATATCTGGTAGCCGATGCCCGCCATCAGCGCCCACGCGAGATCGACTTTGGTATCGCCGTGCTGGGGGTTGGGGCTCGCAGGATGGTCAACGATCACTTTATCCATTTCATGCAATGCGACGCCGACGCCGGCGCCGACGTACGGCACGAAGCCCCGGAAACTGCCGAAGTCGTAGTAGCCGTTCACCATGGCCGTGTAGCTGTCGATCTTGGTGCTGATCGGCGGATCGACGGGCACGTTGTTGATGAGGATGTCAACGTCGCCTTTGAAGTCCCGCGAGCGGAAACCTATCGTGAAATCTCCACGCAATCCGCGCGATCCTGATCCGCAACCGATGCCGGCCTCGTAGACGCCACCGTTACTCAGCTCGGCATTGTACACAACGGGATCGACGCCGTTGCCCTCGTAGACGGCACCGGAGGTGTTCGACCAGCCGTAGCCAACGTCACCGCGCAGGTAACACGGCCCGGCGATCGCAGGCGCCGAATAGGCCGGCGCGTAGCCGTCCTTGAGCGATCCGCCATAGAGATCCGCGGCGGCGCCCATTGACGGCAGGAGCGTGCAGGCGGCAGCGGCAATCACCGACGCGAGCCCGAACTTGAGCTTGGTATTCATTGATGGAGGTACCTTGTTTAAGCTAACGCGCACTCCGGTCCGCGTTTGGCCGCTGACCTCAACTTGCCATCGGAAGATGCCTTCTGCGCAGTTAAAGCCGGGTTAAATGGCGTGCCAAAAAAGCCGGTCCCGTCGGGAAAACCTCGCGACTTGCCCGCCTCGAGCCCGTCGTGTTTGTTATCGGCCGCCGCAATCAATCCCACTCGCTCGGAGATCCTCATGCTCGACATGGCCGTGCCGGCTGATCGTATCCATCTCGAGGATCTCGAGATCGGACGCCAGGTCGCTTTCGGGGACTTCGCGGTCTCGAAGGACGACATCATTGCCTACGCCCAGGCGTTCGATCCGCAGCCGATCCATCTCGACGAGGAGGCGGCCCGGCTTTCGATCGTCGGCGGCTTGTGCGCGTCCGGGTTCCATTCGTGCGCGATGCTCATGCGCATGCTCGCCGACGACGTCCTCTCGTGCAGCACCTCGCTCGGCTCACCCGGCATCGAAGAGGTCAAGTGGATGCGGCCCGTGCGCCCCGGCGATCGTCTGTCGGGACGCCTCACATGCACGTCGAAGCGCGCCTTTGCCTCGCGCCCTGGCGTTGGGATTGCCCGGCTTTCGATCGAGATGCTCAACCAGCAGGGTGCGGTGGTGATGAGCTGGGATTCAAACCAACTTCTCGAGGTGCGGAGGCCCGGATCGGCAAGCTCGGCGGGCGCCGCACGCGAGCCGCGGCCGGCGCTGGCCAGCCTGTGGGACACTCCCGCGCCGGAGCCGGATCGATCGAGCAATTTCTTCGAGGATCGCAAGGAAGGCGAGACGTACTCCCTCGGCTCGCACCATTTCACGCGCGAGGATGTGATCGCGTTTGCGCAGCGGTTTGATCCGCAGCCTTTCCATCTCGACGACGCGGCAGCGGCGAAATCCCTGTTCGGCCGCCTCTCGGCCTCTGGATGGCACACGACGTCGATCTGGATCCGGCAGTTCGTTCGTTTCCGCCAGCAAATCGAGCGCGACATGACGCAGCGTGGGTTGCGGCACGCCCAGTACGGCCCCTCTCCCGGCTTTCGCAATCTGCGATGGCTGAAGCCTGTCTTTCCGGGCGACACGATCGAGTTCCGCGGGCGCGTCGATGCCAAGCTCGACTGGCGCTCGCGGCCGGACCGCGGCCTGATCGAGACGGAGAACCAGGGACGGAATCAACATGGCGATGTTGTCTTCGCCATTCGCGGCCGCATTCTCGCCGAACGGCGCGTGCCCCTGTCAGCGGCGCAAACGAGCTAGGCCATTGTTGGTGGTTCAGCGCAATCGTAGCTCGCACAACGAGGAATTCGATGCGGTCGACGCGCGCGGCGGCATTGCACCTTCGGTGTGCAAGGCCCGTGCCTCTCGGCCTCACGCCACCAGATGGCGAAGTTTGCCGCTTCGGCGGACGTCGACGAAGCTAGACCCTTCGGCAACTGGATCAATTACTTAGACGTGTCGCGTCGATCATTTTTGGCTGCTCGACAGGCGCCGTCGGGCCGCCTGTCGAATTTCCTTCACGATGGGTGTTTCGCTTCGTCGGAAACCTGCTATAAGACCGCTGTCGCAAGGCGCAGCCTACTTTGGTCCAGCTCTTCTACGGGCTGGCTGTTGTTGAGGTTCGGATCAACTTGACTGATCCTGCTCCGTAGCTCGTGCTTCGGGGTCTGTGGTTTTGCAATATTGGTGACGCGGGATGGAGCAGCCCGGTAGCTCGTCAGGCTCATAACCTGAAGGTCGTAGGTTCAAATCCTACTCCCGCAACCACCTTGATTTGCAGCGCGTTTTTCTCCGCAGCGTCAGCGGCTTGAGCGCCTGCAGCGCCGATCTTGAGTATCTCTGCGAGATCACCCTTCAGATCGATCGCCAGCTCGCCGTCCACTGGCGTCAGCCGTACCTCCTCGATCACCGAGCGGAGCCGCTCGAACGCTTGTCGGCCGTCCTGCTCGTCGTAAAGGGCCTGGGCGAGATTCGCGACGCGGTCGCGATAGGCGACAGCGAGCGCAGGGTGAAGCAGCGGCCTCTCGTCGGCGATGGCGTCCAACTCGGCGGTCAGCCTTTGTTTCTCGGCATCCAGCTCCTTGAGCTTGGTGTTGAGTGGTATGGCATCGGCGCCTTCGACGATGGCATCCACCAGTCGCTTTATCTGCCGCTGAACGCGGGCGAGTGCGGCCTGCGTGCCGATTTTGGCGGCCGATAGCGCTATACGCTGCCGGTTGGTCTCGGCCACGAACGCTCTGGCAAACTGTTCAAAACGGGCTGGCTGCATCAGTCGGGCTTGCAGGCCTGCCAGGATTGCGGCCTCCAGCTCATCGCCGCGGATCGTCAGCTTGTTGGAGCACGTGCCGCGATCGCGGGAAGCGGCGCAGGCGAAACGGTTGACGCCGGACTTCGTATAGTTGGCGCCACAGCAGCCGCACTTCATGAGACCGGATAGGAGATAGCGCGGTCGCTGCTGCTCCCAGAAGGTTGGCCGCGCCATCTTTCCCTCTGCCTTGTCCGGCCGCGTGTCGCGCGTCATGGCCCGCTGGCGCGCCTTCACTTTTGCCCAGAGTTCCTGCGGCACGATGCGAAGCTCGGGCACGTCCCTGGTGATCCAATGTTCGGCGGGGTTGAGGCGGGACTGCCGCTTGCCCGTTGTCGGGTTCTTCATGTAGCGCAGCCGGTTCCAGACCAGCCGACCGATGTACATCTCGTTGTTGAGGATGCCGGTGCCGCGCTCGGCGTTGCCGTTGATCGCGCTGGGGCACCACGTGCCGCCAGACGGTCCAGCCACGCCACGAGCGTTGAGCCACTTCGCGATCGCTCGCGGCGATTTGCCGGCTGCGTAATGGGTCATGATCTCCAAGACGATGGCGGCCTGCTGCTCGTTTTTCCTGCGTAGGCCGCGCTCGGCCTCGCCATTGGTGCCGGGCCCGCTGACAACGTCGTAACCGTATGAGTTACCCCCTCCCGAGCGACCAGCCTCGATTCGGCCGCGGAGCCCACGTCGCGTTTTCTCGGCAAGTTGCTTTAGGAACAGCGCTCCCATCGTCCCAGAAAGGCCGACGTGCATTTCAGAAATCCAGCCCTCACTAAGGGTGAATATGGTCACGCCTACAAAACCGAGCTGCTTGAAGAGGTAGGGCAAGTCCTCCTGGTCGCGGCTTAGCCGATCGAGAGATTCCGCCACAACGACATCAAACTGGCCGAGCTTGGCATCTTCAATCATTTTCTGGAAGGCCGGCCGCCAGCGCGAGGCGCTGCTCATGGCGCGATCCTGATAGCTCCGAACGTATGTCCAGCCTTCTCGGTCTATCCGCTCGCGACAGACGCGGGCCTGATCTTCAATGCTGGTCTCGCGCTGAAGATCGGTGCTGTAGCGCTGATAATCAACAGCGCGAAGCTTGTGGCCTTGAACTTGGGCCATATCCCCCTCCATCCGTCCGACGTCCCTTTTAGCACACATCCGCTAGATCGAGCTGAGTCGCGATCGGCAAGACCCGCGGAAAACCGATGCTCGGCAGAGCTTGCCGACATTGGGAGGCTGACATCATCGGGCAGGGGATCGTCGAATTCGGGCGGCAGCTCGACCTCCGACAGCGGACACTTGGTCTGGTGCTCGGTCATCCAGACCCATCATCGACGAGTTGCCCGACTGTTGCTCAGATCTGAAACCGCCCGTGGGCGCCCTGACGACAAGGGCCATGTGTGGACGGCTCCGGGTTGTCAAGGATCTCGAGCGCGAATGCAGCGGCGGTCGTGGCAGCCATTTGTCCGGCCTTTCGCTGCGGCTCGGTGGCCGCTGGCCATAATGCCTTCCGCGGATCGGGTTCCGGTCAAAAGCTCGCGCTCGATGCGCTCTGGCCCGTGTGGATTGTCCCGATCACCGGATCGACCCGGTCTGCATTACGTGCTGTCGGCCCTCTCCAACCATCCGTTCACGTCGTTGCCGGCGCGATTGTGTTCCTCCGCGATTGTGTTCCTCATTGCCAAGCCTCTTTTCAGCGTAACCTACCGCGCCAGTGCCACCGGCTCACGATAAGCTTCGCCCTTGGCCATGATGGCCCAGGCCAAGCGCGCCAGCTTGTTGGCGAGTGCGATCGCCGCCACCTTCACAGGGCGGCGCTCGAGCAGGTTTGCAAGCCACGGGCGAGACCCGACACCTCGCTTCATGGCTTGCCGGATCACGGCGAGCGCGCCAGCGCAGAACAGTGAGCGCAGATAGCGATCCCCTTCCTTGGTGATGCTGCCGAGCCTTTCCTTGCCACCACTAGAGTTCTGCTTGGGGACAAGCCCGATCCAGGCCGAGAAATCGCGGCCCGAGCGAAACGTCCTCGGATCGGCGACGCTGGCGACGAGTGCGGTGGCGAGCGCCGGGCCGATGCCCGGCATGGCATCGAGACGCCGACACGTCGCGTCCGAGTGGTGCCAGGCACTGAGCGCGCGGTCGAGAATATCGATCTGGTCTCTGAGGGCTTCGAACTGGATGCGCAGTCCGGTGAGGCACATACGGGCAAGCGGCGGCACGCGGTGATCCTTGCGGTCCTTGATGATCGCGACGAGCTCGTTGAAGCCTTGCCGGCCGATGGGCGCGATGATGCCGAACTCGGCGAGATGTGCGCGAACCGCGTTGATGATGCTGGTCTGGTGGCGCACGAGAAGATGCCGTGTGCGATGCAAGATCATGCCTGACTGCTGCTCGGGCGACTTGACCGGCACGAAACGCATGCTCGTTCGCTGGACGGCCTCGCAGATCGCCTCGGCATCGGCGGCGTCGTTCTTCTGGCGCTTGACGTAGGGCTTCACATAGGCCGGCGGCATCAGCTTGACGGTGTGTCCAGCGCGCCGATCTCGCGGGCCCAATGATGCGAGGTGGCACAGGCCTCGATGCCGACGTTGCAGGGCTTCAGCTTCCTGAAGAAGGCAAGCACACGCCCGCGCTTCAACTGCTGGCGGAAGACGACTTTGCCATCACTGCCGGTGCCGTGCACTTGGAAGACGTTCTTCGCGATGTCGAGGCCGATCGTTGCGGGTACCTGCATGCTGTGCTCCTGCGAATCATGGGATCACCTCATCGGCGATCACATCCGTGGCGCTCTCGCGCCGGGTGGAGGAGCCGTCCACAGCATCAGATGCGGACGAACGCGCCGACTATGCTAATGCACGGCACAAAGTTGAGTCATCCCAAAAGCGGAAATGCCGTTCGGTGTCGTTATCTGTACTATTGCGCCTGCCCACAACGTCGAGACAGTGCGCAAAGCCGACATCACTTTGCCGTCGAATTGACTGCTGTCATTGCTCGGCTATTCGCCACAAAGGTATTAGGCACAGGCTCACTTGACGTACGTGAAGCAACAGAAACTCCATCCCGAATGGACTTCAAGATCGCCTCAGCGAGCCGCTTTGCCAGGAGAGGCGGCACTGCATTCCCGATCTGCCGATAGGCCGGGTTCATCGTCCCGCAGAACCGGAAGCCATCGGGAAAGGACTGAAGACGCGCGGCCTCCCGGACGCTGATGACGCGCGCCTGATCGCCGTCATAGTGGATATGGCTGTAGGTGTCCTTGCCCATGTGCGCCATCAGCGTCCGCGACGGGCCGTCAGCGCGGAGCTTCCACCAGCGGTTTGGAAACGAGCCAAGGGGATACGGCGGCACAATCGCTCTTTTCAGTGCCTCTCGCTCGTCTTCGGTGAGCTTTCGGCGCTTGCGCCTCTCGGTGTCCCGGACGCGCCGCTCCCAGATCGCCATCGCCGTGGCATGCGCGGCAGGATACTCGGCTCCCGGCGGCATCTCGCGGAATGTCTGCGCATCACGGGGCAGAGTCCTGATGACATGGTCCCAGATTCCGGAGCGGCTCTCGAAACCAGGCCACGACCGCATCAGCCGGGCGTATGCAGGAAGGCTGCGACCTTTGACCGTGTAGGGCGCGAACTGATCCAGCCGGCGCGCACCGCGACGCAGCCCGCCGGAGAGATGCAACGTGATGGGCGGAAGATCGCCAATTGCTTCTGCACAAGTCACCGGGCCTGGCAATCGTGCTGTTCCCTGATCGGCCGGGACAAAATGGCTGCCGTCGAACAGGTCAACATGCTTCATCGCTACAGAGCGCGTCCCGCCGTATCCCGGCGGCAACGTCATGTGGTGCGTTGCGGCAGGGAAGCGAACAGCCGCATTCAGATCGCGATGAAGCGCGATGAGGAATGCCCGGTCCCGCATTTGCGGCACGCCGTGAAACGCGGCGTTGATGAGCGTGTACCGCGCCGTGTAGCCGAGGCCCTCGAAGGCCTCCGCTATCTCAGCCATCACGTTGTGTCCGCCGTAGTTCAGCGCATCCGGCACGTTCTCGACCAGGATCGCCACCGGCTGCGTGATCTTCACGTAGTGCAGGTAGCGCAGGTACAGGTTTGCACGCGGGTCCGTCTTGAAGGCGCGCGGGTCTTCGGCAACCTGCCGGAGCTTTGCACGCCCGACACGCGTGTAAGCCTGACAGGGCGGGCCGCCCACAAGGATGTCAAACGCCCCCTCCGCAGGGCCGAGCCCAAGGTCGGCCGCCACCTCTTCCGGTTCAGTGCGGGAGATATCGCGAGGCCGCGCATGATGTGCGGCCGCCTCGGGGTCAGCAGTACCGTGAAAGTTCAGCGCGTGCGTCGCTGCGGCACGCTCATCAACCTCGATGGCCGCCTCGATGCGGCATCCCGCCGCTTGGAAACCGAGTGAGATCCCTCCGCACCCTGAAAACAGATCAAGGACGCGCGGCGCCTCGCCCCGCGCGAGACGGTCCAGCTTTTTCTGCAAGACGGAACGCGGGCGCTCGCGCCCGGCAGGCTTTCTCATCCCGTGTCCATTCGAGGAACGATGTGATTCGCTTTTGCACGATCTTAACGTCTGCAATCTCGCATTCCCAGATGACGAGGACCTTCCATCCCGCCTCGCGAAGCTTGCGGGTATTGGTTCTGTCCCGCTTCATCGTCTGCGCAAACTTGGCGAGCCAGAACTCGGGCCGCGTCTTCGGCACGGCAGCCTGAGCGCAGCCGCCATGCCGGTGCCAGAAACAACCGTGAACCAGGATTACCCGGCGCCGGCCGTGCATTACGATATCGGGCCGACCCGGTAGCCCGCGCCCGTGCAGCCGGTAGCCAACCCCCAGACTGCGTAAGATACGCCGCACGGCCATCTCCGGCCCGGTGTCCCGGCCACGGATGGCTGCCATGTTGGCGCTGCGCCTGTCGCTGCTGATACGGTCCACCGCTCCCCCGCCCCGTTAGAAATCATGCCCTGCCAGCGTCTGCGCATGTCGCTCGGCGCAGGTTTTATATGCTACATACTGCGCCCTGTCCACGCCGGATTGCTTGGTGCACTAGATTTGAATAATGTATGGTTCAGAATATTGACGTAGGTCCGTCGAAGCACTAGATACTGCCTGGGTGGTTATAAGTTCGGAGATTTAGAGCATGGATGCTCGCAGCATGGCGGAGGATGAGGGCGACGAGCGGCCGGGCGAGAGCGCGCGCGAGCGCTTCCGGCGTCTTGCCCAGAAGCGGGTCGTCCGCACCATCAAGGACCTGCGCCTCATCGGAAACCTGGGGAACCGCAACAACTATGACTACGCACCCGATGAAGTTGAGAAGATATTCAGAGCACTGGAAAAGGAGCTGAAGCTGGCGCGGACGAAGTTCGACAGCCGTGGCAAAGACGATGACGGAATAGATTTTTCGCTCTGAAGGATTCTTCATGCCGGCACAAAGGCAGTGGCTCTTTTCTCCGCGCGGCTTCAACGATGTCGAGCAGGAGGTCACCGAGGGTGACCAGTTCAATACAGAGACCGTGCCGGATACAGAGGCACTGGTCCGCGAGGCGACCCAGAACTCGCAGGATGCACGCCTGAGCGCCGCGCCGGTACGGCTGCGGTTTGCTCTCGCGGACGCGAACTCAGACCTCGACCAAACCTTCCTGCGTGAGATTACTGACGGCCTGCATCCGCACCTTAAGGAAAGCCGGCTGCCACTTCTGAAGGAGCTCGCGGATGCTCCCGCCGCTCTCGTCGTTGAGGATTTCGGCACCGAAGGCCTGACCGGCCGCATCGACGACGAGCAGGATCCCGGCAACTTCAGATCATTCTGGTTCCGTCACGGCCGCTCGTTCAAATCCGGCAACAAGAACGGACGGTGGGGTCTGGGCAAGCTCGTCTATCCGATGATGTCGGGCGCGCGCTGCCTTTTCGGCCTCACCATCCGTCATAACGATCCTACGCCGCTGCTGCTCGGACAGGCTGTCCTGCGCAACCATTACATCAGCGGCCATCGCTTTGCTCCGCACGGTCATTTCGGGGACAAGTCGGGCGACGATCTCCGTCCCATCACGGACGCCGCCTACATTGACCGCTTCCGCAAGGCGTTCGGGCTCTCGCGCAGGACGGAGGCAGGCCTTTCGGTGGTTGTGCCCTTTCCGCGCAGCGCGGTGGACCGCGAGGCGCTCTTCCGCTTCGTCGTGCAGAACTACGCGTATCCCATTCTGACGGAACGCCTTGTGATCGAGGTGCTCGGGCAGACCATCGACGCTGACGGCGTGCGCGCGCTCGGCGAGACCG
>JBFWXN010000072.1:0-27064 GCA_050187415.1 Hyphomicrobiaceae bacterium | reverse complement strand
GACTCGTCCGAAACGAGCGCCGCGGCTTTGCTGAACAGGACAAGTTTTCCAACCGCGTACGTGAAGCGACTATCCGGTACGGCGCGGCCTTCGTCGACGGCCTTCGTTGGTGTCGTCTGGTCCGCCGCGAGGAACACGTCGAAGGGCGCCGCGTGCGCAATCTGAGCGTAGAGCTGGCCGGTCGAGCCGAAGCTCAGGACGACCTTGGACCCCTTGGCCTTCTCGAATGCCGAAACAATTTCCTTCGACGGCGCGGTAAAGTTGGCTGCGACGGCTACTTTGACCTCCTGCCCATCGCGCGCCATGGCGGGAGCGGCGATGGCAGCGGCCAGCAGCGCCATGATCTGGACCTGACGCCGTGACGGCGTATGGGAGTTGAGGAGCATCGTTCTCACTCTTTCGAGATATTCATTCGAACATCATGCGTTTTAGGTCCGCAAGTCGGATCCAGGCAAGCGATAAGTACGACGGGATAGCTTGATCGATTTCGCGACGGCTCCGATTCAGGCGCTCAGGCCGCGTTCCAGCTCGGCGAGCTCCTTGCCGAAAACCTTCATCGACTGCGCCTCCATGGCCCGGTAGTGCCCGATCACCGCGTGTCCAAACGAGGTCAGCCGCGCGGCACCACCGCCGGCTCCTCCATGCTGGGTTTCGATGACGGCTGTATTGAACATCCGGTTCATTTCGTCGGCGAGAAGCCAGGCACGACGGTATGACATGTTCATCTGCTTGGCCGCGCGACTGATCGATCCCTGCTGTGCAATCAACTCGAGCAGACGGATCTTTCCGTGTCCGATCTGGCTGCCGTTCTCAAAATCGATCCGTAGCGTCAGTCGAGGCATGGCATGCGTCCGCAAGGCTATATCCAAACCAATTCTACATGCGCGGCGTACGATCTGAAAAGCCCGTTCGATGCGCTTGACGATATATTGGATGGGATATATTGAAGGGCTACACTACGTGGGCCTTGTCGTTGGTATTTGCGTGCAGCGGCTTGGCCTGTCTCTGTTAATGCCGCGCCGACGGGCCCTTCCACCGTCATCGCGGCCTTGCCGCGTCACTCCGCCCGAGGCTGCATGCCTTCAGTCCGCTTACGTCGCGCACCATATTGTAGGCGTACCGCGAGGCTTTATCCGTCTCGCGATCGCGCCCGCCATCGCTCCGACACCCTGTCGAGCCTCAGCGAAGCCAGCGCGCGACATGATGCGAGCCGGGCTCAAATGCTACGTCGCCCAACTCATCCGGCGTTCCACGAAAGTAGAAAAAAGGATGTCTGCCGTGTATAATGATGTTTCCCTGTTTATCGATGGCAAATGGACGGCGGCCGCGGCAAACCGCGCGCTCGTCGTTCTCAATCCCGCCACGTCCGAGCCGATCGGCAAGGTTGCCCACGCTGATCGAAGCGATCTCGACCGCGCCCTCGAGGCGGCCGACAGAGGCTTCAAGGCCTGGAGCAAGGTTTCCGCTTTCGATCGCAGCAAATTACTGCGAAAGGCCGCCGACATCTTGCGCGAACGCGCCGACAAGATCGCGCCGCTGCTGACGATGGAGCAGGGCAAGCCGCTTGCCCAGGCGAAGATGGAGACGCTCGCCGGCGCCGATGTCATCGATTGGTTCGCCGAGGAAGGCAAGCGCGCCTACGGACGCGTCATTCCCGCCCGTGCCGAGGGCATTTATCAGCTCGTGTTGAAACAACCCGTCGGTCCGGTCGCAGGCTTTTCGCCATGGAACTTTCCGATCAATCAGGCCGTGCGCAAAATCTCAGGCGCGCTCGCGGCTGGCTGTTCGATCATCATCAAAGCCCCGGAAGAGACGCCTGCTTCGCCAGCCGAACTGATCCGATGCTTCGCCGATGCAGGTGTTCCAGCCGGCGCCATCAATCTCGTCTACGGCATCCCCGCCGAAATCTCCGAGTATCTGATTCCGCATCCGGTTATCCGCAAGATCACGTTCACAGGTTCGACGGCGGTCGGTAAGCACCTTGCCGCGATGGCCGGCCAGCATATGAAGCGCGCCACGATGGAACTCGGTGGGCACAGCCCCGCCATCGTGTTCGACGACGTCGATATCGAGAAGGCCGCCAAGTTGCTTGCGGTCGCGAAGTATCGGAATGCGGGTCAGGTCTGCGTGTCTCCGACCCGGTTCCTGGTACAGGAGAAAGTGTACAAGACGTTTGTCGAGAAGTTCACGGCACTCGCAGCGGCCACCAAGGTCGGCGATGGTCTTGCCGAGGGTACCGAGATGGGCCCGCTCGCAAACGCGCGCCGCATTACAGCTATGGAAGAGATGATCGCCGATGCGACGAAACACGGCGCCAAAGTAGAGACCGGCGGTAAGCGGATAGGCAACAAGGGCAACTTCTTCGAACCGACCGTTCTGACGAACGTCTCGAAGCAGGCGCGCATCATGAACGAGGAGCCTTTCGGCCCGGTCGCACTGATCGCGCCTTTCTCCGGCATCGACGACGCCGTCGAGGAGGCCAATCGCCTAGCCTACGGTTTGGCCTCGTACGCCTACACGCGCTCGGCGACCACCGCTCAGGCCATGGCGACGCGTGTCGAAGCCGGCAACGTGGCGATCAACCATCATGGTTTGGCGCTGCCGGAGGTGCCGTTCGGTGGGATGAAGGATTCGGGCTATGGCTCGGAGGGCGGTCTCGAGGCGATCGAATCCTATCTTGTCACGAAATTCGTGACGCAGGCTCCGATCTAAGCCGTTCGGTTATCGGTCTTCGACGAGGGGCGGGTGCGAATTGGCGCCCGCCCGGTTGTTTCTGGGCGATCATGCCGCTCGGCGCCGCCGCGCGCACGCGCAGCCCGAACGCCAGCGCAGAGCTGCTATTCGGAATAGTAGGCGCGCCATTGCGCAATCAACCCGGCCTCGTCGGCGCCCATATCGTAGACGGGAGAGCGGATCAATTCGGCCGAAGAGACGTCGACCCGCACGATACCGCGCATCAGAGGGACCAGGCTCTCCCAGCGAACAAAGTGCGGTAAATACTCCGCATATCTCGCCTCGTCGCGCGGGATGTAGCTGGCGCGCCCCCTCAATCGGCACGCCTTTCGCGAAAGAACGTCCAGAAAATTGATCTCAACGGCCGGATTAGCGGAAATATTGCGGACCGTCCCCGGCGATCGGATGTTCGAGAAGAGAAGCGTGGCTGGATCGAGCACGACCGAGGTGCCCTTGGGCGAGACCGCCGGCGCACCCTCCGGCGTAACTGTGGCCACAAATCCTATCGTGTTTCGCTCGATCAGCGAGCGCATCTGCGGTGTGATCATGGGGCCTGCGTTTTCTATCGTTGGCCTTCGTCAGTGCGGCCGTCGGGGTGCCGGTCTTCTGCATACGCCATCGCGCAGCCTCGCGTCAGCAATTTGTCGAGCGGGCATTCTGCGGCACGGCGCGCGGTCCACAGTCCCGCCAAGTCACGTTCAGCCGGGTTGCCCCCTGACCACGCGGTCGCCAGCCCGCGGTGGTCAGGTGGTCTTTCCCGATGCCTGGTCCCGGCCCGAGTCCTGGTTTCGGAACGCTTCGACCATCGCTTGCGCAATTTCTTCGGCGCCCTGGACGACAGCGGTGGCGCCGCACTGCATCAGATGCGTGACCTCAGCGTCCGAGTGGCCTCGAGCGATGACTTTCAGGTCGGGATTTGCCGCGCGAGCCTGCTCGATGATCTGACCCGCCTCGAAAACCTCCGGAATGGCGATGATCAATGCCTCAGCCTTTGCGATGTTGGCGGCAACCAGCGCCGTCGGCGCATTGCCTACGAGGCCGCGGATACCTTTTTCGCGCAGGCTGTCGATCAGTGCGACACGCTCGTCGATGACGAGCAGGTTCGCCCCGAGAGCGGCAAGACGATCCGCCACCCGGCTTCCGACGCGGCCGTAGCCGACAAGCGCAATATGGTTTTCCTGATTGGTGACCTCGGGGCTTGCCAGTGGCGAGACCGGCCGAGCGTCTGGGCTGCCTTGTGCCGAAGCTTTGGCCTCGAGCCATGGCCGTACGCGATCGAGAGCCAGGAAGAGGAGTGGGTTGAGTACGATCGACAGCAAGGCGCCGGCGAGGATCAAATCCCGGGTCGGTTCCTGGAGAAGGCCGAGTGAAATGCCAAGGCCGGCGAGAATGAACGAGAACTCGCCGATCTGCGCGAGGCTCACCGAAATGAACAAGGCGCGAAGCAAGGAGTGCCCGAAGGCAAGCACGATCAGGAGCGCCGCCAGCGACTTGCCGATCACGATGATCGATACGGTACCCAGCACTTGCCACGATGCCGTTACCAAAATTGCTGGATTGAACAGCATGCCTACCGACACGAAAAACAGCACGGCAAAGGCATCGCGCAGTGGCAGGGATTCCTCGGCCGCTCTCTGGCTGAGTTCCGACTCGCTCAACACCATCCCCGCAAAGAAGGCGCCGAGCGCAAACGAAACGCCGAACAAGTGGGCGGCCATATAGGCGACGCCCAACGCGATTGCGAGGACGCATAGGCGAAACAGCTCGCGAGAGCCCGTATGCGCAATATAGTGGAGCATCGCCGGAATGAGCCTGCGGCCGATGACCAGCATAATGGCGACGAACACCGCCACCTTGCCGATCGTAAAGGCGGCTTGTGCCACGATATCCGCAAAGTTCAGCGTGGACCGCCCGGCACCATCCAGAAGAGGCTTCAAGGCGGGAAGTAGCACGAGAGTGAGGACCATAACGATGTCCTCGACGATCAACCAGCCCACCGCGATACGTCCGCGCACAGAGTCGAGCAGGCGTCGTTCCTGAAGCGCGCGTAGAAGCACGACGGTGCTTGCGACTGAAAGTGCGAGGCCGAAAACGATCCCTTCCCCGGTCGGCAGCCCCATGACCGCAGCAAGGGCGAGGCCGAGAAGCGTCGCCACGGCTATCTGCACGATCGCGCCCGGCACGGCAATGGCACGCACCGACATCAGGTCGGCGAGCGAAAAATGCAGTCCGACGCCGAACATCAGAAGAATGACGCCGATTTCAGCCAGCTCGAGTGCGAGCGATTGGTCGGCAACAAAGCCCGGCGTACTCGGTCCAATGACGACGCCGGCCAGCAAGTAGCCGGCGATAGGCGAAATCCTCAGGCGTTGAGCGACCGCGCCCAAGGCGAAGGCAAGGGTGAGGCCGACGACAATCGTCGCAATAAGTGGCGTGTGATGCGGCATGAGTCTCATCTGGTTCGCGTGGCACGCAAATCTAATGGCAACCCGGCCTTGCAACCACCGTGAATATTCGCAGCGGCTCTGCGTACTTGTGCGAAGCGTCACTACGGACCTTCGGCAGACACCGGCAGAGGCCAGGATACTAGCCCTGCGATAGCCGCGAAATTTCGAGCGGCTGCAACGATCCACGAATTATGGTGGCATCATTGCTCGAGCATCCCGAGGCCCTCTTACGCTCGTGTGTCGCAAGGGGTCTCTGCTCGTCTCGTTTCAAGGATAGCCGTGCAGCATCCGCGGAAGTCATTATTATTAGGTCGCGATCCTTGACAGAAGCGACCCCTATTCGGAGTCCCGTCGCCGCCGAGTCCAATAGCGAGCGGGAAAGGCTCCACTATTATGGGACACCGAAACATTTGCCAATTTGGCATACTATGGTCTATGAAGCCCAAGTCGCCACGTTTTTCGAAATCGGATGCTGCAAAACCCTCGTGTTCGTTAACCAGAGGGCAACGCGCCGCATCAGCTCGTCGTGATCAGGTGCCGAGGCATGATATATGCCGTCAGTCTGACCGCAGACGGTCTCGAATATGGACCATTCAATTGGTCGAGAGACTTCGAAGATCAGGCCACGACCTTGTGGAACGCGATCAGCAATATTGCCTTATGGCGAGGCGAATTGTTGATTTGCAGACGTCCGTTACGATATAGAGCACCATGAAGAAGACGGGCATGGTCTCTCCCGCTGCCCTTTCGATGAGGATCACATGGCGAGAATGAACGGTCTGGATAAAATGTCTTTCGCTGAATTGGCGGATCTTCGCGACCGAGTGGATGTCGCGATGGCTGCCGCGAAGGCGGCCGAAAAGGAAAATCTTCGCAACGAAATGGAGGCGTTGGCAGCTCGCGCTGGCATGTCGCTCTCCGAGGTGCTGAATGGTAAATCTGGCGCCAGCAAACTCAAGGGCACCAAAGTTGCCGTCAAATATCGCAACCCAAAGAACAGTGCAGAAACCTGGACGGGCAGGGGACGCAAACCCAACTGGTTGGTGGCCGCGCTGAAGAAGGGCCAGAAGCTGCCCAGCTTTGAAGTCTGATCGGCGCTTCCAGGCCTTTGAAAACGGCGCTCGTTTCGGGCGCCGTTTTGGTGTCATGTCCTGACTCTCGTGTGAAACTTTCAATAGACCGCAATGAGTTAAAAAACAAAGGTCTAACGCCTTCGGCCAAATCATGATCGCCCGGGAGGCCGTACCGGGTGCGCCGAGCGAAGAAAGCGAGGCTGCGACGGTTGGCACGTGCGGGTTGGAAGGCATCGCATTCAAGAACGTCATATCGAGCGATGATGTGCCCGATGGGCGCCTGGGCGCCGACCGGTCGGGCGTGCGCGGGGCCCCGATCTTTTTCTGTTGCGCCTTCCGCAGGGCGCTGCCTACCATCGATCGAAATCAGAATGTGCCGAGGAACGCACGATGCAAACAATCGATGTGCGGGGCACACCCGTCGAGGCTTACATCGCCGGTTCCGGTCCTCCGCTCCTCTTTCTTCATGCCGAGCAACTCTTCGATCAAACGCGATCGCACATCGACACGCTGTCCGGAAATTGGCGTGTCATTGCTCCGCGTCATCCTGGCTTCGGCACGTTACCCATGCCCGGTGATTTCCGGTCGGTCGACGATATCGCCTATCTCTACCTCGATCTGCTCGAGAGCCTAGGGTTGACGGATGTGCTCGTGGTTGGCGCCTCGTTCGGAGGCTGGATCGCACTCGAAATGGGCGTGCGTAATACCAGCCGGATTTCCAGGCTGGCGCTCGTCGCGCCCGTTGGTGTGAAGCTTTCGGAGCGAGAGGAGAGGGATTTTGCAGACTTGTTCTACCTGCCCGAGGATAAGCTCTATGCCACTTTGATGGCGGATCCCACGAGATGGGCGCCCCGCTTTGCAGAGTTGGACCTCGCCGCGGTCGAAACGATCGCGCGCGAGCGGCAGGCGACAGCCTTCTACGGTTGGCGGCCCTACCTGCACAATCCGGTCCTGAAGCGGTGGCTGCATCGGATCGATGTGCCAACTCTCGTCATTTGGGGCGAGCAGGATCGGTTCGTTGCGCCATCTTACGGACGAGAGCTTGCGCAACGCCTTCCCGATGCCGAGCTGCGAATGCTGCCGGGTGCCGGTCACTATCCGCACATCGAGCAATCCGCCCAGGTCATCCGGATGATCGAGACGTTCGCCGGTCGTTGACCGCAACGCGCAAATGTGCGCGCCGCCGAGGAAAAGAAGCCAATGCAAGTCTGGCATTTCAGTGAGATGGCCTATCATCCCGGCTGGAGCGAGTTGGGTGATCAACTTCGCAACGTGATCCCGAGCCGTGTCTGCGATCCGAAAGTCGCGGCCGATCTCTACCATCGGTATCTCGACGAGTGGGCGCTGTGCGACGAGCTCGGCCTCAACATCATGACGAACGAGCACCACACGACCGCCACCTGCATCGATTCGGTAGCGACGATACCGATGGCTATTCTGGCTCGCGAAACGAAAAAGGTGCGTCTCCTCTGTCTCGGTATGCCGATCGGAAATCGCATGGATGCCGTGCGGGTCGCAGAAGAATACGCGATGCTCGACGTCATATCGCGGGGGCGCATCGAGATGGGTTTCGTGAAAGGCGCGCCGTTCGAGGTCACGCCGGCGAACTCCAATCCGGCCACGCTGATGGAGCGTTTCTGGGAAGCCCACGATCTTATTCTAAAGGCGATGACGACGCACGACGGTCCCTTCAATTGGGAGGGAAAACATTTTCACTATCGGCAGGTCAACGTGTGGCCACGGCCCTATCAGCAGCCGCATCCGCCTGTATGGCTGACCGTCAATAGCCCCGAGTCCGCCTACGTCGGCGGGCAAAAGGGGTACGTCATCGGCGTGCTCAATAGCGGTTACCAGCGAACGCC
Source organism: Hyphomicrobiaceae bacterium (assembly GCA_050187415.1). Classification (GTDB taxonomy): domain Bacteria; phylum Pseudomonadota; class Alphaproteobacteria; order Rhizobiales; family Hyphomicrobiaceae. The sequence goes on along the minus strand of JBFWXN010000072.1, from coordinate 18,949 downwards.
AGGGATATTCGAGGCATATCGCAAGGGAGCTGCGGAAAAGGGACGCACGGCATCCCTGGATCGCCTCGCGTACATGGCGATGGTCGGTGTCGGCCGGACTCGCGAGGAGGGCTACCGCCGTGCCGATCACGTGCTCGACTACAGTCGGACATCGCGCAAGGTCGGTGCTCAATTCGCTTTCCCGCCGGGTTATCAATCACCGCAAGCCTATGCGCAAGCCTTGCGCATGCCCGGCTACGGGACCGGGGTTGCGATGCGCAATATGACGTTGCGGAACGGCAACCAGGCAGACGTCTTCACGGCGTCCGTCGACGAGTTCATCGATGCAGGTATCTGCTTTGCCGGAACGCCGGATGACGTGTTCGAACAAATGAAAGCGTTCTACGATCACGTCGGTGGCTTCGGGCACCTGCTGATGATGGGGCAGGGCGGACATATCACGCATGAGGACACGGTCGATAACCTGACCATGTTCTCGAAGGACGTGTTGCCGCGTCTCGCCGAACTCGGTTGAGACCTCCGCGCAAAACGTACGCAGAATCGTCGCTTGGCTTGAATTCATCAACGCTTCTCCAATATCAGCGGCGAGCACATCGCCGCCGGCCGGACGGGTTTGGCGGCGCATGGCATGACGTTTTATCCGGCGATAGAATGCTCGGTTGTCGGAGATGCAAGGACGACACCGAGGGCTTCCGATTCAAGATCTGTGGCAATGACTGACGATTGCGCAGTTCGCCCGTTCTGACATCCTGGCGCCACTCGATTGCCGACGAATGTCGGCCGCTCCGGCGCATCGAAGCCGTTCAAATCAGACGAGGCTTGCGTGCAGCACTTCACCAGTTTCTACGAACAGCGGCGGACGGCCGTCGTAAAGCAAGTTTCTGCAAATCCAGCGCTGGATCTCACGGCTGACCGTGTCGGCGAGGTGATTGGCAAGGCGGCTCGAGAGCTCAACACCACGCCGAGTGTCAAGCAAGGCTATCAGCGCATTTGCAGCGCGTTGATCTATGCCTTCAATGCCATGACCGGCGTCTCGGCCGAGATGCACTATCGTGAAGCCGAGGCGAGGGCTCCCTTGACGTTGCCAGCGTTACTTTGGGTTCGTGGTGGTCTGGCAACCATTGCCATTCTGATCGGACTTCTCGGCGCCGGAACGATGGCCGTGGATATCGCCTGCCAGCTTCCCCAGGCGCAATTCCAGCAAGCTGCGCCCTCCGTTCCGGCGCAAGCATCTCCGTCGCCGAGTGTCATCCCCAATACGGCCGGCACTTGCGTGAAGACGGTCAATGTCTCCCAGCGCGGGCCGCTTGCGAGCGCCCTCGTCTGGCTGGGTATCATCTTTCTTGCCCTCGAAGGTTTCGTCTTTTTGCGGAGAATGATGCGAGGCTCGATGTTGACCCGCTGGCTCGCGCCGCCCGCGTGGCTCGATCCCTATGCGAGCGTCGCTGTGCCGGCGACTGTCGGGTCGCGTCCGGAGAGCGTGATAGGAGCCACCGAACTTGATCGAGCGCTCTTTCAGGCCTTCGCCGAACTCGACGCTTCGATGCCCTTTTTTGCCGAGCCGGATGCCGTCGAACGCCGCATTCCGTTCGAAATGGTCGAATTCCTGCAGAGGACGGCGTCATTGGCATTGCAAGCGGACAGCGCCAGACTGCTGCGGGAGATGAAGAATATTCCGGCGCTGCTGGAAATCCATGACCTTGAATTGATATCGTTCGAGCCAGCAACGGCGGAGAGTTTCGACTGTATCGTCGATGAGACAATCAGCACGGCACAGACCACACGGCTGGCGATCCGCCAGAAGAGCAGCCAGAGCATCGTAGCGAAGGGCGAAGCGTTCGTCCCGATCGCGCATTGAGGAGCGGGTCGTGACGGGCAGGAACGGTCAGATCATCATAGGCATCGATCTTGGTCACGCGGAGACGGCGGCTGCCCGCGCGATTGCCGGTGATCCGCGCGACCCCGATGTCATCGAACTCGTGCCGGGCCAGCGGGCGATCCCGACGGCGGTTGCCAGGCGGTCCGACGGCACGATCCTCATCGGCAGCGAGGCAATCCTGTCGAAGGACGCCAAGGACCTCGCGCTGGCATTCAAGTCCGTCAATTTTGCCGGTGAGGGCTCGCGCGCGGCAACGCAAGCGCTCGTTGCGGGCATACTCCATCGCTTGCGGGTCCTCGGGCATGTCTCTGCCGAGAGCCATCCCGAATTCATGGTTGGCGTACCCTCCCGATGGTCGGAACTTGCGCGGCTGCAGTATCTGGAGGTGATGAAGCAGGCCGGGCTATCCAACGTCCAGGTGATCTCGGAATCACGAGCAGCGCTGCTGGGCGCCGGTCTGCCCTACGAGCGGGCCCGGTCGCACGTTCTGATCGTGGATGTGGGTTCATCCACCACAGATCTGACCTATCTCCGCGACCTGGCCGTGCAGCAGGAGGCATTGACCGAGCTTGGCCACAATGCGCTCGGTGGTGGCCTCATCGACGAGGCCCTGCTCGCGCAAGTGCTCGATCGGAGCACCGAGCGTTCCGCCCTGATGCGTGTTTTCGATCGCGATCCAAGCGCTCGGCTTCGGGCACTTTACGCCGTTCGCAAGGCCAAGGAGGACTATTTCACCAACGAGGCCGTCTACCGCAATCAGCCCATGATCAGTTTTCATGTCGTCGGAGTTCAGCCGCGTCTGATGCTGGATATCGAGATCGATCGGGCAACGATGGATCGTGCGCTCAACGAGCCGAGCACCGTTGCTCACGATCAGGCCAGTTCGGGGACGGCCAGGCCGGCCCTTGGTTGGGTCGCGGCGTTTCGTAGTCTGCTCTGCGATGCGAAGACGGGAGGGCGTCTTTCGCAAGTCGATACGCTCGTGCTGACGGGCGGCGCATCGCGGATGGGTGTCGTGCAGGAGATCGCGCGCGAAATCTTTCCCGACGCCTACATTCTCATGGGTCCGGAACCTGAACTCGCGGTCGCCAAGGGGCTGGCAAAGGCCCGGCGGCTCGATTACCAGACCGCACATTTCAAGGCCGACGCGCGCGAGACACTGAACGAGGAGCGGATCCGCGCGGCGGTAGACCGGCGATTTCCCGACTGGCAGGACAGCGTTGCCGCGCTCTACGCCGATCGGCTCCAGAGCATCTTGACGGCCTCGCTGATCCACTGGCGCGATTCCCCCAACAAGCAAATGACGTTGCGGGACATGCAGGATCACATTCGCGACACGGTCCAGCGCTGGATGGAGGACCCGGAGACCGATATCCTCGTGGCAAACTCTTTTCTTGGGTGGTCGAACCGAGTTCTCGTCGATCTGCGGCCAACCCTAATGGCGCTGATGGAACGCAATTTCATCCCCATTGCCCAGATCGATCTCAATCCAATTCCGCCGCGCGCCGGTATAGGCTCCCTCGACGATTTCCGCTTCTTCGGTGGGGTCGGCGACTTGACCAAGCCCGCCATGACCAGTGTGGTTGCGGCACTGGCTTCCCTCGTCGGTTTCACGATCGACGCACTGCTCCATGGCGTGACATTGGGGCTCGTCGGCATTTCGATGGGACTGGTTGGGTTCATTGCCGGCAGCAAGGGAGAAGGAAAGGTGACCGATTGGATTTTCACCACGCCGATCAAGGCCCGTGTCGGTCACACCATCCTGGCCTCCGTCCTCAGCAACAAGCGGATCGAAGCCCTGGTCGCCAAGCAGATGCCGACGCTCAAGAAGGATCTCAAGGCGCGGCTTGACGGTGCCGAGCGCGGCCGCATCGAAGCACGCGTGATCGATGCCGTGAACAAGGCATTGGGAGCGGTCTCCGAGCAGGCGCGCCTGGTGATTGCCGGAGCGTAGCCATTGACGCGTTGTGGCGGCGGGCGTGCAATGGTCCCTGTCGCCGATCGCCTGACGAGCAGCGGCGGGGCCCGCGACAATGAAGCCGAGGTGGCGCCGCCCGGGGCTGTGCTGAATTATCATGGATAGCTTGGCGCGTTCGACGTCAGCGAGTGACACCAAGGCAGCATGGTGGAGACATGAAAACAGCCGAAATCGCCGGCGCCGGACTTGCCGGACTGGCGCTGGCCGCCGGGCTCGGCCGAAATGGCTGGCGGGTGGTCGTTCACGAAAAGGGCGAGGCGCTGCGTTCCGGCGGCGGCGGCCTCTACATATCTCGCGACGGACTTTGGGCGCTCGATCAGCTCGGACAAAGCAACGCGTTCCACCAACGCTCCTTCGCGCCGTTGGGATTCGAGACTTGGATCAACGGGCGCCTGCACCGCGCGCACGAGAACCACGGCGTGTTCCGGACCGCTTTGCGCCAGCAGCTACATGATTTGCTGGCACAAACCGCTCGAGAGGCCGGCGTCGAGATCCGCACGGGGTCGCGCGTGATCGCCGCCGAGCCGGCCGGTGTTCTGCATCTGGCGAATGGCAGCCGGCGAAGCGCGGACCTCGTCATCGTCGCCGACGGAGTCGGATCGGAACTGTTCGAGCCCCTCGGCTTGGAGCGGGACCGGATCACCCATCACGACGGCCTCATGCGGGTGTTGCTCGATCGCAGGGGCTTATCCGGGGACGGTTGGGACGTAAGCAAGGACTGCTGGTCGTACGACGGCCCACCGTTGCGCGTCCTCTATACTCCGTGCAGTCGAGATCACTGCTATCTCGTCATGATGGCCTCGTCCGACGATACGGCCCGACTGACTTTGCCGCCGAATGCCACGCTCTGGTTGCCGTCATTTCCGCTGCTCCAGCCGCTCCTGGTCCGCGAGCCCAAGGAAGCGCGCTTCGACCGCTATGGTTCGATTCGTCTATCTTCCTGGGTCACTGGTCGCGCCGCGCTGATCGGGGATGCGGCGCATGCCATGCCATCCAGTCACGCCCGCGGCGCGAACATTTCGATCCGGAACGCAGTGACGCTCGCCCTGTCATTGCGTACGACCGATGATATCGATGCGGCCCTCGCCTCGTGGCAGGCCGAGATGCGGCCCGCCATCGCAGAAGATCAGCGGGAGGCGGAGCATCTGGCCGCCTCGCGCTCGCTTCAACATGGGCGCCCCCAAGTCGATCTCGACGACCTCGTGCCGGCCAACATGAAGCCGAGTTCAGACAGGAGAGGCTGAAATATGTGGCTTGAACCCGACGATGACGGCTGGCGACACCTGATCGCCGAGTTGGAGTTGCGCCACGCGGGCGCCACCGACCTGACAGGACGCCCCTGGGCAGAGCATTTCCGCCGCGTGGCCGCGCGCCTCTGCCTCAGGTATCCGGATCCCGATCGCGATCAACTCGAGGCGGCTCTGCTGCACGACGCACTGATGACGGGCGGCGGTGGCCGGGAGCGAATGGCGGCGCTAGGCCTCAGCGAAGCCGCCATGGAGATCGTGCGCGTCACCACGCCGCCGCCGAATGCCGATTATTATCGCGATTTTCGGGCAGTCACGGCTGAAGACGACGCCGGCTATCTGGAGTATGTACGCGGCCTCGTCGGCAGCGGAAACGTTGCTGCTGTCGAGATGAAGCTGGCCGATGTCTGCGATACGATCGACCAGATGCGCGTGCAGCGCGATCCCGTGATCTGTTTGCAAGTGCCGAACAGATACGAGCCGAGCAGGACAATTCTGGAACGCGGTCTCGATACGCTCTACGGCGTTGTCAGGTGACCGCCCCAACCCTTGCTGGTCGGCAGAAGGGCTCGATTGACCTCGACCGCGACTTCGGAGACCCTGCGACCATGAGCACATTGCCCGCGGCGAACTCCACATCGACGGAATCCTATCTGGAAACTGCGGGGCTGAGGCTCGCGGATCAGTGTACGGCGTGCGGTGCCTGCTTCGATGCCTGCCCGATGGTCGATTATGTCGATCTGCGGCAGGCCGATGCTCGCGAAATCACGTCGGATTTGCGCCGCCTGGCGCGCGGCGAGCGGGCTGAAAGTCAGGCAGTGACCTGGATTGGCGCCTGTACCAAGAGCGGTTTGTGTCGATCAAGCTGCCCTGAGCGGCCCGCGGGCCTGGACGCCATGCTGTTGATCCGCATTGCGCGGCAACGCGCGATCAACGACACGCGGCAGCTTGAAGCGAAACACGCCCCGACGGCATTTCCGCGCGTCAAGACGTTTGCGCGCCTGCAGCTCACCGACGAGGAGCTCGCCAAATGGCTATGAACGACGATCGCATCACGTTCTGGTTCGGGTGCAACATGTTGCGGCACGCCGAAATGATTCGACTGTCGATCCTGCTGCTGGAGAAGGTCGGCTACGACGTCAGTGCGGCGGGCGGCCCTGCGCATTGTTGCGGCACGGCTCACGACCATCAACCGCACGCGGCCTCGAATATGGCGGCGCGCACGGTGGCTCGGTTCAACGATGCGGCCGAGAAGGAAGGGCGCAGCAAAGTCGTGACGTGGTGCCCATCGTGTCACATGCACATGGCCGACATCATGGCGCCGGGTAACCCGACCGTGTTCGACATCGCCCACATTACCGAATTGTTGGCTTCGCGCGCGGATCGGCTTTCGCCTCTGCTGACCCACCCGGTGAAACGGCGCGTGCTGCTGCACCGGCATCTTGGCTTCGCAACGCACGTCGCAGTGAACGATGCTGTGCGGGGCCTTCTCGCAGCGATCCCAGGCCTCGAGGTTGTCGATGGACCTGCGGTGCCCGGACATATGTGCAGCGCACTGGAGACTGTACCTGGAGCTCCGGCCAGGGCTGCGGGTCAGACGTGGGATGCGGCTGTGGCAAACCGCTGTGACACCCTGGCGACGATCTTCCACTCGTGCCATCGGCTCCTGACGCCTATGGATGGGCGGCAAGGCGTCGAAGTCAGAAACTGGGTGCACCTTGTTGCCGAGGCAATGGGCCTGCCGGCGAACGATGCGTATCGCGACTGGCGGAAGGGCGGCACGCCCGACCGTTCCGCCACGGAGCGCGCTGGCCAGAAGCTCTATGCGCAACTTGTCGAGCCGGAGTTGCGCAAGGAGCCGGTTCTCAAGTGATTGGAGGCCGCTTCGCATCCGTCCGACCATTAATTTGACTCACGCGTAATTCTCTGCCGTCATGTCGGTATGCACCGGACGCAGATCTGGGCAGCGCGGGAGGACGCGATGATGGGTCGGTTTTTGACCGGAGCTGCGAACATTTTGGCGCTCTTCTCTGGCGGCGCCCTTATTCTAATGATGCTCCACATCAATCTCGATGTGGCGATGCGCTACATCTTCTCGGCGCCGTTCGCGAACACGATTGAAATCGTTTCCACCTATTACATCGTGGCCATTGTCTTCCTGCCGCTCGCCATCGTCGAAGTCCTCAACGCTCACATCTGCGTCGAGATCCTGGCGCAGCACCTTCCAAGGCGGCTCTACGAACTTCTGATCGCCGCGGTCGCACTCGTCTCGGCCGTCTATTTCGCCACATTCACAGTGCGGTCGCTCGAAGATGCCTTACAAAAGTACGACGTCGGTGAGGTCGCGCTCGGGAACTCGCAGATCACCGTGTGGCCGACCCGCTTTTATCTGCCGCTGGGCTGTGGATTGCTCACGCTCTTGCTGATCCATAAGGCGCTGCGGCTTTTCTCCGGGGACAGCGCACCCCTTGCCGAGTCCGAGGAGCGAAAGCTTGTCGACTAAAAATCGTCCGCCCGCCGACCGGCGAAAATAAACCAGCGACGAAGGTATCGGTCTCATGGACGACCTCACGGTGAGCGGTATCGCGCTCGTGGCGGTGGTTGCGCTTTTGTTGCTGCGGGTTCCAGTTGGCGTCGCGCTCGGCGGCGTGTCGCTGCTGGGGATATGGAAAATCGTTGGCGCCAAAACGGCATGGGGAATCCTGGCGGCCGTACCCTACGATTTCGTTGCGTCCTGGAATCTCAGCTCGGTTCCGATGTTTCTGCTGATGGGCTACATCTGCTACCACTCTCAATTGACGGATGGCCTCTTCAAGATCGCGCGGGCGTGGCTGTCATGGTTGCCAGGAGGTGTGGCGGTTGCTTCTGTCGGTGCAGCGGCCGGGTTCTCCGCCGTGACCGGTTCGTCAGTCGCGTGCGCGGCGGCGATGGGACGGATCGCCGTGCCGGAGATGCTGCGTTCGAACTACGACAAGGGCCTCGCGGCGGGAACGGTGGCAGCGGCCGGCACTATCGGCTCGATGATCCCGCCGAGTATCCTCCTGCTGCTCTACGGCATTTATGCCGAGCTACCGATCAGCCAATTGTTCATCGCGGGGCTTCTGCCTGGCCTTCTGACGGCATTGCTCTACTCGCTGATGATCGTCGGACGTGTGATGATCACGCCGTCGCTGGCACCGGCCGATCCGGTTCGAGTGACGTGGCGTGACCGGTTCTACGCCTTTGGCAGCGGCCTTCCCGTGCTTGCCCTGATTGTCGGCGTGTTCGGCGGGCTTTTCACGGGTGTCTTCACGCCGACCGAGGCGGGCGCCACCGGAGCGCTCATGTCGTTCGTCATCGGCTTCGCTCAGCGCACGTTGACGCTCGACAAGATCCGGCTGGCGGTGATGGAGACGCTGACCACGACAGCCGCCATATTCGTGATCGCGATCGGTGCGATTCTGCTGACGAAGTTCCTGGCATTGTCTGGTTTCACGGAGTTCATATCGGACATCGTAGTTGCCGGTCAGGCGAGCCAGCTCATGCTTATCGCCGGCACGATGGTGGTGCTGTTCTTTCTCGGGTGCTTTCTCGACCCGATCGGCATCATGCTGCTGACGCTGCCGGTGTTCCTGCCGGCCATGGACAAGCTCGGCGTCGATCTCATCTGGTACGGCGTGCTCATGACGAAGTTGTTGGAAATCGGACTTATTACGCCGCCTGTCGGCCTCAACGTGTTCGTCATCAAAGGCATCGTGGGCAACCTCATGAGTACAGAGGCGATATTCAAGGGGATACTCTGGTTCCTCGTCGCCGACATTCTTTGTGTGGTGCTGCTCATCGCATTTCCTGAAATCACGCTCTATCTGCCGCGCCTTTTGAAATAGGCGCCAATAACCCGCTACCGCACATAACATCACGATAATGGAGGATCACACGATGAAGCGCACGACAGTCGCCATGATGACGGCTTTGATCGGCCTTGCGGGCGTGGCCGGACCCGCCGCGGCGGCGAAATCATTGAAAGCGGCGTTCTACGTTCCACCCAAGCATCCGATCGGACAAGGCTACCAAAAGCTCGCCGACGAGGTAAAAAAGGAAACGAAGGGAGCGATCACCATTCGCCTGTTCGGCGGAGAGTCGTTGCTTGGAGCCAAAGCCATCTCCGACGGCGTTCGCGACCAGGTCGCAGACATGGGGCAGGTCGTCTACACATATACCCCCTCGTATTTCCCGCACGGCATTCTTATCAACGATCTTGCGCTGGTCGGCGAGAACGACATCGCGGCCATGATGGCATTCACCGAGCTCTACCTGCTCAAATGCGATGCCTGCCTCGCGGAACTGGGCAAGCAGAGCCAGATACCCATGACGGCACTCTCCACACCGCCCTACGTCGTGATCGCCACTGGAGACTTCAACTCGCCTGAAAAAATGCGACTGAAGAAGCTGCGTGCCGGTGGTGCGCTGTGGGACCGCTTCAGCAAGGCGATCGGTGCCGTGGCGGTGAATATGCCGACTTCCGGCATGTATGAGGGCATGTCGCGCGGGACGCTCGATGGCGCCCTATACGCGGTGGGCGGCCTCAAGACGCACGGGCTCGGCGATGTCGCCAAGCAGGTCATCATGCTCAACAGTGGCTCGTTCCGCGCTGGCGCCATGTACACCATGAACACGGCGACGTGGAAAAACCTGACCGTGGACGAGCGCAAAGCTTTCTTGAAGGCCACGCCCAAGGCGGCCGTTCACACCTCCGTCGCCTACATAAAGGGGGAAGACGAGGGTCTCCAGGTGGCGAAGGCGAAGAACATCCCGATCGTCGAGCCGAGCCCCGAGCTTTTGAAACTGCGCAACGAGTTCGTCGAGAACGACCTGAAGCAGACGATCTCGCATGCTCAGGAGAAGCTCGGCCTTGCCGACGCCCCGGAGTTCGTCGCCAACTACCGTAAGCTCTACGACAAGTACGAGAAGATGGTGAAGCCTCTGGGTAACGACGAAGCCAAGCTCGCCGAGATCATGTACAATGAAATATACGCCAAGCTCGATCCGGCGACGTTCGGGACGAAATAAGCCATCTGTAACGAAAGGCGGCGCGGCTACGTCAATTAGGGCCGCCCCCGCCATCATGGCCTTCGGCCCGGCGTCGAATGCCGGACCGACGCGAGAGACCGCGGTTGACGGGCCGTCGATCCACAGAGGATAGGATCGGCAACGGAGACAACCGACGTGGGGAGCAGTCGATTGGTCGACGGAGCCGAGAATAGACGTCGTGGGGCCGAGATCAAAAGGCTGCGCGCGATGTTTCTCGATTCGATCGAAAAAAGCCTGGTTGGGAGATTGAATTGCGATGCGCCCCTGCCGGGCGGCGATCATGCAGAGTATAACGACACCTATCGGGAGAATGGCTGGGACTGGCCATCGGGCGCGCCGTCGATGATCGGCGCGAAGAGGATGCACCAGTTGCGATGCGAGTGTGAGCGGGTCATTCGAGAGCGCGTGCCGGGTGACTTCCTGGAGACCGGCATCTGGCGCGGTGGTGCGTTGATCATGATGAGGGCCGTGCTCGCGGCGTACGGGATCAAGAATCGTCGAGCGATCGGGGCGGATTCCTTTGCCGGCTTGCCGCCGCCTACCGGGATCGTGCCCGATGATGCGGCGGATCGCCTGCTGAACAGACCCGAGTTTTCGGTATCGCTCGAAGAGGTCGAAGCGACGGTCGCCCGCTACGGATTACTTGACGACCAGGTGGTCCTCCTGAAGGGGCTCTTCAAGGACACCTTGCCCGTCGCACCCGTCGACACGCTCGCCGTCTTGCGGTTGGACGGAGATATGTATGACAGCACGATGGATGGACTGACCAACCTCTATCACAAAGTGTCTCCGCGGGGCTCTGTAATCGTCGACGACTACTTTCTTTTCGAGGCGCAGCGCACGGCCGTGGACGAGTACCGCGCGCGGAATGGCATTAAAGATACCATTCACAAGATCGATGACTTCGGCGCTTACTGGGTCAAGCAAGGCGACGAAGAGGCCCCAAAGTAGAACCGGCAATCGCTCGTTCGGGGCTCAAAAGATTTGGCGCGGAGCATCTTCTGCGTCGCCGGGGTCCAGGAGATGCGGCGGCGGTTCCCGATCGCGCTCACTTTGCCAGACCCATTCGCTTCGGCACCCGTTCGTCGTTCGTCACCCGGTCGCCCCCGACTTGCGTGGCTCCGTCAGCGACTCGAAGACGGCCCTGTTCTCTGTCACCCAGTCGACCAACTGCCCCACACCGGAATCGACATCGATGTGTGGTGCCCAGCTCAAGGCCGTCTCGAGTTTCCGAATATCGCTGACATAGGCGCGTTGATCGCCCGGGCGCCAGTCTTGCCATTTCAACGGAATCTTTTTCCCGAAGCGACGTTCGAGCATCGAGATCAAGTCCCTTAGGGACAAGATCCGTTTCGGGCCTCCGCCGATGTTGAAGGCTTGGCCGGCAATCTTGTCGGGCGCGAGAATGGCCGCTTCATATGCTCGTAGCAGGTCGTCGACGTGAAGTACGTCTCGGATCTGCTTGCCGTCGCCGTAGATCGTGATGTCGCGGTCGAGCAGGGCGGCGATTGCAAACCAAGCAACCCAGCCCTGGTCCTCGACGCCAAATTGGCGTGGGCCATAGATGCACGACTGCCGGAAGGATGTGGCGGGAATGCCGTAGATGCGGGCGAAGTCGAGGGTGTACTGATCCGCGGCACCTTTGGAGCAGCCATACGGGGAAAGAAAATCCAACGGCTCGTTTTCATCTATCCCGAAAGGCCGGTCTGCATAGCCATACCGGGGACCATCCAATTGGGTTCGGGCGCCCGTGACCTTGCCGTATACTTTGTTGGTCGAGGCGAGAATGACGACAGCGTCCGGGCAGTGCAGCCTGACGGCATCGAGGACGTTGAAGGTGCCGAGCGCGTTGATCATGAAGTCGGCGCGAGGATCGACGACCGATGTCGTCACGGCAACTTGGGCGGCAAGATGGATCACCGCATCGAAGCGAGTTTGCGAGAAAAGCCGGACCACTGCTTCTTTTTCGCGCACATCGACCAGGTCGAACTGGAAGGCGGTGCCCTTGTCGCTCCGCAACCAGTTGAGGTTCTGATCCGTACCTTTACGGGATAAGTTGTCGGCGACGGTGACGTCCCAGTTTCGGTTCCCAAAATAACGCGTGGCGTTGCAGCCGACGAAGCCGGCACCGCCGGTGATAAGGACTTTCTTTGCGCGCATCCGGCCTGTTCCATCTCGCGTTCGTGCCCGAGCTTCGACGACTTGACATCGCCGAACGTAAGGAGACGCTGTTGCACTTCCAGAGGGAAAACGTCGGACGGCAGCGTTTCCGGCGCACCGGCGTGACGAAAACGTCCCAGCACCGCTCGCCAGCCCCCCGATGGGGCGGACTTTACCCTCTGGCGCGGCTATGCCATTGAGGTCTCGGAGACGGCCGGGCCGAAGGGGAAAGCGACATGAGAATACTCGTCACTGGCGGTGCCGGGTTCATCGGCACTCACTTGAGCCGCCGCCTCGTCGCGGACGGCCATGCCGTGACGGTGATCGACAACGAGTTCAACGGCCGCCGCGAGAATGTTCCTGCCGGCGCCACCTTCATTTTCGCCGATGTCACGAAGCCGCAGGACATTGAACCTATTTTTGCGGGTGGCTTCGATGCCGTTTGTCACTTGGCTGGCCAAGTCTCCATCATACGTTCGTTCGACGATCCGGTTGTCGACTTGAGGGTGAACGTCGAGGGAACGTTGAACGTATTGCAGATGTGCCTGCGCCATGCGGTACCACGGCTCGTCTACGCCAGCTCGATGACGGCCTATGGCGACACGCGCGTCGTGCCTACTCCCGAGACCGAGCCTTGCCGACCTGACTCGTACTACGGCATCACCAAACATGCTGCCGAGCGCTACGTTCACTCAACCGTCGCGCGTCCCGACTTGAAACAGGCTTTCGAAGCGATCTCGCTGCGGATGTTCAGCGTGTACGGTCCTGGCCAAGCGCTGGACAATCCCTACCAGGGCGTTCTCGGGATTTTCATGGGAAAGCTGTTGCGAGGCGAGACGATCACCATTTTTGGCGATGGCGAGCAGACCCGTGATTTCGTCTACATTGCCGACATCGTGGACGGCTGGGTGAAGGCCCTGACTCACATGGGAGAGAGCAGAATATTCAATCTCGGCAGCGGTCGATCGCTGTCGATCAAAGATCTGGCGGCGCAGGCGATAGCGGCTTACGGCGGCGACCCCGGTGTGCCACGGCTCGCTTATGCACCAGCGCGGCCGGGTGAACAACGCACGGTGCAGGCCGACATCACCCGCGCCAGGACCGATCTGGGTTGGCATCCCGCTACGCCTTTCGATGTCGGCCTCGCCGAGACGATGCGGCAGGCCAGAATCGTATTTGCAGCGGAGCGCGCAGCCGCCGCGGTGAAGACGACATGAAACTTCTTGTCGTCACGTCCGTCGATGCCTGGACGCGGAGCGTCTCGACGCTTCACCATTTCGTTGCCGCCGGAAAGCGCCTCGGCCATGACGTGGCCATATTCGGCGAGAGCGATGCGAGCCTTCCGAACCTTGCCTTCAGCACCGACTTGCGCGGCGTCGATCTGGCCCTGTTCGTGATCCAGGTTCCGAGCGACTTTCCCGACATGCCGGCCCTTGCACACATCATCGACGGGGTTCCGCGCAAGCGCCGTGCGGTGGTCGACCTATGGGGACGCTACAACGAGACTATTCGGATCGACCACGACTTCAATCATCTCGAAAAGCTCGATGGTCACCTCGGCTGGGAGTGGGATGAAGCGATCAAGGCGGTCTCTGAGCTGATCCTCCAGCCGACGCTGCGACCGCTGCGGAAGGACGTGCGCCCGTATCTGTTTCACGGCTTCGATCCCGCCGCGGTCGTGCGACCTTCCGAAACACCGCAGCATGCGGCCGAGCGGTGGCGCTCTGCATCCCTCGACGAAAAGCCATTCGGTGTCATGTACGTCGGCAGCAACTGGCAACGATGGGAACAGGTTCGGCGCTTTCTCACCGGATATGCAGGCGCTCGTCATCAGGTTGGACGGGCGTGCCTGATCGGATGGGACTGGGGGGCACGGCCGGACTGGGCTGTCGAAAAGGGCATCATGGGGATCGACAGCGATGCGGAGTTTCTCAAGTCGCTCGATGTCGAGATCCGTCATGGCGTGAGATTCGACGAAGTCGTCGACTTGCTGGGTCAGGCGCGCTTTGCACCGATCTTTCATCGGCCATTGTTTGGCAAGCTGGGGTTCGTAACCGCGCGATCGTTCGAGACGTTCTATGCGGACACTATTCCGGTCTTGTGCCTGCCTCGCGATTTCGTCGCAGACGTGTATGGTCCGTCTGCGCTCAGTCTGATCCCAGGCGACAGCATCGCGGGCCATTTGAAGGACGTGCTGGCGCGACCGGTCCACTACTGGCAGGCCGTTTTCGACACGCGCGAGCATCTTGCGCGCGAACACTCGTTCGAGCGTCGTTACGACGAGTTGGCGCGATTGACCGGGGCAGTGTCCACTGGGGCCGCCGGATGAACTTCCTTTTCGTGATGAAGCACCGCGGCAATGCGGGGAATATTCATGCGCTTGCCGACTATATGCGCGTTGCAGAGCGATATGGGCACCGCGTAGCTCTGTTCGGAGAGCCGCAGCCTTGGCTGCCGGATCTTGCATTTTCGATGGACGTGCATGCCTTCGACAAGGTCGTGTATCTGTTCGAATCCGAAATCTATCGCGTTGGCCGGCTGCACGAAGTCGCTTTGCTCGGACATTTCAGCCGGGAGGACCGCATGGTTCTCGACATGGACGGAATGTACAATCCGGTTGTCGTGCTCGATGATTACGACCGAAATCACGGGAGCGAGAGTTCGTGGATCGAATGGAAAGCCCATCTCGACTCACTGTCGGCGAGGATAAAAAAGCCGGTGCACGCGCCTGTCGAGCCGCTTGCTCACGGGGGACCTTTGACCTTCTACGGGTATGACGACGCGCTCGAGATCGCGCCAGAGGATGCGCCGGAAAAGGTCTTCGATATTGTATACGTTGGCCACAACTGGTGGCGCTGGCGGGAACTGGAGCGGGAGGTCTTCCCGGCGCTCGAGCGGGTTCGGGACAGGTTCGGCCGTATCGCGCTGATCGGCCTGTGGTGGGATGGTCCGCCGCCGGAGGGCGCAGATGCCGGCGACGAGCGTGCCTTCGCGAGTGAGCCGGGGGTGCTCGACCGCTTGCACATAGAGGCTCTGCCATCGGTCATGTACCACGAAGTGGTCCGCACCATGAGCAGGTCGAAGATCAACATTTTCACGCAGCGTCCCTTGCTGCACCATCTTCGCCATCTGACGCTGAAGTACTTCGAGATCTTCTACGCCGACACGATCCCCCTGCTGATGCTGGATCCGGACCATGCAGAGCGAGTGTACGGTCCCGCAGGGCGCGAACTGGCGCTGCCGGGGCGCGTGTCGGAGACGCTGACGGATGCGCTGCAACGCCCGGATCACTACCGGGGCCTGGTCAGCGAGGTTCGCGGTCATCTTGCGCGGCACCACTCCTATGACCAGCGGATCGAGGAGCTTGTATCGGCATTCAAAGACTGACGGGAAAGTTCGCAGCGAGGCTTGCATGAAACTGGTGTTTGTCTATTGGGGCTACGAAAACGCCGGAAGCATGCTGGACCTACGCGGCTATCAGCGCGCCGCTGAAGCCGCCGGCCATCGGGTGACCGTCTATGGCCCGCCTGATACCAAGCTATCGCTGAACTATAGCCAGGACCTCGAGGGTGCCGACGCCATCGTCTTCGTCGTGGAGTGGACGACGCACTTACAATTCGGCGATCGGGTCGACTGGGTGCGGCTGTTGTCCGCGGTGCCGCGCGAGCGGCGGGTCGTGATCGATTGCGACGGAGCCTACAATGACCCGATCGCCTTTCGCGGCGACTACAATCATCGCACCCACGAACAGAGCCAAGCCTGGGTCGCTTTCTGTGACGGCTTGTCGGACAAAATCTGTCAGCCGACATTGAGGCCACTGCGGCCGAACGTGAGGCCGTTCCTGTTCCACATCTACGACACGACGTGGCAAACGCCGCTCGACGACTTCTCTACCAAGGAGTTCGGCATGATCTACGTCGGTCACACGAAGTTCCGTTGGCACGGCATGTCGCAGGTTCTCCGTGCGGTCGAACCCGTACGCCAGGATGTCGGCCGCATCGGCCTCGTGGGAGAGGGTTGGGAAGCGCCGCTCGAATGGACCGAATGGCTCGACATTCGGGACAACTACTATGTCGATCGCGACTTACTGAAAAAGCTCGACATCGAAGCGCTGCCTGCCGTCCCTTATCCGCAGGTCATTTCGACGATGAGCCGAGCTGTTTTCAATCCGGTGATCTACCGGCCCCTGTTCGAGTACCTGGGAATGGTTACATGTCGTACGTTCGAGACCCCGGCATCGGGGACCATTCCGCTGTTCCTTCTCGAGCCTGACTACGTCAAGGAGATCTACGGTCCGGCCGCCGGAGAGTTGATGCTCGGCGGCGACGAGCCGCACGCGCGTATCGCGGACGTCATGGCGAGACCGGATCATTATGCCGAGATCGTGCTCGGGATCCGCAAGGACTTCGCGCAACGGCATAGCGCCGAAGCTCGGCTCGACGATCTTATCGCGATCATTCAACGGTAGTCATTCGAGCCGTGGAGAGCCTCGTGAAGCCCTCGGTGGAGAAGAGATCGATGCGCCGGATGGGCCTGCGCTACGGTTTCAATGAGATCAATGGCTGGTGGAATATGTCCCTCGGCCCGCACGCAGAGGAGATTCGTGCGCGGTTGCGCCTGATGGGGACCAACGTCATTCGCGTGTTCGTGTTCGATCAACCTGTGCCGAGCCCTGTCAAAGACTGGGCGAATTTTCAAGCGCACCTGCAAGCCATCCTGGATTGCGGCGCTCGCCCTATGATCACGTTCGCGAAGTTCGCGCCCCCGTACGACAGCGCGTTCAACATTCGCCAATTCGTCGAGCGTTGCAGCGACGTTGTCTGGGGCTGCCTCGAGGTCTGGGGTGGCGAGGTTGTCGGTGACTGGTATTGGTGTGTTTGGAACGAACCGAACAACCGGATCGTCGGCGGCGATCTCACGTTCGAGCAATACAGGACAATCTATCAAGAGGCGGCGTCCTCGATCTTCGACTTGCTGGAGCCCCATCTGGCAGGGCGCAAGGCTATGATCGGCGGTCCTTCCATTGATGGAACACACCGGGCCTATTGGATGGATTGGATCATGCGGATGACAACGGATTTCGACGACAAGCTCGTCGGGTTCGTCAATTGGCACTGCTATGGGGACTGGCGTCCGGCGGTGCCGAGTAACACACTTTCGCTCGAAATGTGGAATTCGCCGGACGCCCCTCCAGGGCGCGATTTCGAGACGCTGCTGATGGCGCAGACGCCTTTGTACGAGGCGCGCGCGCGCGGCGTGGCGCGGCTGCTCGAGGGCCGCGATATTCTCAATATCTGTGGTGAGCTGAACACGATCGCGCACCACGAGAACTATTACACGCTGGGACTGAACCAGAATGTGATGGGTGCCGCCTATTACGCGTCGGCGCTTATTCATCTCATACGCGGCGGTGCGGATATCGAGATGCGTTGGACGGCGACCGGCCACGACGATGCCTACGGGTTGATTTCGAGGCTTGGCAGGCCGACGCCGGCGGGACTGGGCAAACAACTCTTTGCGCAGCATGTAAGGTATGGCGACCATATCTGCTTCCCCGAGGCGCAGACGTGCGAGCCGGAGATCGATGCAATTTTCGCATGCGACGATGCAGGCCGACGGAGCTGCGTTTTCGTCCATACGGGGCGCGGAGTCGCAACATTGCATACTCGCGACTGGAACGTGGAGTTGGCGGACTGCGATGCAATCCTGAAGCTTACCAACGAAACAAATGGCTCGATCGTCAAGGCCCCATTCGATGGGAAAGTGACAATCGACGGTTACGGAATTGCCGTTCTGACGAATTGCGCGCGCGAGACGACGATTGTCTAACCCGCGCAGGGCTTGGTCCAATCCAATAGGTTGCAGGGAGCGAAAACGTGGATAAGGCCTTCGGTTGGGTTGGCGAGATCTTCCAAAATCTTCTGCGCTTTATTCCGTGGCTGGTCATCGTGCCGGCAACGCATGGCGGTGTCGCCTATGTGCGGGGAGCGCGCATCAAGAGGTGGGACCCGGGACTGCATTGGTACTGGCCACTGGTGACGACGTACACGTTGATGGTAACGGTTCGCCAAACGCAGATGATCCAGACCAAAATTGTCATGACAAAGGATATGAAGACCGTGATCGCAGGTGCATTGGTCACCTATCGCGTGGACGACGTCGTCGCGGCCATCGCGCATATAGCCGACCTCGCCTCCGACATCATGGAACGCTCGCAGGGAGCCATTCTCGATGAGATCTCCAAGAGGACGATAGAAGGCGTTCAGTCGGATCGCAGCGCATTCAATGGGGTTCTTACGGAGCGCTGCAGCGCCAGCTTGAACGGCTATGGTGTCGAGGTCATACAAGTGCAGCTGACCGAATTCGCCCCGTGCAAAACATTGGCCATCAAAGGCAACGCGACAGTCGGCAATTATTCGCTATGGACGGGGTTCTAGGCATGCCTCGCCGCGAAAGCCATCGAGCGGCGATGCGAACGTGAGGCCTTGCCGCACCCTGCAACGCGTTTGACGTAAATCTCAGTTGGCGCGGGCGTCTGATTTTCACTCGAGACATACGGTGCTCAATGCTTCGGCATTCGAGCGTGGGCGCAGTCGCGAAAGATTTGCAGCTGGT
>JBFWXN010000071.1:0-27143 GCA_050187415.1 Hyphomicrobiaceae bacterium | reverse complement strand
GGGCTTGGGTCCGCTGCGCGGGCAGAACACCGTCCAGGGTGGCGGCGACATGGGGGCGATCCCCAAGCACCTGCCGGGGTTCCAGGACGTCGGGAATGCGGAGCATCGTGCGAAGTTCGAGCGTCTCTGGAATGTCACGATGCCGTCGAAGTACGGCATGACGCTCTCGGACATGATGCACGCGATGGACGAGGGACATCTCACCAACGTTTACATCATTGGTGAGAACCCGGTGCAGTCCGACGCGGACACCTCGGCGGTGGGCAGACGGCTCGAAAATCTTGACCATCTGGTCGTTCAGGACATCTTCCTGACCAAAACCGCCGAGTATGCCGATGTGGTGCTCCCCTCAGCCGCGGCGTGGTGCGAGAGCGAAGGCACTTTCACGAGCAGCGAACGGCGGGTCCAACTCGTGCGAAAGGCGTTGGAGCCGCCTGGCAGCGCGAAGGACGACATCGAGATCATGCGTCTGATCGCGGAGCGTCTGGGACGCGGCTGGCCGAAGCAGACTGCTGAGGAGGTCTGGAACGAGTTGCGCGCAGTTTCGCCGAAACATCATGGGATGTCCTACAAGATGCTCGCGGAACGGGGCGGTTTGCAGTGGCCGTTCCCTGACGAGAACGGGCCCGAGTCACCATTCCTGCACGGCCGGCTCTGGGAGAAGGATCCCGAGAAGCGCGGACAGTTGGCACCGTTCGGCACTCCCAAACACAGCCTGCCGAAGGACAAGCTCGACGACGAATTCCCGATGCGCCTGACGACAGGGCGGCGGCTGACCGATTACAACACCGGGGTGCAGTCTGGTGGCTTCAACTCGCCGATCCGGTTTGGCGCTTGCGTCGATCTCTCTCCGGAGGACATGGCTCGGCTCAGCGTCAATGAAGGCGAATGGGTGCGGGTGAGCTCGCGTCGCGGATCTGTGCTGGCGCCTGTGCGTCGGGAGCCGGGATTACGTCCGGGGCTGTGCTTCATGGCCTGCAACTTCCCCGACGAAGTGGACGTCAACGCTCTCACCATCGAGGAGAACGATCCGATCTCTGGGACCGCCGAGTTCAAGGCTACGGCGGTCAAGGTGGAGAAGACCAACGAAGTTCCAACTTGGGAGAGAGACGTTTTCGCAAAGCCTGGTCGCAGGCAACAAGAGGTCGCGACCGCGAAGTAGGAAGGATCGCCTGTGGACTTGAAGTTCTCCAACGCCGAGCCCTCCGCAGAGGAACGGGATTCGGTCGATCGGTTGCTGGGGGTTGGCGAGGGTGGCTGGCACGGAGGTGAACGCGACGAACTGGATCATCGGCGCGCGCACACCGGTCGGGATGCGCGGGCCCGTCGGCATCTTGTCATGGAGGCCCTGCACGCAGTGAACGACCGCGTCGGCTGGATCAGCCCCGGCGCGCTGAACTATATCGGAAAGCGGCTCAGTGTGGCGCCAGCCGATGTCTACAGCGTCGCGACGTTCTATGCGCTGTTCTCCACCAATCCGCGGCCGAAGCGCATCGTGCACGTTTGCACCGACATTGCCTGTATGGCGCGCGGGTCCAAGGAGGTCTGTGCGAACCTCGAGAAGACGCTGGGTCCAGCCTCGGCCAGCAACGGCTGGAAACACAGTCCCTGTCTTGGCGTTTGTGAGCGCGCCCCTGCCGCGATGGCGGTGGAAGCTGGCGACCCGCCCCATGAACATGTAATGGGGCCCGCCACCCTCGATGAGATCGTCCTCGCGCTGAATGATGGTCCCGCGGCACTCGCGGCGGAGGCGCCGCCAGCCATGGCCGTGCCACAGGCGGGCCAAGAGGGCCTGATGCTGCTCAAGCGGGTCGGTCAGGTCGACCCGGAAAGCATCGACGACTACCTCGCGAGCGACGGCTACGCGGGCCTGAAGCGGGCGTTCGAGATGGGGCCCGCACAGGTCATCAATGAGGTCAAGGAGTCCCGGCTGATGGGACGTGGCGGTGCGGCGTTCCCGGCCGGCATCAAATGGGAGAGCACCGCCAAACAACCCGCGATACCTCGCTATCTTATCTGCAATGCCGACGAGAGCGAGCCTGGCACGTTCAAGGACCGGGCCCTCCTCGAGGGCGACCCGTTCGCGTTGATCGAGTCGATGACGATCGCCGGTTACGGCATCGGCGCCGAACGGGGCTACATCTACCTGCGCGGTGAATACCCGCGCGCCAACCGGCTACTCCAGAATGCCATTGAGAGGGCCCGCGGACGCGGGTTCTTGGGCGATGACGTCATGGGCAAGGGTTGGCGCTTCGATCTGGAGATCCGGCGCGGCGCCGGCGCCTACATCTGCGGCGAAGAGACGGCGATCTTCAATTCGATTGAGGGCTATCGCGGCGAACCGCGCTCCAAGCCGCCATTCCCGTTCGAGGCCGGACTTTTCGGCAAGCCGACGGTGGTCAACAACGTCGAGACCTTGTGCAACGTGCCGCTGATCATGCGGATGGGCGGCGCGGAATACGCCAAGATCGGGACCGAGGGCTCGACCGGCCCCAAGTTGTTCTGTGTTTCAGGCAACCTCGTGCGCCCCGGCGTCTACGAGGTGCCGTTTGGCACAACTCTCGGCGAAGTTCTCAAACTGGCCGGCGGTGTTCCACAGGGCCGAAAATTGCAGGCGGTGTTGCTCGGCGGTGCGGCCGGCGGATTCGTGCGCGCCGACGAACTCGACATCCCGCTTACCTTCGAGGGCGCGCGTGCCAGCAAGACCACCTTGGGCTCCGGCGTGGTCTTGGCGTTCGACGACACCGTCGATCTACCCGCCATTCTGCTGCGCATCGCGCGCTTCTTCCGCGACGAGTCTTGTGGCCAGTGCGTACCCTGCCGGGTCGGCACGGTGCGCCAGGAGGAAGCGCTGCTGCGCATTGTGCGCAACCGTCACGATGCTGCGGCCACGGGACGCGACATCGGCCTGCTGCGCGATGTCGGTCTGGTGATGAAGGATTCCTCAATCTGCGGCCTCGGCCAAGCCGCCTGGAATGCCGTCGAGTCGGCTATCGACCGCCTCGGCGCACTGGAGAGCAGATGAACGCGCCGGTTCAACAGATCACAATCACCATCGACGGCAAGGAGGTGAGCGTCCCGGAGGGGAGTACCATCCTGACCGCTTGCGATGCGGCGGGGAAGGACACGCCGACGCTCTGTTACGGCGATACGCTTACGCCCAAGAACGCCTGCCGCGTCTGTATGGTCGAGCTCAAAGGCTCGCGTGTCCTCGTGCCGTCATGCTCCCGCAAGGTTCAGGCCGGCATGGAAGTCATGACCGACACCGACCGCGTGCGGCACAGCCGTCGCCTCGTGCTGGAGTTGCTCGGTTCTTCGGTCGACCTGTCCACCACGCCGCGGATCCCGGAATGGATGGAGCGCTACGACGCTGATCCGGACCGTTACGGCCAAAGAGCCGGCGAAAGTCTCACACGCGACGTTCACGATCCGGGCGAACATCACGCCGGTAATGGCAACGTCGCGGCCACGATGAGCCAGCCGGTCAAGATCGACAACGACCTCTATGTGCGCGACTACAGCAAGTGCATCCTCTGCTACAAGTGTGTCGACGCCTGCGGGGTCCAGTGGCAGAACAGCTTCGCAATTCAAATCGCCGGGCGCGGATTCGACTCCCAGATCTCCACCGAGTACGCCGCGGAGCTGCCCGACTCCGCATGCGTCTTCTGCGGCAACTGCGTGGAGGTTTGCCCTACGGGGGCGCTGTCGTTCAAGTCCGAATACGACATGCGAGCCGCAGACACCTGGGACGAAACACAACAAACCCAGACCACTACGGTGTGCACCTACTGCGGTGTCGGCTGCAACCTGACCCTGCACGTCCAGGACAACAAGATCGTCAAGGTGACTTCGCCCCACGATCACTCCGTCAGCCATGGTAATCTCTGCATCAAAGGCAGGTTCGGATTCTTGCACGTCCAGAGCCGCAAGAAGGACGGCAATGGCTAGCGGCCTCTACCTGTTGTTCTGCCTCGACACCCGTGCTCTCGACTAACGCACCACTTCGCGGTGTTCAGCGTCGACCCGACGTGTCCAGCCGCGTCCATCCAGGTACTCAAGCAACGGGATCACCACCCTGCGGCTGGTCCCCAAAGCCTGCCGTGCCTGACTGGTGGTGAACGGTTGCGGCAGTTGCGCCAGCACGTGCATTGCGAGCTCCGGTGCGGATGGCAGCAGCACCACACCTCCTTGAAGGCGCAATACCCGCCGGGCTCGCTCGGCTGCGGCCAGCTCGCGGGCTCCCAAACCTAGAGCAGCCAGATCGCCGACCAACGGTGCGAGGAAGGGATTTGCGAGCAGCCGCGCCTCGAGCTTGGCCACCCCAGCCTCCGCGCGGCCAAGATCGACACGAGCCTGCGGCAGCCGAACGTAGCCATTGTGCTGCTCGAGGCCCGCATCAACGACAAGCTGATCCATAAAGCGCGCCGCAGGCATGCCAAGGGCATCGCGCACGGCCCCTTGGGAAACGCCGGGCGTGAGCTGGTCCCGCTGGGCGTCGTTTTCCACCAGAGCTCGTAACTGCCGTCGCCACTCGTCGTAAGCGGGAATGTGCACCCACCATCCGTTTAGCTCACGAACCTCAGGTGGCGGTGCGGCATCGGCACCCACCAGGTTGACCCGGCGCAGATAGTCCACGTCCACGGCGCTCCGACTGGCCACCTTGGCCAGCACGCCACCCCCAGGTGGCATGGCGGCCAGCCTCGACCCGCGTCGGGCACCATCCCCTCGGCGCACCAGTTGCGGCGGATCCGGGTCGAGCACACCAACGCCGCCGAGCACGAGGTGACTTGCCGGATCACGGAGCAGCAGCCGATCGCCGACGATCAGCGGCAGCGGCCATCCAAGGGTGATCCGAGCGTGCTCGGCGTCGAAGGAGCGCAGCCGAGCCGGCACGGCCACCGTTCCAATATGCACGGTAACTTGTTTGAGCATGTCATCGAGCGCAGCACCCCCGATGCGGCGCACATCGACGACCGAGGCCATGAGCCAAGTGTCCGGTGCGATCAGCGCCTGCCCGCGACGGACGTCCCCCGCAGGCACGCCGCGCAAGTTGACCGCGGCCCGGTTCATGGGACGAAGGGTGTCGGCAGACGAGTCCCGCGATTCCAGCCCCCGGACGACGACTGTGCGCGGCTCTCGCCCCTCACCGACCACCAAAAGTCGGTCATCCTTGGTCAGCGTGCCGGCGACGAGGGTGCCGGTTACGATCGTGCCCGCCCCCGAAACGCTGAACGAGCGATCGATCCACAGTCGGAGCCGACCGTTGGCGTCGGCTGCGGGCGCTTTAGCCAGAACGTCGTCGAGAACCTGCCTGAATTGGTCCAATCCGGTATTCTGCATGGCCGATACGGCAACTGCCGGCGCGTCGCGCATACCGGTGTGCGCGAACTCGCTGCGGGCACGTTCGATGGTTGCCGCCACAAGATCGGGCGCGCGGTCGGCCTTTGTCACCACGATCAGCCCGTGGCGAATGCCGAGCGCCGCGATCGCGTCGCGGTGTTCGGTGGATTGTGCCGACCAGCCTTCGTCGGCAGCCACCACGAAGCACACTATCGACACCGTCGCCAAGCCGGCCAGCGCGTTACGAATGAATCGCGCGTGGCCGGGCACGTCCACGAAGGAGACCTCTCTGCCGGAGGGCAGAGTCGTCCAGGCGAATCCGAGATCGATGGTAAGCCCGCGCCGGCGCTCCTCCTCCCAGCGGTCCGGCTCCATACCCGTCAGCGCGCGGACCAGGGTGCTCTTGCCGTGGTCGACGTGACCGGCCGTCGCGATGACGTGTGTCGTCATCGCCCGGCGGGCGGGCTGTCGACCACCTCGGCGGCGTCGAGGTTGCAACGATTGGCGGAAGCGGACAGGAATCGAACCTGCCAGACCGAGTTACTCGGTCTCACCGGTTTTGAAGGTCGGGAAGACCACCAGGAGCCCTCGCGTCCGCCAGGTTCACAGCACGAACTGCGCGAATTCTTAGTGGAACAGCTGCATGGCATTGATGACAAGTCTGCGTTACACCGGCCAACAGAGGAATGCCGACAAATCCCCGGGCGAGAATCAACCGTAGCGCCGATGTTTGTTCGAAATCATGTACCGGTTGGTTCATACCATGCTCCTGGGGGATTTCCACTCATAGCGCTGCCGCGGGGGGAGCGAGCTTGAAGTTTCCGCTATGGGCGACCGCCCTGAGCGCGACGCTCATCGTTCAAATCATGAGCGCGTTCGCCTCTGCCACCATCCCTCTGCTCGGCCCGATCCTCACCGAACGATGGGGATTGGCGCCTGAGAAGATAGGCTACGTTTCCGCGGCGACGTCGGTGGGCATCTGCTGGTTTCTGGCCTGCGGCGGCCCCCTGCTCGAACGTCACGGCCCGCTTCGGACGCTGCAGCTCGGCCTGGTGCTGATAGCCCTGGGTTTGGCGTGCCTTGTCCAACCCGTTGTCTGGGTCGGGCTTGTCGGCGCTTTGCTTGTAGGATTGGGTGCTGCTCCGAATACCCCGGCGGGCAGTCAGATCCTGCAGCGAACCGCTCCTGCCGGACATCGAACCCTCATCTTTTCGATCAAGCAGGCCGGCGTGCCCCTTGGCGGAGCCTTCGCCGGCCTGCTTGTTGCTCCTTTGCTCGGAGTCTTCGGGTTCATCGGCGCGATCCTTGCTGTCATCTCAGCAGTGATTTTCTGCGCCGTGCTGGTGCAGGTCTTTCGAAGACCGTTGGACACGGAGAGGATCGCGCTCAACGATCGGTGGGCGCGGTCCTTCGTCTCACTTTCATTGCTGACCAGATCTGCGCATGTTCTCGCAGCTCATCCAACTCTGCCGCTGCTTACAGCGATGGGCGCGGCGTTCTCGATCACACAGGCCTGCGTGACGGCATTTACCGCGACCTACATGGTTACACAGCAGGGAAGCAGTTTGGCGCAAGCCGGCCTGTACGTGGCGGTCCTGCTCGCGGCCAGCACGGTGGCGCGCATCTTTCTCGGATGGCTCGCCGACCGACTGGGAAGCGGATTGTTGCTTCTGTCCGTTCTGGCTATCGCAGCGGGGGGCGCCATTCTTCTGCTTCTGCGATTTGCCGATGCGGACACTTGGCTGATCTACGGCTCGATGGCTCTGATCGGGGCAACCTGCCTGGGCTGGAACGGCGTCCATATGGCTGAACTCGCCCGCATTTCGCCAAACGAGCTCATCGGGGAGGTGACGTCCGGCGCGAACCTGTTCGGCTTCGTGGGCTCGCTCTGCGGACCGCTCATGTTCACAATTGTCGCGAGCAGGACGGGAAGCTTCTCGTGGTCCTTCCTCCTGATTGCCGGACAGCTGGCGGCATTCGGCTTGTTCGCGATCTGGCGCCTCACTTTTCATGGTCGGTCACGATAGAGCCGGGAGGTGCGAGCACCGGGGATAGCCAGGCTCAGGCTTCTGGGCCGAACAGCGCTTTGGTCTTGGCGATATAGAGTGGCGCCTCGGTCAGATGCTCGGCATCCCACTCGCTGCGTTCGGCGGCAAGGAAGTCGCCGCCATAGACATAGATGGCTCCGCTCAGTTTGCGATCGGACCGACAACCGAGTGGTGGTCACGCCCAGCGATGCAACATCACGCGTGGCCAGGGCCGTTGGGCTGCACGGCTTGAGCCACGTCGGCGGCCGCGTCGCGCCCGTCATCGACCGGGCCGCGTCAGGAGCGGCGCGTAGAGGACGGCAAACCCGCCAAATGCCAGCACCCAGGCCAGTGCCGAGACGGTCAGTAGAGCGTCGCGCGGACCGTGAAACGCCGCCGCGATACGTGTGACTGCTGCGACGAAGGCCGCCAGGTAGACGATCTGGACCGAGCGCGATGCGGTCAGAGCGTGCCCCGTATGTCCGAGGCTGGCGCGCGTCATTACGGCGAGCGTCATCATGCCGATGGCACCGGCTGTCCAGCCGTGCACGGCGCCCGCGGGTGCAATTATGTCCGGCCTGAAATTGCCAAGTGCCAGCAGGAGAAACCCGAGCGGGACGAAGCCGTAGGCAACGTGAAGAATGAGCACCAGCGGTTCGCCCGTCGTACGCGGACCTGCCCAGCGTGCGAGGCGCGCGATCTGCAGGACGCCAACGGCGGCAGCAAGCACGGCCGTCGCCACGCTTTCGGGCGTCACGACCCAAGCGGCAAGCGCAAGCGCCGTCGCGGCGATCACCGCCATGTCGAATTTGCCGAACGGGACGGGCAGTCGATCTGCGCCGTGTTTGACAAGCCAGTTGTGCGTGAAGCTTGGGATGATACGCCCGCCGATGATCGAAATCAGGAGCACAACTGCGGCGATACCAAGTCGCGTACCATGTCCTGCCCCAATCCCAGCGATGGCTTCAAGGTGGAACAGCAAGTTGCCGATCGCCAAGAGAGAGACGACAACCAGGACTTTCAGGTTGCGGGTGTTGTCGGCAGCCAGAATCTCGCGCGCCATCACGAATTCAAGCGTCGCCAAGAACGCAAGGTCGACCAGGGCAGCGGGTGTTGCCCCGATAATTGCAGAGCCGAGAATGGCGACGCGGCCAGCCACCCAAAGCAGGAACAGCATCAGCAGGCGACGCCCAACCACCGGCAGTCGCCCGGTCCAGTTTGGAACAGCCGTGAGCAGAAAGCCCGCAATAACGGCCGGGACGAAGCCATAAAGCAACTCGTGAATATGCCACTCCAACGGACCGAAGGCCGTTGGCAGGCTGATCTCGCCGGCCAGCATCGGCAGCCAGAGGGCGACAGCCAATGCTGCCCACACAGAACCAAAGAGGAAGAAGGGACGGAAGCCGTAGCTCAGAATGGCGGGGCCCGTGAAGGCGCGAATCTGCTCCGAACTGGTTGTCATCGCAAGTCCCACCGCCCCATTTAGATACATATTAAATGTATCTTATAGCATCGCAGCGCGCTTTCAAAGCGGCGGGTTGAGGACACCAGGACAAAGATCCACGAGATCATAAAGGAGTTCGCCGCACCCCTGGCAGATCAAACCGGGCGTGCTGGCTCGCATGGCCTCACTTTTCTGCGACGACTGTCACCCATCGCACTGGGCATCGCAGCGCCAACACGGCTGCCAGTCGGTCTGCGTGGACGTGCTGCGCGCCGATCCATCGTACCGAAGCATTCTCTGCTTGATCATCTACATAACATTATAATAGCATGTCTGTGGGAGGCCATAACATGCTGAGTAATGCACCTGTTCCGCTCTACTTCCAGGTGGCCACCGAGCTCGAAGCCCGGATCGCGGCCGGCGAGTTTGCCATCGGCGCATTCCTGCCGAGCGAGCACGAACTTGCGCGACAGTTTCAAGTCAGTCTCATCACCGTTCGTGGTGCCATGCGGGTTCTGGCGGACCAGCGTCTTATCGAGCGCCAGCCTGGCAAGGGAACGGTCGTCATCCGGGCCGCGCCGTCTGTCGTTTGGGAACTTGGTTGGCTCAACGACATCGTCACGTCCGTCATGCCTTCGAAGCTCGAGATCGTGAAGATGGGACGGGTAAAGGCTCCTGCCTGGGTCGCGAGCCGTCTCGGGCTCTCGGCGGGCGCCAAAACCTGTTCCATGACGACAGTGCGCCGCGCCATGCACAAAGCCGGCGAGGTCTTCATGACCTCGGAGTTATTTCATCCCGACGATATCGGCTCTGCAATCAGCCGGAGCGATTTCGACGGATCGAACGCCAAGCTGGTCGTTCTGACCGTCGAAAAGAAATGCGGCCTGCAGGTCTCGAATGTTCGTCAGACGATGACGGCCGAGATTGCTGATGGCGCGACGGCGCGGCTGCTGCAGGTCAAGAAGGGAATGCCTTTGCTGGTGGTGACGCGCGATTATTTCGACGCAAGCCAGCGTCTCATCCAAACCGGGCGGACACTCTATCGAACCGACGACTACCAATACGTTCTGAACCTGGCACGCAGCGGGGCTCGTCCGTCGCGAACGCCGTTCGAACAGAGGAAAGCCGACAAATCGACCTGAGAAGCAGTCAAGAGCGGAACAAGCTCTGACAAAAAACGAATAACCGGGAGGACTTTATGACTAGCCTATCCTTGGCAATTCCACGCAGACGCCTCTTGCAGGCCGGCGCGGCTGTGGCTGGCGCTTCGCTCGTGGCAAAGCCTGCGATCGTGAAGGCGGCCGAGCCCATAAAGATTCGCGTGGGCTACCAGTTCGGTCTTGTCTACGCGCCGGTCCTGTTGATGCGGGCAACCGACGCCATAAAAAAATATATGCCCGATGCCAGCATTGAATTTGTGCGCGTGGCGTCGGGTGGCGTTGTTCGCGACCTGATGATTGCCAAGCAGCTGGACATCGGTGTGCTTGGTCCGCCGCCGTTTCAGATCGGATGGCAGTTTCTCAACCTGAAGTATCTCGTCGGAACAGGTATCTTTCCCTATCAGCTGGTCACCTGGCGCGATGACTTGAAGTCGCTGAAGGACTTCAAGCCGGATGACAAAATTGCGGTTCCAGGCCTCGGCAGCCTGCAGCACATCCTGCTTGCCATGGCAGCCAAGAGGCAGCTCGGGGACGCGCGGGCGCTGGATAAAAATCTCGTTGCTCTGCCTCATCCGGACGCGACTGCCGCAATCTTGTCCAAGAACCCCGGCGTCGCGGCTCACTTCGCCAACATCCCCTTTGTCTTCACGGAGCTCGACACGCCAGGTGTGCGCGTCGTCCTCGATGGCGCGGATGCCTTCGGCGGCCGTTTCGTTTCGCCTCTCGCGTTCGCGCCACCCGAGTACATCGAGAAAAATCCTTTGGCCGTCGCTCTCTTCATCGCCGCATATAACGATGCCATCGCGATGCTGAATCTCGATCCGGATGGCAGCGCCAAGCTGCTTTCCGCAGATATCAAGCAGAGCCCGGAGACGTTGAAGCGCTGGCTGACATGGCCGGGCATGACGTTCACTTCGTTCCCATACGGAACGATGGGCTGGCACAAATTCATGCTCGAGGCGGGCTACATCAAGAAAGCGCCTGCGGCCCTCCCCGACATCTGTTCGAACCAGCTTCTAGCCTGGATCGGTCTTGAGGCCGGCGGGAAGAAGAACCCCGCGCAACAGCTCCAGGACGGCGCCTAACTCAAGCCGAGTGCTACCGAGGTCATAAACGTGCCCAAAATAAACGCTGGCGCAGCAATCGTGGAATGCCTTCGAACGGAGCGGGTCCGCTACGCGTTCGGCATCATCGGCTCCTCGTATCTGGAAATCCTCGATGCGATGCACGACCCCACCGATATCGAATTCGTGAGTGTCCGGCACGAGCAGGCGGCAGTGCATATGGCGGATGCCTATGCACGCACGACGGCCGGCATCGGCGTCTGTCTTGCCCAAGGTGGACCCGGCGTCTCCAATCTCGTCACCGGAATGGCGCTCGCCAGGCAAGCCTACACTCCGGTACTGGCCATCGGCGGCGCAGTGATGACCGCGCACGACCAGCGAGACGCATTTCAGGAAATCGATCAACTCAACCTGTTGCGGCCAGTCTCCAAGGCCGTGCTCCGCATTGGCCGCGCGGACCGGGCCGTCGAGTTGACCCAACATGCGATCCGCAAGGCGCTTGGCGGGCAGCGCGGTCCGGTTTTCTTGGAGGTCCCCCGGGATATCCTCAGTCACGAAGTCGAATGCGCGCCACGTCCGCCGGAAAAATATCGTTCGACAAAGGGGCCTGCTCCTGACGCGCAGGACATTGCCAACGCGATCGACATTCTGTCCGCGGCCCGGTCCCCTCTCATACTGGCAGGCAGTGGTTTCAAGTGGAGCCGAGGTTCACGGGAGCTCATCGAGCTCGTCGAGGCGCTCAACGTTCCCCTGATAACGTCCAACGCCAACAAGGACCTCGTCCCCAACGACCATCCGCTGTTCTTCGGTCAACTCGGACCGCGCGGTTCATCTGTGGCGCGTGAACTCGCCCAGAAGGCAGACGTAATCTTCGCCATAGGGACACGCCTGGGCTTCACGACTGCTTTCTTCAACAACAACTATATCGGCGCAGCGGCACGCCTCATCCATGCCGATGTCGAGCCCAGCGAAATCGGACGTCTCTACCCGATCGAACTCGGCATCGTCGGTGATGCGCGTCAGGTGGCGATAGCCTGCGTCGCCGAACTCCGCAAACGTACGGCTCAGACCACGCTCAAGGAGTGGCATCGGACCGCCGTTGCGCTTCGCCATGAGTGGCGATCAGCCCGCGTCAACGCTGTGCATGAGCCCGACGCGCCGATCCGGACGGGCCGGTTTTACGCCGAAGTCCGCCGCGCCGTGCCACCCAACATCCACGTGGTAACCGAGGCCGGCTATTGGGGTAACTGTGCCACCGATGCGTTCGATCATTTTGCCTGCCCGTCGCTTTTCACGCCGCAGGAGTTCGGTGCGCTTGGGTTCAGCTTCCCGGCAGCACTCGGTGTAAAGTTTGCGCGACCCGAGGCACCAGTGCTTTGCATCAGCGGCGACGGCGGCTTTGCCATGAACATGCAGGAGCTGGAAACCGCCATACGCTGCAAGCTCAATCCTGTCGTGCTTGTGCTCAACAACTTCGCCTGGGGCGTCGAGAAGTCTTACCAGAAGGATTTCTTCCAGGAGCGATACGTCGGGGCGAACATCGGGAACCCGCGTTTTGACAAACTCGCCGAGGCGTTCGGCGCTCGTGGTTGCCGTGTCGAGAAGGCCAGCGATGTCGGAGACGCACTCAAGGAGGCATTCAATAGCGATCTGCCGACCGTGATCGAGGTCATGGCCGATCCCACAGAAATGGTCGGCCTCCGGAGGGATGCTGTTGTAGCGCGTGCGGCGACGGCATAGCGGGAGACAGCGCGTGGATATCTCGGCCGGCGGATCGTACGACTACATCATTGTTGGCGCCGGCACCGCCGGTTGCATTCTTGCAAACCGTCTGTCCGAAGACGGACGAAACACGGTCCTGCTTGTCGAAGCAGGCGGTCAGGCAGCCCATTACTGGCTGAAGATTCCGCTCGGCATCGGCAAGGTTCGCGGTGATGCCCGCTATCACTGGAAATTTTTCACCGCACCTGAGCCGCGCATGCACGATCAGCGAATTTACTGGCCGCGCGGCAGAGTTCTCGGCGGGTCAAGCTCGATCAACGGAATGATCTTCAATCGCGGACAACCCGCAGACTACGACCATTGGAAGGCTCTCGGCAACGACGGGTGGAGCTTTGACGAGGTGCTCCCCTTTTTCAAGAAGCTCGAGCAGTACCCCGAAGGCGACGAGAGGATGAGGGGGAAATCGGGCGCACTCTACGTAACCAACCTAGCGAGAGATCCCGATCCCCTCTCCGAAGCCTTTATTGCCGCGAGCATGCAAGCGGGGTATCCGCACCTCGAAGACTACAATGTCGGTCCCAACGATGTCGGGACGGGATATCTTCAGCTCAATATGCGCCGCGGCGTAAGATGCAGCACGGCGACCGCGTTTCTCAGACCCGCCTCAAGGCGCCCCAACCTCCGTACCGTGACGAACGCCACAGTATCGCGTGTCGTGCTGTCGCAAGGACAGGCCACCGGCATCGAGGTGGTCAAAGCGGGCGAGGCGTCGGTCATCGCCGCCCGGCGCGAGGTAATCTTGTGCGCCGGAACAGTACAATCGCCGCAGCTTCTGGAGCTTTCGGGCATCGGCGATTCGATGCGGCTGCAGAACCTTGGCGTTCCTGTGCACCAACATCTGCCAGGCGTTGGGGAGAATCTCCAAGATCACCTTCAGGTCCGGGTCGTTTACGAATGCAATCGACCCCTGACGCTCAATGCTGTGCTCCGTCATCCGATCCGCAAGTCTCTCATGGGTCTGGAATACGCGACGCGAAGAAAGGGCCTAATGACCACGGCGTCAGCAAAGACGTTTACGAACGTCAAAGCGCTCCCGAATTCGCCGCGCGCTGACGTCAAGATCCAGCTCTACATGATCAGCGGCGACAGCCGGCACTCTGGAGGGGCTGATCTCACGATCGACGACTTCTGGGGATTCTCGATCGGCCACAACCAGATGCGCCCCCGGTCTCGGGGGTCCATCCACGCTGCCACTCAATCCATTCAGGACCCGCCCGTCATCATTGCGAACTATCTGTCGGATGAAACCGACCGCGCCACGAATGTCGAAGCCCTGCGCATCTCGCGCCGGATCGCGTCCATGCCGGCATTGGCCCGGCTGATCGTTGCAGAGCGCCGGCCCGGGCCTGATGTATCGAGCGACGAGGAATTGTTGTCGTACTGCGGGCTTGCCGGACACACCTCGTACCATCCTGTCGGCACGTGCAAAATGGGACATGATCGCCTGGCTGTGGTTGATCATCGTCTCCGCGTTCGTGGGGTATCCGCGTTGCGTGTCATCGACGCCTCCATCATGCCCACGCTGACGTCGTGCAATACCAACGCCCCAACGATGATGATCGCTGAGAAGGGAGCCGCGATGATCCTGGAGGACCGAACCGGCCACATTCAAGCCATCGGCAGCGAGAGGAATGAATGCCCAGAAGTCGCGCGGGGTGGACTATTGTGAACCCGACAGACGCCCGAGAGCGCTCGTGATCCGCCTCGAGGCATCGAGAAGCGCTCCAAGAATGCGTTCTTTGTCGAGCAGATCGTAACGCGACTTGGAGAGGATAAGCGTGAGGCTTCCGAACACGCGCTTTTCGTCAGCAAAGATCGGCGCCGCGATGCCGATGACATGCGGATCGAGCTCTCCATGCCCTATCACATAGCCACTGCGCCGAATGGGTGCCAGCGCGGCAACAAATTCCTCCCAGGTGCTGCCAAGGCCCGCGCGACGGCAGTCCTCGGCATGCGCTCCATAGATGCGTTTGAGCTGAGCGCGCGGTAGGAAGGGCAGCACGGCCTTTGACGTCGATCCGCGAAACAGCGGATGCGGCCGTCCACGGTCATAGCTGATGACGGCCGGCTTCGGCCCGTCCTCGCGGTGCACATTCATGACTTGATCGCCATAGAGATTCGCTAGCAGAGCGTCACCCTCGGTCTGGTCGACAAGCGCGCGCATGATGGGCTGGGCGGCGCGCATCAGTGGATCGCTGCGCCGTATGATGAGGTCGAGCTCGAGGATACGGGGACCCAGCGTATAGAGCCCTCCGCTGATGCGCAGCAGCAGCCCGGCATTGCACAGCTCTTTTACGTATCGGTACGCCGTGGGCTTCGAGCATCCGAGCTGATCATGCAGATCTTCGGCAGTCCAGGCGGCGGCTCGGTCCGAGAAGCAGTCGAGTATGGCGAGCATGCGGGCACGGCTTGTTGACACGCGCGGAGCTCCTGATCTCATAACAAGCAGATAGCCTAATTATCATATATTGACTATTTACCCTTGACTCTCTCATCTCATCGCGTTCATTTTCTCAATAAATGAGAAATTAGTGGGAGGAGTCGTGAGGTACGTCGGTCGACATGGTTCCATGCCGGCTCCCGTTATGGCGGGCTGAGCGCCAGCATGGGTGTTCGCTACCACAAACCGCGCGGTCTTGGCGCTGCTCTGGAGTTGCTGGGGGCACAGGCTGAAAAGTCTTTGCTCCTCGCTGGAGGAACACTGGCAACTCAGCGGCTGCGCTCACGAGAGCATCCCGAACATGTCATCGACATCCTGGATCTGCCCGAGTTGCGCGGCATCCGGGCTACAGGAGACCGACTTTGGGTTGGCGCGAACGAGATGTGCGCAACCATTGCAGGTTCCGATTTCATCAGGGCCAACGCACCAGCGCTCGCCCAAGCTGCGGCGAACGTCGGCGGGCCACAAATCCGCAATGTTGCGACCATCGGCGGAAATATCGCCGCGCGCTCTCCGTTTTCTGATCTCGCCCCCTGCCTGCTTGTCCTCGAAACGGCCGTGTCCTTGACCGGCATCCGTACGGGTACGCGACGCATATCGCTATCGGAGTTTCTGGCAACTGGGCTGCATGCCGACGAGATTGTCCTGGGCATCGATTGCGAGCGCACGCCATCAGGAGTTGCAATAACAAGATTGGCGGCTCGGCTCTCTCTCGCTCCGGCGATTGCGAGCGTTGCTGTGCGCTTGAGCGCAAGCAGCGGCAACTGGAAAAGCGTTGGCATCGCCGTTGGCGGAATGGGACCGACCGCGATACGAGCCGAGAGCGCCGAACGCGCCTTCATCGAGACAAATGGCACGTTCGAGCAACGCAAGCAGCGTGCTGCAGATGCAGTTCATGCGGCAATAGCTCCCGTCAGCGATGTCTGGGCCTCGGCTGACTATCGCCGCAGCATCGTCGCTGCTCTTACGCAGCGCGCGCTGGCAGCGGCCCGGCAGCAGGTGGTCGCAGCATGAAGTCCCCATCCACAATGACCGTGAACGGCGAGACCGTCGTTTTCGAGGCTGAGCCAGCAGAGACCCTGCTCGATGTTCTGCGTACGAAGATCGGCGTTACGGGCCCAAAGCGGGCGTGCGACCGTGGAGAGTGTGGATCATGCACGGTCCATCTCGATGGCTTGCCTGTAAACGCCTGCCTTATCCCCGCGGTCCGGGTCGCCGGATGCAGCATCACGACGGTCGAGGGACTGGCAAGGGATGGCGGCTTGCACCCGCTGCAGCGAGCGTTCCATGAACTGGGAGCGGCGCAGTGCGGCTTCTGTACGCCGGGCATGCTTCTGTCTGCAAAGGCTCTGCTCGATCGCAACCCGTCACCCAGCGAGACGGATATCCGGCAGGCGATTTCCGGGAATATCTGCCGGTGCACCGGATACGTGAAGATTGTCGAGGCGATCGCGTCGGCCGCCAGGGTGCTTCGCGGGGAAACACTGGTCGAGGGTGGCAGCATTGTCGCCAAAGACGTGTCGGAGCGCAAACCGTCGGCTGTCGGTCGCCGAATGCCCAAACTCGACGGTCTCGGCCACGTCACAGGCACGACACGCTATACAGACGACATTGCCATGCCGGGCAGCCTGCACGCCTGTCCGCACTACAGCGCCCACGATCACGCCCGGATTCTCCGCATCGACACGCGGGCAGCCGAACGTGTGAACGGCGTGATCGCGATCATCACCGCCAAGGACATTCCCGATAACAGGCAGGGTCTTACGGTCAAGGACCAGCCGCTGCTGGCCGACGACAAGGTGCGCCATCGCGGCGATGTCATTGCGTTTGTGGCAGCGCGTGATGCGCGCGCGGCCGCTGAGGCCTCCGCACTGATCAAGGTTGACTACGAGCCGCTGCCGGTCGTGACCGACCCTGTAGCTGCTCTGGCAACAGGTGCGCCGGCGGTGCATGAGGGCGGCAACCTTGTCCCGTTCAACCCGCTGCGCGCAATCCGGATCCGCAAGGGCGATGTGGAGGCCGGGCTCCGGGAGGCCGATCTGATCCTGGAGGAAACCTACCGTACGCCGCCGATCGAGCATGCCGCGATGGAACCGCATGCGATGCTGGCGGCGCCGAATGCCAATGGAAGTCTCACCATTTGGACACCGAACCAGGTTCTCTTTACCCGCTCGGCAGAGATCGCCAGCATTTTGCGGCTGCCGCTTTCCAAACTGCGGGTGATCGCGCCTCCGATCGGCGGTGGTTTTGGCGGCAAGAACGATGTCACGCACGAGCCGCACATCGGTCTTCTGGCGCTGCGGACAGGAAAGCCTGTTCGGTATACCTGGAGTCGCGCGGAAGAATTCATTGCCTCCTCGGTCCGCCACCCCTTCGTGATGCGCCACACCATCGGCGTGCGCCGCGACGGGACGATCCTGGCCAAGCGCATCGACACGATTGGCGATGCAGGTCCTTACACCAATCAGAGCCCCGCGGTTCTTACCGTTCATTGTATCTTTGCCTGCGGGCCCTATCGGGTGCCCAACGTCAGCATCGAGGGGCGACTCGCCTACACGAACAATCAGATCTCTGGCGCATATCGTGGATATGGCGTCGTCCAATCGGCTTTCGCCGCCGAATCGCAAATGGACACGGCAGCGCAGGCTCTCGGGATCGATCCCCTGACATTCCGCCGGATGAACGCCTTGCGCGATGGCGATACGACGCCCACCGGTCAGGCGCTGGCGGCAGTCGGTATTGGCGAATGCCTCGATCGTCTTGCCGAAATGGTGCGGGACGGGAGCATGTCCCCATGACTCTGCGCACCGGGAAGGGCTGGGCCGCCTGCTATCTCAAGGTCGGCATGTTGCGCAGCCAGGATGCATCATCGGCAGTCATCGAGCTGAAGCAGGACGGATCGATCGTGGTTGCTGTCGGGTCAGTCGAGGTCGGCGCGGGGACGACCACCGTCGCCGCACAGATCGCGGCTGAAGAGCTGGGCGTTGCTCCGGAATCCGTCACTGTCGTTTACGGCGACACCGACACGACGCCCTACGACGGCGGCACAGTCGGCAGCCGCAGCACTTACATCATGGGAAATGCCGTTCGCCGGGCCGCGCGCGATGTTCGCGATGCGCTGTTCCAGACGGCAGCCGAGGAATTTGAAGTCTCGCCGGATGATCTGGAGGTCGACAGCGGTTTTGTCCGGGTGCGGGGCACCCAGGACAAAGGTATCGCAATCGGCGATCTCGCCTTCCTCACTCTCTATGACCGCCGCAAGATCGTCATTGGACGCGGCACGTTTCAGCCGGAAACCGGCCGCGTCGCGCTGGTCGGCGGCAAATCGGGGTTTCGCCGCGACGCCACAATCATGGATCTCGAAACGGGTCAGGGAAACCCGGTGGCTGCATTTGGATATGCCGCGGCCCATGCCGAGGTCGAAGTCGATGACGAGACGGGTGTCGTCAAGGTTCGCAGGCTGATCGTAGCTACCGACTGCGGCCGTGCCATCAATCCGCTCCTCCTGGAAGGTCAGCTTCAAGGCAGCATCGTGATGGGAATTGATCACGCGCTGCATGAGGACACGCGCCCGGACTGTGCGGGCGATCGCCGGTTGACGCTCGATCTGACGGAGTACGCCATCTCGACGGCTCTCGATCCGCCCGAGATCATCTCGATCATCGTCGAGTGCCCTGATCCGCATGGACCGTTCGGAGCGAAGGGCGCCGGAGAAATCGACGTCATCCTACCTGGTCCCGCCATCTGCAACGCAATTTACGACGCGGTCGGCGTGCGACTGACATCCTTGCCAGCAACCCCCGAGAAGATTCTCGCGGGAATAAAACAAAAGGGAGGAGTATCCAATGAAAGCGTTCCTGCACGTTCTGGTGGTTCTGATCTCGGTTCTCGGTAGTTTCGGAACGGCGCCGCCGGCATCGGCGCAAAAAGATCCCATCGCCATCAACATCGGATGGCTGCCCGGCACCTACTATGCGTTCTACGTGGCGCGCGAGGAAAAGCTGTTCGAAAAGCACGGCCTCACGCCGAATTTCATCAAGTTCACCGCCGGACCACCGATGTTTGCGGCTTTCCAAAGCGGGAGCATCGACGTGTCGTGGGGCGGCGCCGTTCCGGCCATCGTCGGCGCTGCGCAAGGCGTGCCTCTGCGTGTGATCGCCCTCGAATCTGCAACGAAGAACGTTCTCATCGTCAAAGCCGACAGTCCGATCAAGACCGTCGCGGATCTCGCAGGCAAGAAAATCGGATCGGTGAAAGGTTCGGGCGCCTATTTCGCCATGGTCAATCTGCTGACGAAGGCGGGGCTCGACGGCAAGTACGAATTTGTCGACATGCAGATGCCGAGCCTGCTGCCGGCTTTCACGCAAGGCAACGTCGACGGAATCTGGGTCTGGGAACCATGGGCCAGCCGCGCCGCGGCCGACGGCCGCCGCGTCGCTGACGAGATCGACATCTTCGGTGCCTATCCCGGTGCTCCAATCATGGCACGCACCGGATGGCTCGAGGAGAAGCCGGAAGCTGTCCGCCGCTTCATCGCTGCGATGCAGGAAGCACAGGAACACTACGCACGCGATCCCAGCAAGGCGATCAAGGCCATGTCGAGTGAGCTCGGTCTATCCGAGACAATGGCGGCCGCGATCTACAAGCTCGATC
Organism: Hyphomicrobiaceae bacterium; assembly: GCA_050187415.1. Taxonomy (GTDB): domain Bacteria; phylum Pseudomonadota; class Alphaproteobacteria; order Rhizobiales; family Hyphomicrobiaceae. The sequence continues at coordinate 7,233 of JBFWXN010000071.1, read as the reverse complement.
CCAAGCCGACATTCGTCCAGCAGACAACTCCCGGCGACGCCTACGCCATTGTCGGCGACAAGGCACCCCAGGTTCAGCACTTCCAGGCCATCGCCGACTTCTTCTTTGCCAACGGCTTTATCAAGACGAAGCCCGACATGGCCAAGGCGTTTGCGACGGAACCGCTGGCCAGCTTCATGAAGGCGCGCAAGCACTGACATCCGACCGCGATTGGAGGAGACCGAGATGTTGACCGTCACACGGGATCTTGTGCTGCCGACCACAATGACCGGCTCCTACCCCAAACCCCAGTGGAGCACGCTCAATATGGGAGGGCGGCCCTTCAAGGTCGCAATGGGGCACACGCCCTTCCGGGAACAGTATCTCGACACCGTGGCGTCGGTTGTCTCGGAACAGTGCTCTGCAGGCCTCGATATCGTCACCGACGGCGATGCGCGCTTCGACATGACCGTCGGTGGCAAATCCTGGATGTTCTATCTCCTCGAACGCCTCGGCGGCTTGACGGGGCGCCGGGATCTGGCACCGAACTGGTCATCGAGCGACTTCAACATCCGCCCGGGTCACATTCTCTATGAAGTGATGGAAGCCTATCAGGCCCCGGTGGTTTCAAGCGACCTGAAGCGCGGCCCCCTTGAATATTCCGCAATCTGGAAATCCGCGCAAAAGCTCAGCGAACGGCCCGTCAAATTTGGCACGATCAGCGCGCAGTGCCTGGTCCGTATGATGTGGAACGAATTCTATCCGTCGGAGCGCGAGATGATCCTCGCACTGTCGGATATCATGAACGAGGAACTGCGCGAGCTCGCACAATCCGGCTGCCGGCTAATCCAGATGGAGGAGCCGCGTCATCATCTGGCGTCGCTCGCCAAATCCACCACTGAGGCCGACTTCGAGTTCTTTACTGAAGCCTTCAACCGCGAGGTAAAGGGGGTTGATGCAGAGATATGGGTGCACACCTGCTGGGGCAATCCCGCCCAGCAGCGTCTGTTCTCGCCAGTTCCATCCTACGAGCGCGTTCTGCCCTATCTGTTCAGCCTCGACGCCGATGCCATCACGTTCGAGTGTGCCAGCAGCGGCGGCAAGGACTTGCCGCTGATCGGCAAGATCGCCTCCACAAAGAAGGTCGCTATCGGCGTCGTCAACCACACGACGACGATCGTCGAGACGCCGCAGGAAGTTGCAGCACTGATCCGCAAGGCGCTCGAGCACATTCCGGCGGAGCGGCTTATCATATCGACGGACTGCGGCTTCGGGCGCGAAGGTCTCTCGCGGCGGATCGCGTACTTCAAGTGCGTCGCCCTCGTGCAGGGCACCAATATCGTTCGGCGGGATCTCGGGCTGCCGGAAGTGCCGATCCGCGCCGCAGACCCACGGTTTTCTTTTGCACCGTGCTGTTAGCCGCTGACAGAACCCGACATGAGCACTTTCAAGACAATCGCTAACCGTGACCGGACACTTGCCGTCGAGATCAGCGGCAGCGGCGAGGCCGTCATCATGTTGCACGGCCTCGGCGGAACGATGCATATCTGGCACCCACAGGCGCAGGAGCTGTCAAAGCGCTTTACCGTCATCCGCGTCGATCTGGCCGGCTCCGGCCGCTCGTCAACGCCCGCGCATCTCTCCATCGGGGGGTGGGTTGACGATCTTGCAGCCATCATGCGGTTTGAAGGGATTGCCAGAACCAGCATCGTGGCTCACTCTCTCGGCACGCTGATTGCGCAACATTTTGCAGCCGAGCATCCGGACTGCATATCGCGGCTAGCTTTATTTGCGGTCAACAAGGCGCCGCCGGACGAGCGGCGCCAAGCCTTGCGCGATCGGGCAGCGAAGGTCCGCCAGGATGGCCTCCGGTCCATTGTCGATGGCGTCGTGTCGGCGGGAACGGCACCGAGTGCGCGCGCCAACAATCCCCTTCTCGAACCCTTCATTCGCGAACTCGTTTTGAGGCAATCCGCGGAGGGCTACGCGCTATCCTGTGAAGCCATAGCAAACTCTGTCGCGGCAGATCTTTCCCGTATCCGATGCCCGACCTTGCTTGTCGCGGGTGTCGAGGACGCAATCAGCCCGCCAAAACTTGCCGAAAGTGTTGCTCCTGCACTGGCCAATGCGAAACTTGCCACGATCGAGAAATGTGGTCACTGGCTGCCCGTCGAGCGGCCTCGCGACGTAATGCAAAGACTGGGAGAATTCCTGTGACCTTGGATCGGATCGCGGCGGGAAACACCAAATGATCGGGTTCGGATCATCGCCTCGCGGCGGCCGCTACGTCATGTTGAGTCTGCTGTCCGTCGGCACGCTCTTCTGCCTTTGGCTTTTCGTCACCAACACCGGTCTCATCACGGAAAAGGTTCTCCCGTCGCCGCAGGCGCTGGTGAGCGAACTCGGGAACCTGCTCATCAACGGATACACGGGAAGGTCGCTGTGGGCTCACGCGTCCGCAAGCCTCCTGCGCACGCTGATCGGGTTGTTCCTGGCATTGGCCGTCGGAATTCCCCTGGGCCTGCTGATCGGCGCCAGCCCGGTCGTCGCCGCTCTTCTCACACCGATCTTTTCCTTCCTGCGACCGGTCCCCGCCATCGCGCTTATTCCGCTTATCATCCTCTACTTCGGTATCGGCGAGTTCTCCAAGATCTTCGTGATCTTCGTTACCGCGACCCTGTACGTCATTCTCAATGCGTCGGCCGGCGTGAAGTCCGTTCCGCAGGACCTCCTGCGCGCCGGCGTGAACATGGGCCTTACGCGCAGCCAACTGTTCGTCCGCGTCATTCTTCCCGCCGCCGCGCCACAGGTGATGACGGGCATCAAGACGGCAACGGCCGTGAGCTGGGCGCTCGTTGTCGCCTCAGAACTGATCGCGGCGCAGGTTGGCCTCGGCTACATGATCATGGATGCGGCAACATTCTATCGCATCCCCGACGTCTACATCGCGATCGCCATCATCGGACTGATCGGCCTCGCCCTCGAGATGCTTGAGACCTATGCAGAAACACGCCTCCTTCACTGGCGCGGCAAATAAAATCCGCCCGATGCCCAATCCAGCCGTCAAGATCCGTATCGACAGGGTCTCCAAAACATTCGGGGTCGGACCGACCGCCGTCACCGCGCTCGAGGCTGTCGACACGGAAATATATACCGAGGAGATCGTCTGCCTTCTCGGGCCCAGTGGCTGCGGAAAGTCGACGCTGCTCAACATCATTGCGGGCTTCGATGCGCCAACCACAGGCTCGGTGCAAGTCGGAGGGCGGCCCGTCGAACGACCGGGTCCGGACCGCGCCATGGTCTTCCAGACCCCCGCACTGTTTCCGTGGCTTACCGTCAAGGGAAACATCGAACTTGGCGCGAAATGCCGTGGCATTGCCAGACACGACTACGAAGCAGGCGCGGCCGAGTACATCGGTGCAATGGGCTTGAAGGGATTCGAAAACCACTATCCCTACCAGTTGTCAGGTGGCATGCGCCAACGCGTCAGCATCGCGCGCGCCTTGCTCGGCAAGCCCGACGTTTTGCTGCTGGACGAACCGTTCGGTGCTCTGGATGCGCAGACACGGCTTGCCATGCAGGAACTTCTTCTCCAGGTCTGGGATCGATATCGGCCGACGATCGTGTTCGTCACGCACGACGTAGAGGAAGCCGTCTTCCTGGCAAGCCGCATTCTGCTCATGTCGGCGCGGCCGGCACGCATGCGCGAGGAAATACCCGTTCCACTCGAACGGCCGCGCAGCTTCGAAGTCTTGACCACCGATGAATTCGTTTCGATAAAGAAGCAACTTCTTTCCCGCGTGCATCAGCATGACTGATCAAACCGGCGCGCTTCCTCACTGCGCCAATCCCGACTCGGCGCCCCGCAAACCAAAGCGGAGGGTGCCGCCGGGAGCTGTCGATGCCCACATGCATGTGTTTGGTCCCACGCCAGGCTATACGCTCTCCCCTGGCCGCCTGTTCGAACCCCCGGCTGTCGTATGGACGGACTATCTCGCCGTCCTGAATGTGCTCGGCATCGAACGAGCCGTGATTGTCCATTCTGCGGTCTACGGCAGCGACAATTCGGTAAGCGCAGATGCGATTGCGACGGCGCCAGAGCGCTTCCGGGGCGTTGCACTGCTCAACGAGTCGATGAGTGATGCTGAACTCGCGCGCTTGTCCGAACAGGGATTCAGAGGATTTCGCATCAACCTCGTGTCGGGACGTGGACTCCAGCTTGAAGCCGCACGACGGATGGCAGAGCGTGTTCGCCCGTTGGGCTGGCACATTCAGTTTCTGATGGACATAGAAGCGTTTCCCGACATCGATCGCCTGTTCGCCGATTTTCCAATCGACGTCGCGATCGATCACATGGGTCGGCCGGACCCGAAGCGCGGCGTTTCATCGCCGGCATTCCAGGCCCTGATCCGTCTGCTCAAAAGCGGGAAGGGATGGGCAAAACTTTCAGCGCCCTATCGAACATCGCGCGCCCCGCCTGCTTATGACGATCTCCGACCGTTTGCCGAGGAGCTTGTCGCTGCCGCGCCGGAACGTCTCGTGTGGGGGACGGACTGGCCTCACGTCATGGTCGACGGCGGCATGCCCAACGACGGCGACCTCCTCGACCTGTTCCAGACTTGGGTCCCCGACGAGACTGCACAAACCCGCATTCTGGTGGACAACCCGTGCGCGCTCTACGGTTTTGGAAATCCCGCTTCAAACGGTGTCAGATAGTCAGGACCTGTCCGGGGCAAGTGCGGGGGTGTGCGCTTCCGAAATTGTACCAGCGAGTTGCCGATCCCGAATTTGCTTCCAGCCGCGTGACGGCGCGGCCGATAGTCGTGCTGGCGTCGTCGTTCGACAAGAGCGGTGTCCGGCGTCCATCGGACGAAGCGCAAGCCGCAATCTCCGTGCGCTCCGGGAGTTCGTGCCAACCGAATCCTGGCGGAACCCGCGACGCTGACACGCAATCAGTCAGCTTTTCGTGGCAATCATCGCGTTGGTCAGGTGGTGGCGCATCCGATCTGCCGCGCTCTTGAGCGCGCCGCGCTGCAGAGCGTCCAGTATGGCAAGATGCTCCGAGGCCCAGGCCCTGACCCTCTCGATCCGCGCATAGCCCTGGTACTCGATCAGGCGACGCAGCCGGTTGTGCTGCTGGATCGACTGGATGAGGAATGCGTTGCCACTGAATCCGGCAATCGTCTCGTGAAACGAGGCGTCGAGTTCATAGGTCCAGGCGCGATCGATCGACCAGCGGCGGTTGGGCTCTTCAAGCAGTTTCATATGATCTTCGCGTAGCCGAGCGACCGATCCACGGTCCACTCTGAAATGCGGCAGGAGGATCATGGCCGGTTCGACAATGAGCCGGAACTCATAACTTGCGTTGGATGAATGAATACCCGACAGCGTCGGAAGAAAGCGCCAACCGTGCCCCTTGAGCCGGACGACAATTCCCTCATTGGTCATGCGCACGAGAATGCGGGTGAGGCTGGCCCTGCTTGCGGCATACCGCCGTTGCAGGTCGGCCTGCGTGATCGTTTCGGGCAGCGTGCCGGAGCTGCGGTCGTCGATGATCCTGAGATACAGCTCCTCGTCCGACGTCCGTGGCACCTCGATCCGGATGCGCTGCAGATCACGATGGGTCTGAGCAAGGAGATAACCCTGATGGCGTCGCGCCTGCAGGACGCCCCGCTCCTCGAGCGCCTTGAGCGCTGCCCGCACAGGCGAGCGGGAGACACCGAACCTGGCCGCGAGTTCCTGCTCCTTCACGTGATAGCCGCGTTCCCAATTCTGCTCGGTGGCAAGCCGAACGATATCGCGCACAAGCTGCGCCCGGCGCGGCCCGAGCAGTATCTGGCCTTGCGCGCGCATTCCGTTCCTGCCCCGTGCCGTCGCCATCGTTCCGATCGACTCTGATCAGCGATCCCGTTTGTGAAGCCGATTAGTGTTGCAGGATCTGATCCAGGAAGCGCTTGGCGCGCTCGCTGCTGGTGCCCTGGAAAAACTGGAGTGTTGGCGCGTCATCAACGACTTGTCCACTTTCCATGAATATGACGCGATCGGCGACACGGCGCGCAAACGCCATCTCGTGCGTCACGACCACGCCAGTGGTCCCTTCCCGCGCCAGATCCTGAATGACATCGAGCACCTCCTTGATCATCTCCGGATCGAGCGCCGAGGTTGGCTCATCGTAGAGCATCACCTTGGGCTTCATGGCAAGCGCCCGCGCGATGGCGACTCGCTGCTGCTGGCCACCCGACAACTCGTCGGGATAGAAGTCGGCCTTTTCCGGAATCCGGACCTTCTCCAGCAGGGCCCGCGCTGTCGCCATGGCTTCAGCCCGCTCAACTCCCATTGTTCGCATAGGCGCCAGCATGATGTTCTCGAGCGCCGTCAGGTGGGCAAACAACTCGAAGCTCTGGAAGACCATACCGATGTCGCGGCGCGCTCTGAAAGCCTGCCGGCCGAGATGGGTGATATCCTCGCCGTCGAACTCTATGGTGCCCCTATCGATAGGCTCAAGAAGATTGATGCATCTGAGAAGCGTCGACTTGCCCGACCCCGAAGGTCCGATGACGACGATCGTCTCGCCGGGCGCGACCTCGAGCGAGACGTCCTTGAGCACCTGCAGGCCGGTGAACGATTTGCAGAGACCCGTGACTTTGACAATGGGGCGCGAGCCTATCATCGCGTGTGCCCTCCATCGCCCGTGGCACCGATCATGCGCTCCGAGAGCGACGTCCTGCTGGCGCGGCGGCGGCGGCCGCTGGCCCAATCCTCGATCCTGGACTGGGTGAGCATGAACAGTGTCGTGAAGATCAGGTAGTAGAGTCCTGCCGCGCTGAGTGCTTCAAGGTAGCGGAAATTGGCGCTTGCAGCCTGGTTGGCCACCAGGAGCAGCTCTTCAACTGCCACCGTCGACACCAGCGCCGACAGCTTGAGCATGCCGATGAACTGGTTGCCCGTCGGGGGAATGATGATGCGCAGCGCCTGCGGCAGCACGACATAGCGCATCACCTGCCATTCCTTCATGCCGAGCGCGCGTGCCGCCGTGCGCTGCCCGCGTCCCACGGCCTGCAGGCCCGAGCGGATGATCTCGGCCATGTAGGCGCCCTCGTTCATGGCGAGCGCAACGACGCCGCTGGCGAAGTTGGACAGCGTGATTCCAAACTGCGGCAGGACATTGAATATGAAAATGATCTGGAAGAGGGCCGGTGTGCCGCGAAACAGCCAGAGGTAGGCCATCGCCAGCATATTGAGAGCGCGGCTCTT
>JBFWXN010000070.1:0-28066 GCA_050187415.1 Hyphomicrobiaceae bacterium | reverse complement strand
GCGGGTTGGTGAAGAAGGTAGACGGCGGCCCCTGCTCGACGATCTCGCCGCGATCCATTAAGATCACCCGGTCTGCGACGGAGCGGGCGAAGCCCATCTCGTGCGTGACGCAGATCATGGTCATGCCCGAGCCGGCCAATTCGATCATGACGTCGAGCACCTCTTTGATCATCTCGGGATCGAGCGCGGAGGTCGGCTCGTCGAACAGCATGATGCCCGGGTTCATGCATAGCGACCGCGCGATCGCAACACGTTGCTGCTGACCGCCCGAAAGCTGACCCGGGTATTTCTGTGCCTGGTCGGGGATGCGCACGCGGGTGAGATACTGCATCGCGATGCGTTCTGCGTCGGCCCTGGGCATCTTCTTCACCCACGTCGGCGCCAGGCAGAGATTGTCCAGGACCGTCAGGTGAGGGAACAGATTGAAGGACTGAAACACCATCCCGACGTCTGACCGGATCTTGTCGATGTTGCGCAGGTCGCTGGTGAGCTCGGTGCCATCGACGATGATCTTGCCCTTCTGGTGCTCCTCGAGCCGGTTGATGCATCGAATGAGCGTGGATTTGCCGGAACCCGACGGCCCGCAGATGACGATTTTCTCGCCCTCCGCCACGGACAGATTTATGTCTCGGAGGACGTGAAACTCGCCATACCACTTGTGCACGCCGATCATATCGATCGCGGCGTGCTGACCAGCTTGCACCGCCGCCTCGGTCTTCGAGCGGCCAACGGTTTGCATGAGCCCTCCCAATCGATTACGCCACGACGGACATCGATGCTGCGATCGCTTTTTCTACATTTTCCGGCAGAATAAGGCGGTTACTCACTATTCGGCAATATCAATGTGTCACCAGCTTGCCTCAGAGTTGTGCAGTCACGGATCATCGGGCAGCGGCACGATTGTCACTGGCAACCGGGAACGTGATGTTGTAGTAAATATCCACGGATGATTTGCCGCCTGAGGCGGCAGGTTGCGTCACGCCACCAGCACTTCGGAGCGTTCGACGAACCCGAGATGACCGATCCCCAAGGCAGCACCGCAGAGACGCCGGACCTCGCAGACGAGGCGCGGGAATGGGAAGTTGCACCCACGTTCCTCCCGCGCCCGCCCGAGCCTTTGCCGGGAACGTTCAGCGAGGCGACTGTGATCTCACGCCCTCCGCTGCGAGCATCTCGGAAGTCTTCTGTTGCGCGGTTGCTGATTGCGACTGCTTTCGCTGCCGGAATAACTGGCGTCGGCTATCAGTGGTCCCAGCGCCTTGGCAGGTCGTCGCCGACGACCGGCTCGGAAGCCCGCCAGTCCACAGGAGCCCCCTTCTCGTTACGCGCCGCCTGGCGAGACGTCGCGCGTCATCCTGTTTCCGACGCAATGCCGACCGAGCCGTCCAGCACGTCCGTGATTTCGGTGCTCGAAACGGCCGCACCGCCACCGCCCGGGCGCCCTGAAAGCCGACCCGCACACCCGCCAACCAGCCCCGCCGCACTACTAGCCGAGCGCATGGCGAGAGCGGCCACGGCGGAGGCCGCAGGTTCGGAGAATATCCCCCTCCAGGAGGGCGTCGAGTCCGTTGCCCAGCCCCAGCCTCCCGCCCCGGCCACGGCTCCGATGGGCGCGGACCCCGGCCCGATGGCTCGAACCGAGCAATCTGCGAGCAATCGGACCCCACCCTCGCGCGCCGCCGTTCCAGCATCGGTCGCGAAGCAAGCGACCGCCAGCCGTCCCATGCCGAAGGTCGAACGTGTCCCAGGAATGGTCGGGCTCGGTGGGCCGCGGCTTCGGAGCGACCGCGAGACGGCGCCCCCCATCGACCAGAGCCGGCGATTATCGCCGCCGGCGCCGGAGCCCACTCCTCCGAAAGTGCAGGCGATCGCCGTGCCACCCCCCGCACATCGCCCTGCACCTCAGTTGACGGTGCCCCAAAACCCGACGGCATCGAGGATCGGCCGACAGCTCAGGCGGCCGTACCGGCGGACCACCGCCTCCTCGCCGCCGATCAAAGGCCCTGGCGAGCTGCCGACAACCGACATGTCGATCTTCCGACGGCTCGAGCGGACCATGCCCTGACGGCCAAGGTCGTGATTGGCCCGAACCTGGACCGTCTCCGACTGGTGTCGCGATCACGTCCGCGGCAGCACTTTCGTCAAATGTAGCGTTCGACCGACACGCATCGCGTGTCCATCTCGTACTCGAGGTCGATAACCGGCGGTCGAGCATAATGCCAAGTCAGCCCGTTGCGTCCCGCGCCGCGCCGCACGATCTCGTGCGGTAGAAACGCGTGAATGTCGTGCACCGTGTAGACTTGGACGGCCATGGCATCGGCCCAGCCGAAGCCAAGCATCTGCATGCGGCGCTCCATCTCGCCAAGGACCGCGACCGCCTTCTCGGCTATTGCATCGGGTGAGGTCTCGCCGCGCCTCACGATATGCTCGCCATAATCCCCTTTGCCGCCCGGCGCCTCGCCACTTCCTGCAATCACGAAGGTCGCTGGCCCAGACGCGACCGGACGCGTGTACGAGAAGGCGTAAAGCATCGGCTCGGAGGGCCCCCCGATCTCGGGACAGACGTTCGAACGTGCAACCGGATTGACGCGGGACGCAGGATCATAGATTCCCCAGCGCGCGAGTGTCTGGCAGTAGTGCTCGTTGAACGCGATGAAGCCCGCTTCGGTGAACTGGCCGGGCGATCTAAGCTCGCAGGCACAAAATGAGGTGACTGGTCGTCCCAGTGCCGCCAGGTGTGCTTCCACGGCGCGAAACCCGTCAGCAAGCGGCACCGGACGGCGCAAGGTTGCGCGCTCGATGGCAAAGCCCGGCTCGGCCGCGACACCACTCGAGTATTGGAACCGGAAAGGAAGATAACGATAGCCGCCGGGCGCAAAAGTCGTGGTGTCCGCCATGGATCGCTCCTGTTGAGAACTGCAAGCGCCCATCCTTCACCAGCAGGCCCGGGCTGTCAGCAAGCAGCGAGGGCGTTGCACCCGGTGAATGTCCGGAGCAAGCTCGGTTTCGATGCAATAGGATCGGACCCGCCCCCGTGCCGCCCACCTCAGAATCGAGCCCGACCAACCCGGGCGCAGGGCCCGCCGTCGTCCGTCTCATCGACGTGCCTCACTGGCGCGATCGCATCGGCGACCTCGATCCGATTTTCTTCGAGGCGAGCCTGACGAAGTGTTTTCCCGATGGCGAGGCACGCCGGGCGTTTCGCGAGCGCTGGCTCGGCCGCTTCCTGTGCCACTGGCCCGCACTCGCCCACGTGGCGGTGGAGGCCGATCCGGTTTCAAGTCCAGATGCAAAACTGATCGGTTATATCGTTGGCGCGCATGTCGATCCGGCATGCGACCCACGCTTCTCCGACATTGGCTTCTACAAGCATCTCGCCCGGCTGACGCCTACCTATCCGGCGCATCTGCACATCAACCTCGCACCGCAAGCCCGGAACCGGGGCGTCGGCAGCCGTCTTATTGCAGCGTTCGAGCAGGACGCCCGCGACGCCGGGCTCGTGGGCGCGCATCTCGTCACGGGCCGCGATTCGAGAAACCGCAGCTTCTATGCGCGCAACGGCTTTGCGCAAGTCACCGAGCTGAGCTGGGGCGGGACGCCGATTGTCATGCTCGCCAAAAGTTTCGCATGAGGCCGTGGCACGTCAGGCCACCAGGAAAGCAAGCCCCGCCAGGGAGATCGCGGCGCCACCAGCGCGAACCAGCACCTCTCCCGCTTTCGAAACCCTGAGCTGCGAGAACGCAATGCCACCGAGATGCAACAGCCCGGTCGCGACAACGAACCCGGCGCTATAGGCGAGTGCACTCGTATTGCCCGGCAGCTCAGTGCCGTGCGCATGACCGTGAAAGATCGCGAACGTCCCGACCACGATGGCCGCAATCCAAAGCGGGGCCTTGACGGCCCCTGCCACCATCAGCCCGAGCACCACGGCCGAGAGTGCAATGCCGATTTCGACCGACGGCACCGGAATGCCCGCTACACCCAGCGCGCCGCCGAACGCCATGACCACGGGAAACACGACAGGCAGCAGCCAAACCGCCGGAGCGCCGAGAAACGCTCCCCAAAGCCCCACGGCCACCATCGCCACGACATGGTCGAGGCCACCGAACGGATGCGAGAAGCCTGACGCGAACCCGCCATGTGCCCCCGCTCCCTCGTGCGCGAGGGCCGGTGCCGCGACCAGCACGAGAAGCATCGAGAGAGCCCACCCGCGGGCAAGCCTTGTGCGACGGGACGACATTCCACTCTCCGGCGATGCGTAGCTCTCAGGCATGACTGGCTTCGATGCTCCCCTGGCTCATCCGCGGCTCAGGCCCTTGCTCTTCAATTCGGCGAGATACCGTGCCCATCGCTCGTCCTTTTCCCGGCCGAGACGCTCGAGATAATCCCACGTAAAAAGACCAGTGTCGTGGCCATCGTCGAAATTGATGCGAACGGCATAATTGCCGATGGGCGACAGCCCTACGATCCTCACTTGCCGCTTGCCTCCCACCGTCACGCGCTCGTCGGGCGAATGGCCTTGCACTTCGGCCGACGGACTCATCACGCGCAGCATCTCCGCGCCCAGGTGATAGCTCTCCTTGGCAAAGGCAACTTCAAGCGCATGGCCATCTTCGACCGGCGTGAGCTTTGGCGGCTCGGGACGCCGGCCCTCGGCGGCCAGGATCTCGGCCCACGCTTTCGCGGCGATCTCGGCAAATACCTGCGCGTGAGGGCTACCGGGCTCGGTGGCCACGATCGGCTCGCCAGCATCGGATCGGCGGCGGATGTCGACGTGGAGCGGCACGCCGCCAAGAAACGGAACGCCGAGCGCCGCGGCCTCCGCCTCCGCCCCGCCGTGTCCGAAGATTTCATGCCGCTCGCCGCATTTGGTGCACACGAAGTAGCTCATGTTCTCGATGATGCCGAGCACAGGAACGTCTGTGCGGCGGAACATATTGAGGCCCTTGCGCGCATCGATCAGAGCGAGGTCTTGCGGCGTCGACACGATGACGGCGCCCGACAGCGGCACCTGTTGCACGATCGAAAGTTGCACGTCGCCGGTGCCAGGCGGCATGTCGATGACCAGCACGTCGAGCTCACCCCAGTCGACCTCGCGCAGCATCTGGGTGAGGGCCTGCACCACCATCGGCCCGCGCCATATGACCGGCGTCGCCTCTTCGACCATGAAGCCCATCGACATACACTTGATGCCGTAGCCGACCATCGGCGTCAGCCTTTTGTCGGGACCAAGCGTCGGCCGGCCGGTCAGCCCCAGCAGCTTGGGTTGCGACGGGCCGTAGACGTCGGCGTCGAGGATACCGGCCTTGAGCCCGTTGGCCTGGAATGCCAGCGCCAGATTGACCGCGGTCGTCGATTTTCCAACGCCGCCCTTGCCGGACGCGACCGCGATCATGTGTTTGATGCCGGGTACCGCTGTGGTCCGAGGTCCTGCGGCCGGACGGGCGGCGGGCGCCGGGGCGTGCGAGTGAGGGTGCGAATGGGCGTGCACCGCGCCCCCTCCACTGCGTGCGCGCGCTTCTTGTACGCGGCGGCTTTCGGGCCGGGCCGGCGGCCTTGCGCTACTCTCCGCTTCGGCTGTCAAGACCGCCGTGACGCCCGTCAGGCCGGGTAGATCGCGCACAACTTTCTCCGCCGCCTGACGCAACGGCTCGAGTTCCTCGGCCCGCCGCGCCGGAACGGTGATCGAGAAGTAGGCCTTGCCATCGCGGATCAGCACCTCCGATACCAGGCCGAGGTCGACGATGTTTCCAGAGAGATCCGGCCCCTTGATGCGCTTCAGTGCGTCGAGAACCTGGTCTTGGGTAACGGCCATGTGGCCTTGCCTTTCGCTGGAGATAGCCCGAGGCGCGAAAAACGTGAGCGCAGCGCTCGGGTTCATTCTTATTGGGCCTTATGCCAGAACGGCGCCCGAGTGTCACCGCAGGGCCGCTATTCTCTCGGCTCCCGCGGAACGGGGATCTGTCGGCGCGGCCGGAACGCGTGAGATGCACCGCGTCATGCGCTCACCATCGTCCGATGCCGGTCCGTGGTGCACGTCGCCCACACGCAGCAGCCAAAATCCTCTCCCTCGCCCCCTAACGTTGCATGGATCGCTATACTGTCGCCGTTGCCCGGGAGGGGGCCGCGCCAGGGGCTGGGGTGCATTGTCTGCTCGGACGGAACGCGTACTCGGACGGGCGGCTGCACCGGACAGACGGCGGCGAACGCAGGAGGGGACGCGATGCTCATTCGGCTGGCGGTTGTGGTGCTGCTGATCTCAGGCCTGCTCGGACCGACAGCGGTCAGCGCGCAAGACGCCCTTGTGCTCCTGAAGCGGGTCGAAGTGGACCTCGGCGCCGGCACTGCCACCATCGACCTTTCCGATACCAGAGGTGCGTATCGCGCACTCCGCATCAAGGCGATTTCCGCATCCATAACGCTGGACAATGCGATCGTCGGCTATGTTGGCGTGCCGAGCCATGACGAGCATCGACGCATTCGCCTTCTGCGTGGCGAGCGCACACGCGAAATCAACCCTACGCCGGCCGGACGCCTCCTCACGACGCTGACGCTGACGTTCGTGCGCGAGCCGGGAGCAAAGGTGACACTCGAGATTTATGGGCGCCAGGCTCCTTCGGAGGCACTGGTCGAACGCACCCCGCCGCAGGTTTCGGGCGGCAGCGGCCGCAAATTCAAGAAATCGAAGCGCCGTTCCGCGCGTCCCGAGCGGCCTGCGCTGGAAGAGGCTCTCCCGAAAAGCGCGGAGGAGGCTCCGGCCGCAATTCCCCCTCCCGAGCCTCAGCCGGAGCGTAGCGCGCGCTCGGCGCGCGCCGAGCCGCTGGCTTGTGTCGTCGCCAACACATGCACGCCTGTCCAGGTGTTCTTCGGAACGAATCGGACGCGCGAGGATCTGCCCCGGCGCGCGGCGTTCTCGTGGAAGGACGCGGGTGAGCTTTCACTCGGCAGCGCCGTCGTCACCGTGCCGCAAAAGGTGCAACGGGAGTCCGGCTCGATCCTGCGCCCGACCTGGTGGGACCGCTATGTCCTCCGCGTGCCGCCCGAAGGCGACCCGACCCGACATTTCGTCATCGTACCCAATTTGTTCGAGGTTTACTCGGACGAGGCGTCCTTTTTGGCCGCGGTGGCGCGCCACCGCGCTCAGGCCGGCGAATACAAGGATCACGCCTTCGTCTACGTGCACGGCTATCGCGTCGATTTCGACTACGGTCTCTATCGCACCGCCCAGATGGCCTACGACCTGGGCACGGCGCGCCGCGAGGATGGCGTGATCGTGCCCTTCGGCACGGCATTTCTCTATAGCTGGCCGTCGGCAGGCGAGCTCAAGGATTATGCCTACGACCAGGAAGTCGCCAGACTGTCGGTGGCACACCTGAAGCGATTTCTCGAGCTGGTGATCGCCAAGACGGGGGTTTCTCACGTCCATCTGGTCGCCCACAGTATGGGCAACGTGCCCTTGCTCAACGCCCTGAACGGGCTCAGCGCAGACGGCGTCACAGGCGCCAGGATCAGTCAGGTGGTTCTAGCCGCACCGGACATGGGAACACGCGAATTCCGGACATTGGCTGCCGACATCAAGGCACGCGCCAACGGCTTCACGCTTTACGCCTCATCGAGCGATCTGGCCATGGAGGCGTCGCGAAAAGTACACCGGAACGAGCCGCGGGCGGGCGACGTCGTGGACGGCAAGCCGACCGTCATCCAGGGGATCGATACGATCGATATCTCGGCGATCACCACCTGCTATTTCTGCTTCGGCCACGACGAGTACGTCGAACAATCGGCACTGCTCAACGACATCGCGACGCTGCTTCAGCGGGGCATTCGCCCTCCCGATACGCGCACCCACGCTTTCCACCCCGAGACAGGAGGCGAGCTGCCGTACTGGCGTTATCAGCCGTAACCCGTCGCGACAATGCCGGCCCGCGGTTGGCTGGCGAAGTCGCGACCGTCAGGCCGCCATCATCGGACCCCGAGCTTCTTCTGCAGGCTCGACGACGATGTCGTGTACTGGAACACGACCTTCTTACCTGGGAAGATGATGCGGTTGGCGGCCTGTGCCATCAGCGCTGCCTCGTGAAAACCGGAGAGAATGAGCTTCAGCTTCCCGGCATAGTGATTGATGTCGCCGATGGCGAAAATTCCAGGCTCGCTCGTTTCGAAACGCTCCGTATCGACAGGAACGAGGTTCTCGTGAAGATTGAGCCCCCAGTCGGCGAGTGGCCCGAGCTTCATGGTCAAGCCGAAGAAGGGCATCAGGCGATCCGCCTTGATCACCTCCTCTCCGGCCTTGGTTCGCACCTTCACTCCCGTCAATGTGCCGCCCTCACCCTCGAGCCCCACCATCTGCCCGATGACAAGGCGCATGGCGCCCTGCTCGACCAGGTGCCGCATCTTTTCGACCGAGTGCGGCGCGCCTCTGAACTCGTCGCGCCGATGCATCAGGGTGAGCGAGCGCGCGATCGGCTGGAGGTTGAGGGTCCAGTCTAGGGCCGAATCTCCGCCTCCGACGATCAGGATATCGCGGCCGTCGAAGTCGGCCATGCGACGGACCGAATAGAAGACGCCTTTTCCCTCGAACGTCTCGATGCCCTCGAGCGGAGGGCGCTTTGGTGTGAACGAGCCTCCGCCGGCGGCGACCACCACCACTTTCGTCACGAATGCCTTGTCCCGGTCGGTGGTCAGCCGGAAACGGCCGTCGTCGAGGCGGACAAGCGAGTCCACCCGCTCGTTCAAATGAAATGTCGGCTCGAACGGCTTGATCTGTTCCATCAGCGCGTCGACCAGCCCCTGCCCGGTCACCACCGGAAGTGCCGGAATGTCGTAGATCGGCTTCTCCGGATAAAGCTCGGCACACTGCCCGCCCGGCCGGTCGAGGATGTCCACGACGTGAGCGCGAATGTCCAGGAGCCCGAGCTCGAACACGGCGAAAAGACCGCAAGGTCCCGCCCCGATGATGACGCAGTCGGTCTCGATCGGCGCCACGGCGCCCGTCGTGTCGTCCATGGAAAGGGTCCTTGCCTCAGTCGTCCCGAGCCGTCCCGCCGGGCGGCCTCCGATAGAAAGCCGGCCCTGAATACCCGGTCCCGACGGCAAGGCCAAATGCGCGATTTGGCCTCGCTTGCGCAAGTCCCTGCTAACTGCCGTCGTCAAACAAGGTTGCCGAGGGGAAAGGCGCCTACTTCTCGACCTCGCCACCCGCCTCGACCCAGCCTTTGAACCCCCCGAGATTGCGCACGCTCTCGTAGCCCATGTCCTTGAGCGTCTTGCCGACAAGAGCCGAACGGCCGCCCGATGCACAATATGCGATGATGGTCTTGGCACGATCGAACTGGGCATCGTGGAGGGGCGACTCGGGGTCGGCGCGGAATTCGACGAGGCCACGCGGGATATTGAGGGCGCCCGGCACCTTGCCGGACGTTGCAACCTCGTTCGGCTCGCGTACGTCGAGGAACAGAACGTCCGAGCGCTGGGCGAGCGCACGCGCTTCTTCCGGCGTGATCCTCGGAACGGCATCGTTGGCTTCTTCGAGCATCTGTTTCACGGTTCGCATCGTGTTTCTCCTGAAGAACGGAACATCCGGCGTCGATGCCGAGACTTAATCCGGAATAAGGCCACCGTCGACGTTCAGCGTCTGGCCCGTGATGTTGCGGGCGGCGCGCGAGGCCAGGAACACGACCGCGTCGGCGATGTCGTCCGGCTCGTTGGCGCGTTTCAGCGGCACCTCCGCGACTGCCCGGCGCTCGATTTCCTCGACGGGAATGCCTTCCTTGGCCGATCGCGTACGAAACAGATCCTCGACGATCGCGGTCTTGACGATGCCCGGGCAAACGGCATTGACGTTGATATCGTGTTGGGCGAGCTGCTGGGCTGCCGTGTAGGTCAACGCGATGACGGCGCCCTTCGAGGCTGCATAGACCGCATTTGATGTGCCCGAAAATCCTTTGCCCGCGACCGAGGCGATGTTGACGATCACGCCCGACCGGCGTGGGATCATTTCCTGGGCGACGCGCTGCAGGCAAAAGAACACGCCCTTCGCGTTGACGCGATGAATTCGGTCCCAGTCCTGCTCGGTCAGGTCCATGATATAGGCGCGTCGGGTCACACCCGCATTGTTGACCAATACGTCGATCCGACCGAAAGCGGCGACCGCCTCCCGCACCATGCGGTCGATCTCACCGACGTCTCCGAGGTCGGCTGCGACGGCGAGACTCCGGCGGCCGGCCGCAGCAACGGCCGCAGCGACAGCGGCAGCCGTCTCATGATTAATGTCCGCGCAAACGACGTCCGCGCCCTCGCGAGCAAAAGCGAGTGCGGTAGCCCGGCCGATCCCCTGGCCGGCCCCGGTGACGAGTGCAATCTTGCCGTCGAGTTGCATGCAATGCTCCCGCTCAATCGTTATGAGCGAGAATGAGCCAGCCGCCGACGCTCCGCAAGCGGCCCCGTCTCATGGCCAAATGCCGAGCGACGACGAAGACGGGCTTTCAACCGCAAACGACGGCCGCAGGCTGCCTGGTCGTTCAGAACTGCTTGGCCGGCACACGCAAGATGAGGCCGTCCAGAGCGTCGGTGACCTTGATCTGGCACGACAGGCGGCTCTCGTCGCGGACGTCGAACGCGAAGTCGAGCATGTCCGCTTCCATCTCATTCGGCTTGCCGACTTTCCCGGTCCATTCGGGATCGACATAGACGTGACACGTCGCGCAGGCGCAGGCGCCCCCGCATTCGGCCTCGATCCCGGGCACCATCGCCTTCTTGGCGGCTTCCATCACCGTGAGGCCCTTGTCCGCCGTGACGTGCTGCTGTTTTCCGTCGGGCTGGATGAACGTAATCTTGGCCATGTGTCGAGGACGACCTTTCCGGCGTCAGGGGCTGGGCGCGAAATCCCGCAGGCACGAGACCGCACAGGCCGCCCTTACGCCGTCGGGCCGACCGCGACGAGACGATTACCCGCCGGGACCGGCATTTTCAAGGGAGCGCCGGGGAGAGCCCCGGGCTTTCGGTACCCCCGAACGCTTTCGGGCTGGTCCTGCGTTTCGGGTCGACCGGAGAAGCCCTCGCGGCAACGATGCCGGCCGGCGAGACTCAGCGAGCGCGACCGATTCGGGCGATGTGGTCGGTCGCCTCGTCCAGCGCCTCGGCCAGTCTGGCGAGCACGGCCTGTCTTGCGCCTCCTTGGGGCGCGTTCCGCAGAGCCTCGGCGTACTCAGCGAATTCAGCCACTCGCAAGGCTCCGACCGCCCTCGCAGATCCTTTCAAGGTGTGCGCCGCATCGCGCCACTCCTTTTCCGATCTCGCCTCGCGCATCGCCGTCAGATAGTCCGGCGCCTGCTCGGCGAAAAGAGTAAGCACTTCGAGCTCGAGCGCCTTGTTTCCGAAGGTGTATCGCGCGAGATGGGCATAGTCGACGGGTTCCGACCGACCGCCAGACACGCCAGTATTTGCGGCAACCGCATCGAACGTGGCCATGTCTCGCTCCTTCCTGGTCATCGGATTGCCCGACTATTTGCAATCCCGTACGCGAGCATCGCAAATTGGCGCTAAGCGGCTGTAAAAGGCTGTTCACGAAACGCGGCAGGCCGATCAAGCCAAAATTAACCATTGCATGACCGTTGGCCGCATCTTCCTTTCGCCACAAACTCCATCGTAAAAGACGTTAAGGGCCGGCCGGAGTTGGGGACACAGGCGGGCCGGGGGAGCGCGCGGCTGCACATCAGGCCGACGCCGCATCGGCCTTTGCAAGTCCTGCCGGCAATGTGGGGCGACGCGCAAGCGTCGGCGGGGGTGAGCGGGAATGCCGCAAGAGACGTCGAAACGCACCGATTCCGCCGGGGATGCACCCGCGTCGGCCGCGGCGACGGCGTCCCCCACTCCGAAAGCGGGCGCACCCGACGCAGCACCGCCGCCGCTTCCCGCCACGCCAAAGGTTCCCATTGAACCGCCCCCGGGCGCCTCGTCGCCAAGCGCGTCCTCGGTTGCCGCGGCAGTGTCCACAACGCCGCCGACCAGGGCATTGCCTCCGGCTGAGCCGCCGTTGCGGGCCTCTCCCCCGAAACCCTCGCCGCCACAAGCTTCGCCCACGCCACCGTCGCCCGACCAAAATCGCAGCGAGCAATCTCTTGGCCAGGCGCCACCTCCTCTCGCCAGCACGCCGGCGCTCGAGCCCTCTGCACCGGTCGAACCGCCTCGGAACAAAGCTCCCGACGGGCCCCACGAGGCGCCGGCACGTCGGACGGCGAAGCGTCGGCCGGCGGGTCAGCCTCGGATCGCCGCGAACGACGACCTGCCATCGATTGGTGGCCTGATTTTTGCGCTGCACGCCAAGCCGTCGCAGCGCCCCATGCAAATCGCCGCACTTGCCAGCCTGGCTTGGGGGCTGATCAGCATTGTGCTCGGTTGGGCCATGCTGGCGCCGGAGCTGCAACGCGCCCCGACTGTGCTCGAGATGCTGACCCGTCCGACGGCGATAACGCTGGCCGCAACCATCATTTTGCCGATCGCGCTGTTCTGGTTCATCGCGTTGCTGGTCTGGCGGGCGCAGGAACTGCGCCTCATGTCTTCCGCGATGACCGAGGTTGCCATCCGGCTTGCCGAACCCGATCGCATGGCCGAGCAGCAAATCGCGTCGGTTGGCCAAGCTGTTCGGCGGCAGGTCAACCACATGAACGAGGCTGTGTCGCGAGCGCTCGGCCGAGCTGGCGAGCTCGAGGCGCTGGTCCACAACGAGGTCGCAAGCCTCGAGAGATCCTATACGCAGAACGAGAATCGAATCCGTGGCCTGCTGGAAGAGCTCGCCGGTGAACGCAACGCGCTGCTGAACACAAGCGAGCGCGTCAGCTTCTCGCTGAAGGAGCTCGGCGGCGATATTCCCGCCCTGGTGGACAAGCTGTCGGACCAACAGGTGAAATTGGCTCGGTTCATCGAGCAAGCCGGGCAGAACCTGGTCGCCCTCGAAACCTCGTTGTCGAACAACGCGGCACATCTGGCCACCACCGTCGGCACACGCACCCAGGAGCTGCACGGCGTGCTGAGCGACAGCGCCACCGAGATCCGCGGCCTGCTCAGCTCGCGTGCCGGCGAAATCGCCACCGCCTTCAACGCTGGCAAAGCCGAGATCGAGACGACGCTCGCCGGCCATGCCGAGGAGATGCAGGCGACATTCGGCGGTTTTGCGGGCGGGCTCGATTCGGCCCTGGGGCAGCGAACCGTGCAGCTCAAGGGCATGCTCGAAACCACCGCGGCGTCGATCGAAACCGCGCTGACGTCGCGCACCGAAGGCCTGCAGGCCGTGCTCGAAGAATACACACGGGCCCTCGACGCGACGATGGAGGCGCGCCAGCAAGGTCTCGACGTGCAGCTCGTCCAGCGCATCGAGGCCCTGGACTCGGCCTTCTCCGAACGTCTCAAGCTGCTCGACGAATCGCTCGTTCGCTCGACGCTTGCCATCGACAGCACCGTAGCCGACAAGGCGCGCGCCCTTTCCACTGCTCTCGAGACCCACGCCCAGGACATCGCCCAGGTTCTGGGCCAGCAGGCTGGTCAACTCGACCATCAGATCATGCATGGCGTGCAGGCCATCCGCCGCGCCAGCGAGAACGTCACACGGCAATCCGTGCAGGCGATCGAAGGCCTGGCTGGCCAGACCGAGTTGCTGCGCAACCTCTCGGACAACGTCGTCAGCCAGATCGCGAGCGTAACCAATCGCTTCGACAACCAGGGCCAGACCATGATGCGTGCGGCTGGCGCCCTCGAGGCCGCCAACCAGCGCATCGACCTCAGCCTGCAGAATAGGCAGGCGGAGCTGGCGCAAACTCTCGACCAGCTCTCCAGCAAAGCCCAGGATATCGACCGGGTGATGCAGACCTATCCGGCGAGCCTGGAGGGCACGGTCAACCAACTCGAGACGCGCGCCATCTCGGCCGGAGAGCAACTGCGGCGCGGCTTCGAAGAGCAGTCGCGGCACGCCCTGGGCGAGACCGAAAGGGCTGTGGCCGACTTGCGCGAGCGCTTCAAGTCGATCTCGCAGGAGGTCAGCCAGGAAATCGGCTCGATGCAGTCGCGCTTCTCGTCGAGCTACGATGACATCCGGCAGCGGGCCCAGCGCACGCTCGCCGACCTCGACCACGAGCAGTCGCGTGTCAGGGAGGAGCTCGAGCGCTTGCCGCACGTGACGCGTGCCTCCGCCGATACGATGCGGCAGTCTCTGCAGGAGCAATTGCGGGCCCTGGAGCAACTTTCGACACTGACCCGTCGCGAAGCGCACCGTGCCGACGTCGTGCCGCCATCCGCCAGTCCCTCTGCCACGCCGGCCTCGGCAGGACGCGCGATCTCGTCCATCACCCAGACGCTCGCCAACGAGCTTTCGGCACAGCAGCAGCAACGGGCGCAGGCCTCCCTGCCTTCGGCCTCGGCATCGGGCGACGCGGCCCGCGAGAGTTGGAAGCTCGGCGACCTGCTGGCGCGCGCCTCGCAGGAGGACGGCCGATCGGGCGATCTCAATCTTGCGGGTTACGCGAGGGCCCTCGATCAGACCACGGCCTCCGCCATCTGGTCGCGCTTTCGCGCTGGCCAGCGAGGCGTGATGGTGCGCAGCATCTACTCGGTGGAGGGCCGGGGCCTCTTCGACGAAGTGCAGCGGCGCTATGCCGCCGATGCGGGCTTCCGCCAATCGGTCGATCAATATCAGCGGGATTTCCAGCGCATCTTGCGGGAGTGCGAGCAGCGTGACCCGAGCGGACGCCTTGCCCAGGCACAAGTGGTGTCAGATCCGGGTCGCGCCTTCCTGTTCCTGGCACATGCCGGGGGACAACTCGTTTAGCGTCGTGAACCAGGACGCGACGACCTCACGTGCGCGATCCGGCGGACGGCGCCGCACCCGGATTGGTAGGCCCGCGCGCGAGCCAGGCCGTGCCGGCAATCCCCGCCGCGCACAGAAGCGCCATCGGCAAGTAGGCATAACCGCCAAGCGCGCTGTAGAGCAGCCCGGCCGCGAGCGTCGTGAGGCCGAGACCGATACCGGATGTCACGCTTGCGTAGAGCGCCTGCGCGGTTGCGGCCTGGGACGGAGTGACGTTCGCGCTCATGAAATGCAGGGCACCAAGGTGCGCGGCACCGAACGTGAACCCGTGCAATGCCTGCAAGGGCATGAGCAGGGCCAACGGAGGATCGAAGGCCATCGCCGTCCATCTGACCACACCCGCGAGCGCGCCCGACGCCAGCAGGCCGATCGCGCCGATCCGGTCGACAACAGCGGCCGAAAACGCAAACAAACCGATCTCGACCGCCACACCGATCGCCCATAAGACAGCGCACCATGTCGCCGACAAGCCCTGCCGCTGCCATTCGATCACACCGAACGTATAGAACACGGCATGCGAGGACTGGACGGCGGCAGCGCCCGCAAGGAACAAGAGAAACCGCGGCGAAACCTGTAGCGCCGCAAGACCGGACAGCACTGGCCGCCCGCGCGTGCCCGCCGACGCATCGGGATCTGCCGGTAGCACCAAGGCAGATATCAACGTCGCGGCACTGCCCGCCGCCAGCAGCCAAAGAACGGCGGGCGGGCCGAACGCCGTAATCGCCGGTCCCGCGGCAAACCCGATCGCGATGAAGCTCACCGAACCCCAAAGCCGCATGCGCCCGTAGTCCAGTCCGCCACGGCGAACGCCGCTCATGGCGAGAGTCTCGGCAATCGGCATCAGACCCATGCTAGCGAGAGCCCCCACCAACACCACCATCAAGATCGGCCAAAATCCCTGCGCAACGGCAAGGAGCAAGGTGCCCACCAGCGCCAGCACAGACAAGGCGACGGCTGCCTGTCGCCGCTCGCCCCACCGGTCCGCAGCAATGGCAATGAGCGGCCCGGCCACGATCCGCAGAAAAAGCGGCACCGCGGTCACCGTCGCAATCTGCGCGTTGGTCAGTCCGCGCCAGTCGAGCCAGACCGGCAGAAAGGGGAGCTTGGTGCCCGCCACGACGAACAGCGCCGAGAAGAACAACGCAAGCCTAACGGTGTAGTGTCGCGTCAGCCCGCTTGCCGCTCGTGCAGCTACCGGATCGGGCACCGCGCCTCCATCGCGCATCGTGTTACGCGGCCCCCAGGATACCGCACAGCGTTTCAGGGTCGATGTTGCCCCCGGAGATCACGGCAACTGTCGTGCGGCCGTCCGTTTTCAGCCGGCCGGCAAGCACGGCTGCAAGTGCCACCGCCCCGCCCGGCTCGATGACGAGCTTGAGATCGGCGAAGGCGTAGCGAACGGCATCGCGCACCTCGTCATCCGTGACCACCAAGCCGCCCGCAAGGACCTGTCGGGCAACCGCAAAGGTGGTCTCGCCCGGCGTCTCGGCTAGCAGCGCGTCACAGATGGACCCCGACAGCCGCGCGTTGCGCTCTCGCCGGCCCGAACGCAGCGAACGCGCCATATCATCGAAGCCCTCCGGCTCGACGGTCATGATGTCGGCGGCCGGGAAGCGGGCCTTGACCGCAGTCGCGATCCCTCCGGCAAGCCCTCCGCCCGAGCACGCAACGAGCACCGCGTCCGGCCTCGCGCCGAGCGCCGCAGCCTGCGTGGCGATCTCGAGCCCCACCGTGCCCTGCCCTGCCATCACCTGCCAATCGTCGAAGGGGTGCACCATGGCGGCGCCCCGTTCGATGCAAAGCCGCGCAGCAATCGCCTCGCGATCCTCGTTCACTCGGTCATACGGCACGACCTCGCCGCCGAAAGCACGGGTCCTCGCGATCTTCATGGCGGGGGCATCCGCCGGCATCACGATCGCCGACCTGATGCCGAGCAGCGTCGCGGCCGCAGCGACGCCTTGCGCATGGTTACCCGACGAGCACGCGACAACGCCGCCCGGGAATGCCGCCTGGTCCACCTGACTGATCTTGTTGTACGCGCCCCTGAACTTGAACGCCCCGACCCGCTGTAAATTCTCGCACTTCAGTAGCACGCGGCCTCCGGCCCGCTCGTTCAGGGCCGGATGCTCGAGGAGCGGCGTTGCAACGATATGTGGCTTCAACCGTTCGTGCGCGGCACGGATATCGTCGATCGTAGGAAGTCGGAGAGACATGACGCCGCCCTTCGTTGCGAGGCGCCCGCCTAGTGCGCCGGCGCCGCAGACCCGTCAAGCCCTCACCCGCAGCCGCGGGGTCCCGGCTCAATACGTTTCGACGTGATAGCGTCCCTCGCCCCGCATGACCGACTTGAGTACCGACCAGTCGAGACCGACGGCGCCAGCGATCTCGGCGAACGCAGTATCGACACCCGCCTCCATGCCTTTCAGGCCGCAGATGAAGATGTGCGTCGCCGGGTCGGAAAGCAGCGGCTCAATCTCCGGTGACTTGGCGCGCATACGGTCCTGCACATACTCCTTCGGCGCGTCGGAGCGGCGGGAATAGACGAGATGCTGCTCGAGCAGGCTCGCCGGCACCTTCTGCAAAGGTCCGAAGTAGGGCAACTCTTCGGGTGTGCGGGCACCGAAAAACATCACCAGGCGTCCGCGCGCCGGCGGGCTGCGGCGGCGGCGCTCGGTGAAAGCCCGGAAGGGTGCGGAGCCGGTGCCCGTGCAGATCATCAGGATATGCGCGGCTGGATCATTCGGCATCAAGAACGTCGATCCGAACGGCCCCGCCACCGAGATGCGATCGCCGACCTTCAGGTTGCACAACCATTCGGAAACGAGACCGCCCGGCACGCGCTTAACCGTCAAGGCAACATTGTTGGCGTTGCGCTTTTCGCCGTCGCGCGCCGACGCGACCGAATAGAGCCGCATGGCATAAGGCCGGCCATCGGGGTCCGACACGGGAGGCAGGATGCCGATCGATTGGCCTTCGAGTACCGGGAAAGCCGCATCCCCGAACGACAGCACGATGTGGCGCACGTCGCTCCCCGCCGACGGCGACGTAATGCGGAAATTCCCCTGGACCGTCGCCGTCGCCGGCTTGGCGCGCCCATAGAGATGAACCACGGGAGGGGTCGACGAAGCCGGTGCGACGACCCGACCGCCGGCGCCGGAGTGCGCTGCCGCGATCAGGGCACCCGCCTCTACGTCATCGGCCTCGTCGACCGGTGGCATGGCGCCCGCCAGGTCTGCCTGGGCGGGAAGCTCGATCCAGTCGAACTGCTCGGTCAGCGAGTAGGGCGCCGCCACAATGCGCCAATTGTCGATCGAGCCTGTCGGACATGGTGCGATACAATCGAGACAGGCGTTGCACTTCTCGGCGTCGACCACGTAGTTGCGGTCGTCATGGCTCACCGCGCCGACACTGCACGTCGCTTCGCACGTGCCGCATCGGATGCAGATCTCAGGGTCGATGAGATGCTGCTTCTGCAAGGCAGTGTTTGACGATAGCGTCATGGGGCGCGACGACCTCGGCGAGGGCGGAAAACAGGATTTTGTCGCACGTTCCGCACAGCAATGTCACGCAAGGCGCCGGAAATTCAGCCAATCCTGTCGATGTTTAATCCTACCACGGACCGGATGATCGCTTGCAGTTCGAGCAATTTTCGGAAAAACATAGATCTGGCGTCGAACGCCGTGGCCAGATCGGATTGTGACGTGCCCTGGACGCGGATCTTCTTGCCCTTGAGATCCCCGATGCTTTTCACGTCCGATTTGCAATAGAAATCCTGCTCCGGCCACGTGTGGGTGCCGAGAATCAGCGCGTTGTGCTTCTCCTTCATCGGGATCGAGCGTCGCCACGGCGGCCACCATCGGTACGGTCGCCATCCCGGAGATCGAAAAACGCGGCTACAACGAGCGCCTGTTCCTCGGCACCCTGGCAGCCGGTGGCACGCTCGGAATCCTGATCCCGCCATCGATCAATTTCATCATCTATGGGCTGCTGACGAACTCGAGCGTGCCGCGGCTCTACCTTGCCGGATTTGTCCCAGGAGCAATGCTCGCCGGCTTGTTCATGCTGATCGTGCTCGTCAACTGCATCCTTAACCCTCGCGCTGGCGGGCGCGCGATCGAGACCAGCTGGCAGGCGCGGTTGCACGTTCTGCCCAGCCTGCTCCCGCCACTCTTTATTTTCCTGGTCGTCGTGGGGGCGATTTACCTCGGCATCGCGACACCGACGGAAGCAGCGTCGCTTGGCGTCACCGCCGCCATCATCCTCACGTGGTGGGAGGGAAAATTATCCGTCGGAATGCTGCGCGCCGTCGCCGAGGGCACGATGCGCACGACGGCGATGATCATGATGATCATCATTGCCGCGCAATTCCTGAACTTTGTGCTGGCGGCCATCGGCATCACCGAGACGATCGCGCAGGCCATGGAGTCGATGGGCCTCGGCAAGATCACCACGATGCTTGTAATCGTTGTCTTCTACCTGATCCTCGGCTGCTTCATGGAAACCATCTCCATGATGATCCTGACGACGCCCTTCATCTTCCCAATCGTCGTAAAGATGGGCTGGGACCCGATCTGGTGGGGCATCGTTTTGACCATCCTCATCGAGGCGGCGCTCATCACTCCGCCCGTCGGCCTGAACCTTTACGTCGTGCAGGGCATGCGGGACAGGGGACCGGTGACCGACGTCATCTGGGGTGCATTGCCCTTTGTCGTCGCCATGCTGGGCCTGATCCTCCTATTGATGGCGTTTCCGGATCTGGCGCTCTGGCTGCCGGGCCTCGTCATGGGCAAGGGGTAGACCGCTGCTTCCTCGAGCGGCACCGGTCATGCCATGCCCCCGGCCTCGTCGGCCGGGGATTATCGTCCCATACGCAATGCGCATTTCATAGATCGCCGAGCTTGCCCGCCTTTTCGGCCAGAAGGTAATAGAACGTCACGCGGTGCTTCGAGTTGTCGGCCTTCATCTGCTCGCACACGGCCGAAATGCGCTGATCGAGCTCCGCATCGCTCTCGGTCGATTGCAACTTGCGCTTCAGGAAGCTTTCGCGAATGCGCTCGAGCTCGCTCTTCGACGAGCACGCCACATGCGAGGCATCCCGGCTCTTCAATGCAATGCCGAGAAAGCGGACAATTCCGTCGACGGCCTTCTGCTCGACGCTCGCCGTGTATTTCCCGATGTCGGTGGTGTAATCGACGTCAGCCATGGCGGTCATCCTCCTGCTGCTATCGCCGCGCGCAACCGCAACGAAACGCCTTGCAGCAGTCGGACGATCCGACTTCGCCCAAGACGATCGCGCCCGCGCGGATCGCGGTCGCGGCACGGATTGCGCCGCCAACCAAATTTAACCGGAAATCCGAAAATTGCGAGGCAGGCGTATCGCCCGCAAGATCAGCTGCGCCGCAGCTTCAGGTCGCGCACCATTTCACGCGCCGCGTTGTGTCCCGGCACGCCGGTAACGCCACCCCCGGGATGCGCGCCCGAGCCACACAGGTAAAGTCCCGAGACCGGCATCCGGTAGTTCGCAAAGCCGAGCATGGGGCGCGTCGCGAACAGCTGATCGAGGCCGAGCTGGCCGTGGAAGATGTCGCCGTCGACGAGGCCGAAGCGTTGCTCCAGATCGAGCGGCGACAGGATCTGGCGTCCGAGTACGCTGCCGCGGAAATTCGGCGCGTGACGGCTGACCGTCTCGATCACCACATCGGCAAAACGCTCCTTCTCCGCCGGATCGGCCCAAGAGCGCGGGGCTGCAAGACGCGGCGCAACATGCTGCACGAAGAGACTGGCAACGTGCCGGCCTGGAGGTGCGAGGCTGTCGTCGAGGGTCGAGGGGATCAGCATTTCGACCACCGGTCGACGCGACCAGCCATCGGCGCGCGCATCGAGATAAGCGCGTTCGAGATAGTCGAGAGTCGGACCGATCACGATACCCGCGCCATGGTGCTTTTGAGGCCACGTACCCGGCAGGCACGTGAAATCGGGCAATTCCGACAAGGCTACATTCATGCGAAACGTACCCGAGCCCGTGCGCATGGCCAGGAAACGGCGGCGCACGTCGGCATTGACCGCAGACTCGGAAACCAGATCGCGAAACAGTAGTTTGGGGCCGACGTTGGCTCCGACGGCACGGGCCGCAACGCGTTCCCCGCTGGCAAGCTCGACACCCGCCGCCCGGCCTCCCGCCACGACGACCCGGCGAACCGGCGACGACGTGCGAACGATCACCCCCGCCGCCTCCGCCGAATGACGAAGGGCTCGAGCGATAGCACCCATGCCGCCAAGGGCGTGCCCCCAGACGCCGGGCTTGCCGTTCACTTCGCCGAAGCAATGATGCAGGAGGACATAGGCCGTACCCGGTGTGGACGGCGCAGCGTAGGCGCCGACGATGCCGTCGAACGCAAACGCAGCCTTCACCACCTCGCTCTCGAACCACCCATCGAGATAGTCGGCCGCGCTTTTCGTGAAGAAATCGACGAGATGGCGCTGCTCCTCGATCGAAAGGCGCAGGAGACGGCGGCCCATCAGACCCGACCGAAGCAGCTCCAAGATGCCGCCGCCCGCATTCGGCGGTGTCCGGAGAACGAGATCGCGCAACACCTGCGCCGCGGCCTCCAAGGCCCGGTCATATTCGGGCAGGCGCGCGGCGTCCTTCTCAGAGAAGGCTGCGATGGCGCGCTGGCGGGCCGCTAAACCGTAGGGCATCGTCAGATGGCGGGTATGGTCGACAGGCCAGAAATTCGCGACCGGCCGCTCGACGATGCGCAAGCCATGATGGGCAAGCTCGAGATCGCGGATGACCTTCGGGTTGAGCAGGCTGACGGTGTAGGCCGCTACCGAGTTGCGAAAACCGGGATGAAACTCCTCGGTCAGAGCCGCGCCACCGACGACATCGTTCCGTTCGAGCACGACCACACGCGCGCCCGCCCGTGCGAGATATGTCGCGCAGACGAGCCCATTATGGCCGCCGCCGATGATCGCCGCGTCGAACGTCGTCGCGCTCATGATCCTCCGCCATTCTGCATGGCCCGGCCATGCCTCACCGATTGGTAAATCACAACTCTTTGCCTCGATCCGAGTCACCACCGCCCAGATTGTGCTTTAATGACCTGCGGATGCCCTAAGCGGGCCGCATCCGCTGATCTCTCATTCGTAACCAAACGTCACGCGAAGGACCGACGGCATGAGCAAACCGCCCCTCCTTTCGACCGGGCCGATGATGCCCCTGATGGTGCAGCGCATGGAAGAGGCCTTCGAAGTTCACTGGCTCCACGAGATCGACGATACCGAGGCCTTTCTGGCGACGCACGGTCCGCGCATCGAGGCCGTCTGCACGGGCGCGCACACCGGCGTCATGACGAACAAGGGCCTGCTGGCGCGGCTGCCGGCGCTGCGGATCATCGGCAATTACGGCGTTGGCTACGATTCGATCGACGTTCCGGAAGCAAAAAGCAAAGGTGTGATCATCACCAACACGCCCGACGTCCTGACCGAGGAAGTAGCGGATTCGACCATCGGGCTCCTGCTCATGACGGTGCGCGAGCTTTCCAAAGCCGAGGCCTGGATGCGCGCCGGCCAATGGGCCGCGACCGGGCTCGACTACCCGTTCACGGCCGGCAGTCTCAGAGATCGCAGCGTCGGGCTGATTGGTTACGGTCGCATCGGCAAGGCCATTGGCAAGCGCCTTGATGCTTTCGGCGTGCCGTTTTCCTATTTCGGTCGCACCCGCCAACCGGACGTTCCTCAACCCTTCTTCGACAATCTCGTAGAGATGGCGAAGGCCGTGGATACCCTCATCGCCATCCTGCCCGGCGGTCCGGCGACGCAGAACATCGTCAACGCCGAGGTGCTCCAGGCCCTTGGACCGCGGGGCATATTCATCAACATGGCGCGCGGCACGATCGTCGACGAAGCGGCGCTCAAGGCCGCGCTTCGCGACGGCACCATCCTTTCAGCTGGTCTCGACGTCTTCGTCAACGAGCCGCGCCCCGACCCGGACTTGTTTACCATCCCGAACCTGACGATGCTGCCACACGTGGGCTCGGGCTCGATCTACACGCGCGGCAAGATGGGCAATCTGACTGTCGACAATCTGATCGCTTACCGCGACCGCAAGCCGCCACTCACGCCGGTATCGGAGACCCCCTTCAAGGGTTGGTGAGGAGGGCCGCGACCCGCACATCAAGCGATGCCCAGGCGGGCGGCCTCGCCGAGGCTCTGGCGGAAGGCCGAAAGGTCTGACATCTCAGCCCCCGCCGGAGCACAGCCTTCGATCACAGTGCCGCCGCTCTCGAGGATGGCGACGGCGATCATGAGGTTCTCGGCCATGCCGAAATCCTCGATCTCGAATTCCGGCGCATCGCAGTCGCCGGGCGGGATGCCGCGCCGGCGAAACGCCTCGGCCCGGCGCCGGTAGTCTCCCGGCACATTGGTATAGCCGAGCACCGGTCGGCCGAGCGCGCGCATGAAGCCCACCTCGAAAGCCGTGCCTGAGTCCATCGACACGCCCCGGAACGGCGTCAGATTGGCGATGAGCAAGTCCGACGAGCGCATCAGCGTCTCATTGGCGAGTGAAATGCGCCGAGCCTGTTCCAGCTTCGGAAGGCCCTCGAGCTCGAGCTGCTGGTCCAGCGGGAAAAGCCCCACGAGGCCCGCCTGCTGCGCCATCGCAACTTTGGCGCGGCCGATTTCCATGGCGTTCGGCAGGAAAACCTCGGGCCC
Organism: Hyphomicrobiaceae bacterium; assembly: GCA_050187415.1. GTDB lineage: Bacteria > Pseudomonadota > Alphaproteobacteria > Rhizobiales > Hyphomicrobiaceae. The sequence goes on along the minus strand of JBFWXN010000070.1, from coordinate 4,494 downwards.
GGCAAGATAAACCCGCTTCACGGTTGCCTCGGACATATCGTGCTCCAGTCGTCACCGAGGCCACACACTACGCCAATCGAAAGCCTGTTGGCGCGTCGCCCGATCTTGCAGGTTCGTACTGTGGATGACGGTGACAGCCGGACACTGCCCTCCCGCCGCAGCGCGCACGCCGCCACGAATCACCTACAGATCGTCTATGCGCTTCACGCCTCAATTCCTGGATGAAATTCGCGCCCGCCTGCCGGTGAGCCAGGTGGTCGCGCGCAAGGTCCAACTCAAGAAGGCCGGCCGCGAATGGAAAGGACTCTCGCCCTTCAAGACGGAGAAGACGCCGTCCTTCTTCGTCAATGACCAGAAGGGCTTCTATCACTGTTTCGCGACCGGCTCGCACGGCGACATTTTCAAGTTCGTCATGGAAACGGAAGGGCTGCCGTTCGCGGAAGCTGTCGAGCGTCTGGCCGGAGAGGCTGGGTTGCAGGTGCCGCGCATGGAGCCGCGGACCCCTGAAGCGCGGGAACGTGCCGACGTTCATACGCGCCTGACGGCGCTGATGGAGGCCGCGACAGCGTTCTTCGAGGCGAACCTTTCGGGACCGGCTGGCCAAGAGGCGCGGACCTATCTGGAGAAGCGTGGGCTTCGCCGTGACACGATGACCCGCTTCCGTCTCGGTTACGCGCCTAACAGCCGCAATGAGCTGAAAGTTGCGCTTGCGGCCAAGGGTTTTACCGCCGAGGACATGGCCCTGTCGGGCATGCAAATCGCCGGTCCTGATATTCCGGTTGCCTACGATCGCTTCCGCCACCGCGTGATGTTCCCGATCGCCGATGCAAAGGGACGCACGATCGCTTTCGGCGGACGCGCACTCGATGCCGACGCGCCTGCGAAATACCTGAACTCGCCTGAGACCCCGCTCTTCCACAAGGGTGCCATTCTGTTCAACGCCCATCGTGCCCGTCCGGTCGCCTTCGAACGCGGACGCGTGATCGCCGTCGAGGGCTACATGGACGTGATCGCGCTTGCCCAGGCTGGTTTTCACGAGTGTGTGGCACCGCTGGGAACGGCCTTGACCGAGGATCAGATCCAGCTTCTGTGGCGCATGGCACCCGAGCCTATTCTGTGTTTCGACGGCGACGGCGCGGGTCAGAAAGCCGCCTATCGGGCGGTCGAGACGGCGCTGCCGCAATTGAAGCCGGGCTATACGGTGCGCTTCGCATTCTTGCCGGATGGTCTCGACCCCGACGACTTGGTCCGCGCGCGCGGACCGGAGGCGTTCGAAGCTGTGCTCGAACGGCACGTCCGCCCCCTCTTCGACGTATTGATGGAAAAGGAAGAGCTGGCCGACGAAGGCACCTTCACACCAGACGAACGCGCGGCGCTGGAAATGCGGCTCAGGGCACTGGTCAACCGCATTGGCGACCCGACGGTCAAGGCGCACTATGAGACCGAACTCCGGCAAACTCTTTGGGAGCGCAGCCGCCGGCAGGTGCGCGCGGTAACCGGATCGAGCGGCGGCAGAAGAAATTCCGCCACGGCGGGACGGCGCCGCGACAACGCCCAGCTCGATTGGCGCGTACGCGAGCGCGCGCGTCACCAACGCACGCAGCGCATCATGCGTCCCCCGGAGGCGCCGCTCGCATCGAACGAGCTCGTCAGGCGCACCGAGACCATTCCTCAGAGAGAGACTTTGATTGTAAAAACGCTCGTCAACCACCCCTGGTTGATCGAGAGCGAGGCTGAGACCATCGCCGACCTCGTGTTCAGCGACGTCGCTCTCGCCCGGCTGCGGGACGCTCTTTTATCTGCCTTCCTGGAGAAAAATTTACTTGACAGACAAAGCCTCAATTCCCATCTGAGCGACCTAGGCTTAGCTCCGGCTCTCGCCCTCGTCGAGCGTGCGATCACGCATCGTGGCGACAAGTTCGCCGAACCAGAGGCAGACCGGGCCGCCGTCGAGACGGGTTGGCGCCACGCCGTGGCTCTTCAGAAGAAAGAGGAGTTGCGTCGCGAGCTGACTGTTGCCGAGCAGGCATGGCACGAGGATGGCAGCGAAGATGCGTTTGCGCGCATTTGCGAGCTGCAGAGCCTGCTGAACCGGACCGACGGCACCGAGCCGGCGCCCGATGGCATGGTCAGTTGAGCGGGTGGGGGATCCGGGTGGGTTCGCCGAGCCGTTTCATACTTCGTCGGAGCAATGGTCGCCCGGGGAGCATCGGGTTGATCGACACCGGAGTAACGGGGGGCCTGAGTTGCAGGAGACGACGCGATCACGGGCGACGCTGCTTCTGCGTAAATGCGTCCGACACGGGGCCCTGCTCTCGTTTCGAGGATCGTATCGCTTTCGAGACCACCGGCTCATCGTCCACGCAGAGGCTGCCGAATTGCCGACTTTGACCGACTGATCACTTTCCTGGGCCGGCGCATCGAACCGGTCTTCCCGCTTGCCGAACGGCCAACCGCAAAGAGCTCGAGGACACACATGGCGCAGAGATCCGAGGAACAGGCCGGCCACGCCACAGAAACGATTGAGAAGGACAGCCCGCTCCTCGATTTGACGGACCAGTCCGTCAAGCGTCTCCTGAAAGTCGGAAAGCAGCGCGGCTACGTCACGCACGACGAGCTGAATGCCGTCCTTCCTTCGGAGGAAGTCACACCGGATCAGATTGAAGACACGATGGCCATGCTCAGCGAGATGGGCATCTCCGTCGTGGATCAGGAGGAGTCCGACGACGCCGTCACCGAAGACGAGCCCGAGGAGGAGGATGGTCGCGCGCTTGTCGCCAACAACCTTCCGACGAAGGCGGAGACGCGAGCCGAGCCGACCGAACGGACGGATGACCCCGTCCGCATGTACCTGCGCGAGATGGGCTCGGTGGAGCTGCTCTCGCGTGAAGGCGAAATCGCCATCGCCAAACGCATCGAGGCAGGCCGCGAAGCGATGATCGCCGGCCTGTGCGAGAGCCCGCTTACGTTCCAGGCCATCATCATCTGGCGGGACGAACTCAACGAAGGCAAGATCCTGCTGCGCGACATCATCGATCTCGAGGCGACCTACGAGGGACCCGAGGCGAAGGCAGCGCCGATGGCACCGGCCAACGCCGATGGCGCATCATCGGCGCCGGCTGAGGGCGCGGAAGGCGAAGGCCAGGCCGCGGAAGGCGAGATCGATGACGAGGACGAGTACGAGAACGCGCTTTCGCTTGCCGCCATGGAGGCCGAACTCAAGCCGAAGGTGCTAGAGACGTTCGACAACATTGCCGGCACGTACAAGAAGCTCAGGAAGCAGCAGGAAAAGAAGCTCGAGCTGCAGGTTGCGGGCGAGCAAGGCAATCGCAAGGAGCAGAAGGCGTACGAGAAGCTTCGTGACGAGATCATCAAGGACGTCAAAAGCCTCTCGCTCAACAATAACCGCATCGAGAGCCTCGTCGAGCATCTTTACGCCATCAACAAGCGGCTCGTCAGCCTGGAAGGCCGCCTGATGCGCCTCGCCGATAGTTTTGGCGTGTCGCGACCGGATTTCATCGGCGAATACTATGGCAACGAGCTCGACCAGACGTGGCTCGACCGCCGCGCGAGTTGTGGCCAGAAGGCATGGGAACGCCTGATCAAGGCCGAGCGCGGCCAGATCGAGCAGCTTCGCGAGAACATTCACAACCTCGCCGCCGAGACCGGGCTGGAAATCCCCGAATTCCGCCGCATCGTCAAGGCAGTTCAGAAGGGCGAGCGCGAGGCACGCCAGGCGAAGAAGGAGATGGTGGAGGCCAACCTGCGCCTCGTCATCTCAATCGCCAAGAAGTATACGAACCGCGGCCTGCAATTCCTGGATCTGATCCAAGAGGGTAACATCGGCCTGATGAAGGCGGTGGACAAGTTCGAGTATCGGCGCGGTTACAAGTTCTCGACCTACGCCACGTGGTGGATTCGCCAGGCGATCACGCGCTCGATCGCCGACCAGGCGCGCACCATCCGCATCCCCGTGCACATGATCGAGACGATCAACAAGATCGTGCGGACCAGCCGCCAGATGCTGCACGAGATCGGACGCGAGCCGACGCCGGAAGAGCTGGCCGAGAAACTCGCCATGCCGATCGAGAAGGTCCGCAAGGTCCTCAAGATCGCCAAGGAGCCGATCTCGCTCGAAACGCCGATCGGCGACGAAGAGGATTCGCATCTCGGCGACTTCATCGAGGACCGCAACGCCGTGCTGCCGATCGACGCCGCGATCCAGTCGAACTTGCGGGAGACGACGACGCGGGTGCTGGCCTCGCTGACGCCGCGCGAGGAGCGCGTTCTGCGCATGCGGTTTGGCATAGGCATGAACACGGACCACACGCTCGAGGAGGTCGGCCAGCAGTTTTCGGTGACCCGCGAGCGCATTCGTCAGATCGAGGCCAAGGCGCTCTGGTAACTCATGCATCCGAGCCGCAGCCGGAAGCTCCGCAGCTTCCTCGACAACTGAGGCATCGGGGAATGGTCGCTTCGGCGGCCTTTTTCTTG
>JBFWXN010000069.1:0-28093 GCA_050187415.1 Hyphomicrobiaceae bacterium | reverse complement strand
GTCGAATCCATGCCTCGACCTCGTCGACATCGCAGCGGTCTCGAAGATCGCGCACGATGCCGGCGCCCTCGTCGTCGTCGACAACGTGTTCGCAACCCCGATCTACCAACGGCCTCTCTCTCTCGGCGCCGACGTGGTGGTCTATTCGGCGACGAAGCACATCGACGGACAGGGCCGCGTGCTGGGCGGCATCGTTCTCGGCTCGGCGAAATACATCACCGAGAAGTTTCATCCCTACTACAAGCATACCGGCAGCGCCCTTAGCCCCTTCAATGCATGGGTTCTCCTGAAAAGCCTCGAGACGCTCGAGCTGCGCGTCAGGGCACAGACGGAGGCAACCGCCCGTATCGCCGATCATCTCGCGGCGCAGAAGAGTCGCGGTATCGCCCGCGTCATCTATCCGGGGCGCCACGACCATCTCCAGGCGGAATTGGCGCGTCGCCAGATGAAGGCGGGCTCCACGCTCGTGTCGTTCGATGTTGCCGGCGGCAAGGAGGCCGCGTTCCGCTTCCTCAACGCGCTCTCGATCATCCGCCTGTCGAACAATCTCGGTGATGCCAAGAGCCTGATCACTCATCCCGCGACGACCACTCACCAGCGCCTGAAGCCCGAATTGAGGGCCGAGCTTGGCATCACCGAAGGGCTGCTGAGGCTTTCGGTCGGGCTCGAAGCGCCCGAGGACCTGATGCGCGACATTGACCGCGCGCTTGCGGCGCTTAGAGTGTGAAATCCTACTGGTGTGGTAGGTCTGAAGTGCGCTCCGTGATGTGCCGTTGGTTTCGGAAGCGAACGTCAAATCCGATAACCACACTGGAAACACCAGCTTGCTGGTATCCTGATTGCTTCCGACGTTCGTTCCGAGCCTGTTGCACACGATGGCGAACTTTGGAATTGGAACACCAGTGCTCCGGACTTGCCTCCATGTATGAAGCCGTTACCAGCGACATTCGCGTGCGCGTCACGCCTCGTTTCCTCGAGGAGGAATCGACGCCCGATGAAAGTCGGTACTTCTGGGCGTACACTGTGGAAATCGTCAATCGGGGTCGCGAGACTGTGCAACTCAAGACGCGGCGATGGTTGATCACCGACGCCAATGGCCGGCAGGAAACGGTGCGGGGCCCCGGCGTCGTCGGAAAGACGCCGACCCTCGGCCCAGGCCAAAGCTTCGAGTACACGTCGGGTTGTCCGCTTACCACCCCATCCGGCATCATGTCGGGTAGCTACCAGATGGAACGGTCCGACGGGCGCATGCTGGATGTGGCCATACCGAGCTTTTCACTGGATAGTCCCTACGCGAAGCGCATCATCAACTGAACCCGGAGCACGGAATGCCGGCGACGCCGAACACGGCTCTTCTGCAGCGGACCAAGGACATCCTCGCGCGCCTCATCGCGTTCGACACGGTGAGCGAGAACCCTAATCTGCCGCTGGCCGAATGGGTAGCCGGATATTTGTCCGAGCACGGCATCGAGGCGACGATGCTCCCGGCCGAGGACGGTATTCACGCCAATCTCTTCGCGACGATCGGCGACGGCGACCGCGGCGGCATCGGCCTCTCGGGGCATATGGACGTGGTGCCGGTCACCAGTCAGCAGTGGGATACCGACCCGTTCCGGATGGTCGAGCGCGACGGGCGCCTCTACGGACGCGGTTCTTGTGACATGAAGGGTTTCCTTGCCTGCGTCCTGGCGATGGCGCCTGAGATCAAGGCGCGCGAGGCCGCGCTCAAGACGCCGGTGCATATCGTCTTCTCGTATGACGAGGAGGTGGGCTGCACCGGGGTCAAGCCGATGATCGCGACGTTCGGCAAATCTCTGCCGCGGCCACACATGGTCATCGTCGGCGAGCCGACGAACATGACCGTCGTCAATGCCCACAAGGGTGGCTCACGCTTCGTCACCGAGGTGACCGGTAAGGATGCGCACTCGTCGAAGCCTCAGCTCGGCGTTGGCGCGATCCGCATTGCCGGCGAACTGATCGCCGAACTCGGTCGGATCGAGACGCGGCTCAAGGCGACCCGCTCCGATCCGCGCTTCGACCCGCCGTTCGCCTCGATCACCGTCAGTGGCATCGAAGGCGGTATCGCCCACAACATCCTGCCGCCGAAGTGTACGTTCCGTTGGGGCGTGCGTACCTTGCCGGGCATCGACGCGATCGAGGTGGCCACCCACCTCCAGGCCTATGCCGAGCGCGAATTGCTGCCGGCCATGCGCGCGGTATCCCCCGAGTGCAACATCGAGACGAAGGTGGCCGGCATTCTGCCGCCCTTCTCGTCGGGCGACCGCTCGGAGGCAACGTCGCTGGCGCTCAAGCTGGCCGGCCAGAACGAGACCTTCGCCGTGGCTTACGGCACGGAGGCCAGCCACTTCGAGGCGGCCGGCAGCTCGACCGTGGTCATCGGACCCGGCAGCATCGATCAGGCGCATCAGCCGAACGAGTTCGTCGAGATCGTCGAACTGGAGAAGTGCCTGTCGTTCCTTGCCAAGGTGGCAGACTGGGCCGAAACGGAACCGGCACAGGCCAAGCGTTAGCTGCCGCCTACGCGCCGGCCGAGATGCCCGAGGGCGAGCAACCGCAGGTCATGCCGGCGGAATCCAATTGAATGTGGCGATGCCACCGTCGACAACCAAGGTCGTCCCTGTGACATAGCCGCAGAAGCGGTCCGAGAGTAGCGCCACCGCCGGTCCGGCGAGGTCGTCGGCGCGTCCGAGCCGCCCAAGCGGGATCTTGCCGTCGAAGCTGAACGCGCCGGAGTTGAAGCCGCCGCCAGGAATGGCGCCCGGAGCGATGCCATTGACGCGAATGCCGGCGGGGCCGAACGCTCGGGCCAGCTCCTTGACGAGCATCGTCTGCCCCGCTTTCGAGGCCGAGTAGTGCGGCAGGTTGCGAGGCGTATCCGCGTGCAGCGAGGTCACGAGCAGCATGCGCCCACGAATGCTGCTCGCCTGCATGCGCTTGCCGAGCTCACGCGCCAGCAGAAAGCCGGAGCGCACGTTCACTGCGAGCATCGCGTCGAAGGTTTCCTCCGAAACCTCGGTCAGATGGTCGGTCTCGCGGCGTGCCGGCGAGGCCGAGTGCACGAGCATGTGTACCTGACGATCGCCAATCTTGTCGATCAGATGGCGCCAGCCGTTGCGCTCTGCGAGATCGGCAGTCACCTCCTCCGCAGCGCCACCGGCCGCGCGGATCGCGTCGCCCGCCGCGCGATTGCGGACCGGATCGATGTCGGCCAGCAGCACCTCCGCACCCTCGCGCGCGATAGCCTCCGCGATGGCGCGACCAATGTTCGACGCGGATCCTGTGACCAGTGCCCGCTCGCCCTTGAAAAGGTTGAATGTATCCATGCCTCAGCCCCCGCTTCACATACCTCCTCGCGACCATGGCATGCGCAGGTGCGTGACGCCATCTGCGACGCCTCGATCGAATCGGGCACGTGCCGTTGATCGGTCTCGCCACCCTGCGGTGCTGAATACCGGCGGCAGCTACTTCTTTCCGCGAAACTTCGAGAGATCGAAGATCTTGGCGCCGCCGGAGTCCTCGCCTGCCGCGTCCTCGTCAGCGGCTTGCTGCGGCTCCTCGTCGCCGTCCGAGCCGCGGACGGCGATGACGGTCGGCTTCCCGGTCGATGTGGGCACCGGCGTCGCAGCAACCGGTGCCACAGGCTGGGCTGGGGGGCTGTGGTTGTCGTCGCCTGATGCCGGTAGGAGACCCGGTTTATCGAGATCGGCCGCGACATCGCCAGCCCGATCGGTACGCGGCTTGCGGCCCTTCCTGCGCTCCGGCTTCTCGACTGTCGTCTCGGAACCCTCGCCCGGGATTTCACCCTCGGCGCCACCGATGTGTCCGTTGGGCGGGCCGATCCGCCGCGGGCCCTTGCGCGCGGGACCCGAGCCGGTCGCCGGATCGATCTCCTCGAACTGCAGGACGTAGGGTACGCTGGGATCGTAGAATACTTTGACCGCCGCGAACGGCACCACCAGCCGCTCGGGGATTCCGTCGAACGTCAGCTTGACCTCGAATCGGTCCTCGTCGACCGCCAGATCCCAAAAGCGGTGCTGCAGTACGATCGTCATCTCGACCGGGTATTTTTCCTTCAGCCGTTTCGACATGCCGACGCCCGGCGCCTGCGTGTTGAAGGCGATGTAGAAATGATGGTCGCCCAGGAGGCCCGTGCGCGCGACCTGCGTGAGACACGCCTTCACGACGCCACGCAGCGCTTCCAGTGCCAGTGCGTCGTAGTCGATATGCTGACCTGACGTCATGTTCAGCCGATCATGTGCCTCACCGCTACTCCTCGTTCCGGCTTCCCAGGTCTGCAGCCCGCCCCGGAATGAAGTGGGGAGCTTCTGTTGCCAGGCGCTCCCCGAACCCCGCCTGACGTTGCTACACGTCAGGACTTAAGTTTAGGCGTTGGGAACAGCATTACGCTGCGACCGCTGCCTCAGCATAGTTGTCATTGGCAACTATCTGATTGACCCGATAACGGCGGTATCATGCCGGGTAAAAGAGCGCCCTTTACACCCTCGTCGATCCTATTTCGCCCCCATCAGCAACCGACTTCGCAATGCGACTTACCGCTGCGCTGTCGGTTCCTGGTGGAGGCGCCGGGTACCGCCCCCGGGTCCGATAGGCTTATTCCGACGTCCATTTATCACCATAGCCGGACGAATCCGGCACACCTAATATAGGCTCCGAAGCGTGCGATTGAAAGATCGCTGTTGCCAGCAGAAAGCAGGTTTATGTCGACACAGAGTTTTCGTGCCTTCCTCATCGGTCCCGTGAGGTGGCGCCCGCAAAGCCCTTGGCATCCTGCGCTTGCCGTTCTGGCCGCCATTGTCATCGTCGTGCTGGGGCAGCTCATTCCCGCCCTGCTGCTGGCAACGCTCGGCGGAGCCCCATTCAAGCCGAGTGCTCCCGATACGGTCTCCGATATGTTCGACGGTGCGGTCGCGTCCGCCTTGATTGTGGGCCAGGTGGCGCTCGCCTTGCTGACGGTCGCGGCGGCCAGCCTGTTCGGGGGGCGGTTCACGGAGGTCCTGAGCCTCGAGCGTCCCGATCCCGGTCCTCGGAGCTATCTTTATGCTGTGCTTTTGCTGCTGCCCGTCCTCGCCATCGTCAACGCCTTGGCGTTCGGCCTCAACCCATCGGGCTTTCGCGCGGATTTCGCCCAGTTCGAGAGGATGACACACGGCGCCGACCCGCTGGCCGCCTTTCTCGCCATCGCGGTCGGCGCACCCCTTTGGGAGGAAATGCTCTTTCGCGGCTTCCTTTTCGGTCCCCTCATCGGCCCGCTTGGGTTCTGGCCGGCCGCCGTGCTGGTGTCCGGGACCTGGACTGTGCTGCACATCGGCTACTCGACCGCGGGTCTCGCGGAGGTGTTCCTGATCGGCCTATATTTCTCGTGGTTGCTGCGCCGCACAGGCAGTCTCTGGGTACCGATCGCCTGCCATGCGCTCTACAACGGGGCACTCTTCGTTCTCATCCGGTTTTGGCCGGGCTGACGCTGCCCAGGATATCATCTGGCTCATCGGAGCGCCTCGAAAGGAACAGTCATGGCCAGAACGCTGCTTGTGACCGGCGGCTCGCGCGGCATCGGCGCCGCAACTGCCCGCCTTGCTGCCGAGCGCGGTTTCGATGTCGCCGTGAACTACGCCGGCAATGCTGCGGCGGCTGAGGCCGTGGTCGCCAGCGTCGAGGATGCTGGCCGTCGCGCCATTGCTGTGCGCGCCGATGTGGCCGACAGCACCCAGGTGCGCGCCATGTTCGCCGAGGTGGATCGGGCATTCGGACGCCTCGACGCGTTCTTCAACAACGCCGGCATCCTGTTCCCCCACAAGCGCTTCGTCGAAATCGACGAGCCTCAGCTCGACCGCATGATCGCCGTCAATCTGAAGGGCGCCTATATCGCCGCCCAGGAGGCCGCGCGCCGCATGTCCACCCGTCTTGGCGGCCGGGGCGGAGCGATCGTCAATATGTCGTCCATGGGCGCAAAGCTGGGCGGCGCCTTCGAGTGCACCGACTATGGTGCCACCAAGGGGGCGATCGAATCGCTGACCATCGGCATGGCCAAGGAGCTGGCGGGCGAGGGCGTTCGCGTCAACGCCGTTCGCCCGGGCCTGATCGAGACCGAGATCCACGCCAGCGCAGGCGAGCCGGGCCGTGTTGCGCGGCTGATGGGCTCGGTTCCGCTCGGCCGCGCCGGCACCGCCGAGGATGTCGCCGAGGCCGTGCTCTGGCTCCTTTCCGACCGTGCCGCCTACACCACGGGCGTCATCGTCGACGTCGCCGGCGGCCGGGGCATCTGACACATGCCCGAGCTTCCTGAGGTCGAAACGGTCAGGCGCGGCCTCGAGCCGGTCCTGGCGGGGGCTCGGCTGAGGCGCGTGGTTCAGCGACGGCCCGACCTGCGCTTTCCCTTGCCCCAGCGCTTCGTCGAGCGGCTTGAAGGGCGAACGCTCACGCGGCTCGACCGGCGGGCCAAATACATTCTGGGCTATCTGGATTCCGGCGAGATACTGACTATTCACCTAGGTATGACGGGGCGCTTTTCGATCGCCCTTTCCGGAGGCCCGAACCGGCGACAAGTGGGCGAGTTCACGCACGACGCCGGAGGCGACCCGACGCACGACCACGTCGTCTTCGAAACGGAGGCCGGAGCAACCGTCACCTACAATGACGCCCGCCGCTTCGGATACATGAGCCTCGTTCCCGCGGCGGAGCTGGCTACGCACCCCCACTTCAAGTCCCTGGGGGTCGAGCCGCTCGGGCCTGAGCTGACGCCGGCCTTCCTCGCCCGAAAGGCGAGCGGCCGCACCGCCGACCTCAAGGCCTTTCTCATGGACCAGCGCATCATTGCCGGCCTCGGCAACATCTATGTCTGCGAGGCCCTCTATCGCTCCGGCTTGAACCCGGGTCGCCCCGCCAGCGTGCTGGCACGGGCCAGCGGCAAGCCGACCCAGCGGTGCGAACGCCTGGTCGTCTCGATCCGCGAGGTGCTCGAGGCGGCGATCGCTGCGGGCGGCTCGACCTTGCGCGACTATCGCCACACCGACGGCTCGCTCGGGTACTTTCAGCACGCCTTCTCGGTTTACGGCCGTGAAGACCAATCCTGCCGCACGCCCGGCTGTGCCGGCACCGTGACGCGCATGACCCAAGGTGGCCGCTCGACGTTCTATTGTGGTCGCTGCCAGCGCTGAGGGGGGCTAGCGTGGCTCGCGGCGGCGGCTTGCGGCGAGCCGGCCGCCGCAAGCGTGGTCACGTCAGTCGGAGGCACGCGAGGCCGCCGAAGATGGCCCCCGTCGCGAGCACGCGCGCGAAGCTGAAGCGTTCGCCCATGACCAGCGTTGCGATCGCCGCCCCGAACAGCACCGACGTCTCCCGCAGCGCCGCGACGGCGCCGATCGGAGCCTTCGTCATCGCCCAGAGCGCAGCGCCGTAGGATGCCATCACCAGTGTTCCCCCGATCAGGCCCATGTGCCATTGCCGGGCGAGGCCGTCGCGAACCTCTCCCGGCCGCCAGTATGCCATCAGCGCGACGAACAGCAGGCCTGAGATCAGCATCATCAGTCCCACGTAGCCACCGGGATTGCCCGAGAGCCGCGCACCTATGCCGTCGATCAGCGTGTAGACCACGATCACTGCGATGTTCGCCGCCGCGACCGCGAGCCCGGCCTTGCCGAGGCCGCCGCGCAGGATTGAATGCAGGCCGAGGCCCAACACGCCGGCGCTGAGCAGAACGATGCCGACCAGCGGCCCCGCACCGATCGTCTCGCCGACGAATATGAAGCTTGCTGCCGTTGTCAGGAGAGGTGCCGCTCCGCGCATCAGCGGATAGACGGCCGAGTAGTCGGCGAGCCTGTACGAGAGGCCGAGCAGCAGGAAATAGCCGACGTGAATCAGTCCCGACGCGACCACGTAGGGCAAGCTCGCCGCCGACGGTAAGCCGATTGTCGCCAGCATCACGACGGATACCACCGCCGCGCCCGTGCTGATGACCGTCGCGGCGATCAGCGGATCGCTGCCTTGACGGCCCTTTGCCATCGCATTCCAGGTGGCGTGCAGCAGGGCGGCGGCCAGCACCACCAGGATGACCTCCCCCGGCATCTCCCTAACCCTTCCCCTGTCGGTCGAGCCCGACCTCGGGGTTCGCCGGGTTCGGTCCGATGCCGAGCAGCATCAGGCTGGTCACGGCCAGCAGCAGCGCGCCGCCGCCGTAGATGACGATCGGCGAGGCGTACTGGAACAGAAGTCCGGCCGCGAGCGGGCCCGTTCCGGCCCCGATATCTCGCCAGGTCGCCTGACGCGCGAGGGCCGGTACGCGTTCAGGTCCCGGATACGCCTCGGCCACCACCGGCGCGCCCAGCGGCTGTCCGACGGCGCGCAAGACTATGGCCGTGACTGCGGCGATCCAGAGCATCCATCCGTCCGTCGAAAGCAGCGCCAGACCGGCGGCCGCCCCGAGCGACGTCAGAACCAGCACGCGCCTCGCGCCGAAGGCGTTGGCAAGGTATCCGCCCAGCGGCGAGAACCCGATCTCGACCGCGTAGCGGAGCGCCATCGCCAGACCGGCCGCGACCACCGCCCCTTTCGGGTAATTTGCTGCGGCGAGCAGTCCGAGACCGAAGATCAGCAGGCCATCCATAGTGAAACCGACCGCGAACGACCAGAGACTGAGCGGCCCTGGACGCTCGAAGCGCGGCCCGCCCTTCATCGCTGTTTCCCGGCGCGCCGGAATGCGCAACGCGACCAGCGGCGCCACCACGGCAACCGCGAGCAGCACGAAGAAAACGCAGCGTGGCCCGTAGGCCTGGGCGAGAAACGCGCCTCCCACGAGACCGATCGTGGGCCCCATGGCGATGATGGCCCTGGCACGGCCGTTGCGCTGGGCAGAGCCCTCGATCACAGACGTCGGCAGCGCCTGATTGGCAATGTTCATGGCGGCGAACGACAGTCCCCACACCAGCCGCGCCACGATCAGCAGCCAAAGGCCGGACAGTGTCGCGTAGCTGAACGTCGCCAGGATTGCGCCGAAGGCTGCAACGATGCAGGCCGACCGGGCACCGCGTGTCGCATAGAAGCGGCTGACCCAGCCATACCCGACGATCCTGACCAGCCGGTTTGCCGCCAGCAGTAGCCCCGCCTCTGGCAGGCTGACGCCGAACGTCGCGGCATAGAGCGGCAGCAGCAGATAGAGCAGCGTATCGCCCGGCAGCGTCAGGGCCAGCGTGAGCGCCGCATAGAGCGAGGCTCGATCCGCCTCGGCGGCAGTCGGGTGATCTTGGTGAGCAGCAAGCTGGTCGTGAGGCACATCGTTACCGGCAGGAGGGAGGACCCCTGCGCAAGCTGCTTGTCGAGAGGCCGTCTCACAGATTGCGCACGCCTCTGGATAGGCTTGTCGTTGGCATTTTGCGACACTTTTGTGACAACGATCACCCGTTGTGGACGGCGCCCCGCGTCTCGCCCAAAGACTGCCGGCGGCAGCCCGGCGCAATCGCCAAGCGTAGCCAGGGCCGGCGAACTCGCGCTAAAGCAACACCGAAGAGCCCGGGATGGCCCGAAGTCCAGCGGCCCTAGTCTAACGAGGAGAACCCCATGTCCACCTACGAGTGCATCGTCGTCGAGACCAAAGGCCGGGTCGGCCTCATCCGGCTGAACCGGCCGCAGGCGTTGAACGCGCTCAATGCGCAGCTCATCAAGGAACTTGGTACCGCACTCGATGCCCTCGAAGCCGACGCCCGCATCAATTGCCTCGTGATCACGGGTTCGGAGAAGGCCTTTGCCGCGGGCGCCGATATCAAGGAGATGCAATCGAAAACCTTCATGCAGGCCTACATGGAGGATTTCATCGGCTCGTGGCATCGCGTTTCCCATACGCGCAAGCCCGTTATCGCCGCGGTGGCCGGATTTGCGCTGGGTGGCGGCTGCGAGCTCGCCATGATGTGTGACTTCATCATCGCCGCCGACACTGCCAAGTTCGGCCAGCCCGAGATCAAGCTCGGCGTCATGCCAGGGGCGGGCGGCACGCAGCGTCTCGCCCGGTTCATCGGCAAGGCGAAAGCCATGGATATGTGCCTCTCGGGCCGCATGATGGACGCCGCTGAGGCCGAGCGCTGCGGGCTCGTCAGCCGCGTCGTGCCGGCCGACAAGCTGCTCGAGGAGGCCATGAAGTCGGCCGAGGCTATCGCTGCCATGTCGCAGCCGATCCTGATGATGACCAAAGAGAGCGTGAACCGCGCCTTCGAGACGACGCTGGCCGAGGGCCTGCTCTACGAGCGCCGCACCTTCCATCCGATGTTTGCGACCGAGGACCAGAAGGAAGGCATGACCGCCTTCGTCGAGAAGCGGAAGCCGAACTTCAAGGACCGCTGACGTCCTTCTCGCTCACGGGGCGGGGCATCGTCGCACGTACGGTCGGCACGGCCCCGAGCGGCGCCGTGCCGAATCACGGTTGCTTCCCCCCGCGAAGCGCCTCAGGCGGGGTGCTCGCGGGGGGCCTTTTTTGCCCCTTCCATCACATCCGCGCGCGTGCCCACATGAGCCGTGTGGCTGCCCGGCTCGATGCCGAGGAGCTTGGCGCAATCGCGTGCCGCCGCCACGATCTCTGCGGTCTCGACGCCCGTCGTCACGCCCATCTCGTTCAGCATATGGACGATGTCCTCGGTGGCGAGGTTGCCGACGGAGGCGATCGTGTGCGGCATCGCGATGCCGCCGCCGATGCCGCAGATTGCGCCTTCCACGAACGCTGCCCCCGCGTCGAGCGCGGCCAGAATGTTGGCGAGACCGACCCCCGCCATGTTGTGGACGTGAAAGCCGATCTCGATGTCGCCATGCGCATCGAGCGCACGTCCGAACAGCTCCGAGACGTGCCGTGGATCCTCCATGCCGAGGCTGCCGGCGAAGTAGAACCGGCGCATGCCCGCATTGCGAAACTCGCCAAGTATCCGGAGCACGCGTTCCTGCGGAATCGGGCCCTCGTAGGGGCACCACATCGACATTCCGAGCGCCATCACCCAGTGCTTGCCCGAGGCCTCCACAACCCGGAACGTCTTGATCGCCTCGGCGACGCCCTCCGCGAGCGTCATGTTCTGATTTTTCCTATTATAAGCCTCTGAGACCGTGATGAGGCCCAGCAACTCGTCGAGCTCCGTCTTGATGCCCCGCTCGGCGCCGCGCACATTCGGCACGAGCCCGCGATAGACGACGCCCGGCTTTCGCTTGATGCGCGCGCAAACCTCCTCGGCGTCCTTCAGGTTCGGAATGACCCGCGGGTGCGCGAAGCCGGTCACTTCGATCACGGGTAATCCCGTCTCGCTCAGGCGATCGATGAGGGCGACCTTGGTGTCGGTCTCGACGGGGCGCGGAAAGCTCTGGATGCCGTCTCGCGCCGCCACATCGACGATTGCGACGGTCTCCGGGATGCGTAGGGGCATGCGTTTTCCTTCTCGGGACGCGTCGGCACCGACGCATGGCTATGTTGCAGAACGGGCGTCGATCGCACCAGCTGCGGGAGGCAATCTTCGCATCCCGGCCTGGTTCGCGAGACCGATCTCAAATCAACGTCTCCGCCGCAGCTTCAAGGTCGCGCCGGAAGTCCGGATGGGCAATCGCGATCAGCGCTCGCGCGCGTTCGCGCACCGAGCGACCCTTGAGCTCGGCGATGCCATGTTCGGTAACGACGACGTCGGCGTCCGAGCGGCCGGTGGTGACGATGCCGTCGCCAAGGCGCTCGACGATCCGCGAGATGCGCCCGCCCTTGGCGGTGGACGGCAGCGCCACGATGCCGATACCTCCGCTGGAGAGCTGGCAGCCACGCATGAAATCGGCGTGTCCCCCGATCATGCCTATCGAGCGCCCGCCCGCAGTCTCGGCATTCATCTGGCCGGTGAGGTCCACCTCGAGCGCCGTATTGATGCCGATGAAATTCGGGAGCGACGCAAGAATAGCGGCGTTGTGCGTATAGGCCGGCGTGCGGATGCGCAAATGCTCGTTGCGGTGCGCCCAGCGGTAGGCGCGCATGGTGCCGAGCACCCCCGCCGATACAGATAGTCCGGTATCGATCGGCTTGAGCGCGTTTGTCGCCGCCCCAGCCTCGACCAGCGAGACGACGCCGTCGCCGATCGTGCCCGAGTGGATGCCGAGATTACGCTTGTCCGCAAGCGCCGCCAGCGCCGCGTCGGGGATCACGCCCAAGCCAACCTCGAGCGTCGCCCCGTCCGGCACCAGGCGTGCAATCAGCCGGCCGATCTCGCGCTCGACATCGCCCGGCGGCGGCACCCGCATCTCGATCGGAGGGTGCGACACCTCGATCGACCGGGTAATCCGGCCAGGTTCCACCGCCGTGTCGCCATATGTCACCGGCAGCGCGTCATTGATCTCGGCGACGACGACCCGTGCCGTCGCCACCGCGTCGGCGATGTAGTCGGCGATCGGGCCAAGGTTGTAAACGTTCCCATCCGGAGCCAGCGTCGTGAGTGCGACGTCGATGCGCAGGGTGCCCGATCGTATCGCGCCTGGGACCGCCGAATAATTCATCGGCAGCGCATCGAGATTGCCGAGGTCCTGAAAGCGTCGATTGGTTCCCGCTCCTCCGAAGGCCCGGACAGCGACCTTCTCCGAGAAACGCTTTGCGTCGAGGGTTTCCGTCAGCGTCAGGCCGAGGACGGCCCCGCACGGTGACGGCAGGTCGTCGATCTCGCCATTGAGACGCCCGAGCAGTGCAACCGGCTCGCACTGCCCCATACCCCACATCAGCGTGTCGCCCGGTTTGACGAGATCGGCGATCAACAAGCCCGACGGCGAGCTTCTTTTTGCAGGTTGCGTCACAGATGAATCCCACGTTCCTTCATCGCTGCCCGGCAGAACCGCACCAGGAATATCACCGAGACCAGCCCTATCCAGGATGCAATGGCCGAGATCCAGAGCGTGCCGACTGCCGAAAAGCGCGACAGGATCGCGGCGAACAGCACCGGGGCGATGGCGTTGCAGATGTTCTGCGGCACCGTCAGCCGGCCGATGTAGCTTCCGAACTCCTTCGAGCCGAACAGCGCCAGCGGCAGTGTATTGCGCGCGATCGCAAACAGTCCATGGCCAAGCCCGACGCAGATGCAAAACACGGTCGCCGTCGGCACCGAGACGCCGAACGGCAGAAGCGCGAGAAACGAAAAGCTGACCCCCAACGCCGCCCCGAGGCTTGTCGTGAGGATCGAATGGCGGCCGCCGCTCATCAGTTCGACGAAGCGCGCCATAGCTTGACAAGGGCCCACGATGGCCCAGACGGCGATCGCCTGCCCGCTGGTCAACCCGAGCCCCGTCAGGATATCGATGATCTGGAGATAGAGGCCCCAGGTGATCAGCCCTTCAGCGCACATCCATGCCGAAAGCAGGACGAACGCCTTGCGACGCTGCTCCTCGGGCAACAGTCCCTCCGGCGGAAACGATCTGCTGCGAGCCGACGGCTGGGCGGGCGTCGCCGGCAACGGAGGAGGCGGCGAGGCTGTTGTGGCATCGGGCTTCAGCGCCAGCCAATGTAGCGGCGCACAAATCAGGAGATGCGTCAGTGCGAACACGATGTAGGCGCTGCGCCAGCCGATTGTGGCGAGCAGCAAGGCATTGAGCGGCAGGAAGATCGTCGACGTCAGCCCCGAGATCAGCATCAGGCTTGTGATCGCGGATCGCGCATTCGGACCCACCACCTGCACCAGTCCCGGCATGGCGGCGTTGCCGAGCATCATGGGTGTCGCAATTCCGATCAAGACCCAGCCGAACAGGTAGCTCGGCAGGTTCCAGGCCAGGCTCTGCCAGAGCATGGCGGTCGCCGCGGCGAGCGAGCCGACGACCATGAGAGGACGTGCCCCAACCCGGTCGACGAGCTTGCCGGCGCGTGGTGCCACCAGGGCCGAAACCAGCAGCATGACGGTAATACCGCCGAATACCCATTCTCGCGCCAGGTTGAGATCCGCCGCGATCGGCGTTCCAAAGATCGGTATGGCCGAAAACGACGTACCCCAGCCGATGAGCTGCGTTGCCCCGAGACCGGCGACCGCGCGAAAAAATGGACGGCGAACAGCACCTGCGATGGCCGTCAGTCGGGGCTGCACGCGTGTTCCGTCCTCGAGTTCGCCGCTGGCGATCGGGGGATCCGCACTGGCGCGGGTCCGCATCGTTCACGGCAGGCTGTATTCCCTCAGTCCGATGTCCCGTCAAGATTCGATGTCGGAAAGATCTGGATGCCTCCCTGTGGCGTCTCGAGGCTCGCACGCCGTCGGTGGCGATCGCGCTCCTCGGTTGACCGCATGCCCTGTGCAGTACCTGAATAGGCTTTCGCCGCAGGAGCATCTCCATGAGCAAGCCCGCGCCGCAACCGTTTCGGTTGCACGTTCCCGAATCCACCATCGAGGATCTCCACGACCGCCTCGCGCGGGTGCGTTGGCCCGAGACACCTCCTGTCGAGCCTTGGGCGACCGGTACCAGCGTCGCCTACATGCGAGACCTTGTCGCCTACTGGCGCGATCGCTTCGATTGGCGCGCGCAGGAGGCCCGTCTCAACGGCTTCAAGAACTTCAAGGTGGCGCTCGCGGACATCGATCTGCATTTCATCCACGAGCCGGGTAGGGGGCCGGCCCCGATGCCGCTGCTGCTTTCGCACGGTTGGCCCGGCTCGGTGGTGGAGTTTGCGCGTCTCTTGCCGATGCTGACCGATCCGGGGCGCTTCGGTGCCGATCCGGCAGACAGTTTCACCGTCGTCGCACCTTCGCTGCCCGGCTACACGCTGTCGTTTGCGCCTGGCCAGCCGCGCTTCGGCGTGATCGAAATCGCCGAGACGTTCGCCGCCCTCATGACCGATGTTCTCGGTTACGAACGGTTCGGCGCGCAAGGCGGTGACTGGGGTGCCTTCGTGACGTCGCGGCTCGGCTACCAGTTCCCCGAGCGCCTGCACGGCATCCACGTCAATCTGCTTGCGGTCCGGCGCGACGCTTCGCTTGCCAATCCGACGCCCGAGGAAAAGCGCTTCCTCGGCCAACTTGCGCACTGGCTCAAGGAGGAGACCGGCTACCAATGGATTCAGGGGACGCGTCCGACCACGCTGTCGTTCGGATTGACGGATTCGCCCGTCGGGCTGGCGGCTTGGATCGCCGAGAAGTTTCAGCGCTGGACTGACAACGACGGAACCATCGAATCCGCGGTCGACCGCGATCTGATGCTGGCCAACGTCATGCTCTATTGGACGACGGGCGCCATCGGCTCCTCATTTTGGCCGTACTACGACCGGATGCACACGCCGTGGCCCATTCCGCCGGACGGCCGCATCACTGTGCCGACTGGCTATGCGGAGTTCCCGAAAGAGATCCTGTCGCCCCCACGTTCGCTGGCCGAGCGCACGTATGCCAACATTCAGCGCTGGACGACGCTCCAGAAGGGAGGCCACTTTGCGGCACTGGAGCAGCCCGAGGTGCTCGCGGACGAAATCCGAGCCTTCTTCCGGCCGCTCAGAACGAGCGCGTAGACGTCCGGCGGCGGCCGCCATCGGCACATGATCTGATCTACTCGCCCAGAACACTCCCGGGACCGAACCCCGGGAGACATCGCATGCTGCCAGGCGTCGCCGCGAGGGGATGGACGCAGCCGTATCAGGCCGCTGCCGCAGCCTCGGCAGCTTTCTGGAAGCGGAGCAGGGTGAAGAGACCGAGCGGCTTCAATGTGAATCGACCCGTCAACTTGAGATCGTCGCAGATCATCACGCGATCGACATCGAACACCGGATGCCAGCCGAGGCGGCTCGCGAACGGTGCCATACGCCGCTCCACCCAGCCGCGGACGCCGGACTCTTCGCTGAAATGATTGAGCAGCAGCACCTCGCCGCCCGGCTTGCAAACGCGAGTGATCTCGCGCATCACGGCCACCGGGTCGGGCACCACCGTCATCACGTACATGGCAACCACGGTATCGAACGTGCCGTCGGGAAAATCGAGCGAGCCAGCATCCATTTCATAAAGGCCGCTGACGTTATCGAGACCCTCGGTCGCGACTTTCTGGCGGGCGCGCTCCAGCATGTCGGGCGAAATATCGATGCCGACGATGTCGAGGTGCCGGGCATAGTTCGAGAGAGACAGGCCTGTGCCCACCCCAAGCTCGAGCACCCGACCTGAACGGGTGTTGATCATCTCGACGGCCTGCCGTCGGCCCTCCGTGGTCACTCTGCCGAAGGTGTTGTCGTAGACGGGTGCCCAGCGACGATATGCGTCGAGCACATTCGCCTCGTCGAGACGACCGCTGCGACGGCGCGCGAGCGCCCCTTTACCAAATGGGCGCGGCAGTCTTGGGCTGCCCTGACGCGTCGACAAGTTCATAGATCCTCCGTCGTCCCACTCACCAGGCCGCAGCCAATGCACCAGCCCCATGTCAACTTGAGGCGCTAGGGCCTTGTTCCACTTAACTGAACACATACGCACCCACTGAGTGCGCACTCCTTCGCGCGGCGGCACCAAGGCTTTCTGCGCGGACGATCCAGCCTCCACCGAGCAAACGTGCCCCAGGCGAACCGTCGGCATAAAGCACACACGCCTGCCCTCGCGCAACGCCATGCTCGCCTTCGTCAAGCGAAATCGCGTATCGTCCGTCCTCGTCGAGGAGGCGGGCCGGGCGCGGCAGCCCCGTCGAGCGGACGCGTGCGAAGAGGTGTCCGCCGCCGGCGATGAAGGTGCTGATGTCGCCCGCTCCGAGCCAATTGAGGTCGCCGAGCTCCACCCGCCGTGTCAGTAGCATCGTTCGAGGTCCGACGATGACGCGGCGCTCGTCCGCTTCGATCGCCACCACGTAGAGCGGGTCTGACGCGGCGACGCCGAGGCCGCGTCTTTGCCCGATCGTGAAGTTCAGAACGCCGGGGTGCCGCCCGAGCACGCGACCGTCGACGTGGACGATGTCACCGGGCTCGGCCGCTCCGGGACGCAGGCGCTCGATGACATCCGCGTAGCGACCACCCGGAACGAAGCAGATGTCCTGGCTGTCCGCCTTCTCGGCCACGGCAAGGTTTGCCGCCTCTGCAAGGCGCCTGACCGAGGGCTTCGGCAATCCGCCGAGAGGGAAACGCACGAAATCCAGGTCGGCCGCGGGTGTCGAGAACAGAAAATAGCTTTGGTCGCGATCGGTGTCGGCAGCGCGATAGAGGGCAGGGCCTGCCGGCTCGCGCCGCCACCCCACGTAATGGCCGGTGACGAGGGCACGGGCGCCCAGTTCGCGCGCCGCTGCGGCAAGATCCCCGAATTTGATCTGCTGGTTGCAGGCGACGCAGGGGATCGGTGTCTCGCCTCGCAGATAGCTGTCGGCAAATGCGTCGATCACGGTCTCACGAAATCGCGATTCGTAGTCGAGCACGTAGTGTGGAATGCCTATCTCGTCGGCGACTCTGCGCGCATCACGAATATCCTGCCCTGCGCAACAGGCCCCCTTTCGTCCCGTTGCGGAGCCGTGATCGTAGAGCTGCAGCGTGATGCCGACGACATCATAACCAAGCATCTTCAACAGAGAGGCTGCAACCGAACTGTCGACGCCGCCGGACATGGCGGCCACGATGCGGCTGCCGGGCGCGAGCCCGTCGAGGGCTGCCGCCACCTTCGCCATGTCGTCCGTTGCTACCTCGAACTTCGTCATACCGCTCGTGTCCGAGCCGAGAATCCGACGTCGAATTGAGAATTCGACCGTCTGTCTCGGCGCATGTTCCCGCGTTGCCGGCAATTCCCCAGTCAGGACCAAGCCGTCACCTTAGCGGCCGGGCCGCAAGCCCCGCAAGTGCAGGACCGGAGTCCGATTATCGCGAAGCGCGCCATGACGGAAGGTCGCTGCGCGCAATCCGACACGCGTTTCGCTGAAAATGGCGGCAAATGCAAGGCGTCTCTACAGACGCACGTCGGCACCGACGCCCACTCGACAGGCAAAGTGCCCGTCTCGTCGTATCAGAGTTGGACGCGCGCGCTGGAGCGCCATTCGGGGTTGCGATCCGCGGGACGGAGCGTGTCGCGGGTCGGCAATGTTCTTTCCAGCGCCGGTGGACCGTTGCGCCGGAGATCGCCCTGGGAGAGCCCGGCCGGCTGGGTCCCGGCCAGGCGCTCATTGATCAAGTCGCCGACCATGCGTGCACCAACAGCCGCTTTGTCCTTGAAAATGCCCCAGTAATTGCCCGCGCTCTCGCAAAGTGACGCGTTGCGGTCGCAAAAGGTCGCCGCGCGATGAATGGCATTCGACGCGGTCTCGTACATCTGCGCCTGCTTGGCAGGATCGCTTGGGATCAACCAGATGATCAGCGCAATCCAGAATGCCGATCGAATGAGGAACATGACCGCTACCCTGTACTTGGTACTCGAGGCCGCTCCGTTGCGACCCACTCGGCGAGACTAACAAAAAGATGCCGCCATTGTGCCAATTCCTGTCGCCGGAATTTGTTCAAATTGCGCGTATTCTCGCGTGCTTCGTGGTTGCGCGAAAACTGCTGGAATCGCTCCAATTGTTTGGCGCGAGTAAAGGAGTCGTTAAGCAAAACGAAGCTATCACCAGGACGGCGTCAGGCTCCGACGGGCCCGCACGTCCGGTTCACGACTCGACAGGCATCGGGGGAGCATCGCGTGCCGCTGTCACCGTTCAGTGCGCGCCTTGCGCTCGTCGCCTTTCTCGCCCTCTGCGGGGGGGTCGGCACCAATCTCAGGGTCCTACAGGCGCCGCGGACACGCATTGCGGAAGTCCGAGTCACGGAAAGCAAGGTCGAGCCCTGGCAGATCCCGGGTCTCGTCGATGCGGATCAACTCGGCCGGAAAGCGCTCGAGGCCCTCATCGGCAAGCACATTTCGCCCGAACCGCCTGTCAATCGGGTTGTGGCGCCATCCCGGCCGCCGGAAGGCAAACGCGTCGGCAGCTTCGCACCTTCGTCCGGCTCCTTCTCGCAAGTCCTCCTTCCCGGGGGCGATCCGAAGGACGTTCAGAGGGCGACGGTCAGGGGTGTCCAGAGCGAGCTTGCGCGCCGAGGCTATGAGCCGGGCTCGACCGACGGCGTCGCCGGCCTCGTCACGCGGGCGGCCGTCATGGCCTACGAGCACGACCAGGGGCTGCCGCTGACGGCCGAGCCGTCGCCGGAGGTGCTCGCCCACCTGAGACATGGCACGTCGGCGCCGGGTGCAGCCATCGGCCTTCAGCCTGGTGCGCCTCAGCCGGCCAGTCACGCCGAGCAGGTCATTCGATCTGTGCAGGCAGCCCTCGGGCAGCTCGGCTACCTGGCTGCGGGCCCGGACGGGTCGGTCTCCGACCAGACCATCCGCGCCATTCGCGAGTTCGAGATGGACTCGGGCCTGATCCCGACGGGACGCATTTCGGGACCGCTCGTCGCACGGCTCTCGAAACAGGCGGACGCGCAGCGCGGCCAATAGCCATCGGGGGCGCGCTGCCCGCGCCGCGCCTTTCCCATAGCGCCCCGACTGCACTATCCTCTGCCTATGGCGTCCGCAGAGGAGACGTTCGATGCTGATCGGCGTTCCGAAAGAGCTGAAGGTCCACGAGTATCGGGTCGGCATGACGCCGGGTGCGGTCCGCGAGGCGATCGCCCATGGTCATCAGGTGCTCGTCGAGACGGGCGCAGCGCTCCGGCAAGGTATCGCCGACGGCGACTATCAGCGCGCGGGTGCGCACATCGCCGGCAGCGCACAGGAGATCTTCGCGAAAGCCGATCTGATCGTCAAAGTGAAGGAGCCGCAGCCCGACGAGTGTCGGCAACTGCGCGAGGGGCAGGCGCTCTTCACCTATCTTCACCTAGCGCCCGATCCCGAGCAGGCGCGCGCGCTGGTCGCCTCCGGCGTCACGGCGGTCGCCTACGAAACCGTCACCGGTGTCCGCGGCGGCCTCCCCTTGCTGGCGCCGATGAGCGAGGTCGCCGGGCGCATGGCGGTGCAGGCGGGCGCGCACTGCCTCGAGATGGAGCAAGGCGGCCGCGGTGTGCTGCTGGGCGGCGTCTCCGGAGTACCGGCCGCCCGTGTCACCGTGCTCGGCGGTGGCGTGTCGGGGGTCAACGCGGCCCGCATGGCGATCGGCCTCGAGGCCCGCGTGACGGTGATCGATATCGACATCGGACGCCTCGCCGCGATCGACCAGCAGTTCGGCGCGAGCGTCGATACGGCCTTCTCCACGCGGGCCGCCATCGAGGAACACGTCACTGTCTCCGACTTGGTCATCGGTGCCGTGCTGGTGCCGGGTGCCGCCGCTCCGAAGCTGATCACGCGCGAGATGGTAACGGCGATGCCCCGCGGCTCGGTCATCGTCGATATCGCCATCGACCAGGGCGGTTGTACGGAAACATCGCGGCCGACAACTCACGCCGAGCCGACCTTCGTCGTGGACGACGTTGTGCACTACTGCGTGACCAATATGCCCGGCGCGGTCGCGCGCACCTCGACTTTCGCGCTCAACAACGCGACGCTCCCATTCATTCTCGCTCTGGCCGACAAAGGTGTGAAGCAGGCTCTGCGCGACGACCCGCATCTGCGCGCCGGCCTCAACGTCCATGCCGGCAAGGTCACCTATCGCGCCGTCGCCGAGGCGACCGGCCTGGCCTACACCGACGCCGAGGCCGCAATCGGCGCATGAGGCGGGCGCCGGCGTCAGCTTTCCAGCACGTGTGTCTTGTCCGGACAATTCATCCGTGAAAGAACGTCCAAATCTTTATGATCCAATCGACGAGCCCGTTCGAGGAGCAACGCCTTGGCCAAGGACAACGCAGCCGCCGACGATGCACGCTTGAAGCCGTTCGCCGGCGTCAAGGTCATCGACATTTCGAATTTCCTGGCGGCACCCATGAGTGCCATGTTCCTGGCCGATTTCGGCGCCGATGTCGTCAAGGTCGAGCGGCCCGGAACCGGTGACGAGGTACGCTACTGGGGCCGCAACAAGAACGGCGTCGGGCTCTATTACAAGATCCTCGGGCGCGGCAAGAAGTCGGTCACGGCGGACCTGCGCACGCCGTTCGGCGTCGAGGTTGTGAAACGGCTGGTGAAGGACGCCGACATCCTGGTCGAGAATTATCGCACGGGCACGCTCGAGAAGTGGGGCATCGGGCCCGACGTGCTGCACGCCGTCAATCCCGGCCTGATCATCGTCCGGGTCACGGGCTTCGGCCAGACCGGCCCCTACAAGAATCGTCCGGGCTTCGGCACGCTGGCGGAGGCCTACTCGGGCTTCGTCCACATCAACGGCGAGCCTGATCGTCCGCCCTTGCTGCCGGGCTTCGGCTTGGCCGACTCGACGACGGGCTTGATGGCGGCCTTCCTTGCCTCCGCCGCCCTGCATGAGAAGCGCCGCTCGGGCAAAGGACAGATCGTCGATCTCGCCATTTACGAGACGCTGTTCACGCTGCTCGGGCCGCAGGCGATCGACTTCGATCAACTCGGCATGGTGCAGCACCGGCAGGGCAGCCGGCTGCCCTTCACGGCGCCCCGCAACACCTATCGGACCCGGGACGGCAAGTGGGTGTCGATGGCTGGCTCGGCGCAATCGACATTCGAGCGCATCTGCCAGGCCCTCGAAATCCCGGACGTCGTGAAAGACCCGCGATTTGTGGACAATCGCGTGCGTCTCGACAACGCCCCGGCGCTCGACGTCGAGCTGCAGAACGCGATCGGCAAGCTCGATTTCGACACGCTGATGACGCGTTTTCTCGCGATCGACGCGCCCGTGGCTCCCGTCAATGACATTGCGCAGATCTTCGCTGACCCGCAATTCATCGCACGGGAGAACATTGCGACGGTCGAGGACGCGGAGCTTGGCGGGCCCGTTCGCATGCAGAACGTAGTGGGCAAGTTGTCCGAAACGCCGGGCGAGATCACGAACGCGGGGCCGCGCCTCGGCCAGCACAACCGCGAGATACTGGTCGAGCGCTTGGGCTTCTCGGAGGCAGAGGTGAAGGCAGCGGGCTTGTCGCTGGACTAGGCGGTGTCGGCGTCGCCGGCGCTGACGACCGGCGTCCCCGTGCAAGGTCGCTCGCCGTTTGTTGGTCTACGGCGAAAGTGCCGCAAGTCCGGCGATGAACTCCGCTTCGTCGTCGAGGCAGCGCAGGTCGAGGAGCAGGCCGCCCTTCTCGATCCGGCCGATCACCGGAACGGGCAACGCTCGAAACGCGGCCGCGAGCCCTTCGATATCGCGTCCGCTGGCGCGCCGGCCGGAGCTCGGAGCGATTCGGAGCGCGACGCTGGCGATCGTTTCGAGTGGGAGCGCGCCAGAACCGATCTGGCTCGCGCACGATACGACGTCGACCTTGAAGCCATGTGAGCCGACTGCCGCCTCGACCGACGACGAAAGCCGCTCGGCAAGAGCTTGAAGCTCGGTGACCGGCCGGGTCAGCAGCCGCAATGTCGGCAGGCGTTCGGACAGTCGGTCGGGATCGCGATAAAGCTTGAGCGTCGCCTCCAGCGCCGCGAGCCGCACTTTGTCGAGGCGCAGCGCGCGCTTCATTGGATTCTTGGCGCACCTTTGCACCAGGTCCCGACGTCCGACCACGAACCCGGCCTGCACGCCCCCGAGCAGTTTGTCGCCCGAGAACGTGACGAGATCGGCGCCGTCGCGGATCGCGTCCGTTACTGTCCGCTCGCGCCTGAGCCCCCACCGGCCGAGATCGACGAGCGTGCCGGAGCCGAGGTCGTCGACCAGCGGCAGGCCTTCCCGGCGCGCCAGCGCTGCCAGTTCCAAGGCCGGCACTTCGGCCGTGAACCCCTGGATCAGGTAGTTCGAGGTATGGACTTTCATCAGCAACGCCGTTTCGGCGTCGATCGCGCCCTCGTAGTCGCGAAAATGCGTTCGGTTCGTCGTGCCGACCTCGACCAGCTTCGTCCCCGCACGAGCCATGATGTCCGGCATCCGGAAGGCGCCGCCGATCTCGATCAACTCGCCGCGCGAAACGATCGTGGAGCGTCCCGTGCCGAGGGTGTTGAGCACCAGCAGCACCGCCGCCGCGTTGTTGTTGACCGCGATCGCGTCCTCCGCCCCGGTCAACTCGCACACGAGCGCGCGGATGGCGTCGTCACGTTCGCCGCGCCCGCCACTGTCGACATCGAACTCGAGCGCCACCGGCTGGCGCATCGCCTGCACAGCCGCTTCGATCGCGGCGTCGGCCAGCGTCGCGCGGCCGAGGTTCGTATGGAGCACCGTTCCGGTCAGGTTGAACACGCGGCGGAGGTGCGGCTTGGCCTCGCGGACCAGTTGACCTTCAGCGGCGAGCGCAATCTCCCTTGCTGCTTCCGCCCGGACCTTGGCAGGGCCTCCTTGCTCCCGCACCTGCCGGCGGTAAGCGTCGAGCAGCCCGCGAACGGCTTCGGTGACGGCCTGCCGTCCGTAGCTGCTGATCGCCGCGGCAGAGATTTCACTGCGCAGAATCTCGTCGACCGATGGTATCTGGTTCAAAAGGCGTACCATGAAGATCTGATGGCATCATAAATGAACGCGCGAGGACGTCCGAGCGCATCGAAGCCGTTGGCGAGCCAGTGGCTTCTCACCGTTCGTTGATTGCCCTGCGACCATCCAGTACCTAGCATAGGGCGCACATCGATGTCACAATTCTACCAACGAATGCCGGTCGCCCCGTCAGTCGACGGCGATGCTCGGCCATATTGCCTATCGAACAGTCTTGCGTTCGCTTTCAAAGCACATCATATTCCACCCGTCGAACTCGCTTTGGTGCGCACTACACGACAGCTGACCGTGGCTGACCTTGTTACCACTCCAATGCGTGATTTGATGGTCTCCGGCGCTAGTGTTGGGGGCCTACGACCTCTTTGGAGCACTAGAATGGCCACTGGCATCGTGAAATGGTTCAACGCGCAGAAGGGCTATGGCTTTATCCAGCCGGACGAGGGTGGTAACGACGTGTTCGTTCACATCTCGGCTGTGGAACGGGCCGGTCTGACTGGCCTGCGCGAGGGCCAGCGCATCACGTACGAAATCGAGAAGGGCCGCAACGGCAAGAGCGCCGCGGTCAACCTCAAGACCTGATGCCAGACCTGCCGGGGCGTTTTCCTCGGCGGGTGCTTGGGGGCATTCTGGCTTGCAGCCGCAAGGAGGCAAGTCAGCGGCCAGCAGGCGCAGTGCCGCGCACGCGCGGCACTCGTTTTACCGATGGGCCCGCATGTGCGGCACCCATTTGGCTGATTGGCCGCGCAGGCGCGCCGCTCGTCCAACAGCTTGACAATTCGAGGGCCACCGTCCAGCGACGTGACCCGTTGTCCTGGTTCGGTGTTCGAAGTGAACTGACGTTTCACTTCCTGCGATAATTTGTCAGGCGATCTTTGGATGTGGGGGTGCTTGATGCGCCACCCGCGTCGCCGCGACAGAAGTGGAGACTGCATGGCCAAGGAAGAAATGCTCGAGTTCGAGGGAGTTGTCGCGGAAGTCCTGCCGGACGCTCGCTGTCGCGTGACGCTCGAGAACGGGCACGAGGTTATCGCCTACACGTCGGGTCGAATGAAGAAGAACCGCATCCGCATCTTGGCCGGTGATCGTGTCACCGTAGAAATGACGCCTTACGACCTGTCCAAGGGGCGCATCAATTTCCGCCACAAGGATACGCGCTCACCTCCGCCACCGGGCGTGGGTGGAGCTGGTGGCCGCCGTCCGCCGCCCCGTCGCCGTTAGGCGCGCCGGGTGAGCCCCCGTCGGCGCGCTTGCCCCGATGGCGTCGGTGACCAACATAGACGTCTCTGGACGGAGGCCCGTCATTTCCGCGTGAAGGGTTTCGTTGCGGCTCGCCGTTCCGACGCACGCACCCCATATACGTCTGCATCCCGACGCGGCTTGCTGCCTCGATCAAGCGAGTTCCGCGCCTTCCCGAGGCGGAGGCCCCATGCAGCGACCGATCACGCAGCAACCGGCATTTCAATCGGCCTGCACGCCGCAGCAGATCGCAGCGCGCGGTACGCGCAAGCCGGTCAATCTTGCCCTGCAGGGTGGCGGCGTGCACGGCGCGCTCGCCTGGGGTGTGCTGGACCGCTTCCTCGAGGACGACCGCCTTGCACCGGATGCGATCAGTGCGACCAGCGCCGGCGCCATGAACGCGGTCGTGATGGCATGGGGCGTGTCGCAGGGTGGGCGAGAGGGAGGACGAGCGAAGCTCGCGGAGTTCTGGCGCAAGGTCAATGATGCCAGCGGCACCTGGAGCCCGATGGGCGTCGATATGCTGGCGCCGATGGCCGCCAATGTGAGCTGGCCGCTCGATCTCACCCCGGCCTATCTGGCGTTTCAGGCGGTTACGAGTACCTTCTCGCCCTACCAGTTGAACCCGCTCGATTTGAACCCGTTGCGCGACATCCTTGTCGAGATCGTGGACTTTGACCACCTCAAGCAGTGCCCCTTCGCAACGCGATTGTTCCTGTCGGCCACCAATGTCAGGACGGGTAAGATCAAGGTGTTCCAGAACGCCGAGTTGTCACCCGATGCGGTCATGGCGTCGGCCTGCCTGCCCAGTATCTTCAAGGCTGTCGAAGTCGACGGAGAATTCTACTGGGACGGCGGATTCATGGGCAATCCGGCGATCTTTCCGCTTATTTACCAGGGTGCCTCACGCGACGTCATCATCGTCCACATCAACCCGCTGGTTCAGGAGCGCGTCCCGACGACAGCGCCCGAAATCTTCGATCGGATGAACGAGATCACCTTCAACTCGTCTCTGATGCGGGAAATGCGCGCGATCGCTTTCGTCTCCCGCCTGGTCGAGGAGGAGCGGCTCGATATGAATCGCTACCAGCGAATGCTCATTCACGCCATCAGCGACGACGATGAGATGCGAAAGCATGGCGCCTGGAGCAAGCTCAGCCCGGACTGGACCTTCATCATGAAATTGTTCGAGGCGGGCCGCTCGGCAGCGGGGCGTTTCCTCGACGAGCACTACGACGATATTGGCAATCGCTCGAGCGTCGACATCGTCGCCACTTACCTGTGACCGGCACATACCCGGGATCGGTGGGCGGCATCGCCTCCGACCTCGTCCTCGTCCGGCTTCAAGCGACGCCCAGAGCCTTCTGCATGTCGGTCAGCGCGGCAACCGCGTCCATCCCCGCATAGAGCATCGTGTCGACCCCCGCGGCCTCGAGCGCGGCCTCCTGCTCCTTGGGGCGCCCCGCCAGATAAACGTGCGTTGCGCCGGCAGTCTTCAGGACCGATGCGGTTGCCTCGCCGAGATCGCCATAAATTTCGTCGGACGAGCACAGGCATGCGATGGCCGCGCCCGAATCGGCAAAGCCCTTCCCCGCGTCCGCCGAGGTCAGGTAGCCCTCGCCCCCGACGCCCTCGATGCCGCCCGCAGCCAGGAAATTCCTGATCCAGGTCGACCTCGTCGCGTTGGCCGCGAGGGGTCCGAGCGAGGCGAGGAAGACGCGTGGACGGCTTCCGCTTCGCCTTTCGAAGGCATCGGCTTTGTCGCGCAGCGCTTCGAACGGAGCGGCGACACGCTCGGGCACGAGCGCACGGACTTTGGCGCCGTTGAGGTCGGCCGATGGCGTTTCCGGCCACGGCTCCGCCGTCACCCCGTCATCGTCGAGCCGCGGAAACGCAGACGTGCCGGTCAATGGCAACCGGCCGGTCGCAATCTGGCCCCGTCGATCGCTTTGCGACTTGGCGAGGTCGTCCTGCACACGCCCGGATTCGAGGCCGGCCAGCAGCCCGCCTCCGGCTTCTATGGTCTGGAACGTCTCCCACGCCGCCGCGGCGAGCGCATCGGTGAGTTGCTCCACATACCAGCTCCCGCCAGCCGGATCGGCGACCCGGCCGAGACCCGCTTCCTCGATGAGGACGTGATGCGTATTGCGCGCGATCCGCCGCGCGAATGCATCCGGTCGCCCGAGCGCCCACGAGAACGGCAGCACCGTGATCGCATCCGCCCCGCCCATGGCCGCTGCCGCCGCTGCAATCGTGGTGCGGAGCATGTTGACCCAGGGATCGCGCCGACTGAGCATGCGCGCGGAAGTCTCGGCCGTGAAGGCCACGCGGGCGGCCGCATCCGCCGCGCCGCAAGCCTCCGCAACGCGCCAGACCAGCCGGCGTGCGGCGCGAAGCTTGGCAATGGTCAGGAATTGGTCTGCATCGGCGGCGAGCGTTACCGCGATCTTCGGCAGGGCCGCTGCCGGAGGCGTGCCGCCTGCCTCTGTCGCCCGGAGGTAAGCAACCAAGGAGGCGAGCACCAGCGCCAGTTCCTGGACCTCTGTCGCGCCGCCGACATGCCAGACGTGCCCATTCGCCCTCAGCGCCGTCACGCCCGGCATCAGCCGCGACGTGGTGACGAGATCGGCCGCAATCGCCAGGGCCTTCGCCGCCGGGTGATAGAGCGCGCCGGTTGTCGCAAGCGTGCCGAGGGGATCGTAGTTGAAAGCTCCGCGCCGCTGGCCATCGTCGATACCGGCTGCGCGCCAGAGCGCCATCAGGCTTCCGGCCGCGTCGGGGGTGTATTCGCCGGCGACGAGTGAGATCGGCGCCACGTCGAGCATGATACCGTCCAGGGCCCGCTGCATGACGGCCTGCTCGTAGCCCACGCCAACCGCGCCCGGCGAAGCAATCTGGAGTAAAACTGACGTCGATCCGCCGGCAAGGTCCTCGATCATGGCTGCGTTGGCGGCCACCGCGTCCGGCTCGGCGCAAATCTGACGGATGTCCCAGTCAGCGCCGGCGGGAGGGTGCGCGCCTCTCAGCAGGGGCGCCATGCCCGGCTCGAGCGCGTCGCGGCCGGGGATCGCGTCCTCGCGCCTGTAAAGCGGCTTGATCTTGATGCCGTCTGCCGTCCTCGACACCAGGCGCCGGTCGAAATCGCCACCTTTCAGGGCCTTCTCGACGAGGCGGAGCCAATCGTCCTCGGTCGGACGGGGAAAATCGGCGGCAAGCGGCATCTCGGTCATCTGGGCGGTCCGATCGGGCGAATGACTTTCACTTGGTGTTCTAGTGGGCCCGGCCGCCGACGCCAAGACCCGGATGCGCTTGAAGAATGCGGTTGCCGGTTGCGGACCGGCAGGTTGGCGGCCCACTATGCCTCGGAACAACGGAGACGCCGATGGCCACACCTTCACCGACCAGAAAGCCGCATGATATGGGT
>JBFWXN010000068.1:0-28104 GCA_050187415.1 Hyphomicrobiaceae bacterium | reverse complement strand
CGCTCGCAGGTCTGCGGAGTAGGGCTTTGCCATGTGTGCTGGCCTCCAACCTCCAGCACACATCTTGAATCAGAACCCCACTGATTTGGGAATCCCCCGATTCCGCCTAACGCTGAACGACTCTAGCCCTGTTTCCGCGGCAAGATGCGTGTACGGGTAGAGCGCGATGTCGGCGATGGTCGGCCCTCTGCCTGTGATCCAGTCCTTCGTCTCGAGCTGCTGCTCCATGACGCCCAGCGCGAAGCGGGACCGATCAACGAGATCTGCGATCCTGCGAGCGTCCACGTCTTCAGGTGCCGCGAAGCGTTTGAGATAGCGCAACACGGCCAGTGCGGGCTCGTGGTTGTACTGTTCGAAGAACATCCAGCGCAGCACGTCCGCCTGCTCCCGGCGGACAGGCGGCCATAGACCGGTGTCGTCGGCGAAATGAAACAGCAGCGCGCCTGAATCGCTCAGCACATCGCCGTCACCGAAAAGGACGGCTGGAACCTTGCCCATCGGGTTCAGGGCGCGGAAGTGCGGATCGCGCGGCTGCCCCCTGTCCTGGCGAACGTCGACGCGGCGGAACGGAATATTCCGCGCGTGCAGGATCATCTGCACCTTATGCACGTTGCCCGAATCCAGATTGCCGAACAGTGTGAGCATCGACGTCCGTTGCGCGGTCTTACAGCTCAAGGCAGTGGCGGATGGCAGCCAACATCTTGCCGCGCCGTTCCATGCCTATGCCCGGCGTGTCGTGGGGACGCGTGTAGCCATCTACAATCGCAATGTCATCGGCGAAGCCACCGTAGGGCTGGAACACGCCCGGATAGCTCTCGGTCCCGCCGAGTTGCAGGCCGGCTGCCATGTTCAGTCCGAGCTGGTGGCCACCGTGCGGGACGGTGCGCCGACGTGCCCAGCCCATGGCTTCGCTAGCGTCCAGGATGCGCAGGCTCTCGGTCAGTCCGTAGGCGAGAGACGGATCGGGCTGCAGCCAATCCTTGTGGGGGCGCAGGCCGCCATGGCGCAGGAGATTGCGGAAATCCTGCAGCGAAAACAGGTTCTCGCCCGTGGCGAGAGGGACGGGGCTCGCCTCGGCGATGACCTGATGGGCGAGATAATCGAGCGGATCGACCGGCTCCTCGAACCAGCAAAGCTTGTAGGGCTCGATCGCTTTGGCGTAGGCGAGCGCATCGCCGAGCGAAAGCCGGCCGTTGGCATCGACGGCGAGATTGTCACCCGAGCCGGCGATCTCCAGTGCCCATTCGATCCGCTGCATGTCCTCGGCGAGCGGTGCGCCGCCAATCTTCATCTTCAGGAGCCGGTAGCCCGCCGCGCGGCAAGCCTTCATCTCATCCTGCAACCCCTGCTTCTCCTTGCCCGGGTAGTAGTAGCCGCCGCCCGAGTAGACAAGGACCTGCTCGTCAGCCTTGCCCCCGTTGAACCGATCCGCAAGCAAACGCCACAGCGGCTGCTCGGCGATTTTCGAGACCGCATCCCAAACGGCCATGTCGATGGCACCGGCCGCCACCGCGCGATCACCGTGGCCGCCCGGCTTCTCATTCGAGAGCATTGCCTTGGACACGGCGAACGGATCGAGGTTGTCTGCCTCGGCTTCGACGAGGGATTTCGGATCGGCCTCGAGGATGCGGGGGACAAGGCGCTCCCGGATGATACCGGACTGCGCGTAGCGGCCGTTCGAGCAAAAACCGTAGCCGACGACTGGCCTGCCCTCGCGCACGACGTCCGTCTCGACTGCGACGACGGAGATCGACATCTTGTCGAAGGAAATCGCCGCGTTGCGCATCTGGCTCGGAATGGGCGCCACGGCATCGCGGATTCGGGTAATTTTCACGTTGCGCCTCTTTCGTTGCGCCTTCGGATGCCCACTTGCGCATCCGGCGCGGGGATCGATTGGTTTCTGGTGCCGACCGGCATGCAGGCGGACCCTGCCGAGCAAGTTCTCGCACGGCTTCACATGGCGGGAAATGGCCGAGCGCATCAGCGGCGAGCCCGGACCCGAGAGCGCATGCCTGTCAGCCATCCATGGCGGCAGGCTCGAATAGATCGCGTCGATATCGCTAATTGCGCCCGACCGTATCGCGCTCGGCAGTCCCCGAAGCGTGAGAACCGGAGCCAGCCACCCACTCCCTCGTCCCCCGAAGATGGGTAGGCTGGCTCCGGCCCTTCGCGCGCAACGAGGTACGCCTCACGCGCTGCGATAGAGCTTGGTCAAAACGAATTCGCGGTGACCCAGGGCCTCCGCCGCCGTCAGTCGGCCGTTCGACGTGCGGACGATCATGTCGATCAACGCGTCACCGGCCATGTCCAGCGTCATCTCGCGACGCAGGATGCCCGTGACGTCGAGGTCGATGTGCTCGGACATGGTGCGCACCGTCTTGGGGTTTGCCGAAATCTTGATGACGGGCACGATCGGGTTGCCAATAATGTTGCCTTGCCCGGTCGGGAAGGTGTGCACGACCCAGCCGCCCGCCGCCATCAACGTCACGCACTCGGCCGCCGCCGAAGACGTATCCATGTAGTAGAGACCCGGGCCTTTCTGTGGCTCTTCCGCAGGGCCCAGCACATCGATGTAGCGGCAGTTGCGCCCGATCTTTTCGAGATTGCCCAATGCCTTCTCCTCGATCGAGGAGAGACCGCCGGCAATATTGCCCTTGGTCGGCTGGCTTTCCGACAGATCGTCGACCTTGTTGGCCTCGATCACGTCGTCCTGGTAGGCCTTCCAGACCTTGTACCACTTGTCGCCGATCTCCTTCGAGATCGCGCGCTCGCGGGCGATGTGCTCGCCGCCGGTGATCTCGCTCGTCTCTCCGAACACACCGGTCACGCCTTTCGGGATCAGCTTGTCGTACATGCTGCCGACGGTCGGGCACGAGCCGAGGCCGGTGGTGGTGTCGGACTCGCCGCACTTGGTCGAGACCCACAGCTCCGAGATGTCGCACTCCTCGCGCTGCAACTCGGAGGCCCACTGCAGGAACTCCTTGGCCTTGTAGGACGCCTTGGCGACTGTCGCGATGTCGCCATGGCCCTCAATGCCGAAGCCGACGACGGGTTTGCCGGTCTTGGCAATGCCCTTGACGACGCGATCGGTCCAGCCGTCCTCGATGCCGATCACCACGACCGCGGCGACGTTCGGATTCGAGCCGGTGCCGATGAGCGTGCGGAAGTGAAGGTCGAGGTCGGCGCCGAACTGCAACCGGCCGTAGGCGTGCGGGATGGCGAGCGTTCCCTTTATGTTGTTCGCAACCGCTTCGCAGGCGGCGTTGGACAAATCGTCGAGAGGTAGAATGACGACGTGATTGCGCACGCCGACGCGTCCGTTTTCGCGACGCCATCCCCAGAAGCCGAGATTGCCATCGGCGGGCGATTTGGATTTCGGAGCGCTTTTCGCTGCTGACTTTGCCATGATCTCGCTCCGCCTCACCACCGCTTGGTCTTGTGGTTGTGGACGTGAACATGCTCGCCCTTCTTGGCGCTGCCCACCATGCGGCCGACGTCCTGGCCATATTTGATGACCGTGTCACCCTCCTTCAATTCCGTGAGGGCAACTTTGTGACCGATCGGTATATCGTGCTTGGCGGTGACGCGAAGGGTGCTGTCGTCCTCGGTGACGACGCCCAGCATGTCGGTGCCGGCCTTAAGATCCTCGACGACGACCACGCCGACGTTGTCACTCGGGCTGTGCACTAGAAATTGAGGGATATTGGACACGCGTTTCCTCGCTCTTCGTTTTTTTATCGGGCCTCGGGACTGTAGCCCTTTCTTCTTGTCCGGCGCCAGGGCGGGATCACGATCGGCATCGTGCAGTGCCAAGGGCCGGAGAAACAATGGAGGGACTTTAGACCGGGTATGGCGCCCGCAACAACAATTGAGGTCGGTCGAGGCGCGTTGCAGCCGGTCACACTTCGTTACGGTTTCTAACCACCCGCGACACCCTGGGTCTGCACGTAGAGCGCATAGACCGATGTCGAGGCGGCCATGAAAAGACGATTTCGCTTCAGGCCGCCGAAGCAAAGGTTGGCGCAACGCTCGGGCAGGAGGATGTGTCCGATCGCCTTTCCGTCGGCCGCGAAAATCCGAACGCCGTCAAGCTCGGCCGCGCCCATGCCCCAGCCGCACCATAAATTGCCGTCGACGTCGCAGCGCATGCCGTCAGGCGTGCCCGGGCCGGCGTCGATATGCACGCGGCGGTTTTCGATGCGCGTGCCGCCGGCGACGACGTCCCAGGCAGAAATGATGCGGTTGGGCATCGCGCGCGACTCGACGACGTAAAGCGTCCTTTCGTCGGGCGAGAAGCAGAGCCCATTCGGACCCGGCACCTCGTCCGTCAGCATTGCGGCCTTGCCGCTCGCCGGATCGAGCCGATAGACACCCATCGGCAACTCGGCCTCGGCCTTTTCGCCCTCGTAGTTGCCGAGCAGTCCGAACGGCGGATCGGTGAACCAGACGGAACCGTCGGATTTCACGACCACGTCGTTCGGCGAGTTGAGGCGCTTGCCCTCGTACCGATCGAGCAGCACGGTGATCGAGCCGTCATATTCGGTGCGCGTGACGCGCCGTCCGTGCTCGCAGCTCACGAGCCGCCCGTGACGATCGCGCGTATTGCCGTTGGCCCAGTTTGACGGCTTGCGAAAGATGGAGACGGCACCGGTCTCCTCCTCCCACTTCATGATGCGATTGTTCGGAATGTCCGACCAGAGGAGGAAGCGGCCGTCGCCGAACCACACGGGGCCTTCGGCCCAGCGGCAGCCGGTTGCGATGCGTTCCACGGCAGAGAGCTTGATCCAGTATTTTTCAAAGCGCGGGTCGAACGCCTGGATGGCCGGATCCGGGTAGCGCGGCGTCGCCGTCCGCCAGCCGTCGGCAAAAAGATCGGTCATGGGAGCCCTTCCATTGGACGACGCGACGCAAGCCGCACCACCATCCTGCGGGAGCCGGCAGCATTTCAACGGGCGCGAAAAAGGGCAAGCACCAAGCGCTCGAAAGACCGGACTGCAATCGTGGGCGGCGGTGGACGGCGGACTGCTGCTCGAGATCGGTTGAACGCCGGACGCCATCGCCGCAGGACGCCGGCGAGGTCAGGCGCCGACGTCCACTCGACAGGGAGCGAAACTCAGAACTCGACGCGATCGGCCCCCTTCAGCTCGAGCAGCTCGCGCGCATCCTCTGCCGTCGCGACCTCGAGACCCAGCGCCTCGATCATCTGGCGGGCGAGCTTGACCTGCTCGGCGTTCGATGCCGCAAGTTTGCCGGGGCCGGACCAGAGGCTGTCTTCCATGCCGACGCGGACGTTACCGCCCAATGCGATGGCCTGCATCGCAACGGGTAGCTGATTGCGACCGGCACCGAGTACGCTCCACCGGTACTCATCGCCGAACAGCCGATCTGCCGTGCGCTTCATGTGCGCCACGTCCTCCGGGTGCGGACCGATACCGCCCAGGATGCCGAACACCGACTGGATGAAGAACGGCGGCTTGACAACGCCGCGGTCGGCGAAGTGGCGCAGCGTATAGAGATGGCCGATGTCGTAGCACTCGATCTCGAAGCGCGTGCCGTTCTCGGCGCAGGTGGTCAGGATGTGCTCGATGTCGGTGAAGGTGTTCTTGAAGATCCGGTCGCGAGAGCCCTCGAGATAGGGCTTTTCCCAGTCGTATTTGAACTCCTTCTGGCGCTCGAGCATTGGATAGAGGCCGAAGTTCATCGACCCCATGTTGAGGGAGGCGACCTCCGGTTTGAACACGGCGCAGGGCTTCAGGCGCTCCTCGATCGACATGGTCGGCGCGCCGCCGGTGGTGATGTTGATCACGCAGCTCGACCGCTGCTTGATGACCTTCAGGAACTTGCCGAAGGCTTCCGGCGACTGGTCAGGCAGCCCGTTCTCCGGATTCCGCGCGTGCACGTGCACGAGGGCTGCACCGGCCTCCGCCGCGCCGACGGCGGCATCGGCGATCTGCTCCGGCGTAATTGGCAGGTGTGGCGACATCGAGGGCGTGTGGATCGACCCCGTCACCGCACAGGTGATCATGACTTTGCGCTTCTTCGACGATTTGGCCATCCGTCGGCTCCTTCAGCTTCGATATGATTTCTGCGACTTCTTGTGTGCGGCCAGTGCCGCCAGACGCTCGTCGCGCCAGCGGCTCTTGCGGGCGATGTCTTCCGCGGTCGGCGTGCCACCCCAGCTTTGCATCACGCGGGCGACGTTCTCCGGGCCGAGCACGTCCGGCTCATAGGGGCGCGCCGCAAGTTCGGCCCAGGCACTGCCGAAACGCGCGCAGTAGTCCGGAATCCCGCCCGGCGCGTTCATCTCGATCGTCTCGAACGGTCCCATGAAGCTCCAGCGCAGGCCAAGCCCATGCGCTATCGTCTTGTCGAGATCCTGCGCCGAGCAGTAACCCTCGGCGACGAGACGAAAGGCTTCGGCCAACAGCACAGCCTGCATCCGGTTCAGGATGAAGCCGTCGATCTCCTTCTTGAGCTGCATCGGCACCTGCCCGACACTCGCGTAAATGGCGCGGGCGCGCTCCACTATGGCTGGATCGGTCCAGGGCGCGGGACAGAGCTCGACCACCGGCACGACGTGCGGCGGGTTCACCGGATGCGCGATGAGGCAGCGGTTGCGGCCCGTCAGGCCTTCGGTGAAACGCGATGCGACGATGGCCGACGAGGACGACGCCAAGATCGTCTCCGGTGGCGCGGAGGCGTCGAGGTCCTTCCAGATCCCGATCTTGGCGTCGATCGTCTCCGGGCCGGATTCCTGTACGAGATCGACGCCAGTGACGGCTTCGGCGAGCGTCGCGACGGGCGTCACGCGCTTGGCTGCCCCCGCGGGATCGTCGACCAGACCATGACGGGCCAGGTCTGCGAGGCCTTGCGCGACGAGTTTCGGCGCATTGGCTGTGGCCTCGTCATTGGCATCCCAGCATTTGACGTTCCAGCCGGCGCGGCTGAAGACGTTTGCCCACGCGCGGCCTATCAGGCCAACTCCGACGAGGCCGACTGTCGGCATTCATTCTCTCCCGTTCGAGGTCGTCAGGTGATGCCCGGCTGGGCGGAGGGCGAGACTAGCACGCGCGAGCCAAGATGCTAGGTTGGCCTGATCGTCGGAAAACGTCTCGGAGACGAACCAATGGACCTCGGCATCAAGGGTTTGCGTGTGCTCGTCACGGCCGGCGCCAGCGGCATCGGGCTCAGGGCCGTTGCGGCATTCCTGCGTGAGGGTGCCAAAGTCCACACCTGCGACATCGACTGGGAGGCGATGGCGGCGCTGAAGAAGGCCCACCCGTCGGTGACGCAGAGCGTCTGCGACGTCGCCGACCGAACGCAAGTGGCAAAGCTCTTCGAAGAGGCGCTGAGTGCTCTCGGCGGCATCGATTGTCTGGTCAACAACGCGGGCATTGCCGGGCCGACAGGTCCCGTCCACGAGATCAATCCCGAGGACTGGGATCGCTGCCTCGACGTGACGCTCACCAGCCAGTTCAACTGCACGCGCCTCGCCGTCGAGCACCTGAAGCGATCGCAGAATGCCTCGATCATCAATCTGTCGTCGGCGGCCGGAAAATTCGGCTTTCCGAACCGGGCGCCCTATGCGGCCGCCAAATGGGGCGTGATCGGCTTCACGAAGACGCTTGCCATGGAGCTTGGAGCATTCGGAATACGCGCGAATGCAATCCTTCCCGGCCCCGTCGACGGCGACCGTATCCGCCGTGTGTTCGAGGCGAAGGCCCAGGTCGCGGGCACGTCCATGCAAGCGATCCAGGACGCGACGCTCGCCAATGCTTCGATCAAGAAACTGGTCCCGCCGGATCAGCTCGCGGACATGATGGTTTATCTCGCCAGTCCGCGCGCGGCCACGCTTTCCGGGCAGGCCATCTCGATCGACAGCGACGTGCAAGGTCTCGTTTAGCGCTCGACACGACGCCGACGGGCGAGGTGCGGCCAAGGAATACGTGAGGAGGGACAATGTCCGACGACACATCACACGCGCCCAAAGATGCGACAGCCACGACGTGCCGACACAATGCGTCGCTGCTCGACGCGCTGCCCTTTGGCGATACGCAGGACTTTGCGGATGCCGCGCGGGGTCACATTGCGACGCTGCCGGAGGTTGAAATTCGCAACGACCGCGGCCGCGTCGTGTGGAGCCTGCGCGAGTATGCCTTCCTCGCGCAGCCGCATGCGCCGGACACCGTCAACCCGAGCCTGTGGCGTCAGGCCCGCCTCAACATGCACAACGGCCTGTTCCAAGTCACGGACCGCATCTATCAGGTGCGCGGCTTCGACATCTCCAACATGACCATCATCGAAGGCCAGCGCGGGCTGATCGTCATCGACCCCCTGGTCTCGACCGAAACCGCTCGCGCCAGTCTCGAGCTTTACTGGGCGCATCGCGGACGCAAGCCGGTCACGGCCGTCATCTACTCACATAGCCACGTGGATCACTATGGCGGCGTCCGAGGCGTCATCGACGAGGCCGATGTGCTCGCCGGCAACGTGACGGTCATTGCTCCAGATCGTTTCCTCGAGGAGGTGACGGCGGAGAACGTGATCGCCGGACTTCCGATGTCGCGCCGGGCGCAATTCCAATTCGGAGCAACGCTGTTTCGCGGACCCCGCGGCCAGGTCGATGCCGGCCTGGGCAAAATCACCTCCCGCGGCAGCGTTACGCTGATCCCGCCGACACAGGTCATCAGGCAGCCGGTCGAGGCGCACACGATCGACGGCGTCGAGGTGATCTTCCAGTTGACGCCCGATACCGAGGCCAAGGCCGAGATGCATATGTTTTTTCCCGGCCTCAAGGCGCTCAATCTCGCGGAAAACGCGACGCATAACCTGCACAACGTTTATCCGATCCGCGGCGCGCAAGTCCGCGACGCGCTCGCATGGGCGAAATACCTCAACGAGGCGCGCGATGCCTATGCGCCGAAAGCTGACGTCGTTTTTGCGCAGCATCACTGGCCCGTCTGGGGCAATGGACGTGTGCTCGATTTCCTCGCCAAGCAGCGCGACGGCTACAAATTTCTGCACGACCAGACCGTGCGCCTGATGAGCCACGGCCTCAAGTCGGCCGAGATCGCAGAGGAACTCCGCTTTCCGGCGAGCCTCGCTCAGGAGTGGAGCATGCGTGGCTACTACGGCACGCTCAGCCACAACTCGAAGTCGGTCTATCAGCGCTACATCGGCTGGTACGACGCCAACCCGGCAAACCTCAATCCCTATCCGCCCGTCGAGCGCGCGACGCGGACGCTCGCGTACATGGGGGGAGCTGCCGCGGCCATCGCCAAGGCACGGGAAGATTTCGCGGCGGGCGACTATCGCTGGGTCGCCGACGTGATGAGCCAGACGGTGTTCGCGGAGCCGCAAAACAGGGAAGCGCGCGAGCTCGCAGCGGACGCCTACGAGCAACTCGGATACCAGGCGGAATCGGCAACGTGGCGCAACGCCTATCTGCTCGGCGCGCACGAACTGCGGCACGGCACCCCGCCGATCAACGCCCGTGCGCCGGTCAGTCCCGACGTCGTCAAGGCGCTGACCGTTCCGCTCTTTTTCGACTATCTCGGCGTCCGCCTGAACGGGCCGAAGGCCGAGGGTAAGCGGATGGTGATCAACTGGGTCTTCACAGACATCGGCGAACGCTACGTGCTGAACCTCGAGAATGCAGCGTTGACCTACCTCGCCGACAGGCAGGATGCGAACGCCGCCGCGACCGTCACGCTCGCGCGTCCCGTCGTTGGCCAGATCCTGATGAGCCAGATCTCGCTCGAGGATGCCGAGACACAGGGGCTGATCGACATCGAAGGAGACGGCACCAAGCTCGCCGAACTCTTTTCACTGATGGACGACTTCCGCCTCATGTTCCCGGTGATCGAGCCTCGTTCCCATTGACGGCGGCGCCCGTGATGGCACGCTGGTCGCACCGCTTCACCGGCCAGCACCCGCGGCCAGACCCACTGGAGAGACGCCGATGCCCACTTTCCGCGAGATGATCGCCGGCCCGAAGCCGCTGCTCGCGCCGCTCGTTCTCAATCCGATCATGGCCAAGCTCGTCGAGCAGGCCGGCTTCAAGGCTGCCTATCTCGGCGGCGGCTCGAGCGGTTACATGAAATGCGTGACGGAGGCCAATCTCAACATCAGCGAGATGTGCCAGGCGGCGCTCGACATTCGCGCCGTGTCGCCGCTGCCGCTGGTGCTCGATGGCGCCTGCGGATTCGGCGACCCCATGCACATGCATCGCACCATAGGCATGACCGAGGCAGCCGGGTTCGCGGCCATCGAGATCGAGGACCAGATCCTTCCGAAGCGCGCACATCACCACATCGGTATCGAGCACATCATCCCCACCGAGCTCATGGTGGCGAAGATCAAGGAATGCGTGGCCGCCCGACGCAATCCCGAGACGGTCATCATCGGTCGCACGAACGCGGCCCGCATGCACGGCCTCGACGAAGCGCTGCGGCGCGGTGAGGCCTACCGCAAAGCGGGCGCCGATATGATCTACGTGCTCGCCAAAACGCCGGATCAGGTGGCCACCATCGGCGAAAAGTTGGGCGGACCGATGATGCTGCTGACCTCTGATGACCGCCGCCGCGCGCTCGGGCTTTCTCTCGAAGAGCTCGGCCGGCTCGGTTATCGCCTGATCTGTGACGCCACCACTCCGATGATGGCCATGCACAAGGCGTTGCGCGACTGCTATGCGGCGATGGCGAACGACGCGATGGACCCGACGCTCGGTGAAGGCGGCGCCAAGGCCGAGCAGGAACGGGTGCACGAGACCATCGGCCTCGAGGCCATGCTCGCCGTCGAGCGCGCGACCGTCGAACGAGGCAGCTAGGCGGGCGGAGATCACAATCGCTGCGTTTCGGCGGTGCCCGTCTCCATGCGGCGCCGCAATGCGGCTTCAGCGAAACGCACTCAACGTCAATTACTTGCGCCGCGAACCTTGCTTGCGCGGCGCGGAGAATGCTGCGGTCTCGTCTATTTTCTTGACATTTTTTGTCAGGTTTAAGAGCTTGCGCGTGATGAGCACGGGGCAAGCAATGACTGACGACGGGGCACGAACGAGGCACGGCGCCGGGGGCGCGGGCGAGGCGGCAGCGCTGGCGCGCGTTCCGCTCGACGACATCCTGAAGGGGGCGAAGGAAATCATCATCGTACATAATGGCGACGACTATCGTCTGCGGGTCACTCAACGCGGCAAGCTCATACTCACCAAGTAGCCCGCATCCGACCGGACGTCGCCCGACCAAGCCCAATGGCCTCGCCCGACCGAACCTGTCACGATCACACTGTCCTTTTAAGTCGAGACCTGCGATATGAAGACAGGTCATCTGCTCGCCACCCAGCAACCGCCAGGCA
Source organism: Hyphomicrobiaceae bacterium (assembly GCA_050187415.1). Lineage (GTDB taxonomy): Bacteria > Pseudomonadota > Alphaproteobacteria > Rhizobiales > Hyphomicrobiaceae. Next base: position 16,752 of record JBFWXN010000068.1, on the reverse strand, counting down.
ACGCGCACATGAGACTGAACAAGTCGACCAGCCACGCTATCCGAATTCTGATCGAATGCGCGCGAGCCCAGGGCGACCTCGTCAAGGTCGCCGATCTTTCAACGACGCTCGATCTGACCATGCAAAATGTGTTCAAGATCGTGCACATCCTCTCGAAGAACCAGCTCGTCGCTCCGGCGCGCGGGCGTCACGGCGGCGTCCGGCTGGGGAGACCTGCCGATCAGATCCGCATGGGCGACATCGTCCGGGCCATGGAAGCGACGGATATCGAAATCGATATCGAAGGGTCGCCGAAGCCGTCGGGTCGCGCGGACGTCAGTGGCGTCAACCGCGTTCTGGATGATGCGCTCGAGGCGTTCGTCGCGGTTCTCAATCAACACACCCTTGCGGACATGGCCGGGCAGCCGAACGGCGCGGCTGGCGCTGCCGCCGGCCGATCATCCAAGAAGCGCAAATCGCCGCAGTCGCGCACGATGCGTTCGGCACCCAATAGCCGGCTGACCGTGCGATCAAGCGGAAACTGAACGATAAAGGCGGCCCCTGCCGGGCGCCCGTCGAAGACATTGAAATTAGAGTAATTCCAATACGTTGTTTCCTGCCGACGGCGGCTTGACAGGCACGTGACCGACGGCAAATGTGGCGATGCAGAGTCAATATATCGAAGCGTCACGCCGTTCGGCGGCCCTGAGGGATGAGAAGCTTTGCGATGGAAAGCACGAAGGTCGGGACTAGCCGATCTTTGTGGCTACCGCACGGGGCGGCCACACCCTCGTGCTGCGAAGTTATCCGGCTTCGACTGTTGGCTTCCTGCCTCGTCGCTTTGCGCAGCCCGCATGGCGCGCAGAGACGCCAGCGAAGCTCGACGGAGCCAATTATGCGCAGCAAAGCCCTTGCCTCGAGAGCGTTCCGCCGCGACGAGGACCCGTCCTGCGAGATTTCCTTCGCGCCTTGCCTACCCGGCCCGGAGCGACTCGTCGCGCTCGGTTTCCGGTACTGGATTCTGGGCCGGGACACCGGCGAGATCGGTTGCTGGGAACGTGCGTTCAACCTCTATCAGGCGCACTTCGGCGTGGCCGGTGCACGGGTTGCGCTGACGCAGCTTTCGCTCTGGGTGGCCGCGGTCGACAATGCCGCGCGACGCGACATCGAAGTCTTCCCGGCGGCCTGCCGCAGCTTCTGTCGCGACGAATGTCTCGCCGTCTCCATGATCGCGGCATGCCAGCATCAGACGTGCCCAGCCATGCGGGCGTGTGCTTTCGCGCTTGCTGAAAGCGCGCGGCTCGAAGAGGTGATGGAGACCGGGCAGAGCTTCGCGGATGCCATGCTGGGTCTCGATCAGGTGCTGTCAGCGGGCTCGATCGTGCCCGCGATCGCGTCTCTCACGCCTGCCAGCACGACACTGCAGTAGGTCGGCCCCCGTTGCTGCAAGCATTTGTTGACTAGAGTTGTAGCAGTTGCCAAATTTGGTCCGGTCCGTTCGACCGACCGCCCGAAACGGAAGTCCCGAAGCATGATCGTCTGCTCGTGCAATGTGATCTCAGACAGCGATATCGAGCGCGTGCTGATCGAAATTTTCAGCAAGCCGGACGCGCCCATTCCGACGCCCGGGCTGGTGTATCGCGAGCTTTCCAAGCGGATGAACTGCTGCACCTGCGCGCCCATCGCGGTCGCGGTGATCTACGAGCGGCTCGAAGCGCTCGAGCAAAGGGGGCAAATCTGCCGCTTCCGATCCGCCCACATCCGGGACAAGCTACGCTTGATCGTAAATAAGAATAGTTCTAAACAAGCCGTGTTGTCAGATGAAGTGGCGGCCTGCGACGCCCATCTTGACGCACGGTATGCCTGAAGCCAGCGCGCTTCTCTGGGACGACCGTGTGGATCGGCTCTAGCCAACCCGCCCGGCTCCCAGGAGAAGCGCATGAAAGGCAAGCAAGACGTCATCGACATCCTCAACGAGGCGCTGAAGCACGAACTGGCTGCCATCAATCAGTATTGGTTGCATTACAGGCTGCTGGACGACTGGGGATTTACGCTGCTGGCCAAGAAGGAACGCGCGGAGTCGATCGAGGAGATGCAGCACGCCGACAAGCTGGTGTCGCGCATCATCTTTCTCGAGGGTTTTCCCAACATGCAGACGCTGGCGCCACTGCGCATCGGGCAGAATCTGAAGGAAGTGCTCGAGTGCGATCTCGCCGGTGAGTATGATGCGCAGGCGCTCTATACACGCGCTCGCGACATCTGCCACAGCCACAAAGACTATGTGTCGATGGAGATCTTCGAGGACCTGCTCGAGGACGAGGAAGGGCACATCGATTTCCTGGAAACCCAGATCGACCTGATCGACAGCATCGGCATTCAGAATTACGGCCAGCTTCAGGCGGCCTCCGCGGACAAGCAGGAGGGGGGCGACTGACGTTCATCCCGGCCGTCCCGCGAGGCGCTGCGCCCGATCAAGTGGCAAGCGATGCCTGAAGGGCCTCCTCGACGGGATCGAAAGTTGATGCCACGGTGGGGCCCGAACCCAATAGTGCAGGACGACACGCCGTGGCCATCAAACCCAAAGTCGCCATCATCGGAACGGGCGGCACCATAACATCGCTTTCGGCCATTGGGCCTCTCGACCTCGTCGAATACACATCGTCCGGTCGGATGCTCGAAGCTGATGAAATGGTCGAACGCTTCAGCGATGTGCGGCAGGTTGCCGATGTCATCCCTGTGCGATTCAAGGCCATCCCTTCCACCGCCGTCGCATTCCCAGAGTGGAAGGCCGTCGTCCTGGCCGCAGACGAGGTGGTGCGCGACCATCCCGATCTTGCCGGGATGGTGGTGCTGCATGGCACGGCGACACTCGAGGAAACGGCATACGCCCTCAATTTGACGGCGAAGGTGAGCGTACCGATCGTGCTGGTTGGCGCACAACGGCCGGCGAGCGCGCTCTCCGGCGATGCGGGGCTCAATCTCGTCAATGCGGTGCGGGTTGCGGCCCATCCCGCCTCACGCGGCCTCGGCGTTCTCGTTTGCCTCAACGACGAGATCCAGGCTGCGCGCGAAGTTACGAAGACGTCGACGGCCCGGTTGCAGACGTTTCGCACCGCCGACTTCGGTGTGCTGGGCCACGCAGACGGGGACGCCATTTCGTATTACAGGCAGCCAATGCGCCGGCGTGCTCCGGACACCGAGTTCGATATCCGCGACACAGATGCGTTGCCGCGCGTCGACATCGCCTATAGCTACGCGGGCGACGACGGCACCGCGATCCGTGCGTTCGTGAAGGCCGGGGCAAAAGGGGTGGTGCTCGCGGCGTTTGCCCCGGGGCTCCTGTCGCCTCCTGAGATGGAGGCAGCCCGTGAGGCCGTCGCAGCCGGAGTGGTCGTTGTTGCGTCGTCGCGTGCAGGGTCGGGACGAACGTTTCACCCTCAGAAAAGCCGCGAGGCCGGCTTGCTGAGTGCCGATAATCTCACACCGCAGAAGGCGCGCATCCTGCTCGCGCTGGCGCTTTCCAGAACGCAGGATAAGGTCGAAATCGCCCGGATGTTCGCGACCTATTGAACGCCCGAGCCATCCTCCGTGCAAGGAAAGGCAATCGGCGGGATGACCGATCGCCCCGCCGCATACATGCAGCTTCGCCTGCTCGCAAGATCAGGCTGCGGCTTCCGCTTCCGCCGAAGCTGCCCGCTGTTTCTCGATCTCGCGCTTCAGGAGGCGGCAGCGCTCTGAGAGCTCGTCGCGCTTCGCCTTGACAAGGAACGCGTCGAGCCCGCCGCGATGTTCGACCGAGCGCAGGGCGTGTGCGCAGATCTTCAGCCGCACGCGCCGCTTGAGGACATCGCTCAACAGCGTCACGTTGACCAGATTGGGGCGGAACGTCCGCTTCGTCTTGTTCTCGGCGTGGCTTCGAAGCTGCCCCGACATGGGCAGCTTGCCCGTCAACTCACAACGTCTGGTCATCGTCCTCTCCTCGTCAACCTGTTGGCCGCCGGCAACTCCGCCGTTTGCGGGGGCTCGTCGCGCGACCTCTATTCGCCAAATGATTTGGCCCCGGGCAGGTTTTCCGCGCGGGACCGTCGTGAAACCTATAGGGAAGCTGCGTCGCTACCGTCAAGCCCCGGAGACCGGGTTCGTGCCCACGGCCCTCGCGCAACCCGTCAGCGCTGCGCCTCCGACAAGATCTTCTCGATCGCGCCGGCCACCTCCTCGATCGGTGCCATGCCGTCAACCGCCCGCAAGTTGCCTTTGCAATAATAATAGCCGATGAGCGGGGAGGTATCGCGGTAAAAGGCCATCAGGCGGGTCGTCACCGTGTCTGCGTTGTCGTCGGCGCGGCGCGTAAACTCGGTGTTGCCGCAGACGTCGCAGACGCCCTCCTGCTTCGGCTTCTTGTACGTTTCATGATAGCCCTCGCCGCATTTGGCGCAGGTGTAGCGACCGACGATGCGGTCGACCAGGCGATTGGGGTCGACGCGGAAGTCGATCACCGCGTCGAGCCTCTTGTTCTTGCGGGCCAGCAAGTCATCGAGAGCCGACGCCTGGGCGAGCGTTCGCGGAAAACCGTCCAGAATGAAGCCGTTCTGGCAATCCGGCTGATCGATGCGGTCGGATATGATACCGATCACGATCTCGTCGGGGACGAGCTCGCCCTTCTCCATGATCGACTTCGCCTTGCGACCGATCTCCGTGCCGGCCTTGACCGCGGCGCGCAGCATATCTCCCGTCGAGAGCTGGGGCAGTCCGTGCCGGGTCTCGATCTCCTTGGCCTGCGTGCCTTTGCCGGCGCCGGGCGGTCCCAACAGAATGAGGTTCATGGCTCGGCTCCTTGTGCCTGCACGCCGTCAGCGTCGGCCGCCGCGCGTGGTTGCGCCACGGAGCTTCGCTTTCTTGATGAGGCCTTCGTACTGCTGCGCGATGAGATGGCTTTGAACCTGCGCCACGGTATCCATGGTCACACTGACGGCGATCAGGAGCGAAGTGCCACCGAAATAGAACGGCACCGCCCAATACGAGATCATGATTTCGGGCAGCACGCACACCAGAGCAAGGTAGATCGCTCCAACCACCGTAATGCGGGTCAGCACATAGTTGATGTAGTCTGCGGTCTTGGCGCCCGGCCGGATGCCGGGAATGAAGCCGCCGTATTTGCGCAGATTGTCGGCAGTCTCGGTCGCGTTGACGACAACGCCGGTATAGAAGAACGCAAAGAAGATGATCAGAGCGATATAGGTCAGCAGATAGACCGGCTGACCGCGCCCCAGCAGAGCCACCGCGTTCGTCAGCCATTCCGGACCGGTCTGACCCGAGCTCAGAAATTGCGCGGCCGTGATCGGCAACAGGAGCAGCGAGGAGGCAAAGATCGGCGGAATCACGCCCGACGAGTTCAGCTTCAGCGGCAAATGCGAGGCCTCGCCCTGGAACATCCGGTTGCCGACCTGGCGTTTCGGATACTGAATGAGCAACCGGCGCTGGGCACGCTCCATGTAGACGATTGCCGCAACGGTCGCGAGCATCACGACGAGTAGCAGGATCAGGATCTCGGGACGCAGCGCCCCCGTGCGTGAAAGTTCGAACAGACCGGCCATGGCGCTCGGCAGGCCCGCGACGATGCCGACGAAGATGATCAAAGACGTGCCGTTGCCGACGCCGCGCTGCGTGATCTGCTCGCCGAGCCACATCAGGAACATGGTGCCGCCGACGAGTGTGATCACCGTCGATATGCGGAAGAACCATCCGGCGTCATAAACCACGCCCTGCCCTTCCAGGCCGAGCGAAATGCCGTATGCCTGGAACGTCGCCAGAGCCACGGTCAAATAACGGGTGTACTGATTGATCTGCTTGCGGCCCTGCTCGCCTTCCTTCTTCAGTGCCTCGAGCGTGGGCAGGATCGAGGTCATCAGCTGCATGATGATCGATGCCGAGATGTACGGCATGATGTTCAGCGCGAAGATGGCCATGCGCTCGATGGCGCCACCGGAAAACAGATTGACCAGCCCCAAAATGCCCTTGGAGCTGCGCTCGAAGATCTCGCTGAAGCGCTGAGGGTCGATCCCGGGCAACGGAATAAAAGTGCCCAGCCGGTAGACCAGAAGCGCACCGAGTGTGAACCAGATGCGCTTCTTCAGCTCCTCCGCCTTGGCGAAGGCTCCGAAGTTGAGATTGGACGCGAGCTGTTCGGCGGCGGATACCATGTGCGGCTCTGGCTCCTCGTAGCGCACCTCGAGGGAAGCTCGGCTCCCCTCCAAACGCGCGGTCCTGTCGTCTCTCAACAAAATGGCGATCGAAACGCAGGGATGCAATCGCCGCTGGCCACACAGGCGCCGCCGAGGCGGCGTGCGGCAGGCCCGCCGTCACCCTGCGGGCAACCCGATCAGTCGGCAGCGCCGCCCTTCGGCTTCGCCGTCTTCGCCTTCTTGGCGGCCGACTTGGCGCGCTTCTTCTCGTCGGCCTCGAGCACCTTCTTCTCGATCAGTTCCACCGAGCCGCCGGCCTGCTCGATCGCTGCCTTGGCCGAGGCCGTCGCATGGTTGACCCTCATGGCGACCTTGGCTTTCAACTCGCCGGTCCCGATCACGCGCACGCCATCCAGAGCCCGACGAACGACACCGGCCGCGATCAGCGTCTCGACGCCGATCGTGCCGCTCGTATCAAGTCGACCGCGGTCGATTGCGTCTTGGAGACGAGCCAGTGTGACTTCGTTGAACCGGAGGCGATTGATCGGAGTGAACCCACGCTTCGGTAGACGCCGATAGAGTGGCATCTGGCCACCCTCGAAGCCCCCGATGGCCACACCGGATCGCGCTGTCTGGCCCTTGCCGCCGCGACCGCTGGTCTTGCCAATGCCCGAGCCGATGCCGCGGCCAACCCTGAGGCGCGCCTTACGGGCGCCTTCCCTGTCCTTGATCTCGTTGAGCCGCATGCTCGCCACTCCTCGCATTTCATCTCGTTGTCAGCGGCAACTGCTGCTGGACGTCTACCGACATTTTTGCTCACCGAACCGGGGGAGCGGGCCGATCGTTGTCAGCAACGTTCACGACGCCGCCGGATCAGCCGTTGTTCTCGACCACGCGCACCAGATGGCGAATGCTGTGGATCATGCCGCGCACCTCGGGAGTGTCCTCCAAGGTGCGGCGGCGATGCATCTTGTTCAGGCCGAGACCTTTCAGGGTCTGCGTCTGAATCTCTGGGCGGCGTGTTGCGCTGCGGATCTGTTCGATCGTCAACGTCTTGGCCGCCTTTGCGTCTGTCATGTCACGTCACTTTCGTACGATATATGTCGTCCGGGGACGGTCGTTGTCCGCCACGGATCAGGCCGTCTCGGCAGCACCCTCGGTCGTTTCGCCGGCGCCATCACGGCGGCGCGACACGATTTCGGACACCTTCTTGCCGCGTCGGGCGGCGACGGCGCGCGGATTCTCCTGCCCCTTCAAAGCATCGAAGGTGGCGCGAACCATGTTGTACGGGTTCGACGTTCCCATCGACTTTGCGACGACGTCGCGGACGCCGAGCATCTCGAACACGGCGCGCATCGGACCGCCGGCGATGATGCCGGTTCCCGGAGGGGCAGCGCGCAATACCACGCGGCCGGCGCCGTGGTGGCCGACACTGTCATGATGCAACGTGCGCTTGTCGCGCATCGGAATGCGCACGAGCGCGCGCCGCGCCGCCTCGGTTGCCTTGCGGATGGCCTCGGGCACCTCGCGCGCCTTGCCGTGCCCGAAGCCCACCTGCCCAGCCTGGTCGCCGACCACGACGAGAGCCGCGAAGCCGAAGCGCTTGCCACCCTTGACGACCTTCGCGACGCGGTTGAGCGCGACCAGTTTGTCGGCGAACTCGCCCTTGCGATCGTCGTCGCGGTCTCTTGAAGGATTGCGTGCCACTGAGGGCTCCTTTCAACTCTCTTGTCTGCTCCCACCTCGTCAACCGCCCCGGCCTTGCCGTGGCGTGCCCGACGCGGGGCCGCTATGCCGTTTCCAAGTGCGCTAGAAGCTCAGGCCTGCCTCGCGGGCTGCATCCGCCAGCGCCTTGATGCGTCCATGATACCGGTAGGCGCCGCGATCGAAGACGACCTGCGTGACGCCTGCCTTTGTCGCCCGCTCGCCGAGCAGCTTGCCGACGATCGCCGCGGCGGCCTTGTCCGTGCCCTTGGCCAGCGAGCCCTTCAGCTCGCGATCCAGGCTTGAAGCCGAGGCGATGGTCTTGCCCTGCGTATCGTCGATCAACTGGGCATAGATGTGCTTCGACGACCGAAACACGGAAAGCCGCGGCCGCCCTGACGAAACCTGACGAAGCGCGCGCCGGACTCGGGAACGGCGCTTCTGGAATTGAATGCTGTTGGCGCTCATAGCCGTTCCTCGATCACTTCTTCTTGCCTTCCTTGCGCAGGATGAACTCGCCTTCATAACGCACGCCCTTGCCCTGGTAGGGCTCGGGCTTGCGGTAGGCGCGCAACTCCGCCGCAACTTGGCCGACCTTCTGCTTGTCGATGCCCGAGATGCGGACGATCGTGTCCTTCCTCGGACCATCGAGCTGGATGGTGATGCCTTCGGGGATCTTGTAGAGGATCTCGTGGCTGTAACCGAGCAACATCTGAAGGTCCTTGCCCTTCATAGCGGCCCTGAAGCCAACACCGTGGATCTCCAGCGACTGATTGTAGCCGGTCACGACTCCCGTCACGAGATTGTCGATCTGGGTGCGCGACATACCCCACATCGCCCGGGCCGATTGCGTATCCTCGCGGGGCGTCACCGAGATGCCCTCCCCGCTGTTCTCGACCTTGAGGCTCTCGGGAACGACGAACTTCAGCTCGCCCTTCGGCCCCTTTACCTTGACTTCCTGGCCGGTGATCGTGGCCTGCACGTTCGCGGGCACGGAGACCGGTCTTTTGCCAATGCGCGACATTCGCGTTACCTTCTCAATCTCGTTCCGGTCTCTCAGCCCGTTCCTCGCGGCGATCGCGCCACGTCAGAAGATGCTGCAGAGCACCTCGCCACCCACTTTTTCGTCACGAGCCCGTGTGTCGGTCATGACGCCCTTCGGCGTCGAAAGAATCGCCACGCCGAGACCGTTGGCGACGGGCGTCAGTCCCTTGACCTGCGAGTACACCCGACGGCCGGGCTTCGAGATGCGCTTGATCTCGCGGATAGCCGGCTGGCCGTTGTTATACTTCAGCTCGATGTCGAACTCGCTGATACCGGCGCGGTGGTCGATCCGGCTGTAGCCGCGGATATAGCCTTCCTCCTGAAGCACGTCGAGCACGCGCCCACGCAGCAGGGAGGCCGGTGTCGACACCTTCGGCCGACGCCGCTCGAGTGCATTGCGAATGCGGGTCAGCATATCGCCGAGAGGATCGTTCATAGACATCCTGGCGTGCTCCTTACCAGCTCGACTTGGTCATACCGGGGATCAGTCCCTGGCTTGCCAGCTCGCGAAGCTGGTTCCGGCAAACGCGAAGCTTGCGGTAATATCCGCGCGAACGCCCGGTCAGCTCGCATCGGTTGCGGATCCGGGTTTTCGAGGAATTGCGCGGCAGTTGCGCAAGCTTCATCCGCGCCTGGAAACGAATTTCCGGCGGCTGCTTGCTGTCATTGGCGATCTCTTTGAGCGCGGCACGCCGCTCGGCATATTGCGCGACGAGCTTGCGCCGATGCTGATTCTTCTCGATCGAACTTGTCTTGGCCATCAGGTCCTCCAAGGCCCACTTATCGGTTGGCGTTTCGCCTGCCTCTTTCGCAACCGCTCGGCAGTTGCGCACTGGGTTACGGGCGATGCGCCGCGCAAGGTTAAGCCCTAGCTGCGGAAAGGAAAATTGAACGCGCTCAACAATTCGCGCGCTTCATCGTCGGAGCGGGCCGTGGTGCAAACGATCACGTCCATACCCCAGGTTTCGTCGATCTTGTCGTAGTCGATCTCGTAGAACACGGTGTGCTCGCGGAGGCCGAACGCGAAGTTGCCGCGCGTATCGAAGCTCTTGGGGTTCAACCCCCGGAAGTCCTTGACCCGCGGCAACGCCAGCGTCACCAGGCGGTCGAGGAACTCGTACATGCGGTCGCCGCGCAAAGTCACCTTGGCGCCGATCGGCATGTTCTCGCGCAGCTTGTAGGTCGCGATCGACTGTCTCGCCCGAGTGATCACAGGGCGCTGGCCTGCGATCAAAGCGAGGTCACCGGCAGCGTTGTCGACCTTCTTGCGATCTGCAACCGCCTCGCCGATGCCCATGTTGAGCACGATCTTGTCGATCTTCGGGATCTGCATCGGGTTCTTGTAGCCGAACTTCTCGGCAAGCGCGCCGCGCACGACCTTCTCGTAGTGATCCTTCATGCGCGGGCGATAGTCGGCCGGCCGCGGCTTGGGCGTTGATTTAGCTTCCTTGCCCTTGGCCGCAGGCTTTGCAGCCTTCGCCTTCTGGCCCTGCTTGTCGCCGCCCTTGGGGGCGCCCTGGTTACCCTTCTCGGCCATCGTCAGCTCGCCTTATCCGGAATGATCTCGCCCGAGCGCTTGGCAACGCGCACCTTCTTGCCGTCTTCGAGGATGCGGAAGCCGACACGGGTCGGCTTGCCGTCCTTCGGGTCCTCGAGCGCGAGGTTGGACAGCTGGATCGGGCCTTCCTTCGAAATGATGCCACCCTCGGCCGTGCCGGTCTGGCGCTGATGGCGACGCACCATGTTGACGCCGCGAACCAGAGCCCGTCCCTCCTTGGGGCGCACCTGAACAACCTCGCCGTGCTTGCCTTTGTCGCGGCCGGCAAGAACGATGACGTGGTCACCCTTTTTTATCTTCGCCGCCATCACAGCACCTCCGGCGCAAGCGACATGATCTTGACATGCTTCCTCGCACGCAGCTCGCGGGTCACCGGTCCGAAGATGCGCGTGCCGATCGGCTCGCCCGTCGCGTTGACGAGCACGGCGGCGTTGCGATCGAAGCGGATCAGTGAACCGTCGGGGCGACGCACGCCCTTCGCGGTGCGCACGATCACGGCCTTCATGACCTGGCCCTTCTTCACACGGCCGCGCGGGATGGCTTCCTTGACGGTGACGACGATGGTGTCTCCGATCGTCGCGTATTTCCGCTTGGAGCCGCCCAGCACCTTGATGCACTGAACACGACGGGCGCCCGAATTGTCGGCGACGTCGAGGTTGCTTTCCATCTGGATCATCGACCGATCCCCTTACCCTTCCATCGGGCCGCGCGCTTCGCGCCGATGCCCGCTCCTAAACCTGCAACACCCGCTGACCGCCTGGTCAGACGGACGGCTGTGTGATCGTCCATCGCTTCAGTCGCGACATTGGTGCGCATTCCTGGATCCACACCCGGTCGCCGACCTTGGCTTCGTTCTTTTCGTCGTGCGCGTGATACTTCTTGGTGCGGCGCACGGTTTTCTTGAACAGCGGATGCGTGAAACGGCGCTCGACCTCGACAACGACAGTCTTGTCGTTCTTGTCGGAGACGACGACGCCCTGCAGGATGCGCTTCGGCATGACTTCAATTCCTCGATTCTGCGTCAGGCCGTCTGGCCGGCGGCGCGCTTCTGGCGCGAAATGGTCATGACGCGCGCAATGTCGCGACGCACGACGCGAACGCGCGCGGTATTCTCGAGCTGACCCGATGCTCTCTGAAAGCGCAGATTGAACTGCTCCTTCTTCAGCTTCGTGAGCTCGTCGTCGAGCTGGTCGACCGTGAGGTCCTTGAACTTCGCTGCGCGCGACATGGTCTTCTCGTCTCCTAGTTGGGCCTGGGCGTCTCGGTTCGCCTCAGAGCACCCGCGTCACGATCCGCGTCTTGATCGGCAGCTTCTCGGCACCGAGTTGCAGCGCCTCTCGTGCCACCTTGTCCGCGACGCCATCCAGCTCGAAAATGATGCGGCCCGGCTTCACACGCGCTACCCAAAGCTCGGGTGACCCCTTGCCGGAGCCCATGCGGACCTCGGCCGGCTTCTTGCTGACCGGAACGTCCGGGAAAACGCGGATCCACACACGGCCGGCGCGCCGCATATGACGCGTGATGGCACGTCGGGCGGCCTCGATCTGGCGCGCTGTGAGACGCTCCGGTTCCATGGCCTTCAGGCCGTAGGATCCGAGATTGAGACTCGTTCCACCCTTGGCCGCACCATGGATGCGGCCTTTGAAGGCCTTGCGATACTTCGTTCTTTTTGGCTGCAACATCGGAACGTGTCCTCAATCCTCTCAGAACGGCGCTCAGGCGTGGTCGCCGCCGCGCTCGCCCCTGTCGCCGCGGTCGCGGCGCCCGCCGCGGTCTCCACGGTCTCCATCTCGACGTGGCGGGCGTCCGCCGCCGCCCCCGCCGCTCTCCTGGGCCTCGGTCGACCGGCGCTCGGACGCCATCGGGTCGTGATCCATGATCTCGCCCTTGAAGATCCAAACCTTGACGCCGATAACGCCATACGCGGTCTTGGCCAAGCCATAACCAAAATCGATGTCGGCGCGGAGCGTGTGCAGCGGCACGCGGCCTTCGTGGTACTTCTCGACACGGGCAATCTCGGCGCCGCCCAGGCGCCCAGAGACGATGATCTTGATGCCGTGTGCACCCAGCCGGATTGCCGATTGCATCGAGCGCTTCATGGCGCGCCGGAACGCAACGCGGCGCTCGAGCTGCTGCGCGATCGTCTCGGCGACCAGCGTTGCATCGATCTCGGGCTTTCTGACCTCGACGATGTTCAGATGAACCTCCGAGGACGTCAGCTTGGCGAGCTCGCCGCGAAGCTTCTCGATATCGGCGCCCTTCTTGCCGATCAGGATACCGGGACGCGCGGAGTAGACCGTGACCCGGCACTTCCGGTGCGGGCGCTCGATCACGACCCGGGCGATGCCAGCTTGGCGCTGCTGCGCCATGATGTGCCGGCGAATTGCCATGTCTTCATGAAGCAGCCTACCGTACTCGGCGCGCCCGGCGAACCAGCGGCTGTCCCACGTGCGATTGATGCCGACGCGGAGGCCGACGGGATTGACTTTATGACCCATCACTCACGCTCCTGTGCGGCGGCCGGCTGCTCGCGCACGACCACGGTGATCTCCGAGAACGGCTTCAGGATCCGAGCGCCGCGACCGCGGCCGCGCGCATGGAAGCGCTTCATCACCATATTCTTGCCCACCCAGGCCTCGCTCACGACCAAGTCGTTCGGATCGAGTTGGTGGTTGTTTTCGGCATTGGCGACCGCGCTCATCAGGCACTTCCTGACGTCGATTGCGATGCGCTTACGCGAAAACTCGAGCTCTGCGAGCGCCTGATCCACCTTCTTGCCACGGATCATTGCGGCCACGAGATTGAGCTTCTGTGGCGACACGCGGAGGTTACGCGCGACCGCCTGCGCGGCAGTCTCGGGCAATCTGCGCTCTGTTTTCGGCTTGCCCATCTTATCTCTTCGCTTTCTTGTCGCCGCCGTGACCGGCGAAGCTGCGCGTCGGCGAGAACTCGCCGAACTTGTGCCCCACCATGTCCTCGCTGACCGCCACAGGTATATGCTTCTGCCCGTTATGAACGCCGAAGGTCAGTCCGACGAACTGCGGCAGGATGGTCGAGCGCCGCGACCAAATCTTGATCACCTCGTTACGGCCCGAGGCGCGCACTTTCTCCGCCTTCTTGAGCAGATGCGCATCCAGGAACGGACCCTTCCAGACCGAGCGTGCCACTTGTCGTTCTCCTTCCTCGTCCCGACCTACTTCGTACGGCCGCGGACGATGTATTTGTCCGTCGTCTTGTTCTTGCGCGTCTTGAAGCCCTTCGTCGGCTTGCCCCACGGGGTAGCCCAGTGCTTGCCGCCCTTGGTGCGGCCACCGTTGGGGTGATCGACCGGGTTCATGGCCGTCGAGCGGACCGTAGGACGGCGCCCCAGCCAGCGGGTTCTACCGGCTTTGCCGATCGAGATGTTGCCGTGATCCGGATTGGAGACCGCACCGACCGTCGCCATGCACTCCTGGCGGACGCGACGCGTCTCACCGGAGGACAGCTTGAGGATCGCCCAGCCGGCATCGCGACCGACGAGCTGAACATATGACCCGGCCGAACGCGCCATCTGCCCGCCGCGGCCCTGTTTCAGCTCGACGTTGTGCACGATCGAGCCGATCGGCATCGAGGCGAGAGGCATGGCATTGCCGGGCTTCACGTCGACCTTCTCCCCGGCCACAACCGTATCGCCGACCGCAAGGCGCTGGGGAGCGAGGATGTAGGCGAGCTCGCCGTCCTGATACTTGATCAGCGCGATGAAGGCCGTGCGGTTCGGGTCGTGCTCGATGCGCTGGACCTCGCCTGGCACATCATGCTTGCGGCGACGAAAGTCAACGGTACGGTAGGCCTTCTTGTGGCCGCCACCGATATGGCGCGACGTAATGCGGCCATGATGGTTGCGCCCCCCCGTCTTGGTCTTGCCTTCGACAAGCACCTTGACGGGATCGCCCTTCCAGAGCTGCGAGCGGTCGACGAGCACGAGCTGCCGGAGCCCGGGCGAAGTCGGCCTGAAAGTCTTGAGCGCCATCGCCGTTCTCTCCTCAGAGGCCCGTCGTCACGTCGATGGACTGGCCGTCCTCGAGCGTCACGATGGCCTTCTTGATGTTCTTCTGCTTTGCGGTGATGCCTTTGAACGTCTTCTGCTTGCCCTTGCGGACCAGCGTGTTCACGGCTTTCACCTTGACGCCGAAGAGTTGCTCGACCGCAGCCTTGATCTCGGGCTTCGTTGCCGTCGAGGCCACGTTGAAGATCACCTGGCTGGCCTCGGAAGCGAGCGTCGCCTTCTCTGTGATGACCGGCGAGCGGATCACGTCGTACGCCTTGATCGACTTGCTCATGACGCGCGGGCCTCCTCAGCCTTGGCCTTGAAGCGCGCCTCGAGAGCCACTATGGCAGCTCGTGTCAGCACCAGCTTCCTGCGGCGCAGGATGTCATAGACATTGATGCCCTGGATCGGCAGCACGTCGATATTCGGAATGTTGCGGGCGGCGCGCACGAACGCCGGCTCGAGCTCTGCGCCGTCGACAAACAGCGCATTCTCGAGGCCAAGCTGCTGGAACTGGCCGCGCAACGCCTTCGTCTTGCCGTCGGTGGACGTCGCCTTGTCGAGTACGATCAATTCGCCCGCCTTCGCCTTGGCGGAAAGAGCATGCCGAAGCGCCAGGGCGCGCACCTTCTTCGTCAGATCGAAGGCGTGATCGCGAGGCTTCGGGCCGAATGCCTTGCCACCACCGCGGAACTGCGGCGCGGCTTTGTTACCGTGTCGAGCACCACCGCTGCCCTTCTGCTTGACCATCTTCTTTCCGGTCACCGAGACCTCCGACCGATCCTGGACGTGGTGCGTGCCGGCGCGTCGCTTGGCGAGCTGCCAGCGCACCATCCGCTGCAGAATGTCGGGGCGGGGATCAAGGTTGAAAATCTGGTCGTCAAGCTCGAGCGAGCCGGCGTTGGCCGCATCGAGCGAGGTCACATCCGCTCGCATCAGGCTTGCTCCTTGACAGTCTCGGCGCCGGACGCACCATTGGATTTTGCTCGGAAGGCGCCGGGCCGCGGCGCCTCGGCCGGCAGCTGGCGCTTGACCGCGTCACGCACAAGTACCCAGCCGCCTTTGCTTCCAGGAACCGCGCCGCGAACTAGCACAAGCCCACGCGCAACGTCGGTTGCAACCACTTGCAGGTTCTGGGTTGTGACGCGCTCGGAGCCCATCTGACCGGCCATCTTCTTACCCTTGAAGACCTTGCCGGGATCCTGGCGCTGGCCGGTCGAGCCGTGCGAGCGATGAGAGACCGACACGCCGTGCGTGGCGCGCAGACCGCCGAAGTTCCAGCGCTTCATGGCGCCCTGGAACCCTTTGCCCTGGTTGGTGCCGGTGACGTCCACCAACTGGCCGATGACGAAATGATCGGCCGTGATGGTCGCTCCCACCTCGATCAGGTTGTCGGGCGTGACGCGGAACTCGGCGAGGCGCCGCTTTGGCTCGACCTCGGCACGAGCGAAGCGCTCGCGCTCCGCCTTGACCACGCGCGACGGCTTGCGCTGCCCGGCGCCAAGCTGCAGCGCGGTGTAGCCATTCTTTTCGTCGGTGCGGTGGGCAACGACTTGGACATTGTCGAGCTTCAGCACGGTCACGGGGATATGTTCCCCCTGATCCGTGAAGATGCGGGTCATGCCGACCTTCTGAGCAATCACACCGGAACGCATGGAGTGCATTCCCTTTCGCTGGCTGACGCCCCGTCGCAAGCCTGCTGGCAGGCATCGACGGCGCCACAGAATTTCTTAAAGCTTGATCTCGACATCCACACCGGCGGCAAGATCGAGCTTCATGAGTGCGTCCACCGTTTGAGGGGTGGGATCGACGATATCGAGCATCCGCTTATGTGTGCGCATCTCGAACTGCTCGCGGCTCTTCTTGTCGACGTGCGGTGACCGGTTGACCGTGAAACGCTCGATGCGGGTTGGCAACGGGATCGGCCCGCGAACCTCCGCTCCCGTCCTCTTGGCGGTGTTGACGATCTCACGCGTCGAGGCATCGAGCACGCGATGATCGAAGGCCTTAAGGCGAATGCGTATGTTTTGGCCGTTCATGACGTTACCTAGTGAGTATGAGGCAGGGAGCAGTTTGTCGGGAGAAACAGCACGAGTGCGACGGTTGTCGATCCCAGCTGCCGGTTCCCTTGTCCCTTCACTCGACGATGTTGGTCACGACGCCTGCGCCGGCGTCTCGAAGCGGTGTCGGCGCAGGCCCTGAAAACAAGACTATTCGACGATCCGGGTCACGACGCCCGCGCCCACCGTGCGACCCCC
>JBFWXN010000067.1:0-28973 GCA_050187415.1 Hyphomicrobiaceae bacterium | reverse complement strand
CTGCCTCCAATCCCTCCGCTGCTTCGCTACGCTCCGTAGCTCCGCGCTTGGAGGCAAAGAAACTCACACAGTGACGGGGTCAACATTGCGCGCCGATGCGGGGTCAATGTTCCACGCCGATTGACAGCCTGTACCGCGGCGTTCAAGGCCTCTGGGTCTCGCGCGAGCGATTCAGCTGCTCCCCACTCCTTGGCGTGCGTGGCTTCGGCTTCATCCGCCTCACTTGGAATGCCCATGTCCTTGAGGAAGTCATCGCCGACCGGGGCGTCTTCATCGCCCCGTTCGCTGACCTCGTCCTCGGTATCGTCTTGCTCGATCGCGAAGCCCTTTACAGCGTCCGCTCTAAAGCCTGTAACCTTCCCCGCATCGACGGGGCCATTCGGTACTTCAGTCATGGTGCAACTCACACGAAACGTTGTCATTCACAGCCCAAAACCTTCATGAGGGCGTCGTCAAAGCGCCTTTTCAGTTCTTCAAGCACGAGATAGAGGGAAGGCGCTTTGCCCCCTCGCTCGCGCGTCTCCAGCCCGCGCCTTGCAATCACGCGACCAAGATATTCCGATAGGTACGCAGCACAGCGCTCGCGGTCGGTCTCTCCGAGTTCGATGGCTTTGCAAAGCATTGCGAAAATCGGTCTGTCGAAACCACGCCCGCCGTCGTGGTCTCCAATGGTCCTGGCAATCGAATCCCAGCGTTTCACGTAGGCACGGATGATTGCCGCATCGGACAGAGTACTGCTCCGTTCACGTGCCAACCGTCCAACCTCACCCGCCCGCTCAAACTTCGCTGCTTCCTCGCCCCTGACGCGTTCCAGAAGCCCGCCAAGGTCCACGTCGTCCCGTGAGCCCCACCAAATCCCAACGCGTTCGTCGCCGAGGTGATCCAGGACAGGTCCGTTGTTGGCGCCGATGAGGATTGGCCGGGCTGTAAAGCAAATCTGAGTCCCGACAGCGACCGCCGCGTCCCAACCCTTAATGTCTTTGGCGATGATCTTCGACGCGGCGTGCCACTCGCGGCAGTCCATCAACTGCGTCGATCTAAACCAAATGTGGAGGGAGACGGCGTCGTCGGTGTTGATGCCGAAACTGCTACTGAACTGATAGACGAAGGCACCGCCCTGGAGAATGGCCTTCAAATAGACGTTCGCGATCCAGTCAACGACCCTTCGCGGTTCGCGCGTGGTCAATCCGGAAGGCAAGGGCACCTTGTCGAGTTCTGCAATCCTCCAGTAACCCGGGACACTCACGAGAGCGCCACCATCCCTGCCGTCCGTCCGCTCGGACGCGTGCCACTGTCGCTTCTGAGGCGCCGCCAACTCTGCGTCGGGGTGGGGCCGCGCAGACAACAGGCAGGCCCGCTCGTGGTCCTGAATCACGTCAATGGTTGTCGCCAATTCGATGTGATTACGGGGGGTTATATTATAAAGGTGCCATTTGTATTCATTGGCCTGTGTTGTCTGTTTCCGCGCCTTCAAAGGTCCGTAACCGAATGCTTCGGAGACGTCAGAGATTTCGTTCACGGCAAAATCGCCTCGGTCGTCAGCCTCAACTTCGAAAGTCTTACCGAGAACAACCCTATTCGCGACCGAAAGTGTCATGCCGTCTGGATCGTCACGTTTGACGGCAAACAAACCCGCATATTTAGTAGCCAGCGGCCCCGCTCGGTCCCGATAGCGGCGAGCGGCACCGTATCGCCGCGCCTTTGCGAAGGATTGCTGTACGTCATCCAGGTTAAGTTCAGACCATTTTATCACGTCGCCACACCTTCAAAGTCTTGTAATCCAGGGCGACATTGAGTAATCTGATGTTGCAACACACACCAAACTCACTGTCACCCGGCCTCGTGATTTTATCGATCACGGGGCCGTTCGTCATTCCGTGCTACTCCGCTTCACCTTAACGAGTCGGTGCGACTCGAATAAGCCAAACGGTATTCACACGTCCGTTCTTTCACTCTGGCACAATCGCGGCCGTTTCAGAACGTCTGTTCTGCCAGAAAGCACATCGTTTTCCGCCTGCCTTCAGAGGAACCAACACAAAACCGCGCACATCCCGCTGAAGGTTAACACTGAACGATAGTCATAGCCGTGCTTCCACGGTCACTAAGTGTAACATGACTGCCCTGAGCAAACAACCAGCGGACCTCTGTCGCCTCACCGCGCCCGCGCGTAGCCTCCGAGTAAAAGCGCAAAAACTGGCCCTCTGTCGACAACCAACAATCCGTTGGCGGGATGTTTGACATTTTGGCAACGTTATGTTATATCATCATTTCATCAGTTCGCCGTGAGTTAAGGACTCGAAATAATGCAGCGTGGATATAAGACGGGCCGAATCGGGCTCAGGCTAACACCCCGTGAGAAGTCCCTTGTAGAGCTAGAAGCTGAGCGCCGCGAGATGACAGTCTCCGAATATTGCCGCGCGGTTCTGGTTGAAACACTGCGCAAGAGCGATGCGGCTAGTCGGTTTAGTTTCGGAGCGTAACTTTATGGATTTCACACCCGGCCCCACCAATCCCACAAATGCCGCATTTGAGCGCCTTCAAACTCAGATCAGCCTCGCAACCAATGCCGTTATCCAAGCGTTGGTCGAAAATCGGGGATATACCCTCGACAGTTTTCTTCCGGATCACGCGGCGGACCTCGTGTCCGAGCTTGTCGAAATGGACGGATTAGCCCTCGGTAAGATTGTGGATGCGGACGATCAGGTTTCCGCTGCAAATGCACAACTCGACCGATTGCCGAAGAATGCGCTTTTCCCCGCCGACCCTCTCAAATGCGTTCCGCGCTTCGTAATGCGGGAATTCATTCGCGACCGAGCGAGCGCGGACAGTTCCGTCGATTATCGCGGCCCCACAGAAATGCGTCGTGAGGCCCGCAAAATTGCAGACCTTCTGAAAATCGACCTTTGGGCCATCGCTGACAAGGCAAGGGCCATCGCCGAACATGAGGCAGCAGTTAAGGTCGAGACCGCCCGCATCGCAGAGGAAGCTCGCGTCGAGCGAGTGAAAGCCAAAAGCAAAATCAGCGACACCGAACCGTCGCGAAACATCGGCCGCTTCGGCGCCTACCGCTAAAGGATCAGAGAGCCATGACCCCCGAACAAGTGAAGAAGCAGATCCGCAAGTACTTCGAAACCAATTGGCCCGGCCTTCTCGCTGTCCAACACGACAAGCTTGCGGACGAATGGATGGCAAATACAGAGCGGGCGGTCTGGCAGTGGTGCCTTGAGAACGGTTCAAACGGCGTCGGATATATTGTGCGTGATCGCTCTGCCAAGCAGGTCGTGCAGAACAACCCTGAACTGGTCGCGGCTACCCCGAGCGCAGTTGAGATCGCCGACGCAGTCGACGCCCATCTCGTCAAGACGATCGGCAGGCCTGCCGGCGATATCGAACGCTTTCAAACCCTCCGACGGTTGGAAAAGCTCAACCAGACTGAGTTGTGGAACGCCGCCATTGAAGCTGGATTCGAATTTAAGTCGTCTGCTCCTGTACCGGCCCAGCCTCCGCAGGAAGCACTCGGGGACACGTCGTCTCCATCGAAGAGTGAGGCGCAAGCAGTGACCAAGACATTCTCACAAATGGACGTGCTCGAAAGGCGCGCGCATATTTGCCGGTTGATGGGCATCGATGCGAGCAAGTTGCTCGTCAGCCAGTTCAAAACCTATAGCGCCGAGTTGTTGCGCATTGAGAACGAAGCTGCCGGCACGACCACCCCGGCACCACAACAGACCGTCTCGAAGGTTGCAGGGTATGACGTCAAGTCCGCCGAGTTTCTTGCTCTGCCTGCTCAGGAGCGGATTCGCTTGGCCCGCGAGGCTCAACGTTCTGGAGGCAGGTGATGGCAATCCGAGCCTCAGCCATTGCTGGTGGTTTAGATTTTTCCGCACGGGTTCAGATCATCGAAGAATCGACAGGAATTAGGACCGCGACAAGACACGAGGCGCCTCTTCATTTCTGTGCCGCGGGTGAGCGATCGTTTTGGCTTAGTCAAATGAAGCGCCGTGGAATCGTGGACGCGTGGGTTGGATTCGAAGCGCGCAACGATGCAGGAACAGCCGGCTTGTCGGTCTTGACCGCAAGCAATCGCGATATGTCCGCGGACCTGATCGAGCACGGCCCGATCTATGTCCCGCCTAGTGCCGCCGATGGCGTCGTCAAGATTCCCATCGATCTTGGCGCCAACAGCCTTTTCGTGACCGGCGACTTGTTCGTCGCGCTGCAATTCAAGATTAGCGACGGTGCGGAAATTGGGGCGACGTACGCCTTTCTAAGCCGCGCCCAAGCGTAACAAGAGATTCGGGGCTTCGGCCCTGATGTGAGGTTCGGCGCTCTTACTTGGAGCAACCTTCTGAATCGCGACAGCCGCCAGGCATCGGCTTCGCGCTCTCGAAGGGTAAGAGTGCCGATCAAAAGATCATCGCTGTGGGGGTTTCTCTCCGACCCGGGCGCAGCGATGTAGGCGAGCCCGTCGCCGTCTCGACGTGATGCCGCGTTCCCCCGACGCGGCTCGCTCATGGCGTCGAGATGCGCGGCGGGCTGGCCACTTAGGAAATGTGGCACGGTGTATTTGCGTAGTGACGATGCGACCTAATCAACCTGAAAACTCCAGCCGCTTCGGCAGGCTGACTGTCATAGGCCCCGCTCCATCGAAGCAAGGGCACAGCGCCTCCCATTGCCGGTGTCGCTGCGGTCGGCAGATGACGGTGCGCAATGATCGTTTGCGCATCGGGGCGGCTCGAAGCTGCGGTAAAGGCGTCTGCTGGCATATGGCGCGGGGGCGTTCCCTGAATGAAGCCCGGGCCTTGGTCGCGGCGCGGCACAGAAAGCGGATGGCTCGGTTGGTCCGCGAGACCGTGCCCGAGGCGATGAAACTCATCGCCTCTCGTGCAAGGCAGCGTGCCGACGAGATCGCACGCGCTGTCGCCGCGCCATGCCGCGACGACAGCAAGTTCATGCCACCCCGTCTGTCCAAGCAAGCCGCACGCTGGATCGCGGCCCATCGAGAGCGGCTGCGTAGCTATGAGGAAGGAATTTGAAGATGTGCCATCCAACCAAGCGCGTCGTGCGGTTTGACGACTATCTTGTCGTGATCGAGGGGGATGCCCATGATGTTGCCGCCGTCGAGGTGACCGTTGACGATTGCGTCCCGAGCCCAGCGACGTCTGCTCCGGATGGAACTGCTTCGGACGCGCCTGCGCAACGCAAGGCGGCGGCACGTCGCAAAGGAACCGCCCCGGTTAAGATCGCCGATTTGAGGCTTGTCACGCTGATCGAAAAACAACTCCCCGATAATGAAGCGCGTCACGCGATCATCGACGGAATTCGAGAGCGGCGCCGCGATTAGGATGCACTTCTGCTGCGCTGTGAGAAAGCCGAATCTCGACTGCTCAAGCTCGCGCGTGACGATGCTATTTGTGAACTGTTGATGCGCGGCGTCAGAACCGGTGATGTCGCCGCGAAATTGGGTGTGTCTCCGGCACTAATATCGCAAACGATCGGCAAGCTTCGGGCCCGGTACCACAAGCTATGTGCGACCGGCGAGGGGCTGTCGCGCCCCGCCGAAAAGCAGATTCAGACACTCAACGAACGCGCTGCCATTGCACGCGGTGAGGACCCATACGCGAAAGCTCTGGGGCGCCGTGGCGGCAGCCTCCTGTCGCAACTTGATGAACCTTCGCCAAAAAAGCCAGAAGTCGAGAACGAATACAGCCACATCAATTTGGATTTGATCGATGAAATCGAAATGGACGACTGACCGGATCAACGGTAATTCGACGTCTAATGCCTGACAAACCAGAAACCAAATGGAGCATAAAAATGGGAATACACCGTCGAATATCACCAAGCACGCGGTTATCTCGGTGCCGCGTTCAAGAAAATGACCGAATCTATTGAATCTGAATCTCAGGATATACAGTCCGAGGTCTGCGACGTTTATCAGATCGTCGCGGAATTGGACGAGAAGCTCGATCGGCTGCTTGCAGCGGTGGCGCAGATCGCAGCCGCACGCCACGTCGATGCCGCCGAGTGTGTCGACGCGGTCCAGGGTCGGCCCTGCCAATGCACGTGCCACGAGTGAGGCGCTTGCCATGTCCTCACGTCGATATCACAGCTTCGCCCGCGCCGATGCCCGTGACCTTCGCGAGTCATCCGTCAGCCCAACCGACTTTGGTCGTGTCCGTTGAGCCTGCCGTGGGCGCATTGGCTGCGACCTGCCGGCGACGCGAAACTGTCCCGTCTATGGCACGCCGTTGTGCTTGCCGTGTCGTCGCCGCCGCGGGGCGTTGGGTCCTAGCCGCGAGTGGTCTGAGGCCATCCTTCACGCGTGCAACGTGCTTGGGCTCCATCCCGATGACATGAGCCCGCGCGCCGTCCTGACGAGAGCCGACGATCTGATCGCGCAGCACAGCCATTGCGGTACCGAGGGCGCTGGCATATCCCGAAGGTTGCGGGAGATCGGCGAGGCTCGGGCCTTGCTATTGGCAATTCTAGCCGATCCTGAACCGCGTTAACGCGTCTCGTCTGTCCACACCCCGATTTGGGCTAAAATTTGGGCTAAAAACCGCGTTCACTAGGCTAATGATCACGAAATAAAACCATATAAAACAATGACTTAGAGTGGCGGATGGGGAGGGATTCGAACCCCCGGTGCCGTTGCCGGCACGCCGGTTTTCAAGACCGGTGCCTTAAACCACTCGGCCACCCATCCGTTATTTGATTTCAATCGATTGGAGGCGCTTGGCGGCGCGTTCCAGAGCAACCCGGGGCCCGGTTGGGTCCGGCGAATTGCAGCATAGATAGCCGCGAGGAAGCCCGCCGACAAGGCGGTCGAGTTTCTCCGCTGCGTTCTGCAGAATTGCGGACGGCGCCGTCTGCGCAAGAGCGCCTTGCCCTGGCGGTCATCCGGTCGTTCGCGTAAGACGCGAGCGGAAGCCTGGACGCCTAAGGGCAAATGGGAAGATGGCCTTTGGTTGCCGATTGTGACCCGAGCCGTCGCGAGCGGGAACGTTGGCAGATGACGACACTGCGGTATTGGATGGCGCTGTGCCTCGGCCTCGCGGTAGTGGCGCCCTTAGCCGCGGAAGTAGCGCTGCGTTTTTATACCACTTACGTCACCAAGCGCGATCATCTCCTCCGCTCCGATCCGCTGACTGGATGGAGGACCGCTCCCGATCTTCAAACGACACGGGTCAATGCGGCCGGTGAAGAGTGGAGCATCAGGACCGATCAGAGTGGGCAACGTGTGGTTGCTCACAACCCCAATGCTGTTCGCAGGATTTTGATCCTCGGAGATTCGCTGTCTTTCGGCGAAGGCATCGACATCGAGCATCGCTTCGATCAGAAAATGCTGGCTTCCCTGCCTCGGGCAAACGCCATCAACACCGGCACCATGGGCTATGGAACCGATCAGGAGTATGTGGCTTTCCAAAGCTGGAAGCACCTGCTGACGTCAGGCGATACCGTTTTGATCGTGCTCAATCAGAGCGATTACTTCGATGTTTTGAGGCGGCGTTTCGTCGGTCGAGCCAAACCGTACTTCGAGAAAGTGGACGGCACGTATGTTCTTCGCCCGCCGCGCTTAGGTGGATGGGAACGATGGAGCAACTGGTCCCGCGTCGCGGCGCTTGTCGCGAGATTGATCGAACCGACAGAGACCGAACAGTTGGACCCAAGCCGCTCGCTAGAGATCATCCGCTTCATTCTTCGCCAAATCCGCGCAGAGGTCCCACGCGGCGTCGGCGTTGCCTTGGCCCATCACGGGACCCGGGATTTCCTTGAGCCGAGGCTCGGCATGTCCCCCGCGTCTTTTTGCCAATTTGCAGACGTCTGTATCGATCTCGACGCTGTGCTCACCGATCCGGAGCATTTTTTACCCGACGGTCATTGGAGCGCGTCGGGCCACGCGGCGGTAGCAGGGGCCCTTGTGAAGGCGCTTCGCAATTGACACCGTGATCTGACTGGGCGCAGCAGCAGCAAGCCCGGAAGGAGCCGAAGGCCCCCGCCTGCGTCGACCTTTGCGCGAGCTTTCGGCAAGTCGACGGCCTTATGCGCATCCCTATTTTGGGGGCGGGTTCATCTATACCGGATTGTAGCCCCGTTCTCGCCAACGGGTCTCGCAGCCGACGAGGTGACCCGGACGAGTGGCGGCAAGGACAACGGATCAAAACAACCGCCGGTAATATTTCCGGCCACCTGGTTCCTGGCGCAGCCGGACTTCGCATCGCTTGTGGGCGAATTGCGCTTAGCACTTGCTTGGAACAAAAATAGAACATACATGTTGCCCGCAATCGGTTGAATCGGGCGTCGGCATGGCATTTACATTCATCCATACGGCTGACTGGCAAATCGGCAAGGCGTTCGGATCGTTCGACGCGGACGTCCGGGCCCAATTGCGCGCGGCTCGGCTTGAAGCGATCGATCGGATTGCCGGTGTAGCCGCGGCGTCGTCCGCCCGGCATGTCATCGTCGCAGGGGACATTTTCGATACGGAGCACATCGAGGATGCCTTGCTGCGGCAGACGCTTGCACGCATGAAAACGTATGGTGCCATCGCTTGGCACTTGCTTCCGGGCAATCACGATCCGGTGCGAAGCGGAGGCGTGTGGGGACGGCTGACACGTCTCGGCCTGCCTCCCAACATCTCCCTGCTTCTCGCGTGCACCCCTTATCTCATCGAACCGAACGTCGTGCTCTTGCCGGCCCCGTTGACGGCCAAGGAAGCGAGAAGCGATCCGACGCGTTGGATGGACGACGTTGCGGAAACGGCAGGTCGTCTGCGGCTTGGGGTGGCTCACGGCTCGGTGCGCGGATTCGGCAGCTTGGGCGAAGCCGCCGTCCCGATCGAGGCCGCACGCCGCGCGAGCGCACATCTCGACTATCTGGCCCTCGGTGATTGGCACGGGACGAAGGAGATCACCGAAGGCGTCTGGTACGCGGGTACCCCGGAGGCCGACAGCTTCGCCGAGAATGATCCCGGCCACGTGCTGGCGGTGACGATTGCCGAACGCGGCGCCAAGCCAAAAGTGTCGCGCGTGACAACTGGCCGATATCGCTGGATCGAGCGGCGCGCCGTGATTTCGAGGCAGACCGACCTCGGGCCCGTGGAGACTGAAATCGAAGCCCTCGGCGAGGACGGCCGGCACTGCATCCTGAAGGTCATCCTGGAGGGGGCGATCAGCGCTGCGGAAGCGACGGCCATTGACGAACGGCTTCAACGGCTTTCGGCGTTGCCGCTGGCAACCGTTGTCGAGCAACGGAGCCTGAGAGTTCTGGCCGACGGGTCGGACCGTGAGCAAATCGCCGATCCTGCCCTGGCGGCTGTTGCCGATCGACTGATCGCGCAAGGCAAGCTGGGCGACGCGCGCGAGGCGCGGCTGGCAGCGCGAGCGATGCGCTTGCTGCTCGCACTCGGGTCCGAGCCCGCTGGCGGGGAGCCGTCGGCATGAAGGTTCTGGCCATTCGCGTTGCCGAGTTCGGCCGGTTTCGCGAGCCGGTCGCCCTGGAACGGCTGTCGGGGCGCCTCGATCTTGTCCTCGGTCCGAACGAGGCCGGCAAATCCACGCTGTTCCGCGCGCTGCGGATGGCGCTCATGGAGAAACACAGATCGACCAAGACGGAATTCTCGGAGGTTCGGCCATACTCGGGCGGGACACCGACGGTCGAAGTCGATTTCGAAGCGGGCGGCGAGCGCTGGAGGGTACGAAAGCGCTTCTTGTCGGAGCGTTCGGCGGAATTGCGCTCGCTTCAATCCGGCGCGGTCGCCCGAGGCAGCGATGCCGAGGATGCACTCGAACGCCTGCTCGATCTCAAGGGAGCGGGTGGCCGATTTTCGATGCTCTGGTTGCGGCAGGGTACGTTGCTCGAGCCGCATCCTGTCAATGAAGACGGCGAAGTGGTCCTGCGGTCGGCGATCGAGCGCGAAGTCGCGTCAGCGGCGGGCGGCGACGCGGCTCGGAGGGTACTCCAGCGCGTGCGAGCGGCGCTGGGTGAATTGGCCACCGCCCAAAAGGGTCAGCCCCGCGGCCGCTACCGCGATGCCGACAGCGCCGTGGCGCGCCTCAACGAAGAGCTTGCCCAGGCCCGGGCCGCGCTTGCCGATGCCGAGGGTCTGCTGACGAGGCTCGGCGCCGTCAATGCGGCGCTCGACGAACGTGAAGAGCCGAGCCATCAGGCAGGCCTCCGACGACACTTGTCGGAGGCCGAGGACCGCCTGGCCGCAGCGCGAGCCGCGAATTCCGCCAGGGACGCGGCTCGGATCGTGCTGGCCGATGCGAGGATGACACACCAGGCGGCGACGCACGCCGCGAAGGTCCTCGCAGACGGGCTCGCCGAACTGGAAAAGCTGGGCCAGGCCGCGTCCGAGGATGCCACCGAGAGACGCGACGTCGAGGCGCGGCTGGAGGCGGTCGAGGCTGCGTACGACAAGGCAGACGAAGCTGCGGAGGCCAACCGTAGAAGGCTGGAGGCACTTCAAGTCGCGGCACGGCGAGCGTCCGCCGTGGTGCGCTTGCAGGAGCTGTCCAACCGTGTCGCACGTTGGCACGCCGTGACGGGCCGGATCAGCGGCCTCGAGACCGAACTGCGCACTCTGCCGCCGGACGAGGGCCCAATCAGGGAGGCCCGCGCGCTCGCCGCAAGGATCGCCGAGGCCGCAGTGCGCCTCGAGGCAGTGTCGACGGCCGTGACCGTTCGTTACGAAGACGGCAAAGTCGGCAGCATTACCACCTCGGGCCGCGCCATCGCCGACAGTGAGAAGCTGGTCGCGGCCTCGCCGATCGAACTCGAAATTCCAGGAATCGGTCGGATCGAGATCACGCCCGGTGCGTCGGGAGACAGAGTGCGTATCGAACGCGAGTTGTCCGCAAACCGATCGGCGCTTCAACACCTGGTTGCGATTTCGGGCTGTGGTACCCTTAACGACTGGGAGCAGCAGCACGAAGTCGCCCGCGGTCTGGCGTCGGAGCTCGAGGCGGCGCGAGCCGAGGCCGCCGGTATTGCGCCCCCGGGATCAAATCTCGAGGCGGAATTGAAGGCCGTTGCCGCCGAGGTGGACGAGGCCCCTGCATCATGCGGTGAGATGTGCGATCCGCGGGGGCTCGAAGAGCAGATCCACCGGCTGCGAAACGGATTGGAAGACGATCGACAGATGTGTCGGTCCCTTGCGGCGTCACGAGAGGATCTCCGGCACAAGCTTGCCGGGCTGTCGGCGCGAGATACGGAACGCGAGCGGCACCGCACGGCGCTTGCGGGGAGCCTGCCTCCCCCCGAAGCCATCGCCCACCGGCGTAGCGAGCTCGATGCCGCTGCCCAATCGGCGAGCCAGGCGCTCGACGACGCCCTGCGATTACACGCGATGGCAGCGGGACAGGCTGTTGATCCGCACGAGGTGGCGCGATTGGAGCACGCGCTCGCGGATGCGCGCGATGCCATGGCCATGAACGAGCGCGCCATCGCAAGCCTGAACGAGGAGCGGGCGCGGATCGAAGGAAGCCTCGAGGCCGTGCGGCAAGAGGATGTCGCAGGCAGGGTCGCCGCCTTGGAGGCCCGAGCTGAACGGGCAGGGGCCGTGCTGGAAGACATCACGGACGAGGTGCAAGCACTGCAACTCCTCGAGTCCGAATTGGCTGCCGAGGAAGAACGCATGCGGGCGAGCTACCTGGCGCCCGTGCTGGACCGGCTCGGTCCTTACTTCGACTTGGTGTTCCCGAATGCCGGCCTGACACTGGGTCGCGGATATTCTGTGGATGCGTTGCACCGCGAGAGCCAAGCCGAGCGGGTGGCGCAGCTGAGCACTGGAACGCGTGAGCAAATCGCGGTTCTCGTGCGCCTCGCCTTCGCTCGTTTGCTGGCCGATCAGGGCCTGACCGCGCCGCTCGTCCTCGATGATGCGCTGGTCTACTCGGACGACCGGCGCATTGCGGCCATGCAGCGCGCACTCGAGGCAGCCGGGCACGTGCATCAGGTCATCGTGCTGAGCTGCCGGGAGCAATCGTTTGCGGGTCTCCGCGGCCATCGGTGCGAGTTGGTACCATGGCAGCCTGTGTGACGCTTTCGCGGTGGGACGTGCCTCACGGCGTCCAATTAGCTGCGGCGGCGCGCGGCGATGGCCGCTTCCCGGACCGTCGTGATGTTTTCGGCATAGCGCCCGCCGCTGAACACGGCATTTCCGGCAACGAGGACATCGGCACCTGCCCCGGCGCAAAGGGCGGCGGTCTCGGCGTTGACACCGCCGTCGACCTCGATGTGGATCGGACGCGAGCCGATCATTTCGTGAAGACGCGCGATCTTCGGCACCACCGCAGGGATAAAGGCCTGCCCACCAAAACCAGGGTTGACCGACATGACCAGCACCAGGTCGATCCGGTCGAGCACATAGCCGACCATCTCCGGAGGTGTGGACGGGTTCAGCGAGACGCCGGCCTTGACGCCCAGGTTCTTGATCAACTGAAGCGTGCGGTCCAGATGCGGGCCGGCCTCGGCGTGCACTGTGATCAGGTCCGAGCCGGCTTTGGCGAAGGCTTCGATGTAGGGATCGACGGGCGCCACCATGAGGTGCACGTCGAACGGCTTCGTGGTGTGCGGCCGCAGGGCCGATACGACCATCGGGCCGATCGTGATGTTGGGCACGAAGTGCCCGTCCATCACATCGACGTGTATCCAGTCGCATCCCGCGGCGTCGATGGCGCGCACCTCTTCGCCGAGCCGCGCAAAATCCGCGGACAGGATCGACGGGGCAATTGTGATGGTCATCGGTCGAGGCTCCGAGCCGTGATCGCGTCCCGATGGACGCCACGTTGCTTCCGGCTTCCTACTCGCTTCGGTCGAGGGAAAAAAGTGCGGCCTTACGGCCGCATCGCAAATTTGCGTTGCCCGGGCGTGCGGATGGGCTCCGCGAGCCGGGCGAACTCGCACAGGAGCGGGCGCGTCTCACGGGGATCGATGATGTCCTCGACGCCGAACGCCTCCGCCGACCGGAATGGCGATTTCAGGGCCTGCAGCCGTTCCTCGATCTCGGCCATCTTGGCGGGCTTGTCCTCGGCCGCGGCAATCTCGGCCCGGTACGCCGCCTCGACGCCGCCCTCGAGCGGCAGCGAGCCCCACGACGAGGAAAGCCACGCGTAGCGCACGGAGAAACGACCCGCCGGAACGTGGGCGGCGCCGGCGACGCCATAGACGTTGCGGGTGATGATGGTGCACCAGGGCATGGTCGACTGATTGATAGCCGCCATGGCGCGAACGCCGTAGCGAATGGTCGCGCGCCTTTCGGCTTCGAGCCCGATCATGAAGCCGGGGCAATCACAAAGATAGACGACGGGCGTGTGGAAGGTCTCCGCGAGATCGACGAAACGGATCACTTTCTCGCAGGCGTCTGCCGTCCAGGCACCCATGTAGTGGAAAGGGTCGGAAGCGATCACCGCGACCGGGAGGCCCTCGATGCGGGCGAGACCGGTGATCACGGGCCGGCCGAAATGGCGGCCGATCTCCATGAAGGAGCCCCGGTCGAATACGGCGTCGATCACCGATCGCATCTTGTACGGCTGGTGGCGATCGCGCGGCACGATGGTGAAAAGTCGCTCGTCGCGGCGGTCGGGAGGATCAAACGCCGGTAGGCGCTCCGCGACGGAGTAGACCGACGACGGCAGGTAGGACAGAAAGAGCCGGGCGCGCTCGAAGGCCTGGTCCTCGGTGTCGACGGCATCGTCCACCGCGCCGGCCTCGCACTGGATCTGCCAGCCGCCGAGGGCTTGCTTGTCCAGGTTTTTCTTGTCGCCGATACGCGCCACGACGGGTGGGCCGGCGACGAACATGGCCGATGTCGTTTTGGTCATGACGGAATAGTGGCTCGCCGAAACCTGGGCCGCGCCGAGTCCGGCGACCGAGCCGAGGCCCAGCGCCACCACGGGCACGACGCCCATGTTGTCGGCGAGGAACTTGTAGCGATCGGGATTGCCGTCCAGGCCGCCGGGCAGATTGGTGTGGCCCCGCATTTCGATCGTTTTGACCGAGCCACCGCCCCCCGAGCCTTCGACGATGCGGATGATGGGGATGCGCAACTCGGCCGCCATGCGCTCGGCGATTGTCGTCTTGCCAGGGATCGTGGCGTCAGCCGAGCCGCCCCGAACAGTGAAATCGTCGCCGGAAATGACGACGGGGCGCCCATCGAGCATGGCGCGACCCGTGATGCGATTGGCGGGGGTGAAATCGGTCAGTCGACCTTTCGCGTCATAGCTGCCGCGACCGGCGAGGGCTCCAATCTCGCGAAACGAGCCGACATCGACGAGCCGGTCGATGCGTTCCCGGATGGTGAGCTTGCCGCCGGCGTGCTGGCGCGCGATCTTTTCTGCGCCGCCCATCTGCCGGGCCATGCTCTCCCTCAGGCGCAATTCATCGAGCTCGGGCTGCCAACCCGCCTGGGGCTGCGCCCCGGTGCCGTCGTCGTTCGCCATTGCGGGTTCTTACTCCTGATGATTCGAACCGCATCCGCGCCGGAGGGCGTGCGGGTTGAGCAACCGAATTGCCGCTACGGTCGATCCAATCCTCGACAGGCGCAAGACCTTATATGAAACTCGGTGTGTTCATGCCTTCCCGTCAAGACGGCAGGCTCTCGAGGAGGAAATCATGTCGCAAAAAGACTGGAAATTCAGCCACTCCGCAGCCGAAGGCGCCGAATGGACGCCCGGTCTCCGGGAGATCTTCGAATATCGTGACCTGGGCTTCAAGGATTCGACCAACGGCGACTATGTGGCCCACGTAATCCGCAATAACGGCAAGAAGCAATCGGACCAGGTGCAGAAGTGGCACGTCCACGATTGCACCTTCCAGTTCGTTTACGTGCTGAACGGCTGGGCGAAGTTCGAGTACGAAGGCCAGGGCGTGCGGACGATCCGCAAGGGTGACTGCATCAATCAGCGTCCCAACATTCCCCACCGTGAGATCGCCTGCTCGGACGATTTCGAGGTGTTGGAGATCGTCGCCCCCGCCAACTTCGAGACACGGGTCGTCGAGGGGCCGGACGGCAAGCTGCAAGCCGCAGAGTAGCCGCCCGCGCTTCTGACCGTCGCGGCCGGCATCATCGTGCGGGGACAGAGCGTCCCCGCACGCGGTGTTACGCCTTGACCCCGCCGCTGAGCGCACCGCCCACGGTGACGCCGGCCGTTTCTTCCATCATGCGCACGATATAGGTCAGGTCCGAGTTCGCACCCTCTTTGGCCAGGGCCTGCAGCCAGGACGACTTGACGGCATTTGCGATGCCCATGGGCATCTTGTGGAAGTCTGCCTCGGCCAACGCCAGCATGACGTCCTTGGTCATGAGCCCCGTCGTGAAGCCGACATCGAACGTGCGCGGGATCACCGCCTTCGGGAATTTGTCGCGTGTCGCCGTATTCATGCCGGAACCGGCATTGATCACCTCGCACATGATGGCCGGATCGAGGCCCGCCTTGACGCCGAGCACGATCGCCTCGGTGGTGGCTGCCATGGCGGTTGCCGAGAGCAGGTTGTTCATCAGCTTCATCATCTGACCCTGGCCCGGCTTGGCTCCGATCCAGAAGTATTTGCCGATGATGTCGAAGATCGGCCGCAGCTTGTCGCACTCGTCTTTGGGGCCGGAAACCATTACGGCGAGCGTGCCCTTCTGCGCGCCCGCAACGCCGCCCGAGACCGGCGCGTCGATGGCGATCACGCCATGCTCGGCGAACTGGCTGGCGACGCCTTCGGCAACGCGAGGACCGGTGGTCGACAGATCGACGAAGACGCGCCGGCGGTTACCCGAGGCAATCCCATTTTTGCCGAAGGCGACCTCGCGCACGATGTCGGGCACAGGGAGTGAGACCAGCACGGTCTCGGCTTTCGAGGCGACATCGGAAGGCGAGGTGGCGGGTTCGGCGCCTCTGGCAACGATTTGGTCGACAGCGTCCTTGCGGTTGTCGTAGGCGACCACCTCGTATCCGGCGTCGATGAGGCGGCCAGACATGGGCAAGCCCATCATGCCGATGCCGACGAACCCGATCCTGCCCTTGCTCATGTCGTAGCTCCTTGATGCGGTGTGGAATGCAGGCACTTACCTGCCATGTCGCGGATTGCTTTCACAAGGCGATCGGCCGCCTCGGCCAGCTTCCACATTGACACAGGTCCGCCGAGCCCGCTTAAGCTCGGCGCATTCCACATCGAAGGACACGCGAAGCCATGGCCTCCGGCGCTGCCAAAGTTTCACCGTTCGCACCCAAATCCCTGCCCGTCGTCCCGGCGATCGACGGTGTGCGTTTCGCTTCGGCGGAAGCCGGGATCAAATACAAGGGCCGACGCGACCTGATGGTTGCCGTCATGGACGAGGGGACGGTCGCGGCCGGCGTCCTGACGCAATCGAAGACCTGCTCGGCGCCCGTGCTCTGGTGCAGAGACAGCCTGAAGGGCGGCAGGGCTCGTGTTCTTGTCGTCAATTCGGGCAACGCCAATGCGTTCACCGGCAAGAAAGGACGCGCGGCCGTCGAAACGACGGCGCAGTTTGCCCAGGCCGCTGTGGGTTGCGGGGCAAACGAAGTCTATCTCGCATCGACGGGCGTCATCGGCGAGCCGCTCGAGGCCGACCGTTTCGCGCATCTTCTCTCCGGCCTGGTGAAGTCGGCATCGGCGGATGACTGGCCCGATACGGCACGTGCCATCATGACGACCGATACGTTCCCCAAGCTTGCGACCCGGACAGCCGAGATCGGCGGCGTAAAGGTCACGATCAACGGCTTCTGCAAGGGCGCAGGCATGATCGCGCCCGACATGGCAACGATGCTGTGCTTCGTCTTCACCGATGCGGCCGTCTCGGCCGGCGCATTGCAGGAGATCGTGGCGTCGGGCGCTCGAACGAGTTTCAACTGCATGACGATCGATGGCGATACGTCGACCAGCGATACGTGCCTTATGTTTGCGACCGGGGCTGCGGCAAAGCGTGGCCAGAAGCCCGTCGAGAACGCCGGAGATCCCGTTCTCGCCGATTTCCGCGACAAGGCACACGATCTGCTCAAGGACCTCGCCATCATGGTGGCGAAGGACGGCGAGGGCATCTCGAAATTCGTGACGCTGCATATCGAAGGTGCGGAATCGGACGATGCGGCGCGTACCATCGGACTTTCGGTTGCCAATTCTCCCTTGGTGAAGACCGCCATCGCGGGCGAGGATCCCAACTGGGGGCGCATCGTCATGGCCGTCGGCAAATCGGGTGAAGCCGCCGACCGCGACAAACTTTCGATCTGGCTGGGAGAAAAGATTGTCGCGAAGGACGGCGAACGTGCGCCGGAATACGTCGAGGACGTCATGGCGGCCTACATGAAGAACCCGGAGATCGTGATCCGGGTCGACGTCGGCATCGGCGACGGCAAGGCGACGATCTGGACCTGCGATCTGACCCACGGCTACATTTCGATCAACGCCGACTATCGAAGCTGAGCCGAACGCGCCCTTGCCGTGAGGCGGCCAGCACCCAAGGAGAGAGTAGCCAATGGCAAGCCCAGGCGACCGTGGGGAGGTGGCACCTCGCTGGCATCCCTCGCCGATGGCCATCGCGGTCAATGCGCTTGGCATCACGCAGATCACGGCGTGGGGCACGAGCTATTATTGTCTCGGCGTGCTGGCATCGCCGATCGGGAGCGACCTCGGATGGTCGAGGGGCTTTGTGTTCCTCGGCTTCACGGTCTCCGTGCTCATGATGGCGCTGACCTCGCCCTGGATCGGGCGGCTGATCGACCGTGTCGGCGCGCGTATCGTGATGTCGGTCGGTTCGCTCGTGATCGCACTGGGGCTGCTGCTGCTGTCGTGGGTGACCCAGCAATGGATGTACATTGCGGTTTGGGCGCTGATCGGCATCGGCATGCGTTGCTCGCTTTACGACGCCGCATTCGCAGCACTGGTCCAGGTTGCGCCCGCGCGTGGCCGGCAGGCGATCTCCTTTCTCACGCTCTATGGAGCGTTCGCGTCATCGGTATTCTGGGTGGCGGGGCACTATCTCGAAGAAGCCATGGGCTGGCGGCAGGCACTGCTGGTCTTCGCCGCGCTGAACCTCACCGTGTGCCTGCCGCTGCACTGGTTCGGGTTGGCCCAACGGGAAGCGCAAGTTGCTCCGGCCGAGGCCGTTAGCGGCGGCGTTGGCAGCGGTGTGCTGGAGGGGCGCGCACGGACCGTCGCCATGTGGCTTTTCGCGCTCGTGATGTCGCTGAATGGCTTCGTCTTCGGGATCGTTTCGGTGCAACTCGTGCCGTTGCTCGAGGCGGCAGGGCTCGCGACGGCCGCGGCCGTCTGGCTGGCATCGATGAAGGGCGTGGCCCAGTTCGTCGGCCGGATCGTCGAAATCTCATTCGGGCGCAATCTCAGCCCCATGGCCATAGGGCGGATATCGATTGCCGTCGTGCCGATCTCGTTCGTGCTGCTGCACGTGAGCCATGGCTCGTTATCGGTTCTGCTGCTCTTCACGTTGCTGATGGGCGCATCCCAAGGCGTTCTCACGATCGTGCGAGGCGCAGTACCTTTGGCGCTGTTCGGCGCAAAGGGATACGGCGCCGTACTCGGCTTCATCGCGACACCCGTGTTGTTCGTCAGCGCAGCATCGCCGACGATCTTCGCCTGGCTCATCGATCGTTGGGGCTGGGATGTCGGGCACGCGGCGATCCTGGTCGCCTCCGTCGCCTCGATGGTCTGCATGGAGACCATGGCGCGCTGGCATCGGCGCGGTCAGACGGACCCGGATGCCAGCACCTCGGCCAAAGAGATCAGGCCCACGGCGGGCGGCTGATCGATCGAGGCCAGCTGGCAGTCCCCTGTGTCGCTACACTTGGACCTGGGTTCCGACCTCGACGACACGATCGGGTGGGATCTGGAAGTACTCGCTCGCATCATCCGCCTGACCGGCAAGCTTGATGAAGAGGTTCTCTTGCCAGCGATGCATGGTCGTCTTGCTGGTGGGTTTCAGTGACCGGCGCGACAGGAAGAACGACGTCGCCGGGAAATCGACGTTCAGGTCCTTGCGCCGGCATTGCTCGAAAATTTTCGGAACGTTCGGCGTCTCCATGAAGCCGTAGTGCGCGATCACCCGAACGAAGCTGTCGGCGATCCGCTCGACCTGCACGCGCTCGTGGCGTGGAATACGCGGCGTCTCCTCGGTGCGGATCGTCAGCAGTATGTTGCGTTCGTGCAGCACTCGGTTGTGCTTGAGGTTGTGCATGAGGGACGTTGGCGCAGAGTATGGATCGCCCGTCAGGAAAACCGCTGTGCCGGGCACACGGTGCGGGGGCTTGGCCTCCAGGTGGCGGACCAGCCAGTCGATTTCAGCCTCGTTCTTCTTGGTCACCTTCGCGAGCACCTTCGTGCCGTGCGTCCAGGTGAACATGATCATGGCAACGCAGATGGCCACCAGCAGCGGGAACCAGCCGCCATCGATGACTTTCAGCATGTTGGCCATCAGGAAGGCCTGCTCGACGAAGAGCAGCGGCACGATGAGCAGCGCCGCGCCCCACAGCGGCCATTTCCAGTATTTCCAGATGACGAAGAACGCCATGGCCGAATCGATGACCATCGTCGCGGTCACCGAGATGCCGTAGGCGGCCGCCAGGCTGCTGCTTTCCTGGAACAGGATGACCACCAGCAACACGCCGATCAGAAGCATGCGATTGACCCGCGGCATGTAGATCTGCCCGGCGACGCTCTCCGACGTATGGTGGATCGCAAATCGAGGCATCAGGCCGAGCTGGACGGCCTGGCGCGTGATCGAGAAGGCGCCGGTGATCACCGCCTGGCTGGCGATGACCGTGGCCAGCGTCGCCATGATCACCATCGGCATCACGGCCCACGATGGATACAACTTGTAAAACGGATTGGTGATCGTATTCGGGTCAGCGAGCACCAGTGCGCCCTGCCCGAGGTAGTTCATCACCAGGCACGGCAGGATTACGGACGTCCACGCGATCTGGATGGGCAGGCGGCCGAAATGACCTAGATCCGCGTAGAGGGCCTCGGCGCCTGTGACGGCAAGAAACACGAGCCCGAGAATGGCGAGCCCCAGCAGTCCATTGTGGAAGAGCAGGTTCAGTCCGTAGTGAGGGCTGATCGCCATGAAAACGCGAGGGTCGTCGATGATATGGCGAAGTCCGCCGACGGCGAGAATCAGGAACCAGACGAGCGTGATGGGTCCGAAATAGGTGGCCACGCGATCCGTGCCACGCGCCTGCACGGCGAAAAGCCCGATCAGGATGACGATGGTGAGCGGCAGCACCATCGTTTCGAATACGGGGTTCACCAGCTTCAGGCCTTCGACGGCCGAAAGCACGGAAATTGCCGGTGTCAGCACGGCGTCGCCGTAGAAAAACGAAGCCCCCATGACGCCGAGCGCGAACAGCAGCGGACTGGACCGCTTGGCGACCGACTGTCCCAGCGCCATCAGGGCGAACGTGCCCCCTTCACCATGGTTGTCCGCGCGCAGCAGCACCAGCACGTACTTCAAGGTGACGATCAGCAGCAGTGCCCAGATGATCAGCGAGAGGACGCCCAGAACCGCTTCGTGGCCGGCAAGCCCGTGTTTGGTCGCGTGCATCACGGCTTCGCGAAATGCGTAGAGAGGGCTGGTCCCGATGTCTCCGTAGACGACGCCTATCGATCCGAGCGCGAGCGCCCACAGCTTGCCGTGCGCGTGACCGTGTTCGCTATCTGTGCTCGATGGCGTCGCCGAGGCTTGAGCCACAATGCGTCTCCGGCACGAACTTCGCTGCGATGCAGCATGGGGAGGGTGCGCCTTATACGCTCAATTGAACGTGAACGAAAGCAGCATTGCCTCAGGATTGTCGAGTCTGGTTGCTCCCGTAAAGTGCCACATGGGAGTGCCTCCGCCCGAGTCCAAGGCCGAGCCTTCGCAGGTCGGGGATCAACGGGCACTTGTCAAGAGGCGTCCGCGCCGCTAAAGAGGCCCGCATCTCACACGCGCTTCTGGCGAGCAACGGACGACAAAGCCGTTTGCCCGCTCCGGTGGGACCTCTCGGCGTATGCCGCGGGGGGCCTTCTAAGGAAGTGCGGCGGCACAACCGGAAAACCTGGACATTAACATCATGGCGCTTCCCGCCTTCAATATGCGTCAGCTCCTCGAGGCAGGCGTACACTTCGGCCACCAAAGCCATCGCTGGAACCCGAAGATGTCGTCTTACATCTTCGGTGCTCGCAATAACATTCACATCGTCGATCTAGCCCAGACGGTGCCGCTGCTGCATCAGGCCCTGCTGCAGGTCTCGGACGTCGTCGCCAAGGGTGGTCGCGTTCTGCTGGTCGGCACCAAGCGGCAAGCCTCCGAAGCGATCGCCGAGGCCGCACGCCGGAGCGCGCAGTATTATATGAATCATCGCTGGCTCGGCGGCACGCTGACGAACTGGAAGACCATCTCCCAGTCGATCAGGCGTCTTCGCCAGCTTGACGAGATCCTGGCAGGCGACACCACCGGCCGTACCAAGAAAGAACTGCTGAACATTCAGCGCGAGCGGGACAAGCTCGAGCAGTCCCTCGGCGGCATCAAGGACATGGGTGGTCTGCCGGACCTGCTCTTTGTGATCGACACCAACAAGGAGTCGATCGCAATCCTCGAGGCGCGCAAGCTCAAGATCCCGATCGTGGCGATCATCGACACGAACTGCGACCCGGACGGGATCGATTTTCCGGTTCCGGGCAACGACGACGCAGGGCGTGCCATCACGCTCTATTGCGACCTTATTGCGCGCGCGGCCATCGACGGCATCGAGCGCGGGCAGGGCGCGGCGGGCTTCGACGTCGGCGCCTCGGAGACGCCGCCCGAGGAGGAATTGCCGGCTGCCGATGCTGCGCCGGCCTTCAAGGGCATCGATGCCCCCCGAGGCGAGGCAGACGACCTGAAGCGCATCTCGGGCATCAGCCCCAAGGTCGAGCAGCGCCTGAACGATCTTGGCGTCTATCATTTCTGGCAAGTTGCCGATCTCGACGCAGCGGCGATCGCCGTGCTCGACAAGACGCTCGACACGAAGGGCCGGATCGAGCGCGACGACTGGGCCGGGCAGGCGAAGAGGCTCGCCGATTCGGCGGCCGCCTAATATGCCTCTGTGCCGGCTCGGCGCTGGCCCATGCCGCTTTGGCGGGCAAGGACGCGCCTTGCCCGCGATGACTAGCTAGTGGACGCTGAATGTCCGCTCCATCGAAGGGCTCGAGAGATGACGACGATCACCGCCGCATTGGTCAAGGAGCTCCGCGACAAGACCGGCGCCGGCATGATGGACTGCAAGGCGGCCCTGGTCGAGGTGAAGGGCGACGTCGAGGAAGCCATCGATTGGCTGCGCAAGAAGGGCTTGTCGAAGGCGGCAAAGAAGGCCGATCGGATTGCAGCCGACGGGCTCGTCGGAGCCGCCGTGTCTGGCAATACCGGCGCGCTCGTCGAGGTGAACTCCGAGACGGATTTCGTCGCGCGGAACGACAAGTTTCAGGACATGGTTCGCCAGATCGCGGGGCTTGCCATTGGCGCGGGCGGCAACGTCGACACACTCCTCGGCCTTGCGTATCCAGGCGCGTCCAATACGGTCGACGAGCACGTGAAGGAGATGGTCGCGACCATCGGCGAGAACATGTCGGTGCGCCGTACCGCGGCGATCGAGGCGAAGAACGGGCTGGTCGCGAGCTACGTGCACAATCGCGTGGCGGACGGTCTCGGCAAGATCGGCGTGCTGGTCGCTGTCGAATCGAAAGGTGACCGCGATACCGTCGCCGAGATGGCACGCCAGATCGCGCTGCACATCGCGGCCGCCAACCCCCAAGCGATCTCGCCCGAGGATCTTGACCAATCGATCGTCGAGCGCGAGCGCCAAGTCTATCTCGAGCAGGCGAAGGCCTCCGGCAAGTCCGACGACATCATCGGCAAGATGGTGGAGGGCCGGTTGCGAAAGGAATTCTACGCCCAGGTCGTGCTGATGCAGCAGGTCTTCTTCGGACCCGGCGGAGACGGCAAGATGACGGTCGAGCAGTACGTCAAGGGCGCGGAAAAGGTCGCTGGCGCCCCCGTAAAGGTCACGAGCTTCAAGCGCTATGCGCTGGGCGAAGGCATCGACAAGAAGGAAGGCGACTTCGCCAGCGAAGTCGCCAAGCTCGCCAAGGGCGGCTGAGCGCCGCGGGCGGATCCTCCGCCCGCTCATATCGACGGCCGGGCAGGCCGGCCTCCCTGGCGACGATGGGCGTGGAGACCGACACATGAGCCAGCCGACCAGTGACACGGGCTCTGCCGGCCAAGGCTTGTCGACAGCGGGCACGCTGCGCTATCGCCGCCTGTTGCTGAAGCTTTCGGGCGAAGCGCTGATGGGCAACCAAGCCTACGGCATAGACATGGCGGTCTGCACCCGCCTTGCGATCGACATCAAGGAAGCGGCTGCCACGGGCACACAGATTGCTGTCGTGGTTGGCGGAGGCAACATCTTTCGCGGCCTCGCGGGAGCGGCCAGGGGCATGGATCGCTCGACCGCCGACCACATGGGCATGCTGGCTACCGTAATGAATGCGCTGGCATTCCAGAATGCGCTCGAGCAACAGGGCGTGTCGGCGCGGGTGCTGTCGGCCATCCCGATGCCCACCGTTTGCGAGGCCTACGTGCGACCGAAGGCCCTCTATCATATCGATCGCGGGCGAGTGGTGATCTTTGCGGCGGGCACCGGAAATCCGTACTTCACGACGGATACCACGGCGGTTTTGCGGGGCATCGAGATGGGTTGCGACGCGGTCGCCAAGGCCACCCAGGTCGATGGCGTCTATTCGGCCGATCCGAAGAAGATACCCGGCGCAACGCGCTACGAGACGCTGACCTACGACGATGTCTTGCAGCGCAACCTGCAAGTGATGGACATGGCGGCGATCGCTCTTGCCCGCGACAACAACATGCCGCTAATTGTA
This sequence comes from Hyphomicrobiaceae bacterium, assembly GCA_050187415.1. GTDB lineage: Bacteria > Pseudomonadota > Alphaproteobacteria > Rhizobiales > Hyphomicrobiaceae. Next base: position 5,054 of record JBFWXN010000067.1, on the reverse strand, counting down.
TTCTCCATCGAAGAAAGCGGTAATATTGCCAGAGTTTTGAAGGGTGAGGCGCGTGCGACCACGATCGCGCCGACGGTCGGCAGGCCATAGTCGACCTCGACAAGGCCGCGGCCGTGCGCCCATGTTGACAGCGAGCGTGACGTCACAGGCAAGTCCGTCGACGTGCGCCAGGAACCAGGAGACAGGCGATGGCCGCCGCGAATTTCGACATCAATGACGTTGAACGGCGCATGCGGGGGGCGCTCGACAGCTTGAAGCGCGATCTGTCCGGGCTGCGCACCGGTCGGGCATCGAGCGCGATGGTGGAGCCGATCACGGTCAGCATTTACGGCGCACGCATGCCGCTCAATCAGGTCGCGACGGTCTCGGTTCCCGACGCGCGCACGATCTCGATCTCCGTCTGGGATCGTGGCCAGGTCTCCGCCGTGGAAAAGGCGATCCGCGAGGCAAATCTCGGCCTCAATCCGGTTATCGACGGCTCGCTCATCCGACTGCCGATCCCGCCCTTGAGCGCGGAGCGACGATTGGAGCTGGTCAAGATCGCGCACAAGTATGCCGAGGGTGGCCGTGTCGCAGTGCGCAACGTGCGGCGCGATGCCATGGACCTTCTCAAGAAGCTCGAGAAGGATCACGCGATGACCGAGGACGAGCATCGCAAGAACGGAACCAAGGTGCAGGAAATGACCGATAAGATCATAAAGGAGGTCGACCAGATCCTGCAAGTCAAGGAAGGCGAGATCAAGCAGGTCTAGGGGGTCGGGGCTCGCTCGAGCTGGCCACGGCAGTTGACGTAGGATCCACCACGCTTCGACGGTTACGCGCGCGCCGGGGCACCGAAACCGCAAGGCAGCATGAACACGCAGGATGCCGCTTTCTGCGGCGAGCCGGTCCGGTCTCCGCGACACGTCGCCATTATCATGGATGGCAATGGCCGGTGGGCAGCCGAGCGTGGATTCCCACGCGGCGAGGGCCACCGCAGGGGAGTCGAGGCGGTCAAGCGGGCCGTCAGGGCGGCGATCGAACTTGGCATTCCGACGCTGACGATCTTCAGCTTCTCTTCGGAAAACTGGAACCGCCCGCGAACCGAAATCGACGACCTTATGGGTCTGATGAAGCACTTTATCCGGCGCGACCTCGACGAGCTGCATAGAGAGGGCGTGCGCATCCGGGTCATCGGAACGACCGAAGGCGTCGATCCGGAGCTGGTAAGGCTGATCGAAGACGCCAAGCGGCGCACGGCCGCCAATTCGAGGATGGATCTCGTGATCGCGTTCAATTACGGATCGCGGGCTGAAATCGCGGCAACAGCGCGCCGGCTGGCCGAACGCGTCGAGGCCGGAACGCTCAAGCCGTCCGATATCACGGTCGATAGTTTCGGAGCGTCACTCGATACGGCGGGCATTCCCGATCCGGACCTTCTGATTCGGACGAGCGGCGAACTGCGTCTCTCGAACTTCATGCTGTGGCAGTGTGCCTATTCGGAACTGGTATTCCTTGAGATCTACTGGCCGGAGTTCACACGCGCGCATCTCGAAGAGGCGGTTCGCACGTTTCACGGACGCCAGCGGCGCTTCGGCGGGCTGTCGACCCAGGTTGCGCGATGATCCGCCGTGCGCCGACGAGAGCGAGGTTCTAGGCGGTGTCCACCGAGCCATCCAGTCGGCCGTCATCTTTTCCGATAAATGAGTTACTGCTGCGCACCACGTCGGCTGTGGTCCTCGTGACGGCGACGCTCGCGATGACGTGGAGCGGCCCGATTCCGTTCGCGGTCCTGGCCGGCGCCGTCGCGCTGGTGCTGCTCTGGGAGTGGGGCCGGCTGACCACGGGGCAGGGGTTTACTCCGGTGCGCGTCTGCGCGGGGGCCTGCATCCTCGCGGCACTCGGGTTCACCATTGCCGGTCGCGCGGGAACGGCATTGCTGCTCGTCGGCGCCGGAGCGGCCGTTGGGGCCCTGATGTCCGGACGCGCCGACCCGAGGACGGAGATCGGCGGCGTACTTTACGCAGGTCTTCCGGCGGTTGCCTTGCTTTGGTTCAGATCAGCGCCGAATCATGGGCTCGAGGCCATCGTGTTCCTGTTCCTCGTCGTCTGGGCGACGGATACGGGAGCCTTCATCGCTGGCCGCGCGATAGGTGGGCCGCGCCTGTGGGCCAGAGTTTCGCCGAACAAGACGTGGTCGGGACTGACGGGAGGCGTGGTCGCAGCCTCGGTTTGCGCGTGGGTCTACGTATCGTGGCTTGGCGGCAGGCCCGGCATCGCCCTGATCGCCGTGGCGGCGGTTCTCGCCGTCGTCAGCCAGGGAGGCGATCTCTTCGAATCAGCTTTGAAGAGAGCCTACGGCGTGAAGGACGCGAGCAGTCTCATTCCTGGGCATGGAGGCTTCATGGACCGGGTCGACGGATTGGTTTTTGCGGCAGTTGCCGCAGCCGCGTTCGTGGCCATGGTCGATCCTGCACAGCCCGGCAGCGCCCTTATCGGGCTACGGTGAGCGATTTCCGCAGTCTGTGTTAATCATTCCTTGAAAATAGTGCCGCGTTCGCGCACCTGTTTCGGGTCGGGCGCGAATATGCGCGATGTCGTGGCACGTGCATTGCTGGGGTGGGGCCGGATGTCCCGGCTCGGCCGGGAGCCAAGGTGCCGCGTCGGAGATGCGCTCGCGCGTCCGCGACTACAGATGGAGTTGAACAGTTGGATAGCCTCCTGAATGTTCTGTCGGTTGCGGTTCCGTTCATCGCGGTGCTGACCGTCGTCGTCTTCATTCACGAACTCGGGCATTTCCTGGTCGCCCGCTGGTGCGGCGTGCGCGTGCAAGCCTTCGCGATCGGTTTCGGGCGAGAAATTTTCGGCTTCTATGACCGGCACGGAACCCGCTGGAAATTCTGCTGGATTCCGCTTGGAGGCTACGTTCGGTTCATCGACGACGAGAGTGCTGCGAGCACGACCTCAGGCAAGGCGCTCGACAAGCTTTCCGACGAGGAGAAGCTCGGCGCGTTCCAATCTCAGCCGTTGCGCAACCGCGCGCTGGTCGTCGCCGCGGGGCCGGCGTTCAACATCGCCTCCGCGATCATCATCTACATTTTGACGTTCTGGTTGATCGGCACTTACGGCACGGCCGCGGTGGTGGATGAGGTGCTACCGGACAGCGCAGCCGCGAAAGCGGGCCTGCGGGCCGGAGACCGCGTAGCCGAGATCGGCGGCGCCAAGATCGAACGCTTCTCGGACCTGCAGAGGATCGTGAGCCAGAGCGCCGGCGACGCGCTCGAATTCGTGATCGACCGGGACGGGAAGATGATCACGGTCAAGATCAAGCCCGACCTGCGCGAGGTGACCGACCCGCTCGGGAACAAAGTTCAGGTCGGTATGATCGGCATCAAGCGGCAGACCGGCACAGATCGGGTGGAGCACCAGTCGCACAGCCTGATCGAGGCGACCCAACTCGGTTTCAAGGAGACCGGCTACGTCTCGTGGCAGATCATCTCGAGCCTGCCGAAGCTCCCGGGGGCCATACTGAAGACCCTGAGCGGCCAACGCCAATCGGAACTTGGGGGACCAATCGCCATCGCCGAGATGACCGCTCACGCGAGCAAGAGCGGATTAGTGGGCACGCTCGGCTGGCTGGCGGTGTTCTCGATCATGCTTGGCATCATGAATTTGCTGCCAATTCCTATCCTGGACGGTGGTCATTTGATGTTCTACGCGCTCGAGGCCGTGCGTGGGCAGCCTCTCGACCAGCGCAAGCAGGAGCTGGGATTTCGGATCGGCCTCGCGATTCTCGCCACCATGATGTTTGCGGCAATTTTTGGGGACATCATGCGCAAGCTTGGCATTGGCTAAGTGGGCCCGAATCGGCCTATTTCCGGGATCGATGGGGCATTCTTGCCACTTCCATCAACATGGCGAACTCGTTAAGAAGTGAGTGCAGGTAGGAAGGTTGGACTGACTCGATTCTGCATCTCTCGAGGGCCTCCCAGGGGACGGGAGGCCGCCAGGGGCCAAGGGTGTAGAATGACTCGACGAAGTGCACGGCTCTGACGCCGACAGAATCGTGCAGCCTGGGGGAATTCGGCGACCAAAAAAGGCAGACGCCAAGTATGCCAATCATTCGGATGCTCACGGTCGGGGGACCAAGGCTGTGGATCTTGCTGGCGCTGCTCGCTGGGTTGAGCACGGCCACAAGCCTTTCACTTCCGAACGCAGCAATCGCTCAGGACGGCAGGGTTCGGGATATCCAGGTTTCCGGCAATCGCCGCGTCGAGCCGGAAACCGTGCGGTCGTATCTGCGCTTCTCGGTCGGCGACGGCTATGACGCCTATAAAGTCGATCAATCGATCCGCGCCCTGTTCCAGACCGGCCTGTTCTCGGACGTCAGAATTGAACGTCTCGGATCGGTGGTCACCGTGAAGGTGGTCGAAAACCCCGTCATCAATCAGGTTGCCTTCGAAGGCAATCGGGACGTGGACGATGCGTCGTTGCGGGCCGAAGTCCAGCTGAAGCCGCGCGCGGTGTACACACGGGCGAAGGTGCAGGGCGACGTGCAGCGCATCCTCGACGTCTACCGCCGGCAGGGCAAGTTCTCGGCCAACGTCGAGCCCAAGGTGATCGAGCTCGACCAGAACCGCGTCAACGTGGTGTTCGAGATCCAGGAAGGCGGCTCGACCAAGGTCAAGAGCATCCAGTTCATCGGCAACCACGCCTTCTCGGATTCCCAACTGCGCGACGTGATCACCACGCAGCAGTCGGGTTGGTTCGATTTCCTCAAGAACGCATCGTTCTATGACCCGGATCGCATGTCGCTCGATCGCGAGCTTCTGCGCCAATACTACCTCAAGAACGGCTACGCGGACGTCCGCGTGGTGTCGGGCAATGCCGATATCGACCGCGACGGCACCGGTTTCTACCTTACGTTCGTGATCGAAGAGGGCGAGGTCTACCGGTTAGGTGACGTCGTCGTCTAGAACAGCCAGCCGGGCCACAACGCAGACGCTCAGAGCAAAGATCTGCTGACCCAGCGCGGTGAGACCTACAATGCCTCGGATATCGACAAATCGGTCGAG
>JBFWXN010000066.1:0-29190 GCA_050187415.1 Hyphomicrobiaceae bacterium | reverse complement strand
AGGGGTTCGATTCCCCTTGGGCGTACCACTTCCGTGCAGAACTGCGAACACCGAACATGGCAAAGCCTTTGCCGCCTACTGCCTGCTCCAGAGTGGTCTTATCACCGATGATTTTGACGACATCATCATCGACCTCGATCCGGTCGATTACGGATCGCAGGTAGGCTTTCCGGAACGGTATCTCTCCAGTTGTGATGTTCGCGCGCATGGCGCGCCCGAAGCGTTCGATAATGTCCGGCGCGATTTCGGTCGCAGGAGTGGCGTTGACCCGGATGCGATCGAGTGCAGCCTGATTGCGTTCGCGATCAAGCTTGAGCGTGTCGATGCGTTCCTTCAGGAGGTCATCCAACTCGGCGATGCCGTCCTCGACCATCTTGTAGAGCCGCTTCAGCTTGTCCTCGGCATTGGAGACTTCCCGTTGCAACGTGGCAATCCGGCCATCGACCTCCGCAACCCGGCTGGCGCGCCGTGCAGAAAGAGAAGCAAGGATCGTGGTCAGGCGCTCGGCGGTAAACAGCTGTGCCGAGAGTTCATCGACCACCATCGTGTCGAGCCGGTCCATGGGGATGGAACGGCCCTTGCAGGCGGTCTTGCCCTTTCGGCTGCAGGTGGAGCAGGTATAGTAGCGATGGACGGTCCCGCTCTTCGATGTGCCGGTGCGCAGCACCATGCTGCCCTTGCAGGTGGCGCAGACGGCCAGGCCGGACAGAAGGATCGGGCCGCTGATCACGCGCGGCGGTGTCACCCGCGGATCGCGGGATTTCAGCGTTGCCTGGACGGCGTCGAATTCCGCCCGTTCGATGATCGCCGGAACCTCGATGGAGATGTGCTCGGCTACCGGCTTCTGCCGTCCGGACTTCGACTCGGAACGGTTGAACACCCACTCCCCGATGTAAATTCTGTTGGTCAGGAGTTTGTGAATTGTGCCGACGTCGAAGCGCGCGTTGCGCCTGGTGCGGTAGCCTCTTTCGTTCAGGCGTTTGACGATCTCCTTCATCCCGATGGGGCCGGACTTGCCGTCGCCGTGCAGGTAGAAGCGGAAGATCAGCTTTATGGTCTCGGCCTCGACAGGATCGATTACGAGACGCTTCTTGATCCGCGCGCCACGTTTTTCCACCTCTTCCGCCCGGTATCCGAGCGGGACGGGCGATCCGTTCCAGAACCCTTGCCGGGCGTTCTCTTTCATGGCGCGCAGGACGTGCTTGGCGAGTTCCCGACTCTGATACTCATCGAACAGGGCGATCACCTGACGCATCATCACCTGCGCTGGATCGTCGCCGAGTTCCTGTGTGATGGAAATCAACCGAACGCCAGCCTTGGCCAGCTTGCGGACATACATCTCCAGTCCAAAGGAATCGCGGAAGAAGCGGGAGTAGCTGTGAACCAGAATGATGTCGAAGGGACGGTCGCTGTCAGTGGCGCGCTCGATCATCTTCTGGAACTCGGGCCGGTTGTCGTCGGTAGCCGAAGCGCCCGGCTCGACGAATTCCAGAACGAGGTTCCAGCCGCGAGCGGCGCAGAAGGCGGCGATCTGTTTTCGCTGGTCGGGAAGCGAAAGATCGCTTTCCGCCTGCCTGCCGGTCGACACGCGCAGATAGGCGCAGACCCGCAGTGGACCGGCCACCGGCTCGGCGTCGTTGTTGAGATCGTGTCGAGGGCGTGCGTTCATGGCCACAGGTTCCTTTCGTTTCCAGGGAGAATAGCATCGCGAAGGGGCGGCCGGAGCCCGTCATCTGCTCGGGTAAGCGACGATATCCCCCGTCGCGCGATCATGCGGCAGGCCGGATGGCGAGGAGCTCGTCGAGAAGGTCGCCGAGATGGTTTTCGATCACATCGAGTTCGGCGGACGTCACCGGCAGCGGCGCATCCAGAGTGACGCTCCAGCGCTGAGCCTCAGCCTGCCGCCGTCGCTGCTGGCCGGCGCGGCGTGCATGCCCCCACGACCCCTCCCCGCTGCCTGCGGATGGAACTGTGGCGTCGGTGGAAACCGAGAGTTTCTCGGCCGTCCTGATTTCTGATGCGCCGGTTACCGCGCGTGACGTCGACTTGCCGCGGCGGCGAGCGCCGTTGGCTGGTACCTGTTTTGACATGACGGGAATCCGCCCGCACCAGCCGACGGTCTACGCATTGGGGCCGACCGCCGGCCGGTGCGGACAGTTTCCTCACCTGCACCCAAGCGGCCCGCTCGCCCCAATCGCGAAAGGGCGAAAGGGGAAGCGGACACGAAAATGCTGACGCCGATTTCCACCGGGCGCAAGTGTCTTTCTGCAATCGGCAGAACGGGAGTGCTCTCAAGCGGATGCTGCTGGCCGGAGCTGTGGTGCCGGCGTTTCTCCCCGGGTCCGGTTCCGCCCTTGGTCTCTTCGTCGTTTTTGCCGGACGCGCCGCCTCGTCAACGGGCGAGCCGTTCCCCTTACGGTGACGAGGCGGCTTTCGCGGCCGGCCTATGGAAACTGGGTCGATCGACATGGTCCTGACCGACCCTCCCTACATCACCCGCTATCGCACACGCGACGGGCAGACGGTGAGGAATGACGACAACGATCGCTGGCTCGCGCCGGCCTTCGCCGAGGCCCACCGTCTCCTGAAGCCGGGTGGCTTCTGCGTCAGCTTCTACGGCTGGAATCAGCCCGACAAATTTATCACTGCGTGGCGCGCCGCTGGCTTCCGCCCGGTCGGGCACATAATCTTCAGGAGGAAATACGCCTCAGCCGGCCGCTTCCTCCGCTACCATCACGAGCAGGCTTACCTGCTGCGAAGGGACGAGTTGAGCTGCCGACCGCGTCGATCCCGGATGTGATCGACTGGCGCTATGAACCGAACAGGCTTCATCCGACCCAGAAGCCGGTCTCGGTGCTGACGCCGCTGATCGAGGCATTCAGCAAGCCGGGCGAGATCATCCTGGAACCCTTCTGCGGTTCCTGCTCCACGCTGGTTGCCGCGAAGGAACTCGGCCGCAACTTCATCGGCATCGAACTCGACGCCACCCATCATGCAACGACGAGCAACCGCGTCGCGGGAATCGACACCAGGAACATGGCCGCATAGGCGGCCATACCCTGACCCACAAAAAGCGGGACCGGCCAGCCCGGTCCCGTTCTCTTTGGGGGATCGGTGTCATGGCCCCGCTGGGTCAGCTCTCAGCCAACGCAGCTTCGAAGGGCACCTTATAGACGCGTTCGTAAATCATCCTGCAGTGAGCATTCTCGTCAAAGACGGCATCGCCATCGACGATACGCCCGGTGACGGCCCACCACGCGCCCGGATCGATGGCGGCGATATCGAACTCCACACTTGGAAACTGCAGTCCGAGTTCGCGATAGACCGGCTCCGGAATGCTGTTGGCGGTATTGAATTCGAAGCTCAGATAGCGGGGACGCCTGACCACGATCTCGCTGTCATAGGCATTCCACCTGGTGCCTCAGCGTTTCCGGTTCGCGGCATTGAAGTCGAGATCACCGAACGGACAGACGGTAGCCGGATCGATCGGGATCATGGTTTCGAAATCGAATTCTAGTTCACTCCTCATCGCCTTCATCGTCGCTTTCAAGAATCCTCATCCGGAAGCACCGGGAGAACAGACGACTGATCTCTTCCTCCGGGCCGGTCACGATGATGCTGTTTCCAACATGGCTCGGCATGACGCTACCTCCTTCTTGATGTATCTCGGCTGCGGATTGTTCTCGGAGGCCAGATCCAGCTCGAAGGATCCTTCACTGCGGGACCGAGGAACTCCATTGCCTCGACAGCAGCTTGCTTTGCAGCCGCGAGGCTGGGCTCAATGCCACCCAGGAGGTTGACAAGCGTTTCCGGATTGGAAGCATCCGGCGTGTCCACGCTCCATGAGAAGCGGCCGGCTCCTTCTCCCAGAAGTGGTTCGACCCACGCGGTCAGCCACCCGCAGTCCACTGTCGAGCCGACCTCTTCGTCGGTCCATTTCACCCGCATCTTCACCATTCCTCAGGCCTCCTGTTGCAGATCTCAGTGGACGGAGTTCGTTGATGGCGTGGCTTCCATCTCCTCGCCGTCGCCGAACACCTGCCTCATGGCGATCGCTTCTTCGACGCAGGAGACGAAAATTGCTCCCTGACGAAGTGTGCGAGGGTCGCCGCATTTCACGATATCCTCCAGGATTTCCCGGCCCTTCACGAGAATCCGGTGTTCTCGGTCACCCGCCCGCAGGACGCCCATAAAAACATCGCTGGCGTCGATGTGCCGCTTCAGCGCTGCCGTCTGCTGCCGTGCCGTTGGCAAACTCGAAACGCGCAGTGACGTCGCGACCGCAAGGGCGATGACGTTTATCTCTTTGGCATTCATGGTACTTCCTCTCGATTTTACGGACTAGGATTCCGGTGCCCGAAACGTTGGAGCCGCTTGCATGGTCAAGGGCTGCGAAATTTCTTGAGGCCCGCGGCGGGCTGAACCCGCCGCCGAGCACCGCGCGTCAGGCGTAGGTCTGCCAGATGAACTCACCGCGTTCTTCGAAGAACGCGGTCGTATCCCTGGAGTAGTCGCCGAGCGGGAGCCGGTAGATCGAGAACCGGGTCCGCTTGCGCCGGTGGAGACGGACGACGTTCTCGGGCAGGCTCTCGGTCTCGGCTGCCTCGACCCGCTGGCGGTATTCCGCGAGCCGTGCCGAGAAATAGGCGCCGGCTTCCTCGGGCGCGATATCGCGCCCGAAATGCTCCATCATTGCGACGTAGCGGCCGCCGTTCTCATCGTCGACCATGACGAGGCAGCCATGGTCGTAGCCATAGTCGCGCACGGCCTCCTTATAGTCACGCCACGGATCGCTTCCGTAACGTACGCACAGCTCATCGTGCGTGGTCCGGACGGAAATCTCGCCTGCTGCGAGATCGCGATAGATATCGCCGACCTTGGACAGGCGGAACGCCTTCCTTCCAACGCGGCCGTTTGCTGCAGATGCGGTAGTTTCGATCATGATGAACTCCTGACTGATCGGTTGAACTTTGGACCTGATGCACAAGGGGCGGCGCGATTGCGGCCGTACCTCCTCCTCATGCGTCTCATGAAAACTGGATCTCGGAACACAGAGATCGTCGCTTAGCGAGGGCATGTCTCAGGCTGCCTCCCGCCCGCTTTCGGCGATCTGCGCAAGGTGGATGGCGACCGCCTTGCGGACGAGCGCCTGACGCCGTTTCGGGCGGGCATCGGGTGCGTTGCGCCATTTGCGGGTGCGCAGGTCGACCGCGCGCAGAAGCTCGAAATAGCTGATCTGGTAGTCATGACCGTCGTGCGAATACCGGTGCAGCGTGGTCGTGCGGGCTTCGGTGCCGTCGCTGACGTTGACCACATGGCCGTGCGGTGCTCCAACCAGAAAAGCCGCACAGTGTGGCGAGTGGTTCCAGGGCCGTTTCGTCTGCCCGAAACTGGGATCGAGGAGGATGTCCCCAAGGCGGACAGTCAGGTGCGCGTTCCACTTGCGCTTGATCCTCGGCGACGACGGGTCGCCGATGGTAAGGATGCGAGGGAACTCTCCGCTCGTCCGCCGAACATCGAGACCGCTCCTCACCAGGACTGCGTCAGGGCGGCCGGTCCTGTGGAGGATGTCGCGCAGGGAGAAGGCGGAGTAGATGCAGCGGTTGAACGGCCACTCGCTCTCGCTATGCAGGCTCGGGTCTGCCTGAATTGCGCTCCCGAATGCCTCCATCCTCGCAAGTCCGTCGTTCAGGTCGGCGCGCTGCTTCGCCGAAAGCGCAGCGGTATTCAGGAAAGCGGTATAGGTGAACGTTTCCGTTGCCCGGCGTTCCTCGATCGCCGCAGGGAAGCCCGGAAATGCCAACAGAGTGCCGCGCAGCTGCTGTTGCAGAACTTCAACCAATTGCCGGCCGGCAATTTCGTTAGATGGTGCGCGCAGGGAACTCGCAGGGATATTCAGGATCGGCATGTCACATCCTTTTGTTAAACCGTATCAAATATTGGTCACACTGAATTTTGTTTGTCAAGACGATTGCCAATGCGATCCCGTGTGGATACAACGCCGTAGGCGTTGACCCGCGAACGGAGCAGAGATGAAGAAAGAATTTTCCGGCCACTACATCAGAGAGTGGCGTGTGAACGCGGAGATGACGCAGGCGGAACTGGCCAAGGCGGCGAATATGTCAGCGTCCAACCTGAACCAGATCGAGGCCGGAAAAACCGGCTACACCCAAAGCACGTTGGAACGGATAGCTGCCGTCCTCAAGGTCAGTCCCGCAGTTCTCCTGAGCGTGAACCCTCGGGAAGAGGACATGGCCGAGGAGCGGTCGGACTTTCTCGACGAGGTCATTGAGATCCTGAAAGCGATGAGTCCGCCTACCCGGGCACTTGCCCACTCGCTCCTGTTGGCGTCTTTGCGCCATGAGGATATGACCCGAAGGATCAGCAAGACTGGGATCAACCTTGAGCGCCTGAACCTCGGAGAGAAGTATCGGGTCTGAACCATGAAGTGGGTCAAAGGGCAAGATCGTGCTCCCGCGCTCTGCGGTTCTGCGGGTGCAGGTTCCGTCGATCCAACATGGATGCTGGTTGATCAGAGATGTCGAGTGTCGAATTCTTCATCACGGCGCGAGACAGTCTCTCCGCCAGCCAACTTCGCCGCTCGTCTTCCGACGTGGCGAGAGGATCATCTTGCCAGTCGATGGGGCGGTCGGCGGCAAGGCGCATGTCGATGGCGGAACGATCGACGACTAGGGTCGTCGCCTCGCGCGCCCGGCTTGACGCGACATGGATTGCGTGGCGGTCGAACGCCGGATCGAGCAGGACGACGGCGCGGTCGACGGTCATGCCTTGCGAGCCATAGACCGTGGTGGCATATGCCCAGCCGAGCCGCGCCCGTCCTTTCTCGTCGGCCAGATCGTCGGGTGTGAAGCTGATGTGCCGACCATCGACCATGGCCTCGATCTGAATAGTCTCTCGTCCGGCGGCTTCATGTTCTGCGCTGGTGATTTTCGTGACGGTGCCGGTCGTGCCGTTGACGACGCCGAGCCTGTCGTTGCGGGCAAGAAACCGGATCCGCTCGCCCACCGCCAGATCGATCTGCATTTCATGTCCGGACGGCGTTACGGTGCCGATCGATGCGTCCGGCCCCGTGAGTTGGCCCGAATGCTTCAGATCGTTGCGTACCGCACGCGAGATCGCCGCAACCTGGGCATTCGTGCGGGCGACAATCAGGAACCGGTCTTCCGCTCCTTGCTGCATCTGTTGTTTTCGCAATGCGACAATGCGCTCGAGGGCCGCCGCGTTCGTCTCCGCCTCCACCAACTGCCCGTGATCGGCGAAGGCTGCCAATGCGCTGACAGCGTCGCCGCGGCCGAACGCCATGACAGCTTCACGTGCCCATTCCTCCCGCTGGCGGACAATGGTGTCGACGCGGTGGGCATCGATGGCACGCGCGACCAGATTGAGCCCAGGACCGGCGCCGATTGCCTGAAGCTGCCGCCGGTCGCCGACGAGGATCAGCTTGGCGTCGGCGCGATGAACTTCGCTCAGGAGCGCCTGCATCTCACGAGAGGACAAAAGGCCGGCTTCGTCGACGATGAGAACACTGGTGCGGTCGAGGAATGGTTTGCCCTGCCTCAGGCGCTCCATCCAGGAGGCGGTGGCGCGGGATTCAATGCCGAGATCATCCCGCAGCGCGTTGGCGACACGCCAGGCTGTCGCCGCACCGACCACGCGCAGACCGGCGGCGCGATGGGCGGCGACGACGGGAGCGAGCATCGTGGTCTTGCCGGACCCCGGCGCGCCCTCCACGATGACGATCGCCGAAGGACCTGCTGCGGCAAGCGCCGCCTCCTTCTGTTCCGCATTCAGGGTCAGGTGGTTGTCGTTGCCGGACAGAACCGACTGGTCGGCGGCGCGCCACGACCGCGTTGCCATGTCCCCGGCAAGACGGACGATGTCGCGCTCGATCTCGATCATCTCCGGGGTCGAATAGCGTGGCAGGCCAAGCGCATCCTGGCCGATCTCGACGACAGCGCCATTGCCGAGTAATCGCTTCACTTCTGCGTCGGCTCGTTCAGCGGGAAGCCCGGTGCCGACAAGAGAGGCTGCAACTGTCCGCAGCAGTTCACGCCGGTCGACGACGCTCTCATATGCGGTCAGTTCCCGCGGCAGGGCAGCCATCTTCTCCTGAAGCAGGAACTCGGCCTGTTCCGGCGCAAGCATGGTTCCATGAACGAACAGGCCTCGCGTAAACCGTTTCTCATCGACGCCGATGCCGACGCCGGCCTCCCGCCAGATCTCTTCCCTGGCAGATGCTGAGCCTCGATCTTTGGCGTTGCGCGTTGCCTTGGTGACTGCGGCAGCGAGTGAGACTGCCTCCGCGCTCGTCGTGCCGGCCGCATCGAGCTCGGCCTCTATTTCATTACGACGGGCAGAGAAGTAGCGGATGAAATCGTTATCGACGCCCCGCAGCTCGAAGATCCCATTGCGGCCGATGCGATCGATGCCGAAACCGATCGCCTGGAGTTCGGCGGCGAGCGCGGCATGATAGGTTGCGCCGGCAGCCATTTTCCAGTCGCGCAGGATCTTTGAGTGCAGCGCGCCGACGCTGCCGTCGGCGCGCGTCGCCATGTTGAGGACGACACAATGCGTGTGCAGATTGGGATCGGCAAAGATGCGTCCGTCGGCATGGGTCGCTGACCTGCTTTCGCCATGCTGGAAGCAGGCAGCGGTCAGCGCGACCCGCTCGATGATGGCGCCATTCCTGCCGCGGCGGGCTAACGCCGCCTCGCGCTCCAGCAGATCGAGCGTGGCGCGTGCGGCCGCGGCCTGCGCCTCCTCGATCAGAACCCTTGTTGCCGGATCGGCAAAGGCCCAGGCGAGCGAGACCGAGCGGGGCGCCGACAATGTCACATCGAAGGCCGGCGTTCTGTCGAGACGCCGGCCGGCCTTCGAGAGCAGGGAATTGCCATCCTTGCCATGCCCGAGGAACAGCCGTTCGAACTCGTCCCGGGCGACCGTCGCGCCATCGGCAAGACCGAAATCTTGTGCCGGCGCATACCAGATGCCTGCCGGCTCCTCGCCGCCGAGATAGTAATCCGACTGACGCAGATAATATCCCGATGCCGCCGCCGGGTTCCAGGTCGCCACCATCGCCGCCTCCACCGTTGTTCTGGAAGCTAGTGTGACGGCGGATTGGATGGTGGCTGCCGTAACGACATTGCAAAACCGTGCTGCCGTCAACGCGGCAACGGATCGGGGTTTTCGCCAGTCTGGCCGCGCCCAGCGGGTGATGCACGCCGGCGGGATCTGGTGATCGTCGAGGGCCGCCGATCGTGCCAAAGCCCGACCGGCCATTCCAGAAGGCAGGCGTCGCCATGGCCAAGAACCAGAGCACGCACGAGTGGCCGCCCGATGCCGGTGCTGCCAAGCCCGAGTTCGTCGGACAGGAACGCCGGCTCAACGACGGTAACATCTTGCGTCCTGCGCTCGCTCTGGATCGCGCCGTTCCCGTCGCGCGCGCCCCGCTCCCAGTACTCGACCGTACGCTTGCCGATCCAGTGCTCGGAGATCTCCGACGCCGTTTTTCCTGACGAGGTTCTGCCGACGATCTTCGTGGTCAGATTGTCGAGAAGGTGCTGGCAGCCTTCAGCACCATAGATCTCCCGCAACTGGGCGGGGCTCTGCACCGTGACGACAAGGCGGATGCCGGCGGAGCGGCCGATCGCTGCCAGCCGCGTTACGGCCGGCGTCTTGCCGATTTGCGGCAGTTCGTCGAGCATCAGCCAGACAGGATCCGGAGCGGCTTCCGCCGTGCGATCCGCCGCCGCGTCGGCCACGAATTTGAGGCCAAGCCGGGCAATGGTCGCGGACAGCTCGGGATAGCGCTGCGACTGACGCAGGATGACCACCTGCGGCGCGTTTGCGGCCGAGACCCATTGCCGGAACGAAAGGCCCGGCCCCTTCGGTGAACCCATCCTTGCACAGGCGGAAACCACCGGCAGCGCGTTGGCGATCAACACCAAATAAAAGCTCATCGCCTGCTTGCGTGTCTCGTCCTGGCTGGTGTCCAGAAAGACGGCGATCGCCGGCTCACGCTCTAGGATGGTGCCATAGAGCACCTCGATCGGATTCGACAGCAGCCGTTCAAGGTCAGCCCACGACCAGCCTCTCGTCGAGCGGCGATGTTCGTCCTGCAGATGGCCGACCAGACAGGCAAGCACCCGCCGCGCGCCGGCGCTCCAGGACGGGTCGCTGGTGTCCGGAATGAGCTCGATGGCCAGCTCCTCGGCGTCTTCCCGGCTCACGACGTCGAGCCCCAGATCCCAGCGCCGGCTGCGTGCGTCGTCCAGCGACAGCAGCGCAGCATTATGGGTCGGCAATCGGGCGGTGACGTCGCCTTTCACATCGAGCGCCAGCATGCGGTCGCCGCGCTCGATCACGCCGTCCATCATCGACTGCAGGATAGTGGTCTTGCCGGCGCCGGTGCCGCCGGCGATCAGAAAGTGTTCCGTTTCCAGCTGTCGCGGCATCGGGTTTCCCTTCGCAAGGTCAATGCCCCGTTCCGTCATGCCATAACGGCGATGCCAGGCTGCCAGGAGCGCCGACTTCGCCGCCCGCCCGTTGAGCAGGCGGGGACCCTTGATGTGGCGCACCGAGGGCTGAGCAAGTGTCTGGTCCATGACCAGCCTGTGCGCGGTCATTCCGGCCACCATCGCAGCCAGGATGATTGCCGTCATCCGGATGGCGAGCGAGGCACCCAGATCGAGGAAGCGCAGCGCATCCAGGATCGACCACGGCAGCGCCGCCACGCCGTCGATCCGCGAGGAAAGGTCCGGCCGGGAGACGACCTCCCCAGCAAGCGCCTGGAGCATGAGGAACAGAAAGGAAAGATTGGCCGCTCCGGCTTCATCCGTTGCAGGCAGCCATGCCACAGGCGGGAACGCGACAAAGAGAACCGCGATGCCGAAGAGGAAGACGACGACAAATGCAGTGAAGGACGCCAGCGCCGTCGGCAGCCGCGGTTTGCGCGGCGTCAGGGGATGGAGATTCATCGCAAGGCTCCCGATAGTTTGAGCCGGCCACGCCAGATCACGACCTGGCTGCCTCGCGGCAGCGTGGTATCCGGCGCAAAGGAAAGATGACGGTTGGCGGCGATCACTTGATCGACCGGGATCCCGGTCAGCGAGGCGACACGATGCAGCGACAGGGTTCCACCGCCGCTTGTGTAGACGCAGCCATCGACATGGGCGTCGAGACGCGGGCATGCCGGCCAGCGCGAGGTTTCGCGCGGGCGGATGCCAGGATCGAGGAAGGCCGACACCAGAAATGGCCGTGCCAGATCCACCGCAAGGCCGAGCGCGATGATCGTTGTTACAATCATTAGCGTCGAACGGACCGGGTCCGCCTTCGGAACGGGCCGCGTCTTGCCGCCCTTCTCCGGTTTCGGTTTCGCGCTCGCAGCGGCGGAGCGAGGCGCAATGCCGGCAAGGCCTTCGCGCATCGCCGCCAGCTGCGCCAGCCCATGCGGTCCGAGAAGAGCGAGCGAGCTCGCCGGCAGCGCGATCACCTTGTCCATCGGCATGCGCGCCAGCTTGTGAAGAAGTTCCTCCCGACCTGCCGCGCCTTCCTTCCTGGCCGTCTCCAGCCTCTTCTCGAACTCCGTGGCCGTCGTGTCATTGCGCATCGGGGCCTCCATGGGAAAGGCCGATCAGATCGCCGAGCGCCTCCTGCGCCGCCGACAGGAAGAAGGCGACATCGCCGCGCAACACCTTTGCCGCCGGACGGCTGCGTCCGGTCCAGCGCTGGATTTGCGGGATGTCAGCTGCCACCACATCGACGAAGCGTTTTCCGGCCGCCTCGAACGGCGCCCATGAGCCCGGAGCAATGGCCGGAATTTTGGGGCTGCCGAGCGTTGCCACCAGGGGCTGCAACTCGGTGCTCCAGATCCGGTCGGCGGGCGAGCCGGGATAGAATCGGAAACTGCCGTCGCGCTCGTTGAGGATCAGCGCGCGGCGCACCGAAGGCAGCACGCGCGCGATTGCCCCATTGGTGCGCACCGCGCCCCGCATCGCTTCGGGTTCGGCGGTCGCCGGCACCAGCCAGACGGCGTTGATCCCGGCTTCGGCAAGATCGGCGTCGAGATCGACGAGGCCGCAATATTCCTCCACCGCCGTCTGCTGCGGCCCGCCGATATCGACAATGGTCGGCACGCGGTCGCCGATCGTCTGTTCGATCGCAGCGTAGAGCGGATCGAAGGCGGCGACGATCGCGCCCGGATCGCGGCGCACATCGTCCATTCTGGCGAGCGACACCGTCGTCACGCGGTCAGGATAAAGCGCCGGCAGCCGTTCCTGCTCGTCGATCTGAACGATGCGCGGTGCAGTGCCGACGACATCCAGCAGATCGGCGGCAAGCGCGGTGACAAAACTCTTGCCGATACCGCCCTTGTCGGAGCCGACAAAGATCAGCGGTGGCGGATTTGTCGGAATGGCTGCCGCCTCAGTCGGGCGGCTCATTCTGGTTCTGGACATGGAAAAACTCCTCGTGTTGATCACATGCCCATTGAGCCGCAACATTGGCGGCCGACTGCCGTAACGACATTGAAAGCTGACGGGCGCGGCGCATCTGTTACCGGATTGAACCGAGGGAAACTCCCACGACCTCAACGCAGAAGGCCGGCGCTGCACGCGCCGGCCTTCTGATTGAGAACGAGGTGAATTGCGGTCACGCGGCTGCCGCCATCTCCTGCACCGGCGTCTGCATCCGCGCCTTCTGGACTTCCGTCAGGATTGCGGCTGCGACCGGAACAGGCCAGGCATTGCCGACAAGCTGGCAGATGCGTGGATAGCTCAGCGCCTTCCCTTTGAAGATGATCCCATCGAGCCAGTCATCCGGAAACCCTTGCGCCCTGATCGCCTCCAGCGGGGTCGGACGGCGCACGATGAGACCGGCTTCCGGATCGACCTGCACGACCAGGAAGTGGAGATCCGCCCCCGTCATCCCGGGCTTGCAGAGCCCGGATCCGCTCGCGACAAGCGTGCCTAGCCGCGGCGGATAGAGGACAGAAGTCCCTCCAGCAGGAACGGCGACAGCTTCTTGCCATTCCGGCTCGCCGTCTCCAGGACCCGCAGCGCCTGCTGCGGCGTGAGCCAGTAGCGCTTCAGGTGTGACGCCGGCGCCTCCGCGATGCGCGAGAATCCACAGCCGCTTTCTCCGCTGCGGGACGAAATCGGCGGCGTCGATGACCCGGTTGGCGACGACGTACCCTCCGGCTCGCAGACGGCGATGGAGAGTACGCCAGGCCTTGCCGCCTTCGGACGTCCTGTAGCCCTCGACGTTCTCGACGAGGATCCATTCCGGCTGGACTTCCTCGACGATGTCGCAGAACGGATCCGTGAGGTCACGGACGTCGCCGGTTCCCTTGCGCTTGCCGGCGATGGAATGGGGCTGGCAGGGCAGGCCTGCGGTGACGATGTCGATCTTGCCATGATAGGCGCTCCAGTCGATGTAGGGATTGGTGATGTCGCCGAGGTTCGGTACGTTCGGAAATTTCTGGGCGAGAACCGCCGACGCGAGAGAATTGATCTCCGCCACCGCGACCATCTCGCAGGCGATGCCGGCCAGCTGAAACGCTGCCTTGTCGCCCGCCATTCCCGTGCAGAAACTCAATGTCCGGAGCGGCGGTGGGCAGCCCACCGTCCCTGCCGATGTTGTGTTGCCTGTAGACGTCACGCTGCTGAACTCCTGCGCTGTTGAACACAGGATCAGCCTCGCCGGAGCCGCCGCCGAAACCGCCGTAACGACATCAGAACGTTAAAACCCCGGGGATCGACAGGGCTCGCCAGTGTGGTCAGGAAATGTCCGGAACCAGCACCTGCGCTGCGGCAACGATCTTCCAGATTGCCGTCCCATCTTCGGCCAGCCCCTCGGCCTTGACCTGCGGCATGCGCGGGAGAGTAATCCGGGCGCCGGTTGCGCGTGGCTCCGACAGCTTCATCCGTTCGTAATCCCCTTGCCGGCGCCTCTCGACGAGTTCGCGTCGCCAGAGCTGGAGAGCGTTGATCGTACGCCGCAACTCCTCCAGTTCTTGTCGGGCATCGGGATCCGTTTTGGCGCTCGGCTCAAGTTCGAACAGTGCCCTGCGGTCAAAAACGTGCAGTACCGTATCGAGCTTGTGAATGGCGGACCGCAGCGCGGCAAGCACCGTCACATGTTCGCCGTTGACCGAGACGTTCGCGACGTTTGCGACGTCAGCGTCTTCGACACCTTCGTCGGTCGTTTGCCGGCGCTTCCGCGATCCCCGCACCACTGCCTTCGGCTGATCGCCTCCGTCGAAGAACGCGATGACGGCCCGGACAATCCCTACGACGGCATCCCGCTGCCGGGGTCCCATTTGCTTTCCTGGATCGGGCCAGACGATCTCAAGAACCGCGTCGATCAGTTTCCACCCGGCATGCGCCTCGTGCCAGCGCCGGGAATCCCGCCGCGCCGAGCGCGCATCGTTCTCCAACCGATACTGGAGCTCGACCCGCTCGGCCAGGACCTTGGCAAAGCCCGTCAGTGCGTCCGGGAAGAAGCGGGCGAAAAGCTTCAGGACCGCACGACGCTCGCTTGGAGCGATATGGTCGAGGAACTCCGCGAAGGTGAGATGCACGAGGGCGTGTGACAGGCCCTGAGCATCGGCGTCTTCAAGGCAGGGAGGAGCGATCTCGCCGATGAAGGCGGCCTGACCCGGAAGGTCAAGCCCGGCAAAGTGGCTGCCGAGCGCCGAGGACACAGATGTGTTTCTCAGACTGCCCACCGCTACGAGGTTGGCGGCGACCAATCCCATCCGGCGTGCCTTCCGGGCCGGCGTGCCGTCCCCATTCAGAACGATGGTCGCAAGCCCCGCAACGAAGCCGGCCAGATCATTGGGAGACACGACGGACGGAATCAGGTCGGCGATGGTTTCGGCACGACGCCGGTAAACCACGCCCGTTGACGGAGTGTCGTCGTCGCCCAGTCGTGTCAGCGTCTTGAACGCGGCAGCGAGGTGCGCTTCCCCCTCGGACAGGAGACGTCGATTCTGTCCGCCGTCGATCGACAGTTCAATGCCCGCACCAGGTATTTCACCAAAGAAGGCATCGAGCACAAACTCGTCCATGATCTTCAATTTGGCATCGACCCTCGAGCCCGATGCCAGTTCGAGCAGGACGCGTTTTACAGTGCCGGCGGTGTGCGAACCTGCATCGAGCTTCCGGTAATGAAGGAAATCCACCATCGCCGCCGCCAGCTCGTCGACGACATCACCGGGAAATAGCCCGAGAACGCGCAGCCAGGGTGCGATCTCGTCGCGAAGCTCCTGCAGATAATCGTCCGGAAGCGAGGCAGAGTCACCAGCCGTCATGCCGGGATCGGACTTCACGACTGACTCCGCAGCGCGGATGCCCGACGGATCCGCTCGGCGACATCCACCAACGCAGCATGCTGGGTTACACCCAGTGGTTGGGGTGCTGCTGCGATCGGGCGTGGCGAAATAGTTTCCGATACACTCACACGCCGGCCGGAAGGTTCCCCGCTCGTTGCAGCCCTTTTCTCCATACTGTCGGATGCCTCCGCCTCGCGTTCCGCGCGCGACACCATTGCGCGCAGAACCCTATCGGTGAGAGACTGCCCCGAGCCTGAACGCACGCCGGCGGCCGCAAGGAGGGAAGCGATCTGGCTCCAGCTCGCACCTGATGCGCGCAGCTCCCGAAACAACGGAAGAAAATCGCGGATGATCGGCTGCATCGCACGCCGCCCCAGCGGTCCATCGAGTGCAGCCGCGAACCGGCCAGCTTCTTTCAGCGCTGTCTTTTTCGTGATCATCCAATGAGGCTGTCACGTCGGCCAATCGGCCGCAACAGCCCGAAACAATCCGCAACGATTCCTGGCTACCGAAGCGTTACGCTTCGTCGCAATCCGTTGCATTCTGTTTCATTCACACCTGTGCACCCAGGGTGCGTGGCGTAGTGACCTGTTCGCTGGTCCGTATAAATGAGTCTGGGCTGACCGCGATGGAAGGGTGTCGCGAGACGGCTCGGCTCCGCGGTCGCGCCACCTAGACACCGGGCCGCCTTTGGAAGCGACATGCGCCCAGAACCTTTGCGTGATGTGCATTAATCTCCGAGCATTTTGCGTTGCAGTATGCGTCTTGATCCTTAGTAATCGCAGTTGAGGATCATTGGGAGGAACCGTTGACCAAGGTTGCCGTAATAACTGGAGCTGCTTCCGGTATTGGAAAGCGCGCGGCCGAACGGCTGCTGGGCCAAGGTTGGTCTGTGTGGGCGTTTGACGTGTCCCTGCAGGCTCTTGAGGAATTCAAGAACGCTGCAGGCGGAGGCTCGCGCCTCCATATCAGCGAATGTGATGTCGGGTCACCGGCAAGCGTAAGTGCCGCGTTTGCGAAAGTGGCGGCGGAAACCGACAGTGTCGATGCACTTATTTGCTCCGCAGGCGTCATTCGTATTGGTGCGCTTGAGCAGCTTACACCGGAAGACGTCGACCTTGTGATGGGGGTTAATCTAAAAGGCCCCTGGCTGACCGTGCGCGAAGCACTCCCTTTGCTTCGCAAGGATGCAAATGTCGCCGACCCGAAACGGGTAATCATCATCGGTTCGATCGGTGGCATCCGGCCCAAGGTCGGCACCGGCATCTACGCGGCTACCAAAGCGGCGATCCACGTGATTGCAGGCATCTACGCAGTTGAGTTGGCCCCGTCGGGGATTACCGTCAACGTAATTGCCCCGGGGACGATTGACACCCCGATGGTGAAATCGCTTGCCGGGGCAAATCCATCATCCCGCTACAAGCCTTCGGGAGAATCGCCGCTCGGTCGCATTGGTCAACCGGACGACGTGGCCGATGTGATCGACTTTTTCCTCAGTGACGCGGCGAAGTACGTCAACGGCACAGTTCTGCCGATCGACGGCGGCACGCGTGCAGCATTCGTCAAGACCTGACCCGGGGGCCATCGCCCGAAGTCGTGAGCACGGACATGTCGGACAGCATCATCCACGCAGCCATCAAGAAGCATGCCGGCGTCAACCACGATTGGTTGGCGCAGCAGCGCGAAGAGGTGATCGAGCCTAGCCTGGAGATCGTCGATGCCCACCATCACGTCTGGGACATGCCGGGCAACCGGTATCTTTTTGAAGACGTACTCGCCGATTTTCAGGCTGGCCACAATGTTATCGGTAGCGTGCACATTCAGGCCCATTCGATGTACCGTGCCGACGGGCCGGAAGAGATGAAGCCGGTGGGCGAGACCGAGTTCGTCAATGGTGTCGCCGCGCGCAGCGCAAGCGGCGCATACGGTCGGATACGGATGTGCGCAGGTATCGTAGGAACCGTCGACATTCTCCTCGGCGCGCGCGTGGAGCCGATCCTTCAGGCCCACATTCGCGCCGGTGGTGACCGCTTTCGCGGAATCCGTCCCACGGTGGCTTGGCACAAGAGTGCGCAGGTCCGCGCCCTCGATATTCAACCTCACATTCTGATGCAGACGGCGGCCCGTGAGGCCATCGCCCGCATCGCCAGACACGGCCTCAACCTGGACGTCTGGGGGTTCTTTACGCAACTGGACGAAACCCTTTCCGTCGCGAAGGCCTTTCCGGGTATGCGGGTCATCGTCAACCACACGGGCGGCCCGCTCGGTATCGGGCCTTACGTTGGAAGGCAGGCGGAGATGTTCGCTGAATGGCGGAGGCGCATTGCGCTGCTGGCGGAGCTTCCGAACGTCGTCATCAAGCTGAGCGGGCTCGCTATGCGCTATCCCGGTTTCGCATTCAACGAGCTTCCGCAACCGCCATCGTCGGATTTGATGGCGAGCAAGTGGAAACCGTACATCGACGCATGCATCGAGGTTTTCGGCACCGATCGATGCATGTTCGCCAGCAACTTTCCGGTCGACCGCGGGATGTGCAACTACCACGTGCTTTGGAACGCATACAAGAAGCTCACGAAGAGCTACTCGCAAGCAGAACGCAGACGTCTTTTCAGCGCGACCGCGTCTGAGGTCTACAGGCTTGGCCTTTGAGCTGAAAAGGGTGCTCACCCTCATACGAGCATAGCAATGTCAAAAATGGAGGAGAAGAAAATGAAAATCAGACACGCAATCATCGCATCAGCTTCAGTATTCGCATTGCTGGGGCAGAGCGCCGCGGCATACTCGGCAGAAGTGCTAGTCGGCAACATCGGAGAGCTGAGCGGCGCCGCGGCAGACATCGGCCGCTCGCACCGGCAGGGTATCGAACTTGGTGCTGAATGGGTCAATGCAAACCTCGACATGGCTGGCAACACCGTGAAGGTGATCAGCGAGGATGACGCTACGGACAAAGGACAGGCGCTAACGCTCCTCAACAAGTTCGCGCTCGATAACAAGGCTTCGATCGTGATCGGGACCGCATCCTCGGTGCTTGGTGCCTCAATCGCTCCCCGGGCTGACGAACTGCAGATTCCTATGGTGACGATCGCCTATTCGGCAGAGGTCGTGAAGGATCGGCAGTGGGTCTATAAGATCTCCGATACGATACCGAACATGTTCGGCGCAATCGCGGCCTACACCACCGACGTGCTCAAGCCGGCAAAGTGCGTACGCGCATGGGCCCGTGATAACGATGGCTATGTGCTCCATGCAAAAATTTGGGGCGACGCGGTGTCCGCGAAGGGCGTGCAGATTCTGGATGATGTCACCGTGTTGATCTCGGATACAGACTTCACCGCGGCGGCAACCAAGATCGTCAGCCTGCAGCCGGACTGCATCTACATCGCGATGTCGCCGGAATCGTCTGCGAACTTCCTGATCCAGGCGAGGACCGCAGGTCTCGACGCCAACACCACGGTCATTGGTGGCACCACAATGGGAACGAACTTCTTCCTAGAAGCGGCGGGCACGGCCGCGGAAGGCGTCTATTCCCTCGCGGAGTATGTGCCGGGTGGGGTGAACGAAATTGGTGCGAGGTTCGACGAGGCCTACAAGGCGAAGTACAACGAAAGCCCCGACAATTTCGCGGCGGCGGGCTTTACGGTCATGCAGGTGATTGGCCACGCATTGAAAGCTGCTGGACCGGATCCGTCGCGCGAAGCGATCAAGGCCGCTCTTGCGACCGTCAAGGACATTGATGTCGTCATAGGCAAGGGGAATTACTCGATCGTCGATCAGATCGGTAGGTATGAGATGAACGTTCTTCAGGTGAAGGACGGCAAGCTGGTCCCTGCGCCAGCCAAGGCGCAGTAGGGGCTTTATACGTGCTAATCCAGCAGCTGCTCAACGGACTCGTCATGGGCATGGTCTATGCCCTCTTCGCGCTCGGTTTCAATCTGATCTTCGGGGTCCACAAGATCATGAACTTGGCGCACGGCGCCATCTTCATGGTGGGCGCCTTCGTCGGATTATATAGCGTGCTGGCCGGACTTCCGCTGTGGGCCGCGATCCTCGTCGTGGCCCTAAGCACGGGCTTGCTGTCGGTGCTGATTGACCAGTTTGCGTTTCGGCCGCTGAGACGAACGGGAGAGGCTGAATTCGCGGTGTTGATTGCGAGCATCGGGGTCGAAATGATCCTGGTCAATCTCGCGACCCAGGTATCGGGCGCGCGAACCATGCGGTTCCCGTTCGGGATCGTACCGACGGAAGCGTTCCTAGTGTTGGGCGTCCGCATCACACCAATCCAGATCATTATCAGCGTTGCGGCACTCGCCTGTTTCGCACTTTTGACCTGGTATCTCTATCGGACCAATTTCGGGAGGCAGGTGAGAGCGGTAAGCAGCAATGAGCGCGCTGCGGCCTTGCTCGGCGTCGAACCCAACTTCGTCTATTTCCAGACGTTCTTTATTTCGGGGGCACTCGCTGGCGTGGCGGGCGTCCTGATCGGCCTAGCTTTCAGTTCGATAAGTTTCCATATGGGAGAACCCTATCTGCTGCGAGGCTTTGTGGTGCTCATTCTCGGGGGTTTGGGTAGCCTTGCGGGGGCCGTTGTGGCCGGTCTCCTGCTGGGGGTCATCCAGACACTCACCATCGCCTACGCACCACCTGGCCTGTCCGAGATCATTGTCTATTCGCTGCTGTTCGTCGTCTTGTTGGTAAAGCCAAACGGTCTCTTTGGCGGCGTTGTCGCCGACGCACGTATGGCGAGGCGGTAATGGATTTCTTTGTCATATATCAGCCGTTGTTCGACTTGTTCCTGATCAGCGCCGGCTTTGCGCTCAGCCAATACATAGTCCTGAGAGCGGGGGTTTTCTCGATCGGGACGGTAGGTGTCGTGGCGATTGGCGCTTACGTTGGGGCGATCCTGATGACGAACTATGGCATCAGCATCTGGATCGCGGCACCTGTCTCGACCCTGACAGGGCTTGTCGTCGGATTGCTGCTTTCGATACCGCTGGCGCGTTTGCGTGGCCCTTACCAGGCAATCGCCACACTGAGCTTTGTCCAGATCGTGGTGTCCATTGCCCTTTACGCTGAGGGGGCCACCGGAGGCGCCGCCGGCTTCTCGAATATCCCCAAACAGGTGTCTACGTTAGGCCTGCTGGCGGCCGTGCTGATCGTGATCTATGTCCTTGTTGCCCTCGACCGCAGCCGTATCGGTCTATTTTTCGACGCGCTCCGCCAGGATGAGAGCGTGGCGGGTGCATTCGGCGTGTCGGTCGGTTTCTATCACGCGCTGGCATTCGCGCTGAGCGGCGCGATTGCAGGTCTCTTTGGAGCACTGCAAGCAGGCTACATCTATTCCATTGCGCCGCAGCAGTATGGTTTCGGTTTGCTAGCGACAACGCTTGCCGCCGTGATTTTGGGTGGCCGCCGCTCTGTAGCTGGACCCATCATCGGAGCGGCCATCATGACTTTTCTTCCCGAGTTGGGACGACCGATGGCGGAAAACCGCCTTCTGGTCGTCGGTCTTCTTCTCGTTCTGGTCATCAGATTTATGCAACGTGGAATCGCGGACAGCGCCATCTCGGCGTTCCGCAGGAAAATCCCATCCGCCAAAAACTCTCCACTAACGCGCGTCAGCGTCAAGAGTGATACCGTGGCATGACCCTCAACATAGTCCAAGCTTGCCGCAGTTTTGGCGGCCTCGAAGCGGCACGGGATGTCAGCGTCAATGTGGCGCCGGGGCAGGTCGTCGGTCTCATCGGTCCCAATGGCGCGGGAAAGACGACGCTTATCAACTTGATCACGGGCGTGTTGCGGCTTGATAGCGGCAGCGTCACAGTTGACGGACAGGACATCACGACCCGGACAATTGTCGGGGTGGCGCAGTCCGGCATCAGCCGGACCTTTCAGAACGTCCGGCTGCTGCCGGAATCCTCCGTGCTAGACAACGTGGCGCTGGGCTTGGGCCGCTTCGAGGACAACACGGTCATCGATTGCCTTTTAGGACTGCCTCGATCTTACCGCACTAGGCGGCAGACACGCACAAAAGCTCTGGAGATACTCGAAGACATCGGGATGTCGGAATACGCGGACTACCCCGCATCTGCTCTCGCATATGGACATCAGCGCAGGGTCGAGATCGCCCGCGCGCTCGCGGCGCAACCCAAGTACATTCTGCTTGATGAGCCTGTGGCTGGCATGAATGACGTCGAGGCCGGCGAGTTAGCAGATCTTGTCAGAAAGATTGCCGCCACGGGCGTTGGCGTCCTGCTGATTGAGCACAATATGGGCTTCGTCAACGCCCTCTGTTCCCACATCTACGTCCTCAGCACGGGAAAAATCATCGGCGAGGGCGGCCCGAGGGAGATTGCGTCGAACCCCGTCGTTGTCGAAGCTTATCTTGGAGCGTGACGTGCTGAAAGTGTCCGATCTGCGTGCGTCTTATGGCGGGATCCAAGCGCTGCATGATGTCAGCATCGAGGTCAACGCGGGAGAGGTCGTCGCCCTGATCGGCGCCAACGGGGCCGGCAAGTCAACCCTTCTAAATGCCATCAGCGGCATCGTACCTGCCCGCGGCAGCGTCCGGTTCAAGAATGACGAAGTGCTTGGCCGTCGCCCGGCGGCTATCGCCCGGCGGGGCTTGCTGCAAGTTCCGGAAGGTCGCCAGATCCTGAACGATCTTTCCGTCGAAGAGAATCTGAAGCTCGGCAAGCTGGCGCTTGGCGGGCGACCGGCTACCTGGACGCTCGATCAGGTGGTGGATGTTTTCCCGGTATTAGGTAAACGGCAGAGCCAAATGGCTGGTTCACTCAGCGGTGGCGAGCAACAGATGCTGGCCATTGCCAGGGCGCTGATGGGGGCACCCGAAGTCCTCTTGCTCGATGAGCCCAGTCTCGGCTTGGCGCCGTTGATCGTCGATCAGGTGTTCTCGGTGCTTGCGCGTCTTAATGCTGCCGGCCTGACGATCCTCCTCGTTGAGCAGAATGCGCGACGGGCGCTCGCCGCAAGCTCGCGCGCCTACATCATGGAGCGTGGCAAAATCGTCCAGCATGCCGCTGCAAGTGCACTGGCGGCCGACCCGAGCATTGTATCTTATTACCTCGGCAACCTCAAGGGTGTCGCCTCCGCGACATCCTAGCGGGAGGCCGGCCCCTTATTCCCCAGCGGGTAAGTGCGGGTGGTCACTCTGGAACAGGGTGACTAGGAAGTCGACGAAAACGCGGATGCGCTTTGACAGGCTGCGGCTCTGGAGGAACACGGCGTAGACGGGGGCGGGTGTAACGACAGGCCCGACCGAATATTCGGGCATGAGACGCTTGAGTCTTCCGTCGGATAGCATGTCCCGCACCATGTAGTCTGGCACGATAATCAGACCCATGCTTTGTTCGGCAGCCGCGACGAGCACCATTCCGTTATCGGACGAGATAATGCCTTTAACGGGTATAGTTGTCATTTCCCCGTCTTTTGTGAAAGACCACGAGTTCGAATGAGATTTGCTGAGGAACAGGAGGCAATCGTGGTTTGCCACGTCCGCCGGCACCTTCGGCGTGCCGTGGCGCTCCAAATAGTCCGGCGACGCGCACAGAACACGGCGGCTTGGCGACAGGCGGCGTGCGATCAGCTCGGAATCCGGCAAGTCACCGATCCAGATGGCGACGTCGATGTGGTTGGCGACGAGATCGGGCCGCTCATCGGTAACGATTATCTCGAGGCGCAAGGCGGGATATTTTGCCAGCAACGCAGGCAAAGCTGGCATGATCATGGTTGTCGCTGAAGACGTCCGGAGCGCGACGCGAAGGAGGCCGGCGACGCTTTCATGCGCGGATCGCGTCTCAGACTTCGCGGCCGCCAATTCCCGGGACACCACCTTGACGCGCTCGAAGTAAAGTCGCCCCGCTTCGGTTAGCGATTGGTTGCGGGTGTTTCGGTTGAGGAGCCGCACGCCAAGGTCCTGTTCCAACCAGCCAATCTGCCGCGCGATCGAACTCGCCGACTTGTTGAGCATGCGGCCGCTCGCGGAAAAACTACCGGTCTCGACTACGTGGATGAAGGCATTGATGCACTCGAGTTCGTTCATGGCCCTCTGCCGCTCTACCCGCGTTCTTTTTGTCGCTTATGCTTGATTGGGCGAGTTATACCAAGGAGTTGGTCGCATAGCAGTAGCAGTAGCAATAGCAATAGCAAATCCACATAGAGCAAACATGCGCGGCCATGTACAAGCGCATGTCCGCTACGCCGTCAGCCCTCCGAGGTCGTCCGGCGAAAGGCGGTAAAAGCGAGCGGCGGATCGCCAAAACAGATCCGTCTTCTCGTCTTCGCTGGCGGCGGCTGAGAGCCGCTTCATCGCGTTCCACCCGACGGCATAGGTGAAGCTGCCCTTATCGACGGGAAAATTGTTCTCGAGCATGCAGCGATCGGTGCCGAAGACGTCGATGGCGGTTTCAACCCACGGGCGCCAAGCCTCGGCCAGAGAGGTGGACGGGGCGGGTTTCGGGAGAGCATCAAAACCGAAACCACCCATCCGCATTCCCAAGCCACCGAGCTTGATCATGACGTTCGCGCATTGCGCGAGGGCCTTGATTCCGGTGTGCCAGGATGCGTAGACGTCCTCACGACGGCCCGCATAAGGGCCGATCCCGAGGATACCGCCGCAGTGGTTGACGACAATCCTAGTATCGGGAAAAGCCTTGGCGAGTTCGGTGAGCCGCGGCATCTGGTGGAAGAACAACCAAGCGTCGAAGCTGAGGTCGAGTCTGGCGAGATGCGCGAACCCGGCGCGGAATTGACCCGTAGCCAGCAGGTCCTCAGAGACCTTGTAGGCAGGGTTGAGCAGGGACGGGTCGGGATCCCACGCGGCGGTGTGCCGGATACCGCGGAAGCGCTCTGGCGAAGCCCTGATGTGAGCCTCAAGAACGGGCTTAACCCCATCCCCCAGCAGGAGGTCGGCGGTACTGACGATCGCGCTGCACAGCCGGGTGCGTCCGTAGTTGCCACTCGCTGCCATCGCCGCGACACCGTTGGCGAACTCGGTCTCGCCGATCGGCCGCAACTCCTCTGGCCCCCCCGCGCGGTGCATGGCTCGTGCCTGCACGAAGACGGTCGCACGCACATCGTGCCCGCTGGCGAGATCACTTAGCGCTTCGTCGAACAGGTAGCGCATCCCCGGCCGGTCGTAGAGGTGATGATGCGCGTCGACGATAGGTTGCTCGGGATCGAGGATCCCCTCGGCGTGCAGCGCTAGCCATTCCGGCCGGATGGCTGCGTGTTGAGGATGCGAAACGTTGCCTGTCATGACGCCTCGTGCAGGGACCGGTTATCCACGCTCTGGCATCACGGCTGCCGCGCGCGCCTCTCTCCGCAGAACCTTGCCGACCGAACTGCGCGGGAGCGCCACGACAATATGGATCTGTTTTGGCGCCTTCACGGATCCGAGAAGTTGCTTGGCATGCTCAATCAGGACGTCCGGGGTCAAAGAGTACCCCTCCCGAACCTCCACTGATGCCTCAAGCCGTTCTCCCCAATGGTCATCGGGTACCCCGAACACGACAACGTCTGAGACTCCCGGATGGCGCGCGATCGCTGCCTCCACGTCGGATGGATAGACGTTGAAACCACCGGTGATGACGACATCGCGGCTGCGGTCCTTCACATAGAGGAAGCCTTGCTCATCTAAGAACCCGATGTCGCCGGTTCGCAACCAGCCATCGCGGATGGTGTCGGCAGTTTCCTCGGGCATGTCGAGATACCCGTTCATGAGGAGATCGCCGCGGCAGCAGATCTCCCCGATCTCGCAGGGCGGCAGCGCTTGACCCTCGTTGTCGAAGATGCCGACCTCCGCAAGGGGGCCGACACGTCCAACCGACGCAATGCGCTCACCGTGCATGTCGGCGGCGCGTCCAAATGCGAGAAGGAGCGGCGCCTCGGTCTGACCGTACACGACCTCCACGATCGGGCCGAAGACCAACCGGGCTTCTTCCAGGCGCGCCACCGACGCCGCGGCACCACCCCAAATCAGGTGGGTGAGCGAAGTGACGTCGCGCGGCCGTGCCTTTTGCTCGTCAATCAGCTTGTAGAGTGCCGTCGGCGGAAGCCAAGTGGTGGTGATGTGTTCACGCTCGATCAGGTCGAGCATGGTTGCGGGGGACGTATCCGCAGCGAAGACAACGGTACCGCCGCGCGAAAGGATGGGTAGCATGAGCGCTCCCGCGCCGTGGGTCATCGGCGCGGCGCATAGGAAGCGGTCACCGGCCTGCAGGTCGAATGCCATGACGACGCTCGCAACTAAGGTGTTGATGCACCGGAACGACTGAAGGACGGCCTTTGGTTTGCCGGAAGAACCGCCAGTGAACTTGATGCCATTGATGTCGCCGAGATCAGCCGTCAATAAAGGTTGCCGTCCGGCCTGCTCACGCTCATGCGCGACCAGCGAGCGAGGATCATCGGAGGGACCACCGGCAATGAGCAGCGGAAGGTCCTTCGCGAGTGCTGTCCGGTCTGCATACAGTTGGTGCAGGACGAAAACGTCGGGTTTGGCAAATGCCACCTGCACCGTTAGCTCGACGTCCGAATTGCGCCCGTTGAGCGGAACCACCACGCCCCCGCTCGCATGAATGGCCATCACCGCCACCAGCATTTCGAGATCGTTCGGACCAAGGATCGCGACCACCGGCCGGGACTTTTTGGCGACCACCTGCAGCGTAGCGCCGAGCGCGTCGCTTCGGGCGGCGAGTTCGCGATACGTCAGGCGCCTATCCCCGCATATGGCGGCCGTCGCGTCCGGCGTGGCGAGTGCCGCATGCCTCAGGAATCCGATGGGAAACATTGTGGGTCACACGCTCCGGCGGGGTAGGGAGAATTCCGGGTCTTCCAATTCGGCGGCTACTGAGCCGGGCAACCCAATTTCGAAAGTGTTCAAGGTGAACGAGGCGATGCAATAGTATCCTAGGAGCACCACCAACTCGACGACCCCCTGCTCGCCCAGCCGCGATGTCGCCTCGCTGTAGAGCTCGTCCGGTATTCGCCGCGCGGCGAGCAGGGACTTGCACACGGCGTATACCGTAGCCTCCCCGGCATCAATGAAGGGAGGATCACTGTTGGCCGCAATCGCAGCAATGATGGCAGGATCGAGACCTGCCTGCAACGCATAGGTCTTGTGGGCGGACCATTGCACATTAGCCGTCCAGTGGCGGGCGCAGACCAGAATGGCGAGCTCGACCAGGCGAAGGTCGAGTGTCGTGTCGTAGCGAAGCAGTTCACCCAGTGCCTGGGTGCGCCGCGCAAGTTCAGGGTTGCGGAGCCACGCGATCATGGGAGCCGGAATCTTGCCACGCTTCCCGGCAACAACCTCGTCACGTGCAGCCCGCTGCTGAGGTGTCAGTTTGTTATCATCGGGCAGATCGATGCGTGCCAAGTGGGTTCTCCAAAGCTAGCGCGCGGCTGTCACGCCGCCATCGACCACCAATTGGGTGCCGGTGATGTAGCGAGCCTCATCGCTGGCGAGGAATAGGACCGCGTTCGCAACGTCCCAGGCGTCCCCCATGCGGCCCATCGGGACGCTTGCATTCCGCTCGGCTAACAGGGCCGAGGCGTCACTTTCGCCGAGCTGGCCCATCAGGCGTGTTTCGATCAGCGGCGTGTTCATCAGGCCGACTACCACGGTGTTGACCCGTACGCCGCGCTTTACATAGGCGATCGCCGTAGCCCGTCCGAAGGACATAAGACCTGCCTTGGCGGCTGCATAAGCGACGTGTACACGCCCCCCGACCTGATGGCTCATGTGGGCTATGCTAGAAATGTTCACGATGGCACCGCCACGCCCGTCCACCTCGAACTGGCTGTCCATGATGGGCAGAACGTATTTGCAGGCTAGGAAGGCCGTCTTGAGGTTCATTTCCAACTGTGCGTCCCAGACCTCTTCGGTCATGGATATCGGATCACCCGGCACGCTGCCGCCGATGTTGTTGACGAGGATGTCGATGCGCCCAAATTCCTTACGGCATTTTTCGACCGCTGCCTTGACCTGGTTTGACACGGTCATGTCCGCCACCGTGAACGACCATCCCTGCAATCCTTCGTTCGCCATCGCGCGGGAGGTTCCGTCCAGCGCCCCAGCGTGCAGGTCGGTCCCGAAAACCTTCGCGCCTTGGCGGGCCAGCAGCACTGCGGTGGCACGGCCGTTCCCCCAGCCTTCGCCGTTTGAGCCGGCACCGGCCACGAAGGCCACTTTTCCACTGAGATTAAGCATTAGGCGAAAGCCTTGGTTTGGTTGACACGGCTATTATGGATGCCCGCGGGGTTCGGTGACGTTTCTGCCGAATGGGGAAGGGCTCAGTGGATCAAGGGTACGCCACTAATGGACCCGAGGGCCGAGCACATGGACAGCAGTTGCGGCCTCTTCGACACCGACAAAGCCGCCACCATTCTCGACCACGCCGATACGGGCGCCTTCGACCTGTGCGGGACCGGCTTCGCCACGTAGCTGGCGGGTCACATCGTGGATCATCACAAGACCCGTGGCGCCGATGGGGTGTCCTTTCGACACCAGCCCACCCGAGACGTTGACAGGGACGCGGCCACCGAGCGTCGTTTCGCCGGATGCGGTCGTGGGCCCACCATCGCCGCGGGCGCATAGACCGAGGTTTTCGATCTGTAAGATCTCGGCGAATGAGGTCGCGTCGTGGACCTCAGCCAATGACATATCCTCAGGGCCAATGCCGGCTTTCTCGTAAGCCCGCTGAGCGGCAATCCGGCCGGTATGTCGGTCGTAGTCGTCGGGTTCGCGGTTCGAACCCGTAACGATCACCGACGAGGAAATCTTGATCGCGCGACGACTCCCCCTGCGTTGGAGGGCTCGCTCGCTGAACAGCACAACCGCTGCGGCCCCGTCGCTCATCGGCGCGCACATCGGGCGTGTCAGTGGCCAGACGACGGCAGGTTCGGCCATAACCTGCTCAACGGTCATGGGCGACTGGTATTGCGCGCGCGGATTGAACTGCGAATGGGTATGGTTCTTGGCGGCGCTGGCCGCGATTTGTTCAGCCGTGGTGCCGAACCGCGCCATGTGCTGGCGGGCCATCCCGGCATAGAGGTCCATGAAGAAGCTGCGACCAGGCGCCCCGATCCGCATGTCGTCTTCGATGCCTGACGGGACGATCGACTTGCCAAGACGGGTCAGGCGGTTGAACGTTTCCTCGACGAGATGGACATCGGTACCACCGTTGAAGGCCTTAAACATCTCCGCCTTCTTATTGGGATAGAAGAGCTTGTCCGCGCCGACGGCTAGGGCGATGTCGCACTGGTCGGCAAGTATGCTAACCATTGCCTGGTTGAAGGAGGTGCTGCCTCCGGCGCAAGCGTTCTCGACGTTGATGATGGGTGTGACCTCCCAACGCATGGCCCGCAACGCGCATTGACCCCGTATGGAATTCTGGCCCTCCATCTGACCTTGTCGCGAATTGGCAAACCAGGCGCCGTCGACGTCGGTCATGTTTATGTCCGCATCCGTGAGCGCGGCGGTGACCGCCTCCCGAACCAGATCCTTCACCGACTTGTTCACGAATTTTCCAAGGTCAGTCATACCGACGCCGGCAACATACACGTTGGTCAAAGCTCACCTCCCGGGAAGATTCCCGTCAGCGCGACGACATGCGCCGCCCGCCTCCATCGCAGTTACCGTCCAAACTACCGTTGCCTCGTCGCCGCATAAACGTCACGCGGTGGGAAGGATCATCGCGCGCCGTGCAAAGAGAGTCCGCCTCCTGCGCGGTCTCAGTAGGACTTTGGCAGTCCGAGTACCTTCTCGGCGATGAAGCAGAGGATGAGCTGCGGACTCACAGGGGCAATACGGGTGATCATGA
>JBFWXN010000065.1:0-29492 GCA_050187415.1 Hyphomicrobiaceae bacterium | reverse complement strand
CTCGCAGGTCTGCGGAGTAGGGCTTTGCCATGTGTGCTGGCCTCCAACCTCCAGCACACATCTTGAATCAGAACCCCACTGATTTGGGAATCCCCCGATTCCGCCTAACGCTGAACGACTCTAGGCGAACCGAAATCCCGCCCATGACTGCGGCGAGGCAATAAGGGCGAGAAGCCCGCCGGCACCGAGGTCATGGCGGCGGGTTCGCGCCGCCACCTGTCAGCGGGTCGCGCATCTGTCATCCGAGGCCTCGGCCACTGATAGTTGCTGATCATAATCGGACATCGGGAAGGGCTCGGACGCTCAAGCGCGAGGCCTCGTGCTGGTTGGTCCCGCAAGTGGCGGCCTGCCGGCGGGTACTGACGAGTACCGCATCAATTATGGGCGCGGCGAAACAGGTCCCCGGCTCCGTCTTCGGCTTAACGGCCGTCTTCGGCTTAACGTATGCGCTGCGAACGCTGCCGGGGCTGCTGGTGAACCAACGCGTCGACGTCCCCGGTGTTGAGGCGCACGCATTCGCCTCTTGCGCTAATGGTCCGCACGAATTTCTCACCCATGCGGATTCGCGCAAAAGCGCGTCTGGTGCCGCAAGAGGGACTCGAACCCCCGACCCCCGCATTACGAATGCGATGCTCTACCGGCTGAGCTATTGCGGCAACGATCAGTGCGCGAGCCAATTCAAGTTCGCACCCCCGATGCGAGCGTTCTTAACCTCAAGCCACAGCCGAGGCAAGTCTCCCGATCCGGCTCGCGCCCAGCGCCACGCATCGTCTCGAGGGGCGTAACGCGGCGTACGTCGTCGCCTTCAGGCCTTCCTCTCCCAGCGTCCGGCATCGTTCTGCTGCCAATAGGTGACCGCGCATCCCTGGGTCCGTGCTGATTTCCACTGAGATCGCGCGGCTTCGACGGCTCCGCGATCCGCACCGTCGAAAATAACGACGACACGCACGTAGCCAGCGAAGCTATCGATCGCGGCCCCATCGACGAGGAAGCGAATCGCCGCTTTGCTCGGATTGTCTTCGCCGGTGGTCAAAAGCACGGGTTGCAGATGCGCAGGGCCGTCCTTGGCGGTGCCATGGGGCAGGAAGCTGTCGTCCCGGTACGTCCAAAGATGTGTGTCGATGGCACTCAAACGTTCCTGAGATCCTGCTTGGACCACCGCGGTCCAGCCCCGCTCGAGCGTTCGCTCGAGCAAGTTTGGCAGCACCCGCTCCAGAGGGTGGCGATCAAGGTGATAGAAGAAGACCTCCGTCGGCGCGTCTGTCATGTCTCCCCCATAGATTGGGGCATCGACCGGGCCCGGCGAAGCCCGTTCAACGCACTCAGAAATTGGCGCGGCCGCTCTTGCATCGCGTTGTCGGCCGCCTATATCGCATCGTCCGGAGCGGCGCCAGAGTCGTAGGCTGACGCCCGTGCGGGCGGTGAGGGACGCGGCCTATCTAAAGGTTCGCCGTGTCTCTCCCGCCCGCTGCGATTCTGCCTCCGCATAAGGACACACCTTGCCACTCGCCTACGCTCACGCGCCAACTCGCCGCTTGGGCTTGTGCTGGCCCACTCCCGCGGCTACAAGCCCGCGTTAGGGCGGGTAGCTCAGTGGTAGAGCATCTGACTTTTAATCAGATGGTCGTGGGTTCGATCCCCACCCCGCTCACCAATAAGATCAGAGACATGCGGCGGTTCTTCGAGCTCCTGAGATTCGCTTGAGGGAGTTTTGCGGGAGCCAACCACTGAGGCTGGCCAACGCGGTTCGTGCGCCGTTGTGTTCAGTAGCGGTCTCAACCCCTTCTGGACGCGAGGCAACTCGGCTGCGGGGAAGTGTGTGGTGATGCGGCTTGAGCCGTAAGCTATTGCCGGTCCTCGAAGCGATCCCGACCGCAGGCTTTCGCCCCGGTCCTTGATCTGACGCAAAGTCATGCTTCGCAATTGGAGCAATTTGCTGATTCAACCTTTTCTGGCGGCTAGATCATGACCGTCCGCAATTTCGATGCGTTGTTCACGCCTGGCTCGGTGGCGCTGGTCGGTGCCAGCATCAAGCCCAGCAGTGTTGGTTTCATCGTTGCGCAAAACCTTCTGCAAGCGGGGTTTGCGGGACCAATCTGGTTCGTCAACCCGAAGTATACGAGCGTCGGCGGCCATCCCTGTCTGCCATCGGTTGCGGCCTTGCCAGCGCCTCCCGACTTGGCGGTGATCGCCACGCCGCCAGACACGGTTCCGGCTACGATACGAGACCTTGGAGAAATAGGTACGCGTGCGGCAGTCGTCATCACGGCGGGTATCCGCGGCGACCTGAAGCAAGCCATGCTGGAGGCGTCGCGACCTTACACTCTGCGTTTGCAAGGCCCAAACTGCGTTGGGCTAATGTTGCCGCATGTCGGGCTCAACGCCAGCTTTTCCCCGCCACCGCTCGGCGGCGACATCGCGTTTCTGTCGCAGTCGGGGGCACTGATCACAGGGATCATCGACTGGGCGTGCGCCCACAGCATCGGTTTTTCCCACGTCGTCTCGCTCGGCGATATGGCGGACGTGGATTTCGGCGACGTGCTGGATCATCTCGCCGGGGATACTCGGGCGCGAGCAATCCTTCTTTATATGGAGGCCGTGACACACGCCCCGAAGTTCATGTCGGCGGCCCGCCGGGCCGCGCGCTCAAAGCCCGTCATCGTCGTCAAGACCGGCCGCAGCAAGGCCGGTGCACAGGCAGCGCATTCCCATACCGGCGCGCTGGCAGGCGCCGACGCAGCCTACGAGGCTGCGTTCCGTCGCGCAGGTCTCTTGCGTGTGCGCGAGCTCGAGGACCTCTTCAGCGCTACCGAGATGCTAGCGCGCCACTCTCGCCTCGACGGTGAGCGTCTGGCGATCCTCACCAATGGTGGAGGTGCCGGCGTGATGGCAACCGACCGGCTCGGCGACCTCGGCGGTACGCTCGCAGTGTTGAGCGATGCCACGCGCGCTGCGCTCGGCGAGATTTTGCCCCCGACGTGGTCAAACGGAAATCCGATCGACATCATCGGTGATGCTGGCGCGGAGCGCTATTGCCGGGCCCTCGACATCTTGCTCGAGTGCAAGGATGCCGATGCTGTTTTAGTGATGAACTGCCCGACCTCGCTGACGTCCAGCACGCACATCGCGGCCACCGTCACCGAGCTTGTCGATCGACATCGCTCAACCGATCGGTCAGTGAAGACGGTGCTGTCGACGTGGCTGGGCGAGGAGACCAGCAGAGAGGCGCGCGAGACTTGCGCAGCCCACAACATCCCCAGCTTCGACACGCCTTCGCAAGCGGTCGACGGGTTCATGCAGCTGGTGCGCTATCGGCGGGCGCAGGACGAGTTGCTGCGGACGCCACCGTCGCATCCGGAAGAGATCGCGTTTGACACCACCACCGCCGATCGCACACTCGAAACCGCCTTACTCGCCGGACGTGAGCTGCTGTCCGAGGTAGAGGGGAAGGCGTTATTCGCCGCCTACGGGATCCCTGTCGTGCCCACCGAGGTCGCGGCCAACCCCGCGGACGTCCGTCAGCTCGCAGCAAGGATTGCTGCGACGCGACAACGCTGCGTGATTAAGATCCTATCCGACGACATCTCGCACAAGTCCGACGTCGGAGGCGTGCGGCTTGGGCTGGATCGGGCGGAGGACGCTCAACGGGCGGCCGAGGATATGCTCGAGCGAATAGCTCGTCTCAGACCGGATGCCAATATCAAGGGGTTCACCGTTCAACCGATGATTGACCGGCCACACGCCCACGAGCTTATCGTCGGCATGTCGATCGACCAGGCGTTCGGTCCATTGCTGATGTTCGGCGCGGGCGGCACGGCTGTCGAGGTGTTGCGCGATACAGCTCACGCGTTGCCGCCCCTCGACGATCTTCTGGCACGTGACCTGATGCGGCAAACACGCGTGTGGTCGTTGCTGCAGGGTTACCGTGATCGTCCTGCCGCCAAAATAGATGCCGTCGCAGATGTCTTGGTTCGTCTCAGTTACCTCGTGTGCAACCATCCGGGCATCCGCGAGATTGACATCAACCCTCTACTCGCGGACGAGAACGGGGTCGTCGCGTTGGACGCGCGCGTGGTCGTAGCCGATCCGCTCACTTCGCCGCGACTGCCGCTTGCGATCCGCCCCTACCCGTCGCATCGGGACGTTAAGATCGACATCGCTGACGTTGGTGCAGTCCACATCAGGCCGATCCGCCCAACCGACGAGACCCTTTATCACGACTTCTTCGCCAAAGTATCCATCGAGGACCGTCGCCTTCGTTTCTTTGGTGCACAGCTCGACCTCTCCCACGGCTTCCTGGCGCGTCTGACGCAGATCGACTACGCGCGCGAGATGGCCTTTGTCGCCATCGACGAAAGGAGTGGCGGGCTCCTGGGCGTGGTCCGTTTGATCGCCGACCCCGACTACACGCGGGCGGAATATGCGATCCTCGTTCGGTCGGATCTCAAGGGTCGCGGTCTTGGTTGGAGGCTGATGCTGCACTTGATCGCGTACGCCAAGCAAGAAGGCCTGAGGCAGTTGAGCGGACTGGTCCTTGCCGGCAACACCACGATGCTCGACATGTGTCGCCAGCTAGGTTTCACCATCACTGGCGATCGCAGTGATCCAACGGTCCTGCAGGTAACACTGGATCTGCGCGGGAGTGAGTGATGCGGGCCATGGTCCTGCGTCGGCGTCGGAGGCCAATGCAGGGCAGCAACCGCGCGTTTGCGAGTTTTGCGAGGGGTTGTTCAAGCGCCGTAGTTCCGAGGAAGGTGGTCGGAGGCCGACATTCATGCCGATGCGCGCGCCAAATTCTGAAGCTGGTGGTGGTGCACCGTGAGCGGCCAGAACGCGGTGATCGAGTTCTTGGGTCGCCCGGAGACCCACGGCGTTCTGGACGTGCAGCGCTTCGAAACGCATGGGAACCTTGTGTTTCTGGCTGGGCAGGACGCTTACAAGATCAAGCGCGCCGTCCGATTCGACTACATGGACTTTTCCACTCTGGAGAAGAGGCGACTCGCGTGCCAGCGCGAGGTCGAGATCAATCGGCGGTGGACGCCTGATCTATATCTCGGCTGCGTGCCGATCAAACGCCGCCCAGACGGAGCGCTGTCACTCGCGGGAGAGGGCGAGACCGTCGAATGGGCCGTGCACATGCGGCGGTTCGATCAAGACGATCTGCTCAGCTCCTACGCTGCCCGGGTGCCGATTGATCGTCAGCTCGCGACGCAGTTGGCCGATGCCGTGCACCTTTCACATGAAAAGGCCGAGCGCATTGCCAACGCAGCGGGTATTGCGTCCTATCGCACACTGTCGGAATCGATCTTCCATGGCCTGGCCATGGCGAAGGTTTTCGAGCAAGCGGATATTCAGCGCCTTGGAGCCGCCGTCGATCGTCAGCTCGCTCGTGCGGCAGCCATCGTCGACGAGCGTGCCGCGCACGGATATGTGCGGCGCTGTCACGGCGATCTGCATCTGGCCAACATCGTTTTGCGAAATGGTGTCCCGACGCTTTACGACGCCATCGAGTTCGACGAGACGCTGGCTGTCATCGATACCCTTTACGATCTTGCGTTTCTGTTGATGGATCTGGACTTCCGGGGCCAAAGGCCCGCGGCCAATGTCGTGCTCAACCGCTATCTCTGGCGCAGCGGAGATGAACGCGATTTGCGGGGGCTGGCTGCCCTGCCCCTGTTTATGGCTTTGCGAGCCACCGTTCGGGCGCGAGTGACAATCGATCGCGCCGCTCAGGAAACAGGCCAAACTCGGAATTGCGATCTCGATCTCGCCCACCGCTACCTCGCAGAAGCGCTCGGCCTGGCGGTACCTCCGCCGCCCAGGCTTGTTGTCGTGGCAGGGCTTTCGGGAACGGGCAAGACCACCTTGGCAGCGGCACTGCGGCCCGGCTTAGGCGCAGCGCCGGGAGCGGTTCACTTCAGAAGCGACCTCGAGCGAAAGGCACTGGCGGGCGTAGGAGAGTTCGAACGTCTGCCTGCCGAGTCCTACGCGCCGCAAGCACGCCAGAACGTCTACGCTCGTCTGCACGGCAAAGTGGCTCTTGCCCTCGAGGCCCAGCATTCGGTCATCGTGGACGCGGTCTACGACAACGAGGGCAACCGCAGCGATGTCGAAGAGCTGGCCAAATGCTTGGGCATCCCTTTTTTCGGCCTTTGGCTGCAAGCCGAACCCGCAACGCTGGTGGCTCGAGTAACGGGCCGGCGCCATGACGCTTCGGATGCCACCCCCGATGTCGTGCGCCGCCAACTGGCCGCCGACACGGGTCATTTATCGCCGCGATGGACGACCTTGGATGCCGGCAGGAGCCCAACCGATTTGGCGACTGCAGCTTTGGCGGTGATCGGAGCCTCGACGCAGCGGTGAAGCCTTTTCGCGACAACCGCTGGAAGTCTACGATCACGCATCTGACCTACACCGAAATGGCGCAAGCCGGGCGTGCTCCTTTCGACCGCTCGGGGCTTTTACAAGTGTTCCAGGATGTCCGGCATTTTCTGGCTGAGCGCAGCTATGGCGTTCTTCTGATCTGCTCGGCGTCGACCAACTCGAAGACTTGGACACCAGCCATGAATAACGGCCGATCGAATAGGTGGAGCCCGGGTCGCTAGCGCGCCCCCTTCGGTTCTCAATCGAGCCAGACGGTCTCAGCCTTGGTCTAACGCTTCACCAAGCGGGTTCCACCGGGACAACTCGGGTTCTGTCCTGCACTTTGTCGCTCGGGTGCAGAACAACAACCGTGCCCTCCGCCAAGCCGGTAAGGACTTCGGCAAAAGCCGAGTTGCGCTGACCTATGTCTATGCTCGTCGCAATCGCCCTGCCGTTCTGGACAACGTAGGTCGCCCATTGCTCTCCTCTGCGGAACAGGGCGCTGATCGGCACCCTGATCGCCGAGGCGGCCTCATAGACCCAGATCCGTACGAACACACGGTATTCATGCCCGAGCTTTTTCGCACCGTTGGATGGGCCCTGCAGGTCCAGGATCGTTCGCACCCGCTGTTCCTCTATCCCGAGCGCTGAAACTTTCGTAAATCCGGCCGGCTCTACGCGCGTCACTCTGGCGATCAGTGGCGTACCTCCCCACCCGTCAACAGCAGCGGACGCGCCCTCGGCGACCTTGACCGCATCGGTCGAGAGTAAATCGACGACAAGTTCCAGGTTTTCCGGATCCCCGATCTCGATCAGCGGTGTGCCCGCTGCGACGACGCGTTCGCTTTCCTGCAGCACCCGCAGAACGCGACCACTCACGGGTGC
The DNA here is from genome assembly GCA_050187415.1 of Hyphomicrobiaceae bacterium. GTDB lineage: Bacteria > Pseudomonadota > Alphaproteobacteria > Rhizobiales > Hyphomicrobiaceae. The sequence continues at coordinate 22,244 of JBFWXN010000065.1, read as the reverse complement.
CTTGACCGTCACGCAACAACCTTCCGGAACCTCGCCCTTCCAGGCTTCTTCCGGTGCTATCAAGCGTGCCTTGGCGCTTTCCAATTCACGCTGTCGTACCTCCAGGTTGGCTTTTGCGCGCGCGTGCGCGGCCTGCCGCGTCTCGACGTCGATGCGCGCGCGCTCGAGCGCGCGTTCCGATATCGCGTTGGTGCGCACGAGGGCGCTCGCACGCGCGAGCTCGCTCTGCGCAAACGCGAGTTCCGCCGCTGCCTGATTGGCTTCCGCCTCGGCTAGAGTCACGGCCGCCTTCGCCGCCTCCACATGCGCCTCGAGCTCGCGTTGCGTGCGAATATCGAGGAATGCCGGTGCCATCGGCTCGATGATGGCCACGGTCGTCGCGTCCTTGCCGACGCGGTCCCCCGCCTCCAGCGATAAGCGCACGAGTTTGCCGGTTATCGGGGCCGACACCGTGTAAACGTGCTTGATGCGGGTTTTGCCCTCGTCTTCTACCGCCACGAGAAGAGGTCCACGGCTAATGCGCGCGACGTCCACCGAGACAGGCTTCGGCCACAGTGCCCATGCGAGCGTAGCGCACACCATCGCGATACCTAATCCGGTGAGGCTGCGCTTAATCCGCCGACCGAGGACGAGCCGCATGCCTGGTTCTCCTATTCCCTGGTTTTCAGGACGGCGATCAGATCGAGCCTGTTGATCCGGCGTCGCACCAGCAGCGCCGAAGCGGCCGTAGCCGCCAGAACAACCAGCGTCGCTGCCGCATAGGTGGCGCGATCGATAGAGAACGGAACCCGGTAGAGGTCGCTCGAGAACGCCTGGATGAGAAGCCAGCCGAAAGCGTAACCGATCATCCAGCCGAGCGGGATCGCGGCGAGCGTCAGCAACACCAGCTCGGTGAACAGGACACTGGAAACCTCGGCTCTCGTGAAGCCGAGCACTCTCAGGCTCGCCAGCTCGCGCGCGTGCTCAGATAGCTGGATGCGTGCGCAGTTGTAAGTCACGCCAAAGGCGATGATCACCGCCAGCGCCACGTAAATGGTGACCGAATAGTTGATGTTCTGTGCAATCGTCTCGCGGAAACGCCGCAGCGCCTGCGGTTGCAAACCGATGGAACCGATGCCGGGGGTAGACTTGATCGCCGCAAACAGCCGCGCTTCCTCATGCTGATCGTAAGCGATATGCACGCCACTGAGCTGCACGTCCAACATCAAGCGATTGAGGGCCCCCAGATCCATGAACGCCGTCAGCCCGAAGTAGCTGCTCACAATCCCGGTCACGGGCACTTGCTTCACGGCCCGTCGGCCCTCGAGAATCTCGACGTCGAGAACATCGCCCTTCTGAACCTTCAGGAGTTGCGCGACATGTTCGTTGAGGACCAACCCATCGGGCGGCAACTTAATTGGCCGATTGGCGTGGTCGAGGATGCGGGACAGGTCCATGTCGCTCGTCTTGCCAACGATGGAGAGCTGGCGTGAGCGACGTTCGTGCCGCAGCCGTGCAGCGACAGTCCTATATGGCTCGGCGCGTAACACGCCGGGTAGCCGCGCGACTGATAGAAGAGCGCGCGCATCCTTCCCATCCGTGAATGCCAGCGTTGCCTGTTGCCGATCCGTCTTGAAGAATGCGACATCGATCATCTGCTCGATCGAATCGAACGACAGCAGCGCCGTGATCAGCAGGCCGACCGCCATCGCAATTCCTGTCGAGGTGGCGGCCGAGCGGATCGGCCGGCGTATCATGTGCCTCAGGGCCATGATGGTTAGTTGCGACATGAACACGAGGTAGGCGCGCTTGCTGTCGAACAACTTCCCGTATCGCTCTGGAGCAGGAGCTTGCATCGCAACAGCCGGGGCAAGAGCAAGCACCTCGCGTACGGCCCTGGCCGCCCCGGCAACCGCAGCCACCACTGAAACCAGGATGGCCACGGCGTAGGTCTCCGCATCGTGCCGGAATAACAAAAAGGGAAAATGGAAGAAGTCGCCGTAAAGACGGGTCAGGCCCTCGCCAAGCAGCGCGCCGGCGAATGAGCCGATGACGATCCCGACAGCCGTTATCGCCAAGACAACCTTGATGTAGTGAGCCGCTACCCGCCGCGTGGCATACCCGAGAGCCTTGAGAAGGCCGATCTGCTCGCGCTCCAAGGCGACCGTCCGCGACAACGTGACGTTCAGCAGAAATGCGGACACGAGCAGGAAGATGGGCGGCATTACGCGGCGCAGAGCGTTCAACTGACGCAATTCGGCATCGAGAAACGCGTGCGAGAGCTGATCGGCGCGCCCGTAGGCAGCCGTTCGTCCATAGCGCGTCAGAATGGCATCCAACGCATCGATGACATGGGCCTGCGATGCCCCGGCCAAGAGCTTGAGCGTCACGCTGTTGAACGCGCCATCCAGATCGAACAATCCGGCCAGCGCCTTCTCCGACATCCACAGCACGGCAAACCGCCGGTCATCCGGCATCAGATCGCCAGGCCCCAGCGCGTAGATGAATTCGGGGGACAGCGCTATGCCGACCACCTTCACCTCATGTTTCTTGCCATTCAGCAAAACCTTGAAGGTCGAGCCGAGCCGCATGCGATGCGCCTTCGCAAATCCCTCGTTGACCGTGACCTCGTCCGAGCGGCCGCGTTCGGGCAGCCGCCCCTCGCGCAAGTGCAGGCGATTGAGCTTCGGCTCACCTGCTTCGGGCACAGACACGGTCATCGCGGATGCGGGTTCGGCCAGTCCCTCGATGTCCATCAATGCCAGGTGCGTGATGCGCGCTTCGGCCATTGCCACGCCGTCGATTGCGGATATCTGGTCGATCATGCTTTTGGGCGCGCGCTTTACCTCGCTGAAAATGTCGGCGAACCGGTATCGCTCGTAATAGGCGGTGCGGGTCTCCTCGAGAGAGCTGTACGCGCCGCTCGCCAGGACGTAGGTCGCCACGCCCGAGGCCACGACAAGCGCAATCGCCAGCGCTTGCGCCCACATCCGCCGTAGATCCCTGAACAACTTGCGATCCAGCACGGACATGGAGTCACCAGGTAATCTCTACGGGCCGCTTTCGCGTCGTGTTGACCTCGACACGCGTAATACGGCCATCGGCGAAGAGGAGCACACGATCTGCCATGTCCTTGATGGCTGCGTTGTGGGTAATCAGCGCCGTCGTCGTGCCGAGATCGCGATTGACATGCCCGAGGGCTTCGAGCACGCGCACGCCCGTTTTGCTATCCAATGCACCTGTGGGCTCGTCGCACAACAGGACACCGGGCCGCTTGGCGATTGCGCGCGCGATGGCAACACGCTGTTGCTCGCCGCCAGAGAGCTGCGCGGGGAAATGATCCATGCGAGCGCCAAGCCCTACCAGGTCGAGTGCCTCCTCCGGCGTCATCGGATTATGCGCTATCTCCGTGACCAGTGCCACGTTCTCGCGCGCCGTAAGCGATGGGATCAGATTATAGAACTGGAACACGAAACCGACGTGATCGCGCCGATAGGCGGTCAGCCCCGCGTCGTCCAACGCGGTCAATTCCACGTCCCGGAAGCGTACGCTACCGGAGCTTGGGTGGTCGAGGCCTCCCAGAATGTTGAGTAGTGTCGATTTGCCCGAGCCCGACGGCCCAAGCAGGACGACGAGTTCACTCTGAAACAGGTCGAGGTTGGCGCCCGCTAATGCATGGACCTCGATTTCACCGTTGCGATAGACTTTTGTGAGATCTCGGACCGAGAAGACCGCCTCATGCATATGACGACCTTTTGCGAACATAAAGCCGTAGCCATACGCACTGTTTTGCAAGTGCCATTTGATGAAGGTCAACCACTTTCGGCTGATGTAAACAATGCTGATAGGCGGCGCCATCGACGGCTGGCGGCGATCCGTTGCTTCATGGTTCGCGGCAGTACGAGTTCACAGCGCGGTTCGTTTTCTATGTTGCAGAAGACCGAGCAGGCCCACGACGGCAAGCGCCGTGAAGCCCGCTCCCGCCAGAAAGGTGCCTTTGGGCCCGATAGCATCCCATAGGCCTCCGGCGATCACGCTCGCAGCCAGGAGGGCGATGCCGGTCGCGAGGTTGAACATGCCATAGGCCGTTCCGCGCAGCTCGGCAGGCGCAGTATCGGCGACGAGCGTTGCGAGCAGCCCTTGGGTGAGACCCATATGAAGGCCCCAGAACACGACACCGACCGCAACGCCGGCGATCGTTGCCGAGAGCGCGAGCACGATATCCGCCACAATCAAGAGCACGAGGCCGACGATCAGCAATGTATGTCGATTCATCCGGTCGGAGAGCACGCCGGCCGGGTACGCTGCCAACGCGTAGACCACGTTCATCAGCACCATCACCGCCGGCACCAGCGCGATCGGCAATCCGACCGACTGTGCACGAAGGATCAGGAACGCTTCGCTGAACCGGGCCAGCGTAAACACCGCCGCGATCACGACGACCCACCAATAGTCCGTGCCGAGCCGCGCGAGCTCCGCCCGGCTCAACGGCGATCTGATCTTGCGCATCTCGGCAGGCCGCTCGGGCTCATCGACGGCGAAGGCGATCAATCCGAAGGCGAGGAAGCCGGGAACGACGGCGATCCAAAACACGGTCTGAAAACTGTCGCTCGTCCAAAGCATCAACAGGATGGCGAGCAGCGGGCCGACGAAAGCGCCGATGGTGTCGAGCGTTTGCCTGAGGCCGAAACTCGCTCCGCGAACCTCCGGCGGCGCGAGATCAGCAACCAGCGCGTCCCTCGGGGCGCCGCGAACACCCTTTCCGACGCGGTCGATGAACCGAGCGGCAATCAACCAGGACAAGGTCGGCGCGAGGGGGAAGACCGGCTTCGTGAAGGCCGCCATGCCGTAGCCGAGCGCGGCGAGTCCCTTGCGCTTGCCAAGCCAGTCCGAAAGGGCGCCGGAGAAAATCTTTGTGATGGCGGCCGTCGCCTCGGCAATACCTTCGATGATGCCGACGGCAAGTGTCGAGGTGCCAAGCACGGTTATCATGTAGATGGGGAGCAGCGCGTGGATCATCTCCGAGGAAATGTCCATGAGCATGGAAACGAAACCCAGGACCCAAATCCCTGAAGGTATCCGGCGCCAGAGGCTCCTATTCGTCAATTCCATCTCCCCGCCTCCCCTTTGGCTTCAGCGGGCGTGATGCCAATATCTGCCAGCAATCTATCGTCGAGATTCGCGAGCGCGTTTCGTTGACGCTGCCGGTCGATCCAACTCCTCAGCGCGGAGAGTGCACGCTCAGGCCATTCAAGCGGGAATCGGGAGAAGAACGCGTCTCTAGTCCAATCAATTGCAGCGCTACCGAGCATGACGTCACCCGTTTTCCTCGTGGGCGTCGAAGACACGCTTTGCGTAGTCATCGAGGACTTTCTCGCAATCCTTGAGGCGCGCACGGGCCTCCGTTGCTTTTTCAGCGCCGTAGAAATCGAGCTTCTCAATCTTTGTGAGCCAGCCTTGAAGTTTCTTCAGATCGACGTCGTTTTCTTCGAGTTCGGCGTAGGTGAAGTGCTTCGCCTTCACTTCCTTGGCCACCTCACGCTCGAAGTCGTCGCATTTATCGAGAAACTCGGTGTAATCCTCGTCGCGATCCCGCTTGAAGCGCGTGACGACCTTCTGCTCTTGCGCGCGGTTGAGCGGCAGCGTCTCCAAGATGACCGCCTCGCCAGCAAGCTCGGCAATGTCGTTCTCGATCATCTTGAGGCGACGAACGTGGTCATCGGTCTTCGGCAAAAGGCATACGCCGCTCTGCAAGTAGACGGCTCCCATGCCCTTGAGCTTTCGCCACAGCGCCACGCGACCGCGTGGAGGATCGGGTGGCACTTTGTAGGTGAGAAGGAGCCATGAGATCTCGTTCATGTTCTCACATTAAATGTAACGACCGTTACATTCAATAAAAAATTTAGAGCATCAATAGAAGTGACGACGGCTCGTCCGAAAGAGATGCCAACCGCCTCGGACGCAAGCATGCCGATCGCTCCCGACGGCCGCCGCACGGCCAGGCCAGGCGGATTACTTAGACGCTCACCCTCGGGAGCGAGACACCACTTCAGCTCCCGCATCGGAGGCACGCAGAACAAACACAGCCAACCTATATGCTCGCTCCGTTCGAACGCGTCGGCACGATCGCTGAAATATCCCGAACGGCCACGCTAGCTTCGAGCTCACCGGTCAAACCCGGCATCGATCGACACGTTACGATAGGAAACCGAGACCAATTCAGGAACTCGCATCCCGCGTCCGGCATGAATCGATGAACGAGCGGTTCGCGCAGATAAAGTCCGCGCTCTCCGGCGAACTGCGAGGATCGGCATCGAGCCATTGCCGGCACAGCTTGTCAGCGACGCATTCGATGCAGCGTGATCGCGCCTCCAGCCAAGCTGTGCCCCCGTCCCGCCGTATGGAAATGAGCGGATTGGCGCCGCATCTTATCATCATCCGGTCCATAAGATCGGCGTGGTCGAGAACGCGATTGAAAATCGGAAAGCTGTCCGGACGGTCGTTCATCGACGGCTCCAATTAACACTTTTCGCTTCTGAAAAAGGCAGCTTGATATTGGTGGATCGCGAGGGAATTGACGGGGGTCAATCAATTCTGAGCGCCACTCAACGCCGCCGACACACCGGACAGATCTGCACCTGGGCCTCTATGTCGGCGCACAGATGGTTACCTGAAGTGAACCACCGTCATGACGACGAATCGTCGATCGTGGGTGTCGGACGCGCGAGCGTGGTCAGCGCCTCGGCGTCAAGGACCTCAATGGTGGCGCCCGTCACCTTGACATTGTATGCGGCGAGTGCCGAGAACGAGCGCGAAAGCACCTCGGGCGCCATCCCCAGGCGCGCTGCCAAGACTTTCTTCTCGAAGGGCAGGTCGAACCGATTCGAAGCGACATTCTCTGCGCGGTAGGCGAGGACCCAATTGGCCAGGCGCTCGAGCGCAGAGCGTAGCTTCTGGTTTTTGAGCTCTTTGACGACCATGCGATAGCTTTCCGCAAGATCCGTGGCGATGCTACGTGCGAAGGCTGCATCCTCGGCGAACGTGCGGCGCACGGCGTCCGCCGGCAGGAGAAGGATGCGTGCGGAGGTCAGCGAGCGCGCCGACTTCAGATAGATGCGATCGAGGACCACGGCGGCCATGATGAAGCACTGTCCCGGTCCCAGCACCGATACGGTCGTCTCGCGGTCCCTATAGGCGGAGAACACCTCGACCCTTCCCTCCACGACGACATGAAGGAAGTCGGCCGTCTCGCCCTCACGCACCAAGTCGACGCCGGCAGGAAAGCGCTGCAAAAACGAGGTACGCAATATTTCGTCGACGCGGGCAAGCTCGACGCCCTGAAATATGCGCTGGTTGCGCATCTGCTCGATCTCGGCAACTCGCATGGATCTGCTCTCGATCACCACCGCTCGAAAAATCAATACATGAAGCCAGATGACTAAAGTCAACCATACAATTGATCAACAGCTCGATCCGTCTTGATGTTTATAGCTTCGCTAAATGATCCGGGCGCCGAACACGCTTGAAAATAGCCGCTCTGCCGAACGTCTTGACCCAAATCAAGCCTGATTGCCGCCAACCGGCCGAGAGCATTCCTGTGGCTCCGGGTGAGCTCACGCAACACAGGGGGCGGTCATGCCGGCAGGCACGCCAAGCAAATCCGACCAGCAACGAGCACTTTGGCTTTCCACGATCGCCTTCACCGTCTGCTTTGCCGTATGGACGATCTTCGCGATCATCGGCATTCAGATCAAAAAAGATCTGAACCTTTCCGACACGCAGTTCGGCCTTCTGGTCGGCACCCCGATCCTCACCGGCTCGCTGATCCGCCTGATGCTGGGCATCTGGTCCGACCAGTACGGCGGGCGCGTTGTCTATACGCTGACCATGTTGTCGGCCGCGGTCATGACCGCGCTACTCACCTTCGCCTACGACTACCCGACGTTTCTGCTTGCTGCTCTGGGCGTCGGTATCGCCGGCGGCTCGTTCTCGGTCGGAATCGCCTACGTCGCCAAATGGTTCCCGAAGGAGAAACAGGGGACCGCGCTCGGCATTTTCGGGGCAGGCAACGTCGGCGCGGCGGTGACAAAGTTCGCCGCACCCGTGATCATGGTTGCCTACGGCTGGAAGACCGTCGCGCTCGTTTGGGCTTCGGTCCTCGCCATCACGGGCCTGCTGTTTTTCCTGTTCACGAATGATGATCCGGATTTGGCCCGGCGGCGTGCTACCGGTCAAAAGCCCGAGCCGCTGTCGGCCATGCTCGAGCCTTTGAAGAACGCCCAAGTCTGGAGGTTCTCGCTCTACTACTTCTTCGTGTTCGGCGCGTTCGTTGCTCTTGCCCTCTGGCTGCCTCGCTATCTCATCGGGGTCTACGGCCTCGATATCACCACAGCCGGCATGATCGGCGCCCTGTACTCCATCCCTGCGTCCGTCTTTCGCGCCTACGGCGGCCACCTTTCCGACAGGTACGGCGCCAGGACCATCATGTACTGGACGTTCATCGTCTCGGCGGTTGCGACGTTCGTCTTGTCCTACCCGCCGACCCAGTACGTCGTCGAGGGCATCCGCGGCCCCGTCACGTTCTCCACCCGGATGGGACTCGTCGGCTTCATCGTCACGGCCTTCGTGCTCGGATTCTTCATGAGCCTGGGCAAGGCGGCGGTCTACAAGCACATTCCCGTCTACTACCCGGATCGCGTCGGTGCCGTCGGTGGCGTCGTGGGCCTGGTGGGCGGCCTCGGCGGTTTCGTCCTGCCGATCGCGTTCGGCGCTCTGAACGATCTGACCGGCGTCTGGCAGAGCTGCTTCTGGCTGCTGTTTCTGATCGTCTCCGTGTCGCTGATTTGGATGCACATTGCGATCCAGCAGATGGAGGCTACCGCCGCGGCGGAAGGAGTGCCGGCGCAGGCACTACCGCAACTGCCGGAGATGCAACCGATTCATGGTCCGGCCACCGAAGGTGCACTCGGCCCCGCCGGTGCTATCACCGATTGGCGGCCGGAAGACCGAGGGTTCTGGGAGGCGGAGGGTCGCGCCATTGCGCGGCGCAACTTGTGGATCTCGGTGCCCTGCCTGCTCCTCTCGTTCGCCGTGTGGATGGTCTGGTCGGTCGTCGTCGCCAAGCTGCCGAGCGTCGGCTTCGCGTTCTCGAACGACCAGCTCTTCTGGCTGGCGGCGCTCCCTGGCCTCTCCGGCGCAACATTGCGCATCTTCTACAGCTTCATGCCGGCGATCTTCGGCGGACGACTGTGGACGACGCTCGCGACCTGGTCGCTGCTCGTGCCGGCGGTGGGAATGGGCTGGGCGGTGCAGAACGCAGCCACGCCCTACTGGATCTTCCTCGCGCTGGCACTGCTCTGCGGCTTTGGAGGGGGAAACTTCGCCTCCTCCATGGCCAACATCTCCTTCTTCTTCCCGAAGGCTGAAAAGGGCAACGCGCTGGCGATCAACGCCGGCCTCGGAAATCTTGGCGTGAGCGTTGTCCAGTTCGTCGTACCCGTGGTGATCACCACCGGTGTCTTCGGCTGGCTCGGCGGTGATCCGCAGACCGCGACCGTCGCCAACGTGACGACGACGCTCTGGCTGCAGAACGCCGGCTACGTCTTCGTGCCCTTCATCATCGCCTCGGCTTTCGCCGCCTGGTTCGGCATGGACGACATCGCGACGATGAAGGCCTCGTTCGCCGATCAAGCCGTCATCTTCAGCCGGTTCCACAATTGGGTGATGTGCTGGCTCTACACGGGGACATTCGGCTCCTTCATCGGATTTTCGGCCGCGTTCCCGTTACTCTCGAAGATCCTCTATCCGGAGATCAACGCCCTCCAGTACGCGTTCCTGGGGCCGCTCGTCGGCGCCGTCGCGCGGGCGTTGGCCGGCAAAGCGTGTGATCGGATCGGTGGTGCCCGCATCACGCTTTGGGTCTTCATAGCGATGAGTCTCGGCGTGGTCGGCATCCTCTACGCTATCGGCATCAAAGGCAGTGCTGCCTCGTTCACGATCTTCTTCGCAAGCTTCCTATTCCTGTTCGCAGCGACGGGCGTCGGCAACGCGTCCACGTTCCAGATGATCCCGGCGATCATGCGGAAGGAGATCGAGCGGCTGGAGCCAACGCTCGATGCGGCGGGACGCGCGCGTCAGTCCGACAAGGAGGCCGCGGCCATCATCGGTTTCACATCGGCAATCGCCGCCTACGGGGCCTTCTTCATCCCGAAAAGCTTCGGAACGTCGATCTCCATGACCGGCTCTGCGGAGGCGGCTCTCTACTGCTTCCTCGTCTTCTACGTCAGCTGCATCGCCATGACCTGGTGGTTCTACACGCGGCCCGGCGGCCTTCTCTTCGATGTAGAGCGGCGCGGGCCATCCGACCCGACGCCTGCCATCCGGCCAGCCGCATAGTCGCCTTCGCCGATACCAGAGGATACGACATGAGCCATTTCATTGATCGCCTCACCTTTTTTTCAAAACCCAAAGAGCCGTTCTCGAATGGTCACGGGCGCACGACCAACGAGAATCGCGATTGGGAGGACGGCTACCGCAAGCGCTGGCAGCACGACAAGATCGTCCGCTCCACGCACGGCGCCAACTGCACGGGCTCGTGCTCGTGGAAGATCTACGTCAAGGGCGGCATCGTCACCTGGGAGACGCAGCAGACGGATTACCCGCGCACGCGGCCGGACCTGCCGAACCACGAGCCGCGCGGCTGCTCGCGCGGTGCAAGCTACAGTTGGTATCTCTATTCCGGCAATCGCGTGAAATATCCGCTGATCCGGTCGCGGCTGCTGAGGCACTGGCGTGAAGCGCGCAAAACGCTCGCGCCCGTGGCAGCATGGAAGTCCATCGTCGAGACGCCCTCGAAGCGCAACGACTACGTGCAGGTGCGCGGTCATGGCGGCTTCGTGCGCGCCAAGTGGGACGAGGTGACGGAGATCATCGGCGCGGCGAACGCCTACACCACGAAGACCTACGGTCCCGACCGCGTCGTCGGCTTCTCACCGATCCCCGCCATGTCGATGGTCTCGTATGCAGCAGGATCGCGATACCTGTCGCTACTCGGCGGCGTGTGCATGTCGTTCTACGACTGGTACTGCGACCTGCCGCCGGCCTCCCCGCAGACGTGGGGAGAGCAGACCGACGTCCCCGAGTCCGCCGACTGGTATAACGCTGGGTTTATCATCCTGTGGGGCTCGAACGTGCCCCAGACGCGGACACCCGACGCGCACTTCTATACGGAAGCGCGCTACCGAGGCACCAAGTCCGCTGTAATTTGTCCTGACTATTCCGAGGCAGCCAAGTTCGGCGACATCTGGCTCAGCGTGAAGCAGGGCACCGACGCCGCGCTCGCCATGGCGATGGGACACGTGATCCTGAAGGAGTATCACGTCGACCGCACAACCAAATATTTTCGCGACTACGTGCGCCAATACACCGACATGCCGATGCTGGTGAAGTTGGTGAAGCAGGATGGCAGGCTGCTTCCCGATCGGTTCCTCCGCGCGAGCGACTTCAGCACTGGTCTCGGCGAGAAAAATAATCCGGAGTGGAAAACGGTCGCGTTCGACGAGGCCTCCGGCAATGTCGTCGTTCCCAATGGCTCGATCGGCTTCCGCTGGGGCGAGCAGGGAAAATGGAACATCGAAGAGAAAGAGGCAGGGGGCGCGGCGACGAAGCTCAGGCTCTCGCTCGCCGAGATCCGAGACGATTTCGCGGACGTTGCGTTCCCCTATTTTGGCAACATTTCGAACGAGCATTTCGTCAGCACCAGCCACGACAGCATTCTCGAGCGGCGGGTACCGGTGAAGAAGCTGACGCTGGCAGACGGTGAAACGCTGGTCGCCAGCGTCCACGATCTCTTCATCGCCAACTACGGCGTCGATCGAGGCTTCGGCGGCCAGAACGTCGCCAAGTCCTTCGACGAGGACACTCCTTACACTCCCGCATGGGCCGAAAAAATCACCGGCGTATCGCGCGACAAGATCATCCAGGTCGCCCGCGAGTTCGCAACCAACGCCGAGAAGACCAACGGACGCTCGATGGTCATCATCGGGGCCGCCATGAACCACTGGTACCACGCCGACATGAACTACCGCGGCGTCATCAACATGCTGGTGATGTGCGGCTGCGTCGGCCAGTCGGGCGGCGGCTGGGCGCATTACGTGGGGCAGGAGAAACTTCGCCCGCAGGCCGGATGGGCGCCACTCGCCTTCGCACTCGACTGGGCACGTCCGCCCCGTCAACAGAACTCGACGTCGTTCTTCTATACGCATACCGACCAGTGGCGGTACGAGACGATGCACGCGCGCGACATCCTCTCGCCAACAGCCCCTCCTGGTCCCTGGGATGGTGCCATTATCGACTACAACATGCGTTCGATCCGGATGGGTTGGCTGCCCGCTTATCCGACGCTCGCCCAGAATCCGCTGGAGATCGCGGACCAAGCCAAGGCCGCCGGGATGGAGATTCCCGCGTTCGTCGCCGAGGCCCTCAAGTCGGGAGAACTCGAGTTTGCCTGGGAAGACCCAGACGCCCCTCAGAACTTCCCCCGCAATCTTTTCGTGTGGCGCTCGAACCTCCTCGGGTCGTCAGGGAAGGGCCACGAGTATTTTCTGAAGCATCTGCTCGGTACGTCGCATGGGGTTCTGGGCAAGGATCTCGGCGAAGAGGGACGCGAGAAACCGAAGGAGGTGCGATGGCACGACGATGCGCCACGCGGAAAACTCGATTTGCTCGTCACGCTGGATTTCCGCATGTCGACGACGTGCGTCTATTCCGACATCGTGCTGCCGACAGCCACATGGTACGAGAAAAATGATCTCAACACCTCGGACATGCACCCCTTCATCCATCCGCTGACCAACGCGGTGGACCCGGTGTGGGAGGCAAAATCCGACTGGGAGATCTACAAGGCCATCGCCAGCGCGTTTTCTCGCGTGGCGCCCGAGGTGCTCGGCGTCGAGAAAGATGTCGTGCTTACCCCCATCATGCACGACGCACCGGCCGAGATCGCACAAGCCTTCGAGCCCAAGGACTGGAAGACGGGAGCTTGCGAACCGATTCCCGGGAAAACCATGCCTTCAGTCGCCGTCGTCGAGCGCGACTATCCGAACCTTTACAAACGCTTCACGGCGCTCGGGCCGCTGATGGAAAAGATCGGCAACGGCATCAAGGGCATCGCCTGGAAGACGGAGCACGAGGTCGACAATCTCAAGCACCTGAACGGCGTGGTGACGGAAAGCGGTCCGACAAAGGGCATGGCGCGGATCGACAGCGATATCGATGCTGCCGAGGTGCTGCTGATGCTGGCGCCGGAGACCAACGGCGAGGTGGCGGTCAAGTCGTGGGCGGCTCTCTCCAAGACCACGGGCAGGCCCCATGTGCATCTGGCGTCGGTGAAAGAGGACGAGAAGATCCGCTTCCGCGACGTCGTCGCGCAGCCGCGAAAGATCATCTCGGCGCCCACCTGGTCCGGCCTCGAGAGCGAGAAGGTCTGCTACAACGCCGGCTATACCAACGTGCACGAGTTCATCCCCTGGCGCACGCTCACGGGCCGTCAGCAGCTGTATCAGGATCATTTGTGGATGCGTGCGTTCGGCGAGGGATTCTGCGTCTATCGCCCACCGGTGGACCTCAAGACGATCAAGAGCGTGCAGGGCCTGAAGCCGAACGGCGAAATGGAGGTCGTTCTCAACTTCATCACCCCGCACCAGAAGTGGGGCATTCACTCGACCTACACCGACAACCTTTTGATGCTGACTCTCTCACGCGGTGGGCCGATCGTGTGGCTCTCGGAGAACGACGCGAGGAAAGCCGGCATCGTCGATAACGACTGGGTCGAGGCCTACAACGCGAACGGTGCGCTCGTAGCTCGCGCGGTCGTCTCGCAACGCATGAAGGACGGTACGCTCTTCATGTACCACGCGCAGGAGAAGATCGTGAACGTGCCGGGCTCCGAAATGACTGGGCAACGCGGCGGCATTCACAACTCGGTGACGCGCACGGTCTTGAAGCCGACCCACATGATCGGCGGCTACGTCCAGTTCGCCTATGGGTTCAATTACTACGGCACCATCGGCACCAATCGCGACGAGTTCGTCGTTGTGCGCAAGGTCCGCCACGTCGACTGGCTGGAGCAGCCGCTCGATAGGGCCAGCGGCCCGGACGCCGATGCGCGAAAAGCCACCGCAGCCGAGTGATCAGGAGAAATGCAATGAAAATTCGCGCCCAGATCGCGATGGTTCTCAATCTCGACAAGTGCATCGGCTGCCACACGTGCTCGGTGACCTGCAAGAACGTATGGACCAATCGCGAAGGCATGGAATATGCCTGGTTCAACAACGTCGAGACCAAGCCCGGCATAGGCTATCCCAAGAATTGGGAAGACCAGAATAAGTGGAAAGGCGGCTGGCGCCGCAAGCCGAACGGCAAGATCGAACCGCGCATCGGCAGCAAATGGCGCGTGTTGGCGAACATTTTCGCCAACCCCAACATGCCCGAAATCGACGACTACTACGAGCCGTTCACATTCGATTACGAGCATCTGCAGAAGGCGCCGGAATCACAGGCCTTCCCGACCGCTCGGCCGCGCTCCCTGATCACCGGCCAGCGCATGGAAAAAATAGAATGGGGACCGAACTGGGAGGAAATTCTCGGCGGTGAATTTGCCAAGCGCTCTGCCGATCAGAATTTCGAGGGACTCCAGAAGGAGATCTACGGCCAGTTCGAGAACACCTTCATGATGTACCTGCCGCGGCTCTGCGAGCACTGTCTCAATCCGGCTTGCGTTGCGTCATGTCCGTCGGGCGCGATCTATAAGCGCGAGGAAGACGGTATCGTTCTCATCGACCAGGACAAGTGCCGCGGCTGGCGCATGTGCGTTTCCGGCTGCCCGTACAAAAAGATCTATTTCAACTGGTCGAGCGGCAAGAGCGAGAAGTGCATTCTGTGCTATCCGCGCATCGAGGCGGGGCAGCCGACGGTGTGCTCGGAAACCTGCGTCGGACGCATCCGCTATCTAGGTGTCGTTCTCTACGATGCCGACCGCATCGAGGCTGCGGCCAGCGTCAAGGACGAGACGCAGCTCTACGACGCGCAGCTATCGATCTTCCTCGATCCTAGAGATCCAAAGGTCATCGAGCAGGCGCGCCGCGACGAGATCCCTGACAGCTGGCTCGAAGCTGCGCAGAAGTCGCCAATCTGGAAAATGGCGATGGAGTGGAGGGTCGCGTTTCCGTTGCATCCCGAGTACCGAACGCTGCCGATGGTGTGGTACGTGCCGCCACTATCGCCGATCACGGCTGCTTCCGAGGCCGGCAAAATGGGCTCGGACGGCGCGATGCCGGACGTGCGCTCGCTTCGGATTCCGCTGAAGTATCTGGCCAACATGCTCACCGCTGGTGACGAGCAGCCCATAGCGCTCGGGCTCGAGCGCATGCTCGCCATGCGCGCTTACATGCGCGCCAAGACGATCGACGGCGTCATCGACGAGGCGGTCGCGCGTCGCGTGGGTCTCACCGGCCAGCAGATCGAGGACATGTACCACGTGATGGCAATCGCCAATTACGAGGACCGCTTCGTCATTCCGACATCGCACCGGGAAGTGACGGAGGATGCCTACGAGTTGCGCGGCGAATGCGGCTTCTCGTTCGGCGACGGCTGCGTGCCGAGCGACGGCAAGACCAACCTCTTCGGCGGAATCAAGGTCAAGAACGACAAGCCTCGCATGGGAGCCTACTGATGAAGACGCTCAAGGTCCTCTCCGCCCTGCTGACGTATCCCAGCGAGGAGCTTCAAGCCGCTGCACCAGAGTTGAAGGCTGTGCTTGTGAGCGAAGGCATACTTCCGCGCGCGCAGGCCGCGGCTGTTGTCGACCTGATTGACGACATCGCCGCTCGCGATCTCTTCGATGCGCAGGAGCGATACATCCTGTTGTTCGATCGCACGCGCTCGCTCTCGCTGCACCTCTTCGAGCATGTCCATGGCGAGAGCCGTGACCGCGGCCAGGCTATGGTCGATCTGCTCGAGGTGTACGAAGACGCAGGCTATTCGCCGACGCGTTCCGAACTGCCGGACTTCCTCCCGCTTTTTCTCGAGTTCGCCTCGACGCGCATGCCGGCCGACGCGATCGAACTGATCGGTCAGCCCGGTCATGTGCTGGCCGCGCTGCGCGAGCGACTTGCCAAGCGCAGGTCACCTTACGAGGCCGTCTTCGGTGCACTGATGGCCATGTCGAAAGCGAAGCTGGACGCGGCGGCTCTCGCCGCGCTGCGGTCTGAACCGTGTCCCGAGCCCGACGATCTCGAAGCCCTCGATGCGGCCTGGGAGGAAGAGGAGGTGACGTTTGGACCGAACGCCGCCTCGTCAGCCTGCGGCGGTGACGCGCTTGCGGCCAAGATCCGCCAGGGCCGCAGACCTGCCCCCGGCATCGTCACGTCCGCCCGCCCGCAAACAATCATCACCAAGCCGTCGGTCGGCCGTTCCTGAGGAGCACGCGCGATGAAAGACGCGATCTTCCACATTTTGTTCGTCTGGTATCCGTACGTCTGCCTGTCTGCATTCGTTTTCGGCAGCCTGATCCGTTACGACCGAGAGCAGTACACCTGGAAAGCCGGCTCCAGCCAACTTCTTCGGAAGCGCCAATTGTTCTGGGGCTCCAATCTCTTCCACTTCGGAATCCTATTCCTCTTCGTCGGACATTTCGTCGGCCTGCTGACGCCGAAAGCGATCTACACGCTCTTCATCACCCCCGAGCAGAAGCAGCTTCTGGCGATCATGGCCGGTGGCATTGCGGGCTCTATTTGCTTTGTCGGGCTGACCCTCCTGTTGCACCGGCGGCTGCTCGATCCGCGAGTCCGGCAGACGTCCACGTACATGGACCTGGCTATCCTGATCATCCTTTGGGTGCAGCTCGTGCTCGGGCTCGTCACGCTACCCTTCTCGCTCAGCCACACGGACGGCGCTGTGATGATCCAGCTCTCTCACTGGGCGCAGGGCATCGTCACGGTACAACCGGTTGACGCAAAAACGCTGCAAGGATTGGCTTGGCCCTATCTCGTGCATCTCGTTCTGGGCATGACGATCTTCCTGCTCTTCCCGTTCTCGCGGCTCGTGCACATATGGTCGGCGCCGGTGAAGTATGTTGCGCGCGGCGGTTATCAGATCGTGCGCTCACGGCGCACGCTCGGCGCCCGGCAGTAGAGCAACGCTTTCGGCCCCGCCTCGGAGTGAGATCATGACAACCGTACTAGACCGCACCCGCGAGAATGACACCGCGAGCGCTCCAAAAGCGGTAGGACGCGCACGAATGACACGGTCCAAGCCTGTCAGCGTAAATGGCGTCGCCATCTCGCGCGCCGAGATCGCCAGGGAGACGCAGCATCATCCTGCCAGCAAGCCGACCGACGCGTGGCAGGCGGCGGCACGCGCCCTCGTGGTGCGCGAGCTCCTGCTGCAGGAAGCGCGGCGTTTGCAGATTGCGCCCGAGCCTCGGATCGATGAGGAAGGGCGTCGAGAGACAGACGAAGAGGCGCTCGTGCGCAAACTCGTCGAGCACGAGGTCGTCACGCCCGATCCGGACGAGGAAACATGCCGGCGCGTCTATGAGCAGCGGCGATTTCACTTCCGCTCGGCGGATCTCCATGCGGTGCGTCACATTCTGATCGCTGCATCTCCCGCCGACGAATCGGCCTGCGGGGCAGCACAACGTCAGGCAGAGACACTCATTGCCACGCTCGGCACCGATCCAGCGGCGTTCCCGAGGCTCGCCGCGGCCTATTCGGCATGCCCATCGAAGGCGCATGGCGGCGCTCTCGGACAAATTTCACGGGGACAGACCGTGCCGGAGTTCGAGTCCGCGCTGACGGAGGCGCCGGTTGGCCGTGTCATGGAGCGACCGGTGCAGACCCGCTACGGCTTCCATGTCATCGCCGTCGACCAGCGCATAGAGGGCGAGCAGCTGCCGTTCGAGATCGTCCACTCGAGGATCGCCTCCTGGCTGACCGCGCGTTCGCAAGAGACCGCGATTCGCCAATACATCGCCATGCTCGTGGGTCGCGCCACGATCACCGGTATCGAGTTCGATGTCGACCCGTCGCCGCTGGCGCAATAGGAGGCCGTCATGACCCTCGGTGCTCTCATCGCGCGGCTCGAAACGGAGGAAGACGCCACCGCTATGATCGAGGCTCTTTGTGATCTCGTCCTCTACGCGGAGATCGCTGCCGCAGCCGAGAGATACGGCGAGACACCGGGCGAGTACCTGGCATCATGCGTCGGGCAATTCGCTGCCGGGGCTACAGACGAGGATTGGCTCGGCTTGATCGCCGCCGTGGAGCGAACTACGGATCCAGGAAAGGCCGCCATCGGTCGGATCTTGAGATGGGCCATCGCACGAGATCAGGCGCACGAGGAGCCGGGAACCGCTGCGTGCTCTTGCAAGACGTGAGCCGAGGGAAGATGCCATGGCGGATTGCGAGGCCAAGAATGGCGGTCGCGGGCAAGCGGACGGTCGAAGCGGGCTTGCCGCTCCACCGTTCAGCCGCCTCGATGATCCGCTTGGATTTCTCGATGCCGATCACGTGCGCCAGAGAAGCCTGTGTCGAACGTTACTCCGGCTATCTGCAGGCGAGCAGGTCGCACGCGACATGGCCAACCGCATCGTCATGTTCATGACGCACGACCTGCCTCTGCATCATCTCGACGAGGAGGAGGACCTTTTCCCACTACTGCTGAAGCGGGCCCAGCCCGATGATTGCCTCGTGCCGATACTGACGCAGTTATCCCACGATCACGTTGCGGCGGCCGGGCCGGCGCGCAGGATTGTCGCGGCGCTGTCGTTGGCGACGGCCTCTGACAGAGGCTTGCTCGACAAGCGGTCGGCCGACATCGCGCAAGAGTATGCCTGCAGCGAGCAAAGGCATCTTTCCATCGAGAGCGCGATCGTCATGGTGCTCGCGCGCAAACGCCTCAAAGCCGGAGATTTGCAAGCCATGGCCCGGTCCATGAAGGCACGGCGCGGAGTGGGGGACTGATCTCGGGCCCGATCCGATCACCTGCTCGAAATATCATCCGGTTCGTCGGCAACATGCGATCGCCGGATCGGCTCGAAACCGATGCGGCGGCCGTGATCGCTTTCCATCCAAAAAAGCTGAGAGGACAACTCAACCATGGATCGCTTGCGTTCCGATCGACGGATTATCGCACTTACCTACGCGGACGCTCAGTTGGCGGGCCATGTGATGCGCCGCCTCGTTACCAAGCTCGTCGCGAGTGGCGTCAGCTGCGCTGGCTTTCTCGAGCACGACGAGCCTCCGCAGCCCGGACGTGCGCGCTGCGACATGTTCATCGAGAACCTGGCGACGGGCGCACGAGTCAAGATTTCGGAGGACCGTGGTCCTCTGGCTCGAGGGTGCCACCTCGATGCGAGCATGCTCGCGACGGCAATCGAGGCAGCGCGTGAAGCCCTCGAGGAATCCCCGGACGCGCTGGTAATCAACAAGTTCGGAAAGACCGAAGCGGAGGGCGCCGGCTTCCGTTCCCTGATCGCCGATGCTGTCGGGCTCGGCGTTTCCGTTCTGATCGCCGTACCGTGGCGAAACATCGAAAGCTGGCGTCTCTTTGCCGGAGATCTCGCGATAGAGGTCGCAGTGGACTCGCTCGGGCCAGAGGACGATGCCTCGGCTGTTGCCGCGATAGGATTGCGGATAGCCGCCGTGAACCGTTCCAGCGGCGAATATCGGCTGTCAGGCGCCACCTGAGGACACTGTGATCCGGGCCTGAGCAGCCGGCTTCGAGATGGCCCATGATGTTCCGCAGTTCGCATCAGGTCCGTGCCTGCCAAAGACCCTTCGCACTCAGCTACGGGCTCTGTCTTTTTTCCTTGCGTTTATCTGCATGGCAGCGTCGGGACGGCTGCCGTCGAAAACTGATGACGTGACCGCGAAGAAAATCTAGGCGCCTAATTCCCAAGCACATTGCCTTGATGTTGGAATTGACCTGCCGCCCGCCTAAGCGCAAAGTTGTTCATGCTGGAAGTTTAAGCAGAAGCCAACTCGCGGGGTCGAACACGCGCAATGAGTAATGCCTTCGAGGACGCCACGTATGGAGCGCTGGACGTCGGCTTTGGTGAACGAGCCGCGATCCTGGTTGTCGACTTTCAGAAGGGCTTCACCGATCCACGCTGTGCGATGGGCAAGTCACCGCGCATTCATGCTGCGCGCGATCGAACAGCGGAGCTACTCGCTCATGCGCGCCGCTGCAAAGTACCTGTTGCCTCCTGCTTCACAGCCTACCATTCCCAACGCGATGTGCCGTTCTGGAAAGTCGGCGCGGTACGCCAAGGCTTTCGCGAAGGCACACTCGAAGCTGAAATGGACGCTGCCATCGCCGATCCGACCTACGATTACATCTTCCAGAAATCTGCGCCGTCGATCTTCTTTCAAACGCCGCTGATCGGCTTCCTGACCAAGCATCGTGTGGACACGGTGCTCGTCACCGGCTGCGTCACATCCGGTTGCGTTCGCGCCAGCGTCATCGACGCTTTTTCGTCCGGCTACCGCACCATCGTCATCGACGATTGCTGCGGCGACCCCGGTCAGGAGGAACACGAGGCCAATCTCAAGGATGTCGGTCGTCGCTATGCTGACATCCATTCCATGGAAAGCGTGCTGCCATACCTCGAGGCGCAACGCGGTCTGAACGCCTGACCGCGTTTCGATCCGAAGTCCGTCACGGCCCGTCGACTTCGCCTGTTTCGGATTGTGTTAAATGCAAAGGGAGAGTGCAATCGTGTCACATCGAAATCACCTGAACCGTCGTCTGACGGCGCTGGCAGCGACGGCGCTGCTCGCATGCAGTACGCTTTCCGGCCCCCTCAGCGCTCAGGGCAATCTGCGCATCGGCATGACGGCGAACGATGTACCCCTGACCTGGGGCCAGCCGGACAACGGCTTCGAAGGCTACCGCACCCCAGGACTGCTCATTTACGACTCGCTTATCAATTTCGACCTCACCACTTCGGACAAGCCCGCCGGTCTCATTCCAGGGCTTGCCGAGAGCTGGGAAGTGAACAAGAGCGACCAGACGAAATGGACGTTCAAGCTTCGCAAGGGCGTCAAATTCCACGACGGCAGCGAATTCAATGCCGACGCGGTCGTCTTCAACATGGATCGACTGTTCAACGACAAATCACCCCAGTACTCGGCGCGTATGGTGTCGCTGGTCAACTTCCGGCTGCCGGCCTACAAGGCCGTGCGCAAGATTGACGACTACACGGTTGAGTTCGAAACCAAGTCACCCGATGCGTTCTGGCCCTACCAGATTTGCTATGTGCTATTTGCTTCACCGAAGCAGTGGGAAGCAACAGGCAAGGACTGGACGAAGTTCGCAGCCGATCCATCTGGAACCGGGCCATGGAAGCTGACCGTGCTCAAGTCGCGCGAGCTTGCCGAACTGGTGCCGAACAAGGATCACTGGGACAAGAGCCGCGTGCCAAAGCTTGACAAGCTGACGCTCATTCCGATGCCGGACCCATCCGCGCGAACGGCAGCCCTCCTCGCTGGCCAGGTCGACTGGATCGAAGCCCCCTCGCCGGACGCCATGAAGCGCATCGAGTCGTCGGGTTTCAAGATCGTCTCGAACATTTACCCGCACATCTGGTCGTGGCATCTGAGCCGCGTCGAAGGCTCGCCGTGGAACGATATCCGCGTGAGAAAGGCGGCCAACCTTGCTGTTGATCGCAAGGGGATCGTCGAGTTGTTGGGAGGGTACGGCGTCGAGGCGACCAGCCACGTGCCGAAGGGCGATCCGTGGTACGGCTCGCCATCTCTCGACCTCAAGACCGATATGCAAGCCGCGAAAAAGCTGATGACGGAAGCCGGTTACAGCGCCGACAAGCCAGCCAAGATCAAGATGCTGATCTCGGCCTCCGGCTCGGGCCAGATGCTGCCTTTGCAAATGAACGAGTATCTGCAGCAGACCCTCAAGGAGGCCTACTTCGATATCGAATACGAAGTGGTTGAGTGGCAGGCATTGCTGGATCTGTGGCGCGCGGGCGCAAAATCGCCACAGGTGAAGGGCGCTCACGGCGTCAATGTTTCTTACACCACGCAATACCCATACAGCTCATTCCATCGCTTCCTGCGCTCGGACCACCATGCACCGGCTGGCGTAAACTGGGGATTCTACAGCGATCCGGAGATGGACAAGCTGCTGGCCGCGGCGCAGTCGGCTTTCGAGACGAAAGAACGCGATGCGGCGCTTGCCAAGGTACATACGAA
>JBFWXN010000064.1:0-30136 GCA_050187415.1 Hyphomicrobiaceae bacterium | reverse complement strand
TCCTACCTGTTCATCTCGCACAACCTGGCGGTCGTCGAGCACATCTCGCATCGCATCGCCGTTATGTATCTCGGCCGTATCGTTGAGTATGCCGACAAGAAAACCATTTTCACTGCGCCGCGCCACCCCTACACGGAGGCGTTGCTGTCGGCCGTGCCCGTTCCTGATCCGTCGATCAAACGCAAGAAAATCGTTCTCGAAGGCGACGTGCCGAGCCCTGTCAATCCGCCGTCCGGCTGCCACTTTCACACGCGGTGTCCGATCGCGAAGCCGGTTTGCAAGGTGGAATCACCGCCGCTGGTCGAAAAGGCGCCGGGGCAGTTCGCAGCCTGTCATCTTCGGTAACGCCGACGTCTCGAGGGTTGGGCGGCGTCGCTGTGGTTTGGCATCGGAGCGAGGAGCTCCGCCATGCGCCGCACGGATGCGAAGCGTCCCTCTGGGCTTATCTGGCTCGGCCGATGCTTTCGCTGCCGCGAGCAGATAAGCTTGCATCCGAAGGCCGCATGTCGGCCCATGCTCGGGGTGCACGTCACACAATGATCCGAACTCTGATCTGCCTTGCTCTCCTTTGCCTCGCCAGCGGTGCTGCTGCCGCACGGCAGGTCGCGCTCGTCGTTGGCATTCAGCGCTATGAAAAGGTCGTCCAGTTGAAGAACCCTCTGCGCGACGCGGCCGCGGTCGCCGATCGCCTGCGCGACCAGGGGTTCGACGTCATCGAGGCATTCGACGCCGATCGCTTTGCCTTGGACCGGGCCCGCACGCGCTTCCTGACCGAGGCGCGCGGCGCGGATCTGGCGCTCTTCTATTTCGCAGGGCACGGCATCCAGCTCTTCGACCGCAACGTCCTGCTCGTGCGCGATGCCGACCCGGATCGTGCCGACACGATCCCGGCGCTCGGGCTCGATCTAACGCAGCTCATGGCCGAGCTGCGCGCAGCGGGGCCTGTGCGGACCGCCTTTCTGATCGATGCCTGTCGCGACAATCCCCTCGGCTTCGAGGAGACCGTTGCCCTGCTACGGCGTCTGCAACCTGCCGCTGGAAGCGCTGCCGCGGCTGACACGCGCGGGGCTGCACGGTCGCGCGGCCTTTCCGTCGTCGCGCTGCCGACCACAGGCTCCGGGGCGGGGGAGGTATTGGCGTTCTTCGCCGCGCAGCCAGGCAACGTTTCCTACGACGGCGATGGCCGCAACTCGTACTACGTCGAAGGCCTGCTCGAAGCGCTGGCGACGCCGAACCGGCCGCTGACCGATGTTCTGCGCTCGGCCAGCGCCTACGTGCGGACCGTCACGAAAGGCGCCCAGGTTCCCCAACTCGTCAGTGATTGGACCGGCGATATCGTCCTCGGCCGAGCACAGACGGCGATTGTCCGGTATCTCAACACGTGGCGCGCGAATGGCGATGCGCCTTTGTCCGCCGACGAAGTCCGCATCGTCGGCGAGGCAGCGCGACCCTATCCGGTGCTGTCTGGCACCTTCATCGTCAAGGAGGGCCAGACCTTCAGCGGCGACCTGGTCGCTGCGAGCGATGCCGAAAAAGCCCGCGCCAAGGCGATTGGTTCGATCAATGGCTTCGCCATCGACTACGACATCGATCGCGATGGTCGTCCCGAGACCATCGGCGTCTACGTGCGCCAGACGAACGTCGTCATGAACGTGGTCGACGAGGGCGTATCGCTCCTCGATGCGCCCTGCTACGATTTCGATACCGAGCAGATCAGCGCCATGGAGATCGCGCTGCGAGACATCAATGGAGATCGCCGCCCCGAGGTGTTCCTGCACTATCAGACTGATGCCGGAACGTGGGGAAACTTTTGCATTCTCGAATACCTCGGGAGCACTGACCTGGCCGATGCGCGCCGCACGGCACGAGCCACTGGGTTCGCCGGTCGCAGCCTCTTCCGCATTCTGCTCCGTCACGAAGGCGCGTGGACCGTTCGCGTCGGCGCCGACAATTCCATCGAGACGTGCGCCGGCTCCAACTGCCACACGCGCTCGTCCTACTCCTTCGACGGCACCTATTTCCGCATGACGCTGGATCAGAGCGACGCGCCGTCGCCCGCCAAGGCAAAGCCGTTCCGCGACAATGCCGAGCATCTGCGCAATCAAGGCAAGGCGGCTGGCGCACAGGGGCAGGTAGCTGCGGCAGAGCAACTGGCGCCCCCTCGACCAGCCCTTCCCGAGCCCCTCGTGCCCGTTGCCGCCATTACGCGCTACATCGCCGAGGTCTATCTTCCAAGCGGCGCGGGCGAGGCTGGCAGCGAGCTGACCTACGAGCCGCAGGTGTCCTACTACGGCAAGAGCGTCACGCGATCCGCCGTGCTGGCCGACAAGCGGCGCTACGTCGCCCGATGGCCGCGCCGGGCCTACCGTCTCGATCCCGGCAGCGTGTCGGTCGTGCCGGGGAGGGACGGTGCGTACGAGGCGACGTTCGAATATACGTACGAGGTCTCCAATGGCCGACGCACCAGCGGCGGTCGCGGCCGCACACGTTTGACGCTTCGCCAATCGGAGGGCAGCTTCGCCATTGCCCGCGAGGACGGCGAAGTCATCCGCGCCAAGTAGTCGGCGATCGCTTTCTCCGACCTTCCCACTGTCTTGCGGTGTGCTAACGTCCGGACAAGAAGAGAGCGGACGCGGCGGTCCCACGTCGTCGACACTGCGTCCCGTAACCTGAGGAGATGCCCCATGGAAACCCAGACCCAAAGCGCGACGCCCGGTGCCGAGGCGGTCACGCGCGGCCTTGCCAACTGGTCGGCCGGCTTCGACTCGAAAGGCACCACTGGATCGGCGGATCGCTGGGCCCGGCATGCGCTTCTCGACTGGTTCGCCGTGACGATCGCCGGCGCCAAGGAGCCGCTTGCGGCCATACTGGCCGACGAGTTCAGGTCATCGACCAGCGGCCCGTGCACCATCATCGCCAGCAACAGTAAGGCCTCGCTGCATGACGCAGCGCTCGTCAACGGTGCGGTGTCGCATGCCCTCGACTACGATGACGTCAATCGCCTGATGCATGGCCACCCGACAGCGCCGGTGGCGGGCGCCGTCCTGGCGCTCGGCGAGATGCTGGGCAAGAGCGGTCGCGACGTGCTGACCGCGTTCATTGCCGGCTACGAGGTCGAATGCCGCTTGGGCCATATGTGCGGCGATGGTCACTATGAGCAAGGATTCCATGCCACGGGCACTATGGGGGCGTTCGGCGCGGCTGCCGGTGCAGCCAACCTGCTCGGGCTCGACAGCGAGCACACCGCCATGGCGCTTGGCATCGCGGCATCGGAAGCGTCTGGTCTCAAAATCAACTTCGGGACCATGACCAAGCCCTTGCATGCAGGCAAGGCGTCGCAGAACGGCCTCCTGGCGGCGCGTATCGCGGCACGCGGCTTCACCGCTCGCGACGATGCGATCGAGGCCCCGCAGGGCTTCTTGCAGACCCAGGCTCCCGGATTCAAGGCAGAAGCGATCCGCCCCGATGCGAACGCGCCGCTCGCCGTCGAGGAGAACCTCTTCAAGTATCATGCGGCCTGCTACCTGACGCACTCGCCGATCGAGGCCATCCGCGAGCTGAAGCGCCAGCACAACATTGGCCCCGACGACGTGAAGCTGATGACGCTGCACATCGATCCGGGCCACCTCAAAGTGTGCTGCATTCCCGAGCCCAAGACGGGCCTCGAGATCAAGTTCGCGCTGCCGCACCTCGCCGGCATGGCGCTCGACGGCGCAGACACGTCGGCGCTTGGCACCTACTCCGACCAGAACGCCAACGATCCGAGGTTCATCGACATCCGCCAGCGCGTAAAGCTTGCGCCCGAGCCCCGCGAAGGGCGTGCCCGCCACGGCGCCGACGTATCGATGCAACTGAAAGACGGCCGCGAGATCAAGATCTCCTACAACGTCGGCATCCCGGCCTCGGACGTCGACGCCCAGGAGCAGAAGCTGATCGCCAAGTTCAACTCCCTCGCAGAGCCGGTGATCGGCCGCGCCAAGGCGAAGACCGCCCTCGACATGATCATGCGCTTCGAGCAGCTTCCGAGCCTGAAGGGCTTGATGGAGGCCGTTGCGTAGCGGCCCGGATTTTGGGTCTTGATCCGACGATTTGGCTCGAATGGCGACAGGTGGGAACCCTTCGCCATTCGCGCCAGAAAGAACCGACGGGTTGAATATCGCGCGCAAGAGTCAACGGCTGGGTCGCTCAACCGCCCGGTGTTCCGTCGACATAGAGCCAGGCACCGTTCTCCCGCACGAAGCGCGAGATCTCGTGCAGGCTCGCTACGCGGCCGCCGCTGCGGGAGCGGGCGATGAATTCGACGGTAGCCTCGTCGTTGTCGGTCGTCGCCGCGAGCACGCGCAACTGG
Source organism: Hyphomicrobiaceae bacterium (assembly GCA_050187415.1). Taxonomy (GTDB): domain Bacteria; phylum Pseudomonadota; class Alphaproteobacteria; order Rhizobiales; family Hyphomicrobiaceae. The sequence continues at coordinate 25,788 of JBFWXN010000064.1, read as the reverse complement.
ACCCACGCATCGCCGTCATCGAGATCGATGCGCGCCGGCCGCGTGGTCGGATGCCACGTTGCGAGCAGATATGGCACCCGCTTCAAGGCAAACGCCGCATACCGCGAACGCATGAGCGCTTCCGCTGTCGGCGCCGGCCGCAACCCGGCGTGATAGGGCTCGCAACAATCGGCGTAGCTCGTTGTCTCGCTCTTCTTGCGGCACGGACAGCGCATAGGCGGCTCTACCGTTTCAACGGTTGTCCGGTTCTGCGCTCGAGGCGCGCGAGCAGGCGATCGAGCTCTGCGATGTCGTTGGCGTCGAGCTTCGGTCCCGGCGCGCGCACGGCCGACGACGCGATCGCGCCCCGGCGCCGCAGGATCTCCTTGCGTATCGCAAGGCCAATTCCTGGCTGCAACTCGTGCCTGATGACCGGCAGATAGAGGTCGTTGAGGTCTTCCGCCTCGTCCTGCTTGGCCGAGCGGAACAGGCGGTCCATCCCGACCAGCATCTCGGGGAACGCGAAGCCGGTCATCGCGCCGTCGGCGCCCCGCAGATATTCCTGCGGCAGATGAATGCCGCCGTTGCCGCAAAGGATCGAGATGCGCCGCCGCTCCGTGCCGTCGCAAAGACTGCGGATCGCTGAGAGTTTGCGCAATCCGGGCGCCTCCTCGTGCTTGAACATGACGATCTGCTCGAAGCGGTCGACCAGGCCCGCGAAGCATCCCGCCGAGAACCACACGCCCGAGAGCTGCGGATAGTCTTGCACGCACACGGGTATCGATTTGCCGAGCGCCGTCAGCGCTCCCGACATGTATCCGGTGACCGCCTCGTCCGTCTTCAGGCCGGCGATCGGCATCACCATCACGCCGGCCGCGCCGGCCTCCATGGCGCCGCCCGCGAGCTTGACCATCTGGTCGTTGCCGGGGTTCGACACGCCCACCACCACCGGGATGCGCCCGCCGGTCGCTTTGAGGAATCGCTTCCCCACCTCGAGCGTCTCGCTTTCCGAGAGCTTCTGGAACTCGCCCATCACGCCGAGGATGGTCATCCCGTCGACCCCACATCCGAGGTAGAACTCGACCAGCCGGTCGATCGAGCCGAAGTCGATGGCGCCGCTCTCCGTGAACGGCGTCGCAGCGATGACGTAGACGCCCTTGGCGTCGGCTGAGAGCAGGGCGGACATGGCGCCTCCGGTGTTGGTTCGGGCCGGAGAATGCCCGATGGCCGAGCTTCGATGCAAGCCGGCCGTGCCCCGGGAATGACCGCGCCCTTGACCGGGCACCAAGAACGTCCACCCCGGGGCAGGGACTGGCGCTGCTGCCCGACTTGGCGTATTGAGCCCGCACTGAAAGCCGGGCCGTCGTCCGGCAGCGCGCCGTCTCGTTGCGCTTTACAAATCGGAGATACATCTGATGAGCCCATCCCGCCGGATGAGCGAGGGCTTGGTCTTCCTCGCGCTCTTTGCCTTGACTATTCCCGCCGCCAATTGGTTGATCGGCAACGTCGGCACGACGTGCGTGCCCGGCGGGCCATGCCTGCTACCCGTGGCGCCGGGACTGATGGCGCCGTCCGGCGTGATCACGATCGGTCTGGCGCTCGTCTTGCGCGACCTTGTTCAGCGCCGGCTCGGGGTGAGATGGGCGATCGGCGCTGTCGTCGCCGGAGCACTTCTGTCGGGGCTGGTTGCACCGCCAAAGCTGGTCATGGCGTCGGCGGCTGCCTTTCTCGTTGCGGAGATGGCCGACCTCGCCGTTTTCACGCCCCTCCAGAAGCGCGGCCTCGTCATGGCGGTTCTGGCATCGAGCGTCGTCGGACTGGTCGTCGATTCGATGATCTTTCTCTATCTGGCTTTCGGCAGTCTCGACTTTCTGCTCGGCCAGGTCGTCGGCAAAGCGTGGATGGTGATGCTGTCGCTGCCGTTTGTCGCATGGCTGCGGCGCCGCGACGAGCGCCTGCGCATGGAGCCCGCGTGAAAGGGGAGGTGCACATGACGCGCAAGACGATGGACGCATCGACCCAGCTCGGTCGCGCGGTCGCGTTGCCGGCAAGCCCGGCGTCAGCGGTTCTCGAAAGGGTTGCCAATCCCCATCCGGATACGGGCTATGTTGCCCGCTTCACCGCGCCCGAATTCACATCGCTTTGTCCGGTGACCGGCCAGCCCGACTTCGCCCACCTCGTGATCGACTACGTGCCGGCTGATTGGCTGCTCGAATCCAAGTCGTTGAAACTCTATCTTGCGGCATTCCGCAACCACGGGGCGTTCCACGAGGACTGCACGGTTGCGATCGGCAAGCGCATCGTCGCTCTGATCGAGCCCCGGTTCCTTCGCATCGGCGGCTATTGGTATCCGCGCGGCGGAATTCCGATCGATGTCTTCTGGCAGACCGGTACGCCGCCCGAGGGCGTGTGGCTGCCCGAACAAGGGGTCGCGCCCTACCGTGGGCGCGGCTGATACCGACGGGAAAGTTCGCTCGGCTGGATTACATCGGCAGCCGAGCGACCTGGTGCGTGAAGTAGTTGTCGATTGCGGTCACGATCGAGTCCGCGACCTTGCGGCGCCAGGCCTCCGATCGCAGGTTGGCCGCGTCCTTCTTGTTGGTCACGTAGGCGAGCTCGACCAGCACCGACGGTACCTTCGCTGTCTTCAGCACCCGAAACGCAGCGGAACGATCGGGGTTGTCCATCATGGTCGTCGCATCACCCATGTATTCGATGATCGACCGCGCGAAGACACTGGTGCGTTCGTGTGTCACCGCCACCTCGCGCTGGGCGAGGTCCGCGAGAAAGCCCTTCACCGCATTCGTATCGGCAACCTCGATGCGCTTGATCGCTTGCAACTCGGTCTCGCTCAGAACGTCGCGGGCGACGTCCCCCGACGCCGACCGCTGCAACTCGTCGGCCACGCGGTCGCGCAATGAGTAGATCGTCGCCCCGCTCGCCCGCGAGCCGGCGTAATCGGCATGAATGGCCATGAACAGTGACGCGCTGTGTCGCTCGGCGAAGGCGCGGCGGTCATCCAGCTCGACGAATGTATCGTCGTCGCGCGTCATCAGGATGTTGTAGCGGCCGGTGGCTTTCAAGCGCTCACGAAGCACGAGCGAGAACGCGAGTACGACATCCTTTTCGATGGTACCGCCGCGTTGCGCGCCGCTGTCGTGTCCGCCGTGACCCGGGTCGAGCACGATCGTCGGTCGGAATGCGTGCGCGGTCCGGTCCGCATGTCGCTTCGCTGGCCTGGGCACCGGCGGCTGAAGCGAGCCGAGACCCGCGCCGCCGATCTTGACGCTTGCCAGTGTCTTGGCCTTGTCCGGCCTGAGTGAGTTGAGCGGCACGATCTCGAGCACCAGATGCGGAGCCCGGCCGGGGCCGTTGTGCTCGATCGCAGCTTTCTCGACGACGACGGGCGTCGTTACGTCGATCACCACGCGAAGCCGCCCGGGAGAGGCGAGGCCACCGCGGAAGCCACGAACTACACCTACGGCGCCTGACGATGGTTGCTGAGGCAGATTGATGCGAACGTCGGGAAGATCGACAATGACGCGGTTTGGGTGGCCGAGAGCTGACACTTGGAATGGCGCGTCTCGCTCGAGTGCAATGACGAACCGGGTGCGAGACGAGGCAGCATCCAGCACGTCGCTCGCCGGCCGGGCCTCGGCGGGGGCAAGCGCAAGCGCCATCAGCGCGAGTAACAATCCCCCGATCGCGGCCCGGACCATGCCGGCACCACGTGCTCTATTCGAGCTCATTACGTCTGACCCCCGTCTTACGCACTACCGCCCGCTCTGCGAGACGAATTACAGTCGCCCAGGAAAGTGGCTTTTTGCGGGATACATCTCGCCAAGATGCGTACGCCCGATTGGTTAATGCCTCGTTAATGCTGCTCCTCGGGCGGACGGCGTGCGGTAGAGCGCGCGCCCCGCGTCACCAGAATCCGCAGCATCATGAGAATGCCGTAAGACAGGCAGCCGCCTTTGCACAACAAATAATCATGCATAAAAAAATAGCAGTGAAATGCCAGTCGTTTCGGCGCCGAGATCCACGGCGCCACGCCTGCCTGGCCGCGGATGGCGCACCCGCGGCAAGAAAATCCCAATCCTAAACAATTCGTTACGTTCAAATTGAAACGGCGGCCGCCAGTTTGGCACACGGGCTGCAATTGTCCTCGTCGTTGCAACTGTGCAGTCGGAGGACATTGATGTCGATAACCAGACGCCGGGTGCTCGGGGGAGCGGCCCTCATTGCTTCCCTGGCATTGACCGGCCCCGCCGCGTTCGCCCAGGAAACGATCAAGGTGGGCGTGCTCCACTCGCTCTCGGGCACTATGGCGATCAGCGAGACGACGTTGAAAGACGTCATGCTGATGCTCATTGATGAGCAGAACAAGAAAGGCGGCCTGCTCGGCAAGAAACTCGAGGCCGTCGTCGTCGACCCCGCCTCCAACTGGCCTCTCTTCGCCGAGAAGGCTCGCGAGCTGATCTCCCAGAAAAAGGCCGCGGCCGTGTTCGGCTGCTGGACCAGCGTCTCTCGGAAATCCGTCCTGCCGGTCTTCAAGGAGTTGAACAATATCCTCTTTTACCCCGTCCAATACGAGGGTGAGGAGAGCGAGCGCAACGTGTTCTACACGGGTGCCGCTCCGAACCAGCAGGCGATCCCCGCCGTCGACTACCTGATGTCGAAAGACGGTGGCGAGGTAAAGCGCTGGGTGCTGGCGGGCACCGACTACGTCTACCCGCGCACCACCAACAAGATCCTCGAGGCATACCTCCTCGCCAAGGGTGTGGCGAAGGAGGACATCATGATCAACTACACGCCGTTCGGGCATTCCGACTGGCAGACGATCGTGGCCGATATCGTCAAGTTCGGCTCTGCCGGCAAAAAGACGGCAGTCGTCTCGACCATCAACGGCGATGCCAACGTGCCATTCTACAAGGAACTTGCGAACAAGGGCGTGAAGGCCACCGACATCCCGGTCGTCGCCTTCTCGGTCGGTGAGGAAGAACTCGCCGGCGTCGACACGAAGAACCTCGTCGGCCATCTCGCCGCGTGGAACTACTTCCAGTCGGTCAAGAACCCGGCCAACGATGAGTTCATCACCAAGTGGCGCGCTTTCACCAAGAACGCCAAGCGCGTCACCAACGATCCGATGGAAGCGCACGTCATCGGCTTCAACATGTGGGTGAAGGCCGTCGAAAAGGCAAAGAGCACCGATCCTGACAAGGTGATCGATGCCATCGTCGGCATCGAGGTCCCGAACCTCACGGGCGGCACCTCCAAGATGCTACCGAACCACCACATCACAAAGCCGGTGCTGATCGGTGAAATCCGCGAGGACGGCCAGTTCGACGTGGTCTGGCAGACGAAGGGGCTCGTGGCCGGCGACGCTTGGTCGGACTTCCTGCCGGGCTCGAAAGACCTGATTTCGGATTGGCCGGGCAAGAAGTGCGGCAACTTCAACACAAAGTCGAACAAGTGCGGAAGCTGAGCCGACGCACCTGACGAACGACCCCACCCGCCCCATCGACGGGCGGGTGGGCCGACGCGAGGGGAAAGGGGCGATGCCGGTGCTCACCAGATCGTTGCACGGCCTTCGATGGCTAGTCTCGGCCGCCGTTATGGCCACGCTTCTGGCGGTGGGGGCCGCCGGAGCTAACGCCCAGAGCCTCGATGCGGCCACCAAATACTTCGAAGCCGACAGCTTCTCCGATACCGCGAAGGCGATCGACGAGATCGCGCGATCGGGAGCACCGGAAGCGTCCCACATTCTGGAAGCGCTGGCAGACCGCCGGCTGCTCTTCGGCGCCAGGACCAAGACGCTCGGCATCAAGAACACAACCGGGAAGCTCGTCGATGCGCGGACCCTGAAGCCGCTGACGCTGCCCGAATCCGATTTCGCGACTGTGCGCATCAACAACCGTCTGCGGGCGGGCATCGATGCAGCGCTCGGCTCGCTCGCCTTGACGTCGCCGCTCCGTGCCAAGCGCCTGAACGCGGCGGACGCGGTGTTCAAGTCCCGCTCGGCCGCCGATCTGCCGGCTGTGAACAAGGCCATCGAACGCGAAAAAGACAGCTCCGTCGCCTCGGCACTTCGCAGGGCGCGCGCCGCGATCGTTCTCGCCCATGCGAGCGCGACGCTTGGCGACAAGCTGGCCGCGGTCAAGGATCTCGCCTCCTACACCGACATCGAAACCCTTGGGCTCCTCAATCAATCGCTCGGCTCGGCGCAACAGCCCGAGCTGAAATCGACGATCCAAGCTGCCGTGAAGACCATCGAGGACAGGCGTCAGCTCCTCGCCTGGGTTCAGAACGTCATCTACGGGCTTTCGCTCGGTTCGGTGTTGCTGTTGGCAGCCATCGGCCTCGCCATCACGTTCGGCGTCATGGGCGTGATCAACATGGCCCACGGCGAGATGGTCATGCTCGGCGCCTACACCACCTTCGTGGTGCAGGAGGCGTTTCGCACCTGGGCACCTGACGCGTTCGATCTTTCGCTGCCGATCGCCCTGCCGCTGGCCTTCGTGTTTACTGGTCTTGTCGGCATTGCGATCGAGCGCGGGATCATCCGCTTCCTCTATGGCCGCCCGCTTGAAACCTTGCTCGCCACTTGGGGTGTCAGTCTGGTGTTGCAGCAGGCCGTGCGCACGGTATTCGGTCCGACCAATCGCGAGGTCGGAAATCCCAGCTACATGTCTGGCGGGTTCGAAATCATGGGCGTCTCGATCACCTGGGGGCGCCTGTGGATCATCGTATTCACGCTCGTCGTGTTTGCCGGCCTCCAGCTTGTTCTGAAGGCCACCCGCCTCGGCCTCGAGATGCGCGCGGTGACACAGAACCGGCGCATGGCCGGTTCGATGGGCATCAGGTCGGCCCGCGTTGACGCCCTCACGTTCGGCCTCGGGTCCGGCATCGCCGGCATCGCAGGCGTTGCACTCTCCCAGATCGACAACGTCTCGCCCAACCTTGGGCAGTCCTACATTGTCGACAGCTTCATGGTGGTTGTCTTCGGCGGAGTTGGAAACCTCTGGGGCACCTTTGTCTCGGCGTTCGCACTGGGTATCGCCAACAAGATCCTCGAGCCCGTGGCGGGAGCCGTTCTCGCCAAGATCTTCATCCTCGTGCTCCTCATCCTCTTCATCCAGAAGCGGCCGCGCGGCCTCTTCGCCCTCAAGGGACGGGCGGTCGAAGCATGATCACGAAACTCGTCATCGACAGCCTCGACAGGCGCGCCGTGTACTTTCTCGCCTTCCTGCTTGTCGTGCTGCTCGCAGTGCCGGCGCTCAACCTGTGGGTTTCGGAAGGCTCGGCATTGCACGTGCCGACCTACGTCATGGCCTTGCTCGGCAAATACGTCTGCTTTGCAGTGCTCGCCTTGTCTCTCGATCTGGTGTGGGGCTACTGCGGTATCCTGAGCCTCGGCCACGGCGCCTTCTTCGCACTCGGTGGCTATGCGATGGGCATGTATCTCATGCGCCAGATCGGAACGCGCGGCGTCTATGCCCACCCGATCCTGCCCGACTTCATGGTCTTCCTGAATTGGAAGGAGCTGCCCTACTTCTGGTATGGCTTCTCGTCGTTCCCCTACGCCTTGTTGATGATCATTTTGGTGCCGGGGGCGCTTGCCTTCGCGTTCGGCTGGCTCGCCTTTCGCAGCCGCGTCGCCGGTGTCTACCTCTCCATCATCACGCAGGCGCTGACCTATGCGTTGATGCTCGCATTCTTCCGCAACGACATGGGCTTCGGCGGCAACAACGGCCTCACCGACTTCAAGGACCTCCTGGGCTTTCCCGTCCAGGCGCAGTCGACCCGCGCCACCTTGTTCGCCCTCTCCGTCCTGCTCCTCGGACTGGGCTTCCTGATGGCGCGCGTGCTCGTGACGTCGGCCTTCGGCAAGGTGCTGGTCGGCATTCGGGATGCCGAGAGCCGAACGCGTTTTCTCGGCTACCGGGTCGAGAACTACAAGCTCGTCGTGTTTACGTTTTCGGCCATGCTGGCCGGTCTTGCCGGCGCCCTCTACGTGCCGCAGGTCGGCATCATCAATCCCTCCGAGTTCGCTCCGGCCAACTCCATCGAGGCCGTGATCTGGGTTGCCGTCGGCGGCCGCGGCACGTTGATCGGCGCCGCCGTCGGTGCTTTCGTCGTCAATTACATGAAGACGTTCTTCACCTCCGGCGCCCTTGCCGCCTATTGGCTCTTCGTCCTGGGCGGCATGTTCGTTTTCGTTACGCTGGCGCTGCCCAAGGGTATCGTCGGCACGCTCTCGGACTACCTTGCCAACCGGCGCCGCAAGAACACCGGCACGGACGCCGGCGAGGCCATCCCCGAGCCCGCGGAGTAATACGATGCTCGATACGATCGCACCTGACGCCGCGGTGACCAACACGCTTCTCTACCTTGACGCAGTTTCGGTATCGTTCGACGGTTTCAAGGCCTTGAACGAGCTGTCGCTTGTCCTGGAGCATGGCGAGATGCGGGCCATCATCGGACCCAACGGCGCCGGCAAGACGACCATGATGGATGTCATCACCGGCAAGACTCGCCCTGACACCGGCGTCGTTCTGTTCGATGGGCGCACCGATCTCACATTGCAGGACGAGGCCGCCATCGCGGAACTCGGCATCGGCCGCAAATTCCAGAAGCCGACCGTCTTCGAAAGTCATTCCGTGGCGGACAATATCCTGCTTGCGCTGAAGGCGCGGCGCGATCCGCTTTCGGCCCTGTTCGGCGAGCGCAACCGCATGCCACGCGAGCGCATCGACGAGGTGCTCGAAATCGTCAAGCTCATGGAGTTGCGCGACCGGCAGGCGGGTGGCCTGAGCCACGGCCAGAAACAATGGCTCGAGATCGGCATGCTGCTCGCCCAGGATCCGAAGCTTCTGCTTGTCGACGAGCCCGTCGCCGGCATGACGGACGCCGAGACCGAGACCACGGCCCATCTTCTGCGGGATATAGCCCGGAGCCATTCGGTGATCGTGGTCGAGCACGACATGACGTTCGTGCGCGCGCTCGGCGTGAAGGTCACATGCCTGCACGAAGGGTCGGTTCTCGCAGAGGGTTCGATCGACGACGTATCCGCCAACGAGCGCGTCGTCGAAGTCTATCTCGGGCGATGAAACGCGAGGGGGGATCGAATGTTGCCGCCACACCAGCCCATGCGACGGCGAAAGGTGTCCGACGTGAAGCCGCCCAAGCGAACCCCGGCTGCATCGCCGACGAGGGCCGCTCCGGCGCCGATCGGGGGGCCTGCGAGGAAGTTCGAGCGATCGAGACCACCGCTTCGCATTCTTGGAAGAGATGCACCTCGGTCCGTGGTCGTCGCCGCACGCACGAGGAGATCGGCATGTTGAAGGTGGAAGGACTGGACCTCCACTACGGGGCTGCGCAGGCCTTGCGCGGTGTGTCCGTCGAGGCGACGGCCGGCGCGGTGACCTGCGTGCTCGGCCGGAACGGCGTTGGCAAGACGAGTCTTCTGCGTGCCGTCTGCGGGCAGCATCGCCTGAGCAAGGGTCGCATTCTTTGGGAGGGCGACGACATCTCGACACTTGCTCCCTACGAGCGCGCTCGGCGCGGCATCGCTTTTGTTCCGCAGGGCCGCGAGATCTTCCCATTGCTATCGGTGAAGGAGAATATCGAGACCGGCTTTGCGCCACTGAAGCGAAGCGAACGCTCCATCCCCGAGTATGTGTTCGAGCTGTTCCCGGTTCTGAAATCGATGCTGCGGCGGCGCGGCGGCGACCTGTCGGGCGGCCAGCAGCAGCAACTCGCCATCGCCCGGGCCTTGACCATGCGCCCGAAACTGATCGTTCTCGACGAGCCGACCGAGGGCATCCAGCCGTCTATCATCAAGGACATCGGGCGGGCGATCGACACGCTGCGAAGGCGCGGCGACATGGCGATCCTTCTCGTCGAGCAGTATTTCGAATTCGCGCGCGACCTGGCGGACAGCTACGCCGTGATGGATCGCGGTCAGGTCGTGCTTGCCGGAACCCGAGCCTCGATGGTGGAGAGCGATGTCCGGCGCCACCTCTCCGTCTGATTCAGAGCGACCTGACCTTGCCGATGCTCTGGCTCCGGTTCGCGTGTCGGGCGGCGTTCATGCGCGCTTCCTCAGCGATGGGACGAGAACCGCGATTGCGAGCGTAGTCGAACGCGGCGGCTATCGTCTGGCCCGGCCGACCACCTTCGGCCCGCATCTGGAAGCTCTGCAGGTCAATACTGGCGGCGGCGTCGCAGGCGGGGATCGCATCGAGACCGTCTATGAACTCGGCGCCGCGGCCGACGTGGTGCATACGGCCTCCTCCGCCGAGCGGATTTATCGGTCGGACGGTTCCCACTCGCGTCTCGAGGTACGCATCTCGCTTGCGCAGGGCGCTCGCTTGGACTGGCTGCCCCAGCAGACGATCCTTTACGCTGGCGCGCGGCTCGAGCGGCGGATCGAGGTCGATGTCGCGGAGGACAGCCGTCTGTTGATGGTCGAGGTGACGACCTTCGGAAGACCCGAAAGCGACGAGGGCGCCGCGCCGGCAAGCTTGAACGATCAGTGGCGCGTCCGCCGCGGCGATCAACTCGTCTACGCAGAGGCTGTGCGTCTGTCGGGCGAATTGTCGGCGACGCTCGATCGGCCTGCCGTCGGCGGTGGGGCCCGGGCGTCGGCCTTGGCCCTCCTCGTCGCGCCGGCGGCCTCGGATTTGGTCGAGCCGCTGAGGCGCGCTCTCGAATCTGATGCCTGTGAGACCGGTGTCAGCGCCTGGAACGGCCTGTTGGCCGTCCGCGTGCTTGCCGCCGCGCCTGGGGACTTGATTGCTGCGCTGGCTCGCGCCATTCCAATCCTGTCCGGACGCGCATTACCGCGCGTCTGGGCGACTTGACCGAGGCTTGACTATCCGGTCGGCCGCAATGGCGGCTGGGTCCGAAGCGGAGGTCTCGATATGAATTGCCGTTGATGTGATGCAGAGATTGAAGCGGACAATCAAACCGCCACACGAGGAGAGGAGCGCGGCCATGAACCTGATGCCTCGCGAGAAGGACAAATTGCTTGTCGCCATGGCCGCGATTGTCGCGCGGCGTCGGCTCGAGCGCGGTGTGAAGCTCAATCATCCGGAAGCCATCGCGCTGATCACGGACGTGGTGGTGGAAGGGGCGCGGGACGGCAGGAGCGTCTCCGAGCTGATGTCTGCGGGCGCCGCCGTTCTGACGCGCGCCGAGGTCATGGACGGCGTCGCCGAAATGATCCACGACGTGCAGGTCGAAGCGACGTTTCCCGACGGGACGAAGCTCGTGACAGTTCACAATCCGATCCGCTGAGGGAGGCGCTTGATGTCGATGAAATTGGTCCGCACGTCGATCGCCGGCTCGATCGCCGTGGCCGCCACGACAACGGCGGCGGTCGCCCATCCAGGCTCTCACCACACAATGAGTTTTAGTGAACTCGCGGCCCATCTCGCGACGGGGTGGCATCTGGCCATGCTGCTCGGAGGGGTCGCACTAGCCACGCTTGTAGTTCTGTTCGCCGCAAACCGAGATCGCCAGCAGCGCGCCGAGCGCCCGGCGAACAACCGGCGGAGTGGATCATGATTCCCGGGGAGATTATTGTCGCGGATGGAGACATCGAGCTGAACGAGGGGCGCGCGTCGCTGATCCTCGCGGTATCCAATTCCGGCGACCGTCCCATCCAGGTGGGTAGCCACTATCATTTCTTCGAGACAAACCCCGCTCTCGTCTTCGATCGTGACAAGGCGCGTGGCTTTCGTCTCGACATTGCTGCGGGCACGGCAGTTCGCTTCGAGCCCGGACAGTCGCGCGAGGTGACGCTCGTCGAGATCTCCGGCGCCAGAACCATCTACGGGTTCCGCCAACAGGTGATGGGCAAGCTGTGATGTCTGCGGCGCTCTTTTCGGGCCGCCGGGTCCTTTGGTTGCCGCTGGACCACGACTGGCTGCCGCCCTCGGCACTGGCCGAGCACTGCTGCTCGACGATGGCTCGCTCGCTCGAGCTTCACTGCGACCAGCACGCGGATCCCTTCGACTGCCCCGATGTTGCGCTCGTCTTCCACGAGATCTTCGGCGAGTACGGCATCCCGGTTCGCGATGGCGGCGCGAGCTATCTCCTGATCACGCATTGTCCGTGGTGCGGCGCCGAGTTGCCCGCGAGCAGCCGCGACCTCTGGTTCGATACCCTCGAGTCGGCCGGCCTTGCCGACACACCCACCGCCGAGCTGCCCGAACGGATGCGCTCGGCGGCATAGCGATTGCGTGCACATTCCTGAGTTCTGAGGAGACCGACGATGCCGAGGAAGATCTCCCGTGCGGCCTATGCGCAGATGTTCGGTCCGACGACCGGCGACAAGGTGCGTCTCGCCGACACCGAGTTGATCATCGAGGTCGAGCGCGATCTGACGACGTATGGCGACGAGGTGAAATTCGGGGGCGGCAAGGTGATCCGCGACGGCATGGGCCAGTCGCAGGTGACGCGCGCGCAAGGTGCCGTCGATACGGTCATCACCAATGCCCTGATCCTCGACGCGGTGGCCGGCATCCTGAAGGCCGACGTCGGCCTCAAGGATGGGCTCATCGTCAAAGTAGGCAAGGCGGGCAACCCGGATATCCAGTCGAACGTCGATATCATCGTGGGGCCGGGCACCGAGGTGATCGCGGGAGAAGGCAAGATCCTCACCGCCGGTGGCTTCGATGCCCACATCCACTTCATCTGCCCGCAGCTGATCGATGAGGCCCTGATGTCGGGCCTCACGACCATGCTCGGCGGAGGTACTGGTCCGGCCCACGGCACGCTCGCCACGACGTGCACGCCCGGGCCCTGGCACATCGGCATGATGCTGCGTTCCTTCGACGCCTTCCCGATGAACATTGGCATCTCGGGCAAGGGCAACGCCGCCCTGCCGGGCGCGCTCGTCGAAATGGTCGAGGGCGGGGCGTGTGCGCTCAAGCTGCACGAGGACTGGGGCACCACGCCCGCGGCGATCGACTGCTGCCTCTCGGTTGGCGACGACTACGATGTACAAGTCATGTTGCACTCCGACACTCTGAACGAATCCGGCTTCGTCGAGGACACCATCGCCGCTTTCAAGGGGCGGACCATTCATGCTTTTCACACTGAAGGTGCGGGCGGTGGCCATGCGCCCGACATCATGAAGGTCGCTGGTTAGCCGAACGTCCTGCCGTCCTCCACCAATCCGACGCGGCCCTTCACCGTCAACACCATCGACGAGCATCTCGACATGCTGATGGTGTGCCACCACCTCTCGCCGAAGATTCCCGAGGACCTGGCTTTCGCCGAGAGCCGCATCCGCAAGGAAACCATCGCCGCCGAGGATATTCTCCACGATCTCGGCGCCCTCTCGATGATCTCGTCCGACAGCCAGGCCATGGGTCGGGTCGGCGAGGTGATCATCCGCACCTGGCAGACGGCGCACAAAATGAAGCTGCAGCGCGGTCCGCTGCCCGAGGACGAAGGGAAGGGCAACGACAACTTTCGCGCCCGTCGCTATATTGCCAAGTATACTATCAACCCCGCCCTCGCGCACGGCATCTCACGTCATATCGGCTCGATCGAGGAAGGCAAGCTCGCCGATCTGGTGCTCTGGTCGCCGGCGTTCTTCGGCGTGAAGCCGGACATGGTGGTGAAGGGGGGCGTCATCGCCGCTGCACCGATGGGCGATCCGAACGCATCGATCCCGACGCCGCAGCCGGTCCACTATCGCCCCATGTTCGGTGCCTTCGGCGGCGCGCGCACCGCGACGTCCCTCACCTTCACCAGCAAGGCGGCCGTCGCCAACGGTCTCGGCGCCAGGCTCGGCCTCGCGAAGCGCCTCGTTGCGGTCGAGAACACGCGTGGCGGCATCTCGAAGAAGAGCATGGTCCTCAACGACGCCTGCCCGAGCATCGAGATCGACCCCGAAACCTACGCGGTCCGCGCCGACGGCGAGCTGCTGGTGTGCGAGCCCGCCAAGGTGCTACCCATGGCGCAACGCTATTTTCTGTTCTGAGCGGGGCTGTGCATGAAGATTGAGGATGATCCCGCTTGGCAGCTGCTCGCTAGAAGTAAGCAATTTATTCTTTCCGCCAAGCTATTGCGCGATAATGCGAGAGAAAATGAGAAACTACTTCGTACGCCAATGCTCCATTTGCTGGGTCACGGGATTGAAGTATTTTTGAAGCATGATTTAGTTCGAAATGGGCAAGCAATTGATGATCTTCGCAAGAAATATGGGCACAATCTAAAAAGGCTTTGGTCCGATACGGATTCGAATCTGAAGGTGAAATTGCATGGAATGTGCGAGAGGGCGTTGGATGATGCGAGAGCCTCTGGGCAGTTCGTCGATGAAGATTGGGGCGATCCACTTAGAAAACTAGACGAATATCTGAAGGCTTTGAGCGTTCTGCATGACAAGGAAAGTGGCTATACACTGCGATATCTGCAATCGGTGAATACGATGGGCCCCCGGCCGCACATGTTGATAGACACGTTTCTGCCGGTGATCGAAGACGTTTTGAGCACGTGGAAGGGTTTCGGCAAATTCGAGGGAGGCCAGTAAAGCATGCTCCGCGCTACGTCCGTCGTCCGCCGTGCCGATCTTGGCCGGCGCATCGCCATCGACTCGGTGACCCTCGATCGCGAGGCACGCTATCGCCGTCGCATCGCCATGCAGAGCGACCGCGGCCACGAGTTCCTTCTGGATCTCGCCGAGGCGACCTATCTCGAGCACGGCGATGCGCTCGAAATGTCGAACGGCGATCTCGTCAAGGTCCTGGCGGCGCCCGAGGATCTCTTGGAAATTCACGCGCACGACGCGCTCGCCCTTGCCCGTATTGCCTGGCACATCGGCAATCGTCACACGCCGGCGGAGATCGCCGGTCACGCCATCTATATCAAGCCCGACCACGTCCTGGCCGAGATGGTCGAGGGACTTGGCGCGCACGTGCACAAGGTGAGCCGCCCGTTCGAGCCCGAAGGCGGCGCCTACGGATCGAAAGGTCCGCTGCAGAAAGGCCATCACCACGGCGATCATGACCATGGCTCTGGACACGATCACGCCCACGCGCACGACGATCACCATCATCACGACCACGAACATGGGCACCACCACGATCATCGCCACCGAGATCACAAGGGATGACGGTGCGCGCGCGAGTGAGCGTTACGAACGATGCTTCGGGGGCGCTACGGCAGTTCGATGCGCCGCGCGTCGCCGTGTCGTCGGCACGTGCATTATCGCGGACACACCATGCGCCGTCGACCGGTGCCAAAGCGAAGCCCGCAACCGGCGACATCGAGAGCGCTGGCGCCGGCGCGCCGCCGGGTAGCGTTGATCCGCGCCTCGTCATATGGCTCTCGCCGTCCTTTCCCGTTGGCGCATTCGCTTACAGTCATGGCCTCGAACTGGCCGCAGATCGCGGCTGGATATCGAACTCCGCCGATCTTCTGGCCTGGCTTGCCGACCTCGTCGCATGCGGATCGATGCGCAACGATATGATCGTGTTGGCGGCCGCATGGCGCGCGGTCGCCGCGTCTGATTTCGCCGCCCTTGCCGACGCCAACGATTTGGCGCTGGCATTGCAGCCCTCGGCCGAGCGAAGGCTCGAAACAGTCACGCAAGGCAACGCCTTCCTCGCGACGCTAGGCGCCGCCTGGCCTGCCGATGATCTGCCGGCCGTTGCACGCGCGGTGCACGCCGACGTCGCCTATCCCATCGCCGTCGGCGCCGGCACCGCCGCGCATGCCGTCGCGCTCGGCGGCGTTCTCCAAGCCTACGGCATAGCCTTCGTCACCAATCTGGTGTCGGCCGCGATCCGTCTCTCGGTCGTCGGACAGACCGATGGCCAGCGCGCGCTGGCTTCGCTCATGGGGGCGGTCACCGACGTGGCGCAAGGCGCCCTTTCGGCGACACTCGACGATATCGGCAGCGCGACGCTACGCTCCGACCTCGCTTCCCTCGCTCACGAGACGCAATATTCGAGGTTGTTTCGCTCATGACCAACGCGAACTCTGCAAGCCCCAACGGTCCCTTGCGTGTCGGTATCGGCGGCCCTGTCGGCTCCGGAAAGACCACGCTGACCGCAGCCCTCTGTCAAGCTTTCCGCGATCGCTACGATATTTGCGCCATCACCAACGACATTTACACGAAGGAGGACGCCGAGATCCTGATGCGCATGCAGGCCCTGCCGCTGGAGCGCATCATGGGCGTCGAGACCGGCGGCTGCCCTCACACCGCCATCCGCGAGGACTGCTCCATCAATCTCGCCGCGATCGACACCATGCGAAGGAAGTTGCCCGGCCTCGACCTCATCCTGCTCGAGTCCGGCGGCGACAATCTCGCGGCGACGTTCTCGCCGGAGTTGGCCGATCTCACCATCTACGTGATCGACGTCGCCCAGGGTGAGAAGATCCCGCGCAAGGGCGGGCCCGGCATCACGCGGTCCGACCTGCTGGTCATCAACAAGACCGACCTCGCCCCGCACGTCGGCGCTGATCTCGGCATCATGGAGCGCGACGCTCGCCGCATGCGCGGTGATCGCCCGTTCGTCATGACCTCGATCCGGGGCGGCACCGGCGTCGATGACATTGCAGCTTTCATAGAGCGTCAGGGCGGCCTGTCGCCACGCGCCTGACCTTGGCCAGCCGCGCGGCGAAACACATAGCAGGCCGGCTAAGTAATACCCCCTTCGCGTAGCGAGGCGATCTGCCTGGCGTCCATGTTGAGCCACGATGAGAGCACGTCGTCGACATGCTCGCCGAGCATGGGCGACGGCTTCACCTTGGCAGGCTGGCCGTCGAAACGAACGGGCCACGCGGGCATCTTCACCTTGCCGGTCGAAGGATGCTCGATCGTCTGCATGATCCCGCGCTCGGCCAGTGAGGCATCGTCCATCAGCTCGAGCGTGTCGAACACGGCCCCGGCGGGCACCCCGGCTGCACCGATCAACGTCATCGCCTCCTCTTTCGTGTGGCCACGCGTCCACTCGGAGATGATTGCGTCGACCTCCTTCGGGCGTTCGGTTCGCGCCGCCTGCGTTTCGTAACGCGGATCGCCCTTCAAGTCCTCGCGTCCCATGACGGTCAGGAGGCGCTGCCAGTGTTCCGGATTGGCCCGGCTGCAGAACACGTAGACGTAGTCGTTGGGTCCGCCCGGCTTGCATGGAAAGAGGGCATTCGGAACGAGGCCACCGGCGACGGATCGGTCGGTGCCTTCGCGCAATACTGCCTTGCCCGAGAGTTGAGTGCGCGAGAACGGGACGCGCATGTAGTGCACCATCGCGTCTTGCATGGCGACTTCGAGGCGCCGGCCTTGCCCCGTCCGCTGGCGCTTGAAGAGCGCGCCGAGGATCGAGATCGCCATCAGCATGCCTGTGCCCGTGTCACCGAACGAAGTGCCGGGCTTCACAGGCGGGCGGTCACCGTAGCCGGTAGTGCTGGTCATGCCGCCGGCGGCCTGGGCGATCATGTCGAAAGCAAGGCTCTTCTCGTAGGGACTGCCGCGTCCAAACCCCTTGATTTGGCAGTAGATGATGCCGGGGTTGATCTCTTTGACCTGGTCATAAGAGAGACCGAGCCGATCGATCGTGCCGGGCGCCATGTTCTCGACCATGACGTCGGCCTTCTTCAGGAGTTCGCGCACGATCTCGAGACCGCGCGGCGTCTTGAGGTTCAAGGTCAACGACTTCTTGTTGGCGTTGAATTGGTGGAAGTACCACGGATCGTTGTCCGGTTTGCCCTTCTGCAGACGGCGGCCGGGATCGCCGAGCCCCGGATTCTCGATTTTCACCACCTCGGCGCCAAGCCATGCCAGGCTTTCCGTGCAAGACGGCCCCGCTTCGAACTGGGTGAAATCGACAACGCGAATACCTTCGAGACAATCGAGTTCGACTCCACTGGTCATGCGCAACCTCCAATATTTTTGAGCACAGGCGGCCAGGTTATCGCGGGCGAGCCGATCATCGGTTGATTGCTCGTGCTTAATGCATATCTCCGCGCATACGTCGTTGCGCGACGCAGGCACAATAGCCGGCACGAGTGTCTTGGCAGCCTGACCGGTCGACCGGCCTATCCTGGCGTGGTCCTCAGGCCTCGGCAACATGCTTCGACGAACGTGCCGACGCGTCGACCTTGCGACCGGGCCCGTCGATCCTCTGCGTCGATCGGATGTGCGACGGGCTATGCGTTTGCATCACATAGCGAATAGGCGGCTACGGCTGCCTGCGACAGAAAGCTAATTGATGCATTATTTATATATCTTATGTTCGCTCACAGGCAAGATGCCTGATTGCTGACGATCAGCGGGCACCTGCTACTCGGCGTGGCGCGCTAGGATGGCGACAGATGCAAGATGATCCTCAAACGTCGGTCCAGGGCATCCCGGCGCCCATCGACGAACCGATGATCCGAGAACTCGTGCACACGTTCTACGCCCGTGTCCGTCAGGACGATGTGCTTGGTCCGATCTTCAATGACGCCATCGCCGACTGGGATGCGCATCTTGAAAAGCTCTGCCAGTTCTGGTCCTCGGTGATGCTGAAGACCGGACGTTACAAGGGCGCCCCGATGCAGGTGCACGCGCGCCTGCCCGCCATCTCGGCAGAGCAGTTCGATCGCTGGCTCGCGCACTTTCGCGACGTTGCTGCTGCAGTCTGCCCGCCCGAGGCCGCGGCGCTCTTCATCGATCGTGCGCAGCGGATCGCACAGTCTCTCGAACTGGGCATCGCGCTGCATCGAGGGCAGCTCCTGGGTGTCGGCGAGCGCTTGCGCGCGGGCGGCGCATCGCAGTGACCGCCGATGCCGGTGGGGGGTGCGCTATGCACAGGCCGACATTCACCCGCGCGGGTGAGACGTGAGCCTCATCGTGCACGCCACCATCGTTCCGTAATGCCAAATCGGCTCCACTGCTCGCGCGGCACCAGCAGATTGCGACCGATGAGTTGGCGTCCCGGGTCGCCGTCGGCTATGCACCGCTCGCGCAACGCCACGAACAGCCTTGCAGCCGCCGTTTCGCTCCAGAACCAATCGACGGCCACGCGCCCACTCTGCGGTTGCGGTTGTCCCGCCAGGGCCTCGAGGTAGAAGACCTTGAGGTCCTCGGCCGCAAGCTTCAGCACGGCCTCCGGCGGCTCGCCGCTTCTTGGGCTTGGCGGTGGCATCTCGGTCTGCCATCGCGCGAGAAACCTGGCGACATCCTCGATGGCGAGTCCCGAGCTGCCGAATGTGGTGCGCCCGCGTCGCTCGAAGGCCAGATCATACCAGGGCTGCAATTCACGGATCTCGCGCAGGATGGCGTCCTCGAGGGATTCCTCCGCCGCTCCCTTTCGATCGAAGCTGATCGGGCAAGCCATGCCTGACATATCGGTCACGCCGCCGCCGGGCGCATCCTCGGGATAATCGGCGAGCACGGGACCGGACTTGGCGTCGAGCAGCGCGAGCATGGCCTTCAGCACACGTCCCTGGAACGCCGCATCGTTCGGCACGCCGAGCGGGCGGCCAAGCTCGAACGGCACCCACAGCGCGCGCGGCGGCTTGATCTTTTCGGTGTGGAGCCGGATCAGGCTGATGCCCACCGTCGGCAGGCCCTCACTCTCGAGGTAGTGTCCGAGCGCGCCTACGGCGCGCGTGCAGGCCGGTCAGACAGGCACGAGCAGCACGGCGTCCACCGCGTCCTGCTTCAGCAGGCTCGCAAGCCGGCGCGCCGTCTGCTCGAGCTTGTCGGGGTGCGTCGCCCCCATGAAAGAATAATGGATCGATGCGACCGAACCGATTTCGCCCGCCGCAGCCAGCTCGTTGAGACGGTCGATCGGCAGCACGACGTTGTGATCCTCTTGAAAGCCGGTGCGATCGAAGTTGGTCGAGATATGGCTCATGACGAGGTCCGCCGCGGCCACGTCGCCGGGGATGAGCCGGTAGTCGCCACTGTCGACGCCGAACGGCCGGTCGCCGCGCCGCTGCAGTCCGGCGGTCGAGATCATCGCGATGCGCGCCTGCCTCGTCGGCTTCGGTTGGGCCCAGGGCGTCGATGCGAAATGTGGCATTGGCATCTGCTCGTAGTAGTCGCGGCCGAGGTCGTCGAAATCCGTCAATCGCGCCATCGTCGGCTCTCCTGCTCTGCGTACGTCCCTGATGAGCCTCGAGGCGGCCCATTGCGCGTGTCGTGGTCATGCTGGCACATATCGACGATCGGGCGCATGCCAATTCGGTGAGGATCGCAGGGCGGGTCAGGCAGCCGGTCAAGCCGAAGCGCGTGGTGCCCGGCATCGAGCTTGCGGAGATGCCCGGCATCGAGCTTGCAAACATGAGTGAAAGCAGCTTAATTCGCCCGGCGCGCGGGCGTAGTTCAGTGGTAGAACGTCAGCTTCCCAAGCTGAATGTCGTCGGTTCGATCCCGATCGCCCGCTCCACCCGATCCCGATCCCGATCCCGATCCCGATCCCGATCCCGATTCGACGGTCGTCATGCGCGAGAGTGCGGCTGCGCTTTATGCGCTTCGTCGTACAGCAATCACGCCTTCCGTGCGTGCGCGGACTTCGGGTGAGGCGAGGCACATGGCGAGCGACTCGAAGCCGGCTGCCCCCCGGTACGGCGCGACCAGGAATGGCGGACCGTGGTTGGCAGGACAGAAAATGATCGCCTCGCCGGGGCAGACGGTGTCGAGATCGAGAACAGCGCTCGATCGCGTGAGAAAGATCAACGGCTTGGCGTGTGCTGCGCGACGCCGCAGATGGCACATGAGTGCCTCCTGAGTTGCCGCATCGAGGCCGTGCTCCAGCATGTCGATAACGTGAACGGTGGGCCCGTCCTCTTCGATAGCGGTCAGCAGGGCGAGAAGCGCGTCCGAGCCGACGCCACCGTCAGCCTCGAGCGCGTTGATCGCCTCTCGGACTCGGCTCCTCAGGCTTTCGTCCGCATCGAGAAGGGCCTTGGCGCCTGCCGCGCCGTCGTCCTGCCGCTCGAGCCCGATGAATTTTGCTCCTGGAATTGCCGTCGCGAGACACATCGCGAGCCGGGTCTTGCCACTGCCCAGTGGTCCGACGACATGGGTCAGCTTTTGGAGGCCTCGCATCTCGAACCGTTCGCCGCCCCAGGGCCAGGGCAGGTCCACTGCAACTGAAATATCTTGGCTTACGCGCCGGATCTGCGCCATGACCGAGCCGGCTGGCAGGGCCGTGCCTGCAAGCTCACGTCGCAGGTTGCGCACCTTCGACACCGCCGCTCTCAGGTCCCCCATGCGAGCCTCGAGCGTCGCTTCGTGCGCTGCCAGCGCTCGCGCGAGCACCGCCGCGTCGCCTTCCAACGCCCGCCCAATCTCGTTGAGGCTCAGGCCGAGGCCGCGCAGTTCCACGATGTCTCGTCCACGTGCGATCTCGTCGGGACCGTAGGATCGCCAGCCTGAGGACGTCCGCAGTGGATGCAGCAGGCCGCGCTCCTCGTAGACGCGAAGCGCCTTGGTGGAGACCCCGAGCAGCCGCGCCGTATCCGAAGGGTTAAGAAAATGAGCGGTAGAGTTCACGAATCACCTCGCTGTGGTCTGACCGCACGTCTTATGAGCTATGCCGCAAGGGACGGGTCAAGCGGGTGTCGAGGCGCAAGCATCGAAGATGTCCGATGGGCGCGCAAAATGTCGCTCGGTCGACACGTCGCGGCTTTCGCCGAATCCCTGTCATCTTTCGGTGCTCGTGTTCCGCCCCTGGAACTGGGGGAAAGAATATGATGCGAGGATTAGCTGCAGCTCTGGTATTCGGCCTTTCCGTTTCGACCGCATCTTCCAGGTCGCTGGACAAAGCGCTCGAGGGCTTGTCACCGGAATTCCGATCGCACCAGGCCTGCATATTGCGTGGGCTTTCTGCGGTAAGGCGGGAGCCGAAACTCCACCGCGCCGATCGCATGAAGACGTCGATCTTCAGCCCGGCGGTGCTCGACGGCACCAAATTGACGGCAAAGGGTGGCGCCGTGCGGGCCGGCGGTCACTGGTACTCACTGAGCTTCACTTGCAATCTGACGCGAGACTGGATGAAGGCCACGTCGTTCTCGTTCGCTTTGGGCGGACCGATCCCCGAGCAAAAGTGGGAGAACCTCGGACTTTGGCGATAGCGACCTCACGCTTCGCCGATGTCGCGAAGCGCAGGTGCGGTGGCCGAGCGTAAGTCCCGATCGTGCGCCGGAAGCGAAGCCCGGCCTGCCCACAATTGTTGCGGTGCGGCGGCCGCGCGATTTGCTACAGTCCATCCATGAGTTGGCGCTCGGGTAGCCTGCCGTAATCGGAGTCCCGCATGACCGATGCAACCGCAATCGTCTCTCTTTCTGCTGTCGAGTTGGCTCGTCGCATCCGTACCAAGGAGATGTCGCCGGTCGAGGTGCTGGAGGCCTTCATCGCGCGCATTGCGGAGCTCAATCCCGCGATCAACGCCGTGACGGCCACCTGCTACGATCGCGCGCGCACCGAGGCGAAGGCGGCCGAAACCGCCGTCCTGGCCGGCGAGACGCTTGGCGCCCTGCACGGCCTTCCCTTCGGCGTCAAGGATCTCGAATACACCAAAGACGTTCTCACGACGTTCGGCTCACCGCTTTTCAAGGACTATCTCCCCGATGCCGATGGCGTGATGGTCGCCCGGCTGAGGCGGGCGGGCGCCATCATGGTCGGCAAGACCAACACGCCTGAGTTTGGCGCCGGCGCCAACACGCGCAATCCCGTTTGGGGCGCGACGGGCAATCCGTTCGATCCGATGCGCACCTGCGGCGGCTCCTCGGGCGGTTCGGCTGCGGCGCTCGCCGCCGATCTCCTGCCCATCTGCACCGGCTCGGATACCGGCGGATCACTCAGGATACCGGCGTCCTTTTGCGGCATCGTCGGTTTCCGACCGTCCCCCGGCATGGTGCCGGCCGAGCGACGCCAACTCGGCTGGACTCCGATCTCCGTGCTCGGGCCTATGGGACGCACGGTCGAGGACGCTTGCCTCATGTTCGCGAGCCAAGTCGGCGCGGATCGCAGCGATCCGCTCTCGTTTCCGGTCGATGGCGAAGACTTCAGGGCGCCCGATCCGATCGATCTGGGCAACCTGCGTGTGGGCTGGAGCGAGGATCTCGGCACCGGCATCGTCGACCCGACGATCCGCGCCGCTTTCAGGCGCAAGATTGCCGCCCTTCGGCATCACTTCAAGAGCTGCGAGCCGATCGATCTCGACTTCGGCGAAGCCGAGCGTTGTTTCGACGTGATCCGTGCGATCAATTTCGTGGCTCGCTATCGCGACGACTACGAGAAGAACCGGGATCTTCTGGGACCCAACGTCCGGGCGAACTACGAGCTGGGCGCCAAGATGTCACTTGCCGACGTCGCTTGGGCTCATGCCGAGCAGACACAACTCTTTCGGCGCTTCCAGCCGGTGTTCGACGAGGTCGATCTGGTGCTGACGCCGGCCGTGGCCGTCTCGCCGTTTCCCTGGGAGCGTCTTTACATTGACGAGATCGCCGGCAAGAAACTCAACACGTACTATCACTGGCTGGCGATGAGCTGGTTCATCACGCTGGCGACCAATCCCGCCATGTCGCTGCCGTGCGGCAAGGACGACCAGGGATTACCGTTCGGCTTACAGATTGTCGGCCCGTTCCGAGGCGACCGCAGGGTTCTGGCGGCGGGTGCCGCCATGCAGAACGCCTTCGCAGGCAATGCCGATCTGGCGCGCCCGCTGCCCGACATCGATCGGCTGAGACATCCGGTACCTGAATTGAAGTCAATCGTCACCCACCCGCCGGCAAGAGCGTAAGCGAGACGGCGAGGAGGGAAACGCTCGCGACGGAGGCGCCATCGACGCGCGTCAAGGGTGCCTTGGACGCGCGCACTGGCGCCGTCTCAGCGCGTCGGCGACAATGGCGCCGGATCGCCCCCGGCAGGGCGCAGCAGACAGGCGACATGGTGCCCCGGAGCGACCTCGACGAGAGGCGGGGCCGTCTCGCGGCACGCGGCCGTCGCGTATGGGCATCGGGTGTGGAAATGACATCCCGATGGCGGCGCGATAGGGCTTGGCACGTCACCCTCGAGGATGACGCGGTCCCGCTTGATGCCGGGCTCGGGAATGGGAGCGGCAGCAAGCAGTGCCTCGGTGTAGGGATGCAGTGGCGTCCCGAACAGGTCGGCGTTATCCGCGAGTTCGACGATGCGCCCGAGATACATGACGGCGATGCGGTGGCCGATGTGCTCGACGACGGCAAGGTCGTGCGACACGATGAGATAGGCGAGTTGCAATTCGTCTTGCAGGTCGATCAGCAGGTTCAGGACCTGGGCCTGCACCGACACATCGAGCGCCGAAAGCGGCTCATCCGCCACGATCAGGCTCGGATTGAGCGCCAGCGCACGCGCAATTCCCAGCCTTTGCCGCTGCCCGCCCGAAAATTCATGCGGAAACTTGGCCATCGCGTCGGGCCTGAGACCGACCCGCTCGAACAGGCCCGCGACGCGCAGCTCCAGTTCCGTCCCCGCGGCGAGGCGGTAATTGAGGAGCGGCTCGCCGACGATCTCGCCAGCCGAAAGACGAGGATTGAGCGACGAATAGGGATCCTGGAAAATCATCTGCATCTGACGCCGATGAGGGCGCAAGGCGTTCTGGTCGAGATGTGTCATGTCGACGCCGTTGACCTCGACGGTGCCCGACGTGGGATCCTCCAGGCGTGCGATGCAGCGCGAAACCGTTGATTTGCCGCATCCGGATTCGCCGACCAGGCAAAGCGCCTCTCCCCGGCGAACATCGAACGAAACACCATCGACCGCCTTCACCTGCGCCGCGACGCGCGACAGCAGCCCTCGACGCACGGGAAAATACTTCTTCAAATCCCGTACCGAGAGGACGGTCTCGGTCGGCGGCGATTGCGGACCCGGACGATCCCTTGCCTCGATCGTCATGTGTGATCGGCTCCAGGCCGCGTTTCCCAGCAGGCCGCGAGATGGCCTGGGCTGCGCATCTCGAGCGGAGGGCTCTCGCGCGCACAATGGTCGCGCGCCATGCTGCATCGTGGTGCGAAAGCGCAGCCCACGATCTCCTGCCGCAGCGACGGAACGATGCCGGGAATTTCCTGCAGCCGGCCGCGGATGGCTTTGCGTTCGCCTCGCACGCTGCGCCGGGGGATCGAGCCGATGAGCCCGCGCGTATAGGGATGCTGCGGGTTGCGCAGCAGGTCGTCGACCGCCGCTTGCTCCGCCGTTCGGCCGGCATACATGACGATCACGCGCTCGGCGATCTCCGCGACGACGCCGAGATCATGGGTGATGAGAACGATCGCCGTCCCAAGCCGCTCTTTGAGTTCCAACATGAGGTTGAGGATCTGGGCCTGGATCGTCACGTCGAGTGCCGTCGTCGGCTCGTCGGCAATGAGCACCCTCGGATTGCAGGCGAGCGCGATCGCGATCATCACGCGCTGGCGCATGCCGCCGGAAAGCTGGTGTGGATATTCGCCGGCGCGCCGCCTCGGTTCGGCGATGCGCACCAACGACAGCATTTCCACGGCACGTTCCCACGCTGCCTTGCGCCCGAGCTTCTGATGGATCTCGACTGTCTCCGCGATCTGGTGGCCGACCGTGTGGACGGGGTTGAGCGAGGACATCGGCTCCTGGAAGATCATGGAAATGCTGTTGCCTCGGATCTGGCGCATCTTTGCTTCGCCGAGCGATGTCAGCTCACGCCCCTCGAACTTGATCGAGCCCCCGACGACGCGCCCGGCATCGGGCGGACTGAGGCCGAGGATGGACAGCGCCGTCACGCTCTTGCCGCAACCGGATACGCCGACGATGCACAGCGTCTCGCCGCGCGCCAGAACGAACGAAACGCC
>JBFWXN010000063.1:0-30266 GCA_050187415.1 Hyphomicrobiaceae bacterium | reverse complement strand
ACCGCACACCGGCGACAGGGCCTGCACGAACGCGGGATCACTTTGATCAACGCGGCGGCGGTCATAGCGAAGTGGTGTCAAGAGCGATCAGACCGTCGCGGGTGGCGCCCGGACCTGCGGGCGTTCGCTGACGCGCGAACGGATCAGGAATTGCCGCGCATGCCAGGCAACACGGTGAGCAAGTGGATCGTTGCTCGGCCGTGGCCAGAGGAGCGGCAGCGGTAGCACGCCGACCGACGCGAGGGGACAGCAGCAAAGGACACAAAGGCCTTTTTCATGACCGGGCGAGGGTGTGTTTGGTGGCGTTTCACCTTGCGCGAGCGGCCCGGCCGGCCGGCACATCGAGGCGAGAACGGCAACGGCGAGCTCCGACGACAGCTCAGCAGACGCCGACGCGGATCGAATCGCTGCCATTCCATCGGCCGACAGCGTGTGGCGCAGCATGAGAGGGCCGGCATGCAGGAGCATGCACAGCAACCCGACCAGTGCGCTGAACCTTCGAAACACGTGGTTCCGTCCTTGTTCCCCCGTATCCTATCGAGACAGCCATCGCCGGACGGGTCAAGGCGACATGAGGCGCCAGCGCCGCAATCCTCAACCCGACGGAGACCTCGCGATATCGGGCTGGCCGCCCTGCCAAGTGGTCGCTAGGCTTGCGCCACACATGCTCGCCGAAGGTATCCCCACAATGTCCGACGACCGGCCCGACGCCACCGCCGACCTTGCTCGTTTCGCGCTCGATGTTCGCCTCGACGCCATGCCCGCCGACGTCCGTCACGCAGGCGTTCGATCGCTCGTGAACATCCTGGGATGCACGCTCGGCGGGGCGTCTCACGACGCCGTCGACAAGACGTGGGCGGCGCTGTCGCCCTTCGCAGGTCGCGAGCAAGTCTCGCTTCTCGGACGGAAGGAACGAACCGACGCGCTGACCGCCGCGATGATCAATACGCTGTCATCGTCGGTCTATTCCTTTGACGACACCCACACCGAAGCCATCGTCCATCCGAGCGGCCCGATCATGGGCGCAGCGCTGGCCGTCACCGAAATGCAGACTGTCACGGGCGCCGATCTGCTGGCTGCTTTCACGATCGGCGTCGAAGTATCCTGCCGCCTGAGCAAGGCCATTTCCGTGGCGCCTGCCAAGGGGATCATCGCCTGGTCGCAAACCGGCGTCACCTGCGGCATCGGCGCGGCGGTTGCGTCCGCACGCCTGCTCGGCCTCGATCTGGAGCAGACCCGCACGGCGATCGGCATCGCCGCCGCCGAAGCCTCCGGTATTCGCGCCCTGCACGGCACGCATTGCACGCCGATGTTGCCCGCGAACGCCGGCCGCGCCGGTTTGAAGGCTGCCTACATGGCAAAGGCCGGCGTCACCAGCTCCAAGACTATCATCGAGGCCCGATACGGTTTCGCGGAATGCTTCACCGAGACACCCTGCCTTGCCCATTTGACCGGCGAGTTCGGAGAGCGTTGGGAGGTGCTCGGCAATACGTTCAAGCCTTATCCGTGCGGTATTGTGATTCACCCACTGATCGACGCCGCGCTCGAAATCGCCGGTGAGGCAAGGCCAACGCCCGAGGCCGTCTCGAAAGTCGATATCCGCTGCAATCCGGCGGCGATGGCACTGTGCTGGCGCCGCCATCCGAAGGATGAGTTCGAGGGACAGGTCAGTCTCTACCAATGGGTCGCAGCCGCCCTGATACGCAGTCGCGCCGGTATAGCGGAAGGGACCGATCAGGCCATAGCCGATCCAATCATCTCCGCGCTGCGTGGCCGCATCGAGGTCAACACCGATCCGGCTGTCCCTCACGACGGCGCCGACATGACGATCACCCTAGCGGATGGCCGGACGATGTCCCGCTCGATCCGCGACTGCATCGGAAGCCGGGGACGGCCCATGACCGACGCCGAGCTGGATGCCAAATTCCTCGCTGCCGCCGAAGCATCGATCCAACCGTCCGCTGCCAGCGTCGTGCTCGCCGCGACCCGCGGCATCGAGCGACTGACCGATGCGTCCACGGTAGCCCGATCCGCCCGCGTGCACTGAGCAACCGCGCACGTCCCATTTCCGGCGGCGAAAAGTCCCGCTGAGCTCTGTTGCTCCACGGTGGGATTGCTGCCAGTCTTGCGCCACGAGCAACACAACACGGGCGGCGCCGACCCGGCAGCGGAGCCCAGGACAGTACATGCGCACATCAGACATCATCGCAGCCGTCGGGCTGCTGGGCTTCGTTGCGCTTATGGCTTTCGTGGTCATCCCAAACGAGAACACGGGCGGTATTTGGTATGGGCTTTCGCCTTACTTCTACCCGATGATCATGCTGGCCGGGGTCGCCATATCGTGCGTTGGCCTGCTGGTCCAGGCGATCACCCGGCCCTCACTTTATACCGACCAGCCCAACCCTATTGGGCTTTCCCAACTCGGCTTCTTCCTGCTGAGCATCGCAATCGTCCTCGGCGGTGTCTTCATTATCGACAGGTTCGGCTTTTGGCTCGGTGGACCGTTGCTGATCGCCGCGATGATGATCTTCATGGGCGAGAGAAATCCCATCCGCATTGTTCCCGTTTCGGTACTGACGGTGGCAGCGGCCTGGGCATTGGTCACTTGGGGCCTCAAGACGCCACTTCCTTGAAAGTAACAGACGTATGCTCGGCCAAGTCATCCAGGCTTTCTCCGAGGTGCTCACCCTACAGGTGATCGCCTACATCACGTTCGGCGTCTTCATCGGTTATCTGGTCGGCGCTTTGCCGGGCATGAACCGGGCCACCGCGATCGCGCTGCTGCTGCCGTTCACGTACAAGCTTCCGCCGCTCGTCGGCATTTCGTTCCTGATCGGGATCAATAAGGGGGGCGCGGCCGGATGTGCCGTGTCGGCGATCCTCATCAACGTGCCCGGCGAGCCGTCGGCGGTGGTGACCACCCTCGACGGCTATCCGCTCACGCGCCAGGGAAAGGCTGGAAAAGCGCTGCAAATTGCGCTTTATGCCTCGGTGATCGGTGATTTTCTGTCGACCGTCGCCCTGATAGCACTAACCATGCCGCTTGCGCGGATCGCCGTGAACACCGGTCCGGTCGAGCTCTGCGCGATCCTCATCTTCGCCATCACCTTCATCGCCGCGGTCTCCGGCCGATCCTTCTTCAAGGGCTTGATCGCGGGCTTCCTGGGGCTCCTGCTCGCGGCACCGCGCCAGGACATGGAGACCGGCCTTCCGCGTCTGACGTTCGGCTACCAGGACCTTTTGGACGGCGTTCCTCTCCTGGCTGTCGCCATCGGCACGCTGGCTCTCTCCGAAGTTCTCGTCCAGATCGATCGCGGCTGGCGCGGGCGCTACGGCCATAAATCCGAGTTCATGGACAGTGGCCGTCCCGAGGACGCCCGCCTCTCGATGATCGAGCTGATCCAATGCATGCCGACCATCCTTCGCTCCGCTTTCGTCGGGATCGTCGTCGGTATCCTGCCGGGCCTCGGCGCAAGCCTGTCTTCGTTCCTGTCGTATGCCTGGACACAGCGGCGCGACAAGGATCCCGATAGCTTCGGGAAGGGGCGAATCGAAGGTGTCGCGGCATCTGAGACGGCCGACAATGCGTCGGTTCCGGCGAGCCTCGTGCCGATGTTCGCCATCGGCCTGCCGGGCAGCGTGTCGACCGCTCTTCTGATGGGCGCGTTCATGCTGCACGGTTTGACGCCGGGTCCATTCCTCCTGCGAGACGATGCCGTGCTGGTTTACTCGATCTTCGGCGGAATGATCGTTGCATCCGGCATCCTGCTGTTCGTCGGCCTCGTCGGACAACGCTTCTTCTCACGCGCCATTCTGATCTCGGATTCGATCCTGCTGCCGATGATCGTGTTTTTCTGCGTGATCGGCGCCTATCTCGAAGGTGGCGGCATCTTCAGCGTCTACCTGATGCTGCTGTTCGCCTTCATCGGCTACTTCATGAAGAAGTACGATTTTTCATTCGTTACATTCCTGATCGGCTTCATCCTCGGTCCGATGGCCGAACTGGCGCTCCGGCAGGCCATGATCATAACGGATGGGAAGATCAGCTCTCTGACCCAGTATCCGGTCGCCATCGTGTTTCTCGTCCTCGCTCTGCTGTCGGTCTGGAAGTTTGGCTCGCTCCAGATCGTGCAGGCATCACCGCGGCGTAGGGAAGAGGAGCCGAGCCCGGCCGACAGGCCGTCTTGATTGAAACGCACAAGCAGACCAGGGAGAAACAGATGCGTTTGATGCACTTCGCGAGTGGCATGCTCGCTGCCATGGGACTGGCCGTCGCGGCCGGATCGGTCGCGGCACAGGACTACCCGACCAAGCCGATCAATATCATTGTGGGCTTCGGCGCAGGCGGCGGCACCGATGCGTTCGTGCGCGCCGTTGCCGAACCGATGTCCAAAGCGCTCGGGCAACCGATCCTCGTGACCAACAAGCCGGGCGCCGGCGGTGGCGTCGCCGCCATGACCATCAAGAACGCCGCACCCGACGGATACACGCTGATCGCAACGGGCTCGCTGACCTACTCGTTCGAGCCGCAGGTCTTGAAGACTCAATACAGCTACAAGGACTTCGAGCACGTCGCCATTACGACGCTGTTCCAGGACGGGCTCTTCGTTCACCCGAGCCGGCCCTACAAATCGATGAAAGACATCATCAACGCAGCCAAGGCCGAGAAGCGGCCGATCAAGTACGCCTCGCAGTATCAGCTGGATCGGTTGATCTTCCGCTACGTCGCCAAAAAGGAAGGCGTGGAGATCATTCCCGTGCCCACCCAGGGCGGCAACGGCGCCGTGCAGGCGACGCTGGCGAATCAGGTCGACTTCGGCTTCTCGGGTGGCACGTTCGGCCCGCAGGTCGAATCGGGTGCGCTGCGTCTGGTCGGCTCCATGATGGCCGAGCGGATGGAGCGGTTCCCCGACATCCTGAGCATGCATGACAACGGCTGGGACATCGGCAGCGGCAACTACATCATCTTCTCCACGACGAAGGGCACGCCCAAGGCCATCGTCGACAAGCTCTCGTCCGCCATCCTCGAAGCGGCCAAGGCCGACGCGCCGCGAGCCATCGTCAAGGCGCGCTACATGAAGGAGGATCTGCACAACGCAGCCGATTCGGTGAAAGTGCTCGAGCGGCAACTGGCGCGATACGGCAAGATGATCGCCGAAAACAAGTAACGGCTCATCGTCGCGAAACGGTCTGCGCCGGGGATGACACAATCACCCCCGCGCAGCGCCCCATTCCTGATTTCGAGCATTGGATCCAGTCATGCGGTCGAAGCCACTGCGCGTTGCGCTGATCACCGGATGCGGGAAGGAAAACGGCATCGGGGCGGCGATTGCGCGCCGTCTTGCGGCGCAAGGCGTGGCGATCGTTGCGAGCGACATCGCGACGGCCGGCGTCGAGAACGACAACGCGCAGAAGCGTGACACAGGCTGGCGCGGCCTCGACAGCCTCGTCGAAGGCATCGCGGCCTCGGGCGGAGTTGCCTCCGGCCTTATCGGCGACGTCACGACGGAAGGCGGCGCAGACGCGCTTGTCGCCGAGACCATTGCCCGCCACGGGCGGCTCGACGTTCTCGTCAACAATGCTGGCGCCCCGCACGGTCAGGATCGCGGCGAGATCGAGACGATCCCCGTCGACGCATGGCACAAGGTGATGGCCGTCAACGCGCTCGGCCCGTTCCTCATGGCGCGCGCCGCCGTCCCGCACATGAAGGCGCAAGGCTGGGGCCGTATCATTTCCATGTCATCGGTGGCGGGTGTCTATGCGCTTCCTCAGCGCGCGATCTATTCGGCCTCGAAGGCCGCTGTGATCGGCATGACGCGCTCGCTCGCGCACGATCTCGCGCCGCTCGGGATCACCGTGAACGCGGTCTGCCCGGGCTCGATCAGGACAGACCGCGCCATTTCGACGACACTGCGTGCCGGATGGAACGATATCGAGGCCGGCCTTGCCGAGCGCGCCAAGGCGTTGCCGATGCGGCGCCACGGTCGCCCCGAGGAGATCGCCGCGATGGTTGCGCATCTCGCATCGGAGGAGGCCGGCTTCATCACCGGCCAGGCCTTCGTCGTCGACGGCGGCGGCCTGCCGCCGACCGCGGTTTGAACCGGCACGGCACCTGCGCAATACCGGACCGGGTGCGGCGCTACGCCGGCAACTCCGTCAGGTGCATGCGCGTGCCCATGCTCGAGGCCGTATCGAAATAGATGAGGCGCTGGCCAATCGGGTTGGCAGCGGCCGCCTCGGTCGCAAAGGCAAGCCCCAAGCCTTTGTAGGCGGCGACATCGCTGTCGAGCGAACCCGCCACGTAGCCGACATGATCGAGCGCCTGCTGCGCAACCAGCTCCGCCGGGTCCTGAGGTTCGATCAGCTCAACCTGCGCCCGCCCACAATCGATGAATGCCACGCGGCCTCCGCGCCGCGAGGGCCCTGTGCCCACCACCACACCGCCAAGCTTCTCGACGTACCATGCGGTGGCTTCATCCAGGTCCTTCACGATGAGGCCGGGGTGAAGGATGCCGTCGATCCGCGGCCCGCGTGTCGCGACGGGCGAGGCGGGTGGCACCTTGGTCAGATGCATCCAGATGCCGTTGGTCGTGTCGGGGTCGAAGTACAGCACCTGCTGTCCGACGAAGTTGGTGTATGGCGCCTCGGCGAGAAACCGGAGTCCCTTGGACTTGGCCGCCTCGGCCGCCGCCTGGATGTCGGAGACGATGTAGCCTACGTGGTGCATAACCAGGGTGTCTTTGGGCAGCGCGCTTCGGTCGGTCGGCTGCATAAGCTCCACCTCGACCGCGCCGAAACGCACGAAGGCATTGTGTCCGCCACTCGGCGAGATACGGCTGACCGCCATCTCGCCGCCGCCGACGCGGCGTCCGTCGAACACGCGCTCGAACCACGCCGTGCCCTTGTCCAGGTCGTCGACCCAGTACCCGATGTGTTGAATGCCCTCGAACATGTGCTCTCTCCGCTGGGTCGTCTCTTCCGTTGATGCGCGACAAACGTGTTGGTTCAGGGTTTTCGGGCAACGGCCGCGTGCATGACGTGCGCCTGCATCAGGAGGCCGGCAGCCTGCGCCGCGTTGGCCGCGGTGGTCCATTGCTCTTTTTCCGCGGGCGTCAGCTGCGGCAGCACCGCGTCTTCCCGATAGCGCCAGATCGGTCCGTCCGGGCGATCGAGCGTGATCAGCGAAGGAAACGCCTGCAGCTCGATCAGTCCTGCGCGTCGCATTCGTGCATAGAGACTGCGGTCGGCAACGCCGCCGGTTGCCACCGACTGCGGCGGAACCGACGCCTTGGCTGCAAGGGCGGGCGGCACGTCGAGATTCCACCACTGCGGCATGTCGATCGCCCGCACGACGACACCGACGCTGCCGCCCGGCTTCACAACTCTCGTCAGCTCCGCAATGGCGCGATCGGCGTCGCATTCCTCGAGAACCGTAATCGAAAACGCGCAATCGAACGATGCATCCTCGAACGGCAGATCGGTGGCACGGCCTTCAACGAAGCCGATCCGATCCCCGAGCCCCTCCTTTTCGGCCAGCGCTCGCGCCTCCCCCAACAGGAACGGATTGAGATCGGCCGCCACGATCCGCGCATCGGGGCAGAGCGTTGCTGCAAGCCGATCGAGCGCACCCGAACCGCAGCCGACGTCCAGGATACGCGCGCCGGGCTCCGGCGCCATCAATTCGATCAAGGTTCGAAACATGGCGCGGTAGCTCGGCGCCCGCGCGCGATCCTCGAGTGCGGCCACGCCACCCACGTGAGGGCCACCGACCTCGACCACCGTGAAATGGCGCGCCAAGGCCGAGACGGCAGGTTGCCATTGCGACGGCGCGAGGAAAAACGGAAGCAGCAGCAAAGGCGGACCGTCGCCCGTCAACCGCCACGTCAGCCCGGCGTGCTCGCCTGCAACAGGGGCCGATGCTGGTGCCATCCAACGCGGCGAGCGAGTTGCCACGCGCGCCAGAAACTCCACAACCACCTGCGCGACCTCGGTCGCGCGATCCGCGACGACATCGGACCAACCCGCTGCGTCGTAGTCCGCGAGGACGTACCGCTCCGCCTGAGACAGACGCTGTGCGGCGCGCCCCGTGGTCTCGACGGTCAGACCCTTGTCGCCTGAAATCATGAGGAGCCGGTCGGCGACGCCCGCGAAGGCTGCCGCATCGAGCCGTGTCGGCACGATCAACACCACTCCGCCGAGCCGGTTTCCCGCGGTTGCTACGAGATCCACAATATCGCCCGGCATCTGCGTTGCGACGTGTGCGGTCTCGAAGCCGAGATGATCCAGAAGCGAAACGATGCGCTGCGTCGTCGTCAAATGCTCGGTCAAAGTCGCCTCACTGGCCATGAGTTCGGCAGCCCCGCGCCGTCCTCCCCTCGTCGCCGGACAAGGATTTGTCGAAAAGCGCTGCGATGCAACCTGGCACTTGCCTTCGGCTTGGCAGTTGACCCATTGCCCCAAAGCTGCGAGCTATCCGGGTGGTTTGGCACGGCCGTGGCCGCGGGGGAAAGCGGGCACAGGACGATCGGCGTGCTAAGGCAGTGGGACGCGTCAGGTGCAGCTTTCGATCTGGATCTTCACCATCTCGGTCGTTGTCGGGCCCGTGTTGCTGGGCTTGCTCTTGCATCGCCTCGGCTTCAGCCGCGCCGTCGCGGTTGGGCTCGCCGCGGTCCTATTGGGCGGCGCAATTCTGATCTCCCGCGAGCCGGCCTCCGAACGCGGCGCCGAGTTGCCTGTCGCGCCACAGCAGGTATCGACCGCGTCGTCGCCGTCGCAAGCCGTCTCTCCCGTGACCGAGACCGCGATCACCGCGGCGCTCGTTCAGACATTGCTACAAGAGGTCAGGGCGCTCCGTACGAAGCTGGCCAGCTTCGACCCGGAACGAGGCGGCCATGCCTCACCGTTACGCATCGCAGACCTCGACACGGAGAAAGCGGCACACGCGGAAACCAAGCGAGCCCTGGAGGTGGCCAAGGCGCGGATCGCCTCGCTCTCTGCCGAGCGTGCGGCGCCAGCCGCTCATTCAGCCATCGCTTCAACCTACCAGAAGACAAATGAAGAGCTGCAAGCCGCCCGGCTGCGTCTTGCTATCGCGAATGCCGAGATCGAGCGGCTGAAGGCAGCGGTGCGTGCCGCCGAACCTGTAGCAACCGCCGCATCGCTGCCGGCGACACCACAGCCGTTCGCACATGCCCCAGCGCGGGCCGAACCGGCGGCAACGACGGGCAAGGCCACGGAGATTGCCACCGGCACCACGTCGCCACGAGTCTCTGGCGCCAGCGAGAGCGCGAGCCGAAGCGCGGCGATCGGCAAGATGCTTGCCGAGGCCATGCGCTCGAGACGGTTTGCCCTCGTCAAGCTTGCCAACGAGGATCTGGTGGCGGGGCGCCACGGCAGCTACTACCGCATCACCTGCCCTGGATCTGGCGCCACGCCTTTGAGTTTCAGAGCCGGCGACTACACATTCAACGGCGGATACGGCTCACTGGAGGCGTGCTTCAAAGCCCTGCAGGCACTCCTGCTCGACGCCTTGCCGGCCGACACCGGCCGCCGCCTCTACGTGCAGGGCTATGCGAGCCAGCGCGGCTTCATCAGACCGAAGGCATTCCCCACGCGCGACACGCACCTGAGGTCGATCGAGTATCTTCCGCGGATCACCGGGCGTGACCAATTCTCGACGTCGAAGGCGCGCCAAACGACGCAGCGGCGCTTCGCCAACGCCGATCTGCCCAACTTGAGAGCGGCCAACGTCGCGCACTGGATCGACAGGGCCTCCAAGGGCGCGATCCGCCCCGAAATTCTCGAGGGCGAGCTCCAGCCCGGCAACAACGCCACGTCGCAGAGCTTTTGCCTGCTGCTCCACGTCACCTGGTAGGCGAGGTGCGCCCAGCTTGTCAGCGCAATCTGCCGGCATCTCATGCAGCGAATATATTGAGTGTCGTTTGCCGGCGCTCTAGGCTCCATCCGGCAGAGAAAAGTTGCGTCAGCATGCGTCGCCAAATGGACGCACGTGCGAGGCGAGGACGATCGGCCGCGCGACGTGCCTGTGCCGCATATATCAGCGACGAGAGGATCGGATATGCCTTGGCGGATCGGTGTCGACATTGGTGGCACCTTCACAGATGTGGCCCTTGTCGACGACGAAACCGGACGCATCGGCGTCGCCAAGGCGCTCACGACCCCGCAGGACTTTGCCAATGGCGTGCTCAGTGCCTTGCAGGTGGCGATGCAGAGGTATCGAGTAGCACCAGAGGACGTCGGGCTGCTCGCGCACGCCACCACCGTCGTCACCAACGCGCTACTCGAGGAAAAGGGCGCCCGAGCCGTGATGGTGGCCACGCGGGGCTTTCGCGATGTGCTGGAGTTGCGCCGCTCCTCGCGCCCGGATCTCTACGACCTCTTTCAGGACGCGCCCGCGACGCTCGTGCCCCGCCATCGGCGGTTCGAAATCACCGAGCGCATCGGCGCCGACGGGAAAGCGGTCACGCCCTTGGCCGAAGGCGAGATCGCCGCCCTGATCGCCGACATCCGCAATGTGGAGCCCGAGGCAATCGCGGTCTCTCTGCTGTTCAGCTTTCTCAACGCCGAGCACGAGCAGCGGCTCGGCAGCGAGTTGCGCAAGGCGTTCCCCTCGACACCGGTCTATCTGTCGTCCGAGGTGCTGCCTGAGATCCGCGAGTTCGAGCGCGCCAGCACCACGGCCGTCTGTGCCTACGTGGGGCCCATCCTCGCCTCGTATCTGCACCGCTTGGAAGATGCGACTGCGCGCCTCGGCCTGCCGCGGCTTTACGTCATGGGCTCGAACGGCGGTGTCTTCGAAGCGGCCGAAGGCATTGCCATGCCGGCCATCGCGGTGGAATCGGGCCCGGCCGCCGGCGTCGTCGGCGCTGCCCTCATCGCGCGCCAGACGGGCCGCCTCGACCTGCTTTCTTTCGACATGGGCGGCACCACCGCCAAGGCCAGCCTCATTCGCGGCGGCGAATACGAAACGACCCCCGAGTACGAGGTCGGGGGCGGCGCCAGTGCCAATCGCTTCATGAACGGCACGGGTCATCCGATCCGCGTTCCCGTGATCGACCTTGCCGAGGTCTCGGCCGGCGGCGGCTCGATCGCGTGGGTCGATCGGGCAGGCTCGCTTCGGGTCGGCCCGCACAGCGCCGGCGCCGAGCCCGGCCCGGTCTGCTACGGCCGCGGTGGCACGGAACCGACCGTGACCGATTGCAACCTGCTGCTCGGGTACCTCGACCGCAACTCGCTGCTCGCCGGCGAGATGGAGATCGACTTCGCCGCCGCTGAACGCGCCGTCGCCGAAAAACTCGCCAAACCGCTCGGCGTCGATGTCCGGACCGCGGCCGCCGCCGTCATCGACATCGTCAATCACGCCATGGCGGAAGCCTTGAAGATCGTCTCTGTCGAGCGCGGCCATGACGCACGCGACTTCAGCCTCGTTGCGTTTGGTGGCGCCGGCCCCATGCACGCGGCGGCGCTTGCCGACGAGTTGCAGATCGCCGAGATCGTGTGCCCGCCCATTCCCGGTGCTTTTTCCGCGCTGGGCCTCGTCGGCACCGACCTGAAGCGCGACTACGTGCGCACCTTCTACGCGACGACATCCACCGCCGATCCGGCGGCCCTCGAACAGAGCTTCGTGGCCCTCGAACAGGGCGGCGCCGCCATGCTCGACCGAGCCAATGTTCCCGCCGAGCGGCGGCTCTTCGTCAGGTCCGTCGATGCGCGCTACGCGCGGCAGTCCTACGAGCTTTCCGTTCCGGTCACCAACGAGCGTCTCGACGCCGCGGCAATCGCCGCCGTCGCCAGCGCTTTCCACGAACGCCACCGGCAGACCTACGGACACGACAACCGAAGCGAGCCGGTCCAGATCGTCAACCTGCGCGTTGCGGCCATCGGCAAGATTCCCCCGCTGCGTATCCGGCAGGAACTTTCTGCGGATGGCGAGACACCCGTAAAGGGGGACCGCACCGCCTGGTTCAAAGCCACCGGTGAGACGAAAGCGCAAATTGTAGACCGCGCGCGCATGCCGGCCGGCTTCGAGGCGACAGGACCGGCGGTCATTGAATCTCTCGAATCGACCATCCTCGTGCCGCCCGCCTGGACGGCACGCATGGACGCCGACGGCTTCATCACCCTCTCCCGCAAATCCTGATCAGCCCGCATCGTTCCGAAAGGTTGAGGCGATGAACGACATGAAACCCGCCGCCGATCCCGCCGCCTTCGAGATCGTCAAGAACTCGCTCTTCAAGATCGCCGAGGAAATGCGCATCGTTTTGTGCAAGACCGCTTACTCGCCCATTCTCAAATCGGCAGGCGACTTTTCCTGCGGCGTGTTCGACGCAAAAGGCGACATGGTTGCCCAGGGGCCCGACCTGCCGATTCATCTCGGCTCGATGCCCGATGCCGTGCGCGCAGTCGTCAAGGCGTTCGAGGGCGATGTGCATGACGGCGACGTCTATATTCACAACGATCCCTATTTCGGCGGCAGCCACCTGCCCGACGTCAACGTCGTTCGCCCGGCGTTTTACAATGGAAAACTGCTTGGGTTCGCATGCCTGCGCGCCCACTGGCCGGACATCGGCTCGGCAACACCCGGCAGCTATGGCGCCGTTACCGAAATTTTCGGCGAGGGCCTGCGTTTGCCGCCCCTCAAGTTGGTAAGCAAGGGCGTTCCCAATACCGAGCTCGAGAAGGTCATTCTCTGGAACGTGCGCACGCCCGACGAACGCCAGGGCGATCTCGGTGCGCAGCTTGCGGCGACTTTGCGCGCGGTCGAGCGCCTCAAGGGGCTGGCCCAGCGCTACGGCGCCGACCGCCTCGTCGCCTATATGGACGAAGTGATCAGCTATTCCGAACGCCTCATGCGGGCGGCCCTCGCCGACCTACCCGACGGCGAGGGCACCTTCGAGGACTTCTGCGACGGCGACGGCATTCCCGACGATGCAGATGGCAACGACGCCTCGTTCTGGATCCGGATGAAGGTCAAGAAGACCGGCGACCGTCTCCTCGTCGATTTCGCCGGCACCGATCCGCGCGTCGCCGGGCCAATGAACGCGGTGCTGTCGGTGACGTGCTCGGGCATCTATTGCGGCCTCAAGATGTGCGTCGACCCGAACAGCCTCATTCCACCCAACTCCGGGTGCTGGCGCACCATCGATGTGGTCGCGCCGAAGAATTCCGTGGTGAACGCCGAGTTCCCCGCGCCGGTGGTCTACTCCAACCACGAGATGTCGCATCGCGTGGCCGACATGGTGATGGGCGCCCTCGTCCACTTCTGGCCGAAGCAGGTGATGGCGTGCAGCCAGGGCACATCGGCCGTGCTCACGCTCGGCGGCGTCGATCCGCGATCGGAGCGCCGCTACGTTTCCTACGAGACGATCAAGGGCGGTTTCGGGGCGAGGCCCAACAAGGACGGCATCAACGTCATCGCATCGACCATCTCGAACACCATGAATACTCCGGTCGAGGTCTTGGAGATGGCCTTTCCGTTCCGCGTCGAGCGCTACGAGATCAACCCCGACTCGGGCGGCGTCGGGCGATACCGCGGCGGCTGCGGCGCACGCCGCACGTGGCGGATGCTCGATGGCGCCGACGCTGTCGGTACGCTGTGCATGGAGCGCATGCGCTCGGCGCCGTTCGGACTCCTCGGTGGCGAGGCGGGGGCAGCCGCGGTCGTCACACTCACGACTCCTGACGGCAAGACGCGCCATCTGCCGAGCAAAGGGGCCTTCCTGGCTCCAGCCGGATCGGTGATCGACATGATCACGCCGGGCTCGGGCGGCTTCGGCCTGGCGGCTGATCGGGACAAGTCCGCCATCGCCGCCGATTTACTCGACGGTTACGTAACCGAGGAGGCGGTGAAACGCGCCTATCGCGAGACGTAACTCGGCTCACTGGCGACGAGCAGGCGGATCGCGCGAAACATTCTTCTTCGGCTGATCCGCGGCGACCGCGATCGGCAACGCCCCCCCGGCGAGCGCCTCCGGGCCGCGACCGCGTCATCTTCCGAGCGTCTGCTCCCACTGTGCCGTGTTGAACCCGACCAGCAGCCCATCCGGATGCGCAACAATAGGCCGCCTGATCACGGAGGGCTGCTCGATCATGAGCCGGATCGCCTTCGTGCTGTCGAGATTGGCCTTGGCGGCATCTGGAAGCTTCCTGAAGGTTGTGCCGGATCGATTGAGCACCGCTTCCCAACCCAGCACCTCGCACCAATGCTCGAGCTTGTCGGCAGAGATGCCTGCCTTCTTGTAGTCGTGGAACACATAGCCGATGCCGTTGGCATCGAGCCACGTCCGCGCCTTCTTGACGGTGTCGCAGTTCGGAATGCCGTAGAGCGTGAGAGACATTGCAATCTCCATGGAGGCACATGCCGGCTCCTGCATAACATCGGGAGAGCCGACCTCACCTGAAAAGCAAAACAGGCACCTTGCACGAGCGGACCATTTCGGTGGTGGTCGACCCGATGAGCAATCTTCGGATGCGCGAATGACCGTAGGCTCCCATGATCAGCAGATTCATCTGTTCCGCCTCGACGATACCCGCGATCGCCTTGTCGGGAACGCCGCTCTCGAAGCGGAATGCGGCTCTATGCCCGCCGCCTCCAAGTTGGGCAACTGCGCCCTCGAGGCGGCGCCTTACCTCAACGGTTTCGCTTCCGACAAAGACGAAATGGATATCGACGTCCCTCATGAGTTGCGAGCGAGAGAGAGCGTCGACGGCTTTTAGGACGCTCGGACCTCCATCGAAAGCGACCAGAGCCTTTCGGATCGGCGTGAATGCGCGAGATGCTACGAGTATCGGCCGATGACTGGCGCGGACGACGCGCTCGAGGTTCGACCCCAAGTGCGCCGAGGCAAAGTCAGCCGCCTCGCCGCGCTTGCCGATGACGATAATATCGGCCGAAGTCTCCCGATCGGATAATGTTTCCAGCAGGTCACCGTTTCGCAGAACCGTCGTGACATTCTGCACACCCGCCGAGGAAAGCCGCAACCGTGCATCGTCCATGATCATGCGGGCGCGCTGTTGGATCAGCTTGGCGCGTTGTGCATCGAGTTGAGCCAGCTCGTTCAGCAGGTGTTGCTGGGTATCAACGGAGATATTGCCACTGAGATCGGTTGGCGCCACTTCGCGCCGGCCCAGTACCTGCAACACCTCGATAGATGCCGACAGTTTTTGTGCCGCCCAGGCAGCATGGTCCAGCACGCTGTGCGTATAGATCGAGCCGTCGATGCAGGCGATGATGTGCGACATAGGAGGCTCCTCAATGCTTCAACAACGTGTCAAGCGCGCCTGGCTTGTCATGGATGGCGAGCCTGTCGACGATAGTTTCGCTCGCAGCGTTCAGCCCGATAATTTCGACTTCCGCTCCGTCGCGCCGAAATTTCAACACAACCATGTCGATCGCGGCCACACTAGAGATGTCCCAGATATGGGCGTCCGTGACGTCGATCACCACCTTCCGCAGAACCTCCTTGAAATCGAATGCGGCCGAAAAGTGCTCGGCAGACGCGAAGAAAAGCTGGCCGCGAACGATGTAGGTTCGAGCCGAACCATCTTCGGAAAGCACGGATGACACCGCGAACAATTGCGAAATCTTCCATGCGAAGAAAATGCCCGAAAGCAGCACGCCGAGCCCGACACCGATCGCCAAATTATGCGTGAACAATACGCCGGCGACCGTCGCCAACATGACGACGCTGGACGAGCGCGGGTGTGATTTAAGGTTTGCGAGCGAGATCCAACTGAACGTCCCGATCGACACCATGATCATGATCGCTACCAGGGCCGGCATTGGGATTTCCTTAACCCACGGCCCGAGAAGGACGATGAGCAGCAGCAGGAAAACGCCAGCGGCAAAGCAGGATAAACGGCCCCTTCCGCCCGACTTCACGTTAATAACCGATTGACCGATCATGGCGCAGCCAGCCATGCCGCCCATGAAGCCCGTCACGAAGTTCGCGACACCTTGCCCGACGCACTCGCGGCTCTTATCGCTCGGCGTATCGGTGAGTTCCTCGACGATCTGCGCGGTCATCAGTGATTCAAGGAGACCGACCGCTGCCACAGCCGCGGAATAGGGTAGAATGATCAGAAGCGTCTCCAGGGTGACGGGTACGTTCGGCACGAAGAATGACGGCCACGAAGACGGCAATTCTCCCATGTCGCCGACCGTGCGTACATCCAGCCCAAAGATCATCGCGGCAGTGGTGAGAAGGATGATGCACACCAGCGGCGAGGGCACAGCGGTCGTCAGATAGGGAAATCCATAAATGATAGCGAGACCGACGGCGGCCATCACGTAGGTCAGCCAGGTGACCCCGATGAGCTCCGGAAGCTGAGCCATGAAAATAAGGATAGCCAAAGCGTTCACGAAACCCGTCATGACGGACTTCGAAACGAAGCGCATGACGCTGCCAAGCCCAAGGACGCCAGCGACAACCTGGAGAACGCCCGCCAGGATGCTGGCGGCCAGCAGATAA
The DNA here is from genome assembly GCA_050187415.1 of Hyphomicrobiaceae bacterium. GTDB lineage: Bacteria > Pseudomonadota > Alphaproteobacteria > Rhizobiales > Hyphomicrobiaceae. The sequence goes on along the minus strand of JBFWXN010000063.1, from coordinate 13,776 downwards.
TCTAGACCATGCTGCTTTACGAGGGTGATCATCAGAACAGCCGTCGCCGCCGTTGCGGCCGATATCATTCCCGGTCTGCCACCGACAATTGCAGTTACCACGGCGATGGAGAACGACGCGTAAAGGCCGACCTTGGGGTCGACCCCTGCAATGATCGAAAAGGCGATCGCCTCGGGTATAAGGGCTAGAGCGACAACCAAGCCGGCGAGCAAGTCGCCACGAATATTGCCGAGCCATTCGGCGTGGAGCTTGAACAAACTCGACTTGAACATCTCATGGTCTCCGTCACGGCCGCGCTCTACGGCGCGGTCCGGTTTGATCGATTTGTGGGTGGAGCGGGCGCGGCCGGCAAGGGGCGCCGGAGCGATTGTGCGGCGCAATATAACCGACGCATACCGGGCTGTCACGCCGAAGCCGATCTCCGCTCACTCCCTGCGTCGTGGCGAACCAGCCACGGAGCCCGAGTGCTTAATACCTATTCGGACGGTCTTCGCGCTGCCGGTGTCCCCGAGTAGCCGAAGTTGTGCACAGTCGCCCCGTCATACGACGAGAGGCGGACGATCTTCTGGATGCTTTCCATATCGGTTAGGGTCAATTCTTGACGATCATAGACAATATAAGGACCCGACCATGGAAAGATCGCCGGCACTCGCAGCCGAACTCGTCAGCGAGATGGTGCGCAAGGCGCACAGCGACTTGAACAGGGTCAAGGAGTTGGTGGCTCAGGAGCCCAAGCTGGTCAATGCGTGCTGGGACTGGGGTGGCGGCGACTTCGAATCGGCGCTCGGGGCGGCAGCGCACACGGGTCGCCGCGAGATCGCCGAGTTTCTGCTCGACAATGGTGCGCGCTTGGACATTTTTGCGGCCGCCATGCTCGGCCACCTCGAGGTCGTGAAGGCTGCGATTACCGCCTGCCCGCAGGTGAAGAATGCGACTGGCGCCCACGGTATTCCCCTCTTGGCCCACGCCAAAATGGGGGGCGAGGTGGCGCTGCCGGTTCTGGAATACCTTCAATCGCTCGGATAGCTGACATGACGAAGCCGCCGCGCAAACGAGAAACGCATCACCATAAAGACGGCAGCGTACGCGCCGCGGGCTGGCTGCGTGATGGTCAGCTCGACGGCTATTGGGAATGGTTCCGCAAGGACGGCACCAGACTGCGCTCGGGTCATTTCGACATGGGCACCCGCGTCGGCGAATGGATTACCTACGACGCCAAAGGCGAAGTTTATAAGGCGACGCGGATGAAGGGATGATGGCCTATGCCGTCGATTTGAGCCAATGCGCCAGTTTATGCCACGGATCCAATGAAAAATGCGAACGAGCTGCGCCTGACGGCGACGGAAGGACAAAAATTGCTGGCGAGTCCTCGGAGCTCTTCGCCTGCAAACCGTAAGAAATGCCCCGTGTCGACGAGACACCGAGCCACAAGCTCGCAGCTTTTTTGCTCGTGAAGGCGATCGATCGAGGGCGATATCGCCTCAGATTTTCATCGAATCGCCCCGGGTCAAATTGGTGCTTCGCCACTTGGTGGTCCATGCCGGCGCCAAGTTTGGAAATATCGGTTAGTCCAAATCCGAGAGCCAGCAGGTCGCGAAATTCGCTGGGGCACAGGCAGCGAGGCGTAAGCCCGACATCATATAGTGTGCTCAAGAAGCGGTTCCCGCGTCCGGCGTAGTAATGCCCCAACTCGGCTGATCGTCGACCTGCTGCCGTCCCGACAAAAATCACCAGCAAGCCGACCGCCAACACATCCGGAAGCTTATGTCCGCTATGGTCCGTCTCTATGGCTCGACCTCCGTCCAAAATGATGGGGAGTTCGCCTCCCCACCATTTCGTGGCCCGAATCACACCTCTTTATCTGATTGCGGGCGATCGGTCAGATCATGGACTCCGGTGTGCTCGTCTTTGCGGATCATGAGCACACCGCCCAACCAATCTACCCCAGCGCCTCATTGCTTTTCCGGACCGCCTCGGGTGAGCTCCCGGCCTCGCCGGGGAGATGGGCGGCCGTCTTGACGGCGCCTGCCGCATCCGCATCGACGTACACCTGATTGCCCATCTCGCGGAACTTGACCGACATCTCGGCCATCCCCTGCTCGGCTTCGACCATGGCCGACTTGCCGGCATTGGTCTTGGCCGCGTAGTCGCGCACATCCTGCGTGATCTTCATCGAGCAGAACTTGGGGCCGCACATCGAGCAGAAGTGCGCCACCTTGTGGGCGTCCTTCGGCAGCGTCGCGTCGTGCATCGTACGCGCCGTATCCGGATCGAGGCCGAGATTGAACTGATCCTCCCAGCGGAACTCGAAGCGCGCCCGCGACAGCGCATCGTCGCGAAGCTGCGCCGCAGGATGCCCCTTGGCGAGATCTGCCGCGTGGGCCGCGATCTTATAGGTGATGACGCCATACTTGACGTCGTTGCGGTCCGGCAGGCCGAGGTGCTCCTTCGGCGTCACGTAGCACAGCATCGCGCAGCCGAACCAGCCGATCATGGCGGCGCCGATGCCGGAGGTGATGTGATCGTAGCCGGGCGCGATGTCGGTCGTCAGAGGTCCGAGCGTGTAGAACGGCGCCTCGCCGCACTCCTTGAGCTGCTTGTCCATGTTGATCTTGATCTTGTGCATCGGCACGTGGCCGGGGCCCTCGATCATCACCTGGCAGCCTTTGGCCCACGCCCGCTGCGTCAGCTCGCCCAGCGTCTCCAGCTCTGCGAACTGCGCCCGGTCGTTGGCATCGGCGATCGAACCCGGACGCAGCCCGTCACCGAGCGAGAACGACACGTCGTAGGCTCGCATGATGTCGCAGATTTCGTCGAAGTGCTCGTAGAGGAAGCTCTCCTTGTGGTGCGCCAGGCACCACTTCGCCATGATCGAGCCGCCGCGCGAGACGATGCCCGTCACACGATGCGCGGTGAGCGGCACGTAGGCCAGACGCACGCCGGCATGGATCGTGAAGTAGTCGACGCCCTGCTCGCACTGCTCGATCAACGTGTCGCGATAAAGCTCCCACGTCAGCTTGACGGGGTCGCCGTCGCACTTCTCGAGCGCTTGATAGATCGGCACCGTGCCGATCGGCACCGGCGAATTGCGCAGGATCCACTCACGCGTGTTGTGGATGTTGCGGCCGGTCGACAGGTCCATCACCGTGTCGGCGCCCCAGCGGATCGACCACACCATCTTGTCGACTTCCTCCTCGACCGAGGAGGTCACCGCCGAGTTGCCGATGTTGGCGTTGATTTTCACCAGGAAATTGCGGCCGATGATCATCGGCTCCAACTCGGCGTGGTTGATGTTGCACGGAATAATGGCGCGGCCGCGGGCGATCTCGTCCCGCACGAACTCCGGCGTGATGTGCTCGGGCACCGAGGCTCCGAAGCTCTCGCCGTCCTTGAGCGCCGCCTTCGCACGCGAGAGCGCCTGCTTTCGGCCGAGGTTCTCCCGATGCGCGACGTAGACCATCTCCTTGGTGATGATGCCGGCGCGCGCAAACTCGAACTGCGTCACCGGCGCATCGCCGACGCCGCGCCATGGCCGGGTCTTGTTCGGAAAGTCGCGCGCCAGATGCTTGCCGCGGACGTTGCCGTTGTCTTCCGGCCTGATGGCGCGCCCATCGTATTGCTCGTGACCGCCGCGCTCGCGCAGCCACGCCTCCCGATGGCGCGGCAAGCCCTTTTCGACATCGATCTTGACGCCGGCGTCCGTATAGGGGCCTGACGGATCGTAGACTCGAAACGGCGGCTCGCCCGAGTCCTTCGAAAGCGCTATTTCGCGGAACGGCACACGCACATCGGGGTGCCCCTCGGGGGAGTCGTAGACCTTTGACGAGCCCGCGATCGGACCCGTGGTCACCTCGGGTATCATCAGGTCTTTGTCACGCGTCATCTTGTTCATTTGTGCGTTCCCTTCGAGATGCGAACGGTTATCGGATGTAGCCGAAGAAGCAGAAGATTGCGCCGATGCCGAGCCAGATGCCGCCGCCGGCCATCATGGCGGTCGTGTTGTCGACCATGGCTTCGCCCATTGTCCTGACCTGCTGCGGCAAAGCCATGCGTGCCGCACCGCCAATCGTCGCCAGCCAGCCGAAAATCGTGATGAGCACGCGCCAGTCGGCTACCCAGACGTTGTGGTTCAGGAGGACGGCAAGGCCGGCGGTTATCGCCAGGAGTCCGGAAAGGTAGATCAGCGCCGGGCTTTGCAGGACATCGCGCGCCATTGCCCTGGTGGCCGCAGGATCGAGAAGCAGGCTGATGCCGCCGACCATTGAGATCGGGCCGATCAACCGCGCCAAAAAGATGGACGTATTCATTTCCTGTCCCTTCGCCGGCATGACCCGGATCAGGTTCTAAGGGTGGCCGCCCGGTCTTGGGCGGTCTCAGCCAGCACCCGCCGGCCCCCCTCGGAACATTGTCATAGTCTGCTCTGTCGGCTGTGCGCTGGCAAGCGGAACCGTCGGCCGGGAGCGGAGCCCCAATGCAGTCCCGCGCCTCGAGTCGTACCGCCCACGGCGTGGCGCACCGCACCGTGGGCGTTGCATGGAGGGCCCTCGAGGGCGCTTCATCGCTACTTCTTTTCGGGCCAGTAGTAGTTGGCCGAGATGTCATAATTCGGCTGCACGGCACGGCGCGTCGGCACCACTTTCGCCGCGTAGGCCCGCTGGCTTTCATAGACCTTCTTGAAGAACGCGTTCTTGGCCGATTCCTCGGCCGCGATCTGGTCCCAGGTCTCGAGCACTTTGATGAGAATGTCGTGGGGCGTCTTCTCCACCTTCACGCCATGCTTGGTCCGCATCTCCTCGAGCGCATCCGCGTTGAGCTTGTTCAGCAGCGCGAAATGCCTGTAGGTCGCCTGGAAAGCCGCGGCGTCGATAATAGCGCGAAGGTCGGGGGAAAGCTTGTTGTAGGTGTCGGCGTTGATGAGAAGCTCCAGCACCGTTGCCGGCTCGTGAGTAGACGGCATGTAGAAATGCTTCCACACTGTATGGAAGCCGATCTTCATGTCCTCGGCCGGCCCGACCCACTCGCCGCACTCGATGACTCCGCGCTCCGCCGCCGGCACGATCTCGCCGCCCGGCATGTTCACCGGCGTGAGGCCGGCTCGCGCATAGACCTCGGCCGTCAGGCCGGTCTGACGGCACTTCTTGCCTTTGAGGTCGGCCCAGCTCGTGATCGGCTTCGAGAACCAGCCAAGCACCTGGTTGTTGACCGCCGTCAGAGGCAGCGGAACGACGTTGCGCTTCAGCTCGACCTGATAAAGCTGCTTCCACAGATCGAGGCCGTCGGCCTCATAGAACCAGCCCATCAAGTCCACGATATCCATGCCGAACGGACCGCCTGGAGACGGGCCGAAGAGCGCTGCGGCACGATGTTTGCCGGTCCAATAGGCCGCCGCGGTATGGCCGCCATCGATGACCTGCTTGTGGGTGGCATCGAGAACCTCGAACGCCGGCACCACCGTACCCGCCGGAAGCGTCTCGATCTCGAGACGTCCGCCGGACATCAGCTTGACTTGGTCGGCCCAGAACTTGAAGTTGTCGAAGCTGTAGCTGGAGGCGGGGAAGCTCGCCTGGAAGCGCAGCTTTTGACTGGATTGTGCGGCTGCCGGCAGCGCGCAGCCGAGTGTGACGCTAACGGCCAAAGCAGCCGTAGCGAGCCATGAACTTCGTCTCATCGTTAACTCCCGGAGCACATCTTCTTTTTTTGCCATTGCCCGATGGGGCGCTTGCAATGCCACGCTAGCGCTCATGGCTCGCGCGTGTCAGTGCGTATATTTTCGGAGGGACACCGGTTCATTGTCCCAACCCGCAGCGATCCGAGATCCAACAACGCCAGAGGTTGGCCCAGCTATGAACTCCGACGACCCGGCCCGCGCTGTCCTCGAACCGGCATCGATCCAAGCCGCCTACGCGCGGATCGAGCGGCATCTGCGACGCACACCGATATTGCAGCTCGACGCTGCCGAGATCGGGCTGACGACGTTTCGCCTGACACTGAAGCTCGAAGTCCTGCAGCATTCGGGATCGTTCAAGGCACGAGGCGCCTTCGCCAACCTCACTTCGGGCACAATTCCGGCTGCGGGCGTTGCTGCCGCCTCGGGCGGCAACCATGGAGCGGCCGTCGCTTTTGCGGCGCAAGCATTGGGCGTTCCGGCACGCGTCTTCGTGCCGACGATTTCGTCCGCCGCGAAAATCGCCAGGATCCGCGAGGCCGGCGCGCATCTTGTCGTCGAGGGGCAGCGTTACACCAACGCGTTGGCGCTGTGCGAGACTTGGTGTGACGAGACGGGCGCCCGCTCCGTTCATGCCTATGATCAGCCCGCGACAATCCTCGGCCAGGGAACGCTCGGGCTGGAGCTGGAAGAGCAGGCCCCGGATCTCGACACGCTCCTCGTGGCGGTCGGCGGCGGCGGGCTCATCGGTGGCATAGCGGCGTGGTATCGGGGGCGCATCCGCCTCGTCGGCGTCGAACCCGAGGGCGCCCCGACGCTGGCCATGGCTTTGGCGGCCGGCCAGCCGGTCGACGCGCCGCAGGAGGGGATCGCGGCCGACTCTCTCGCTCCGAAGCAGGTGGGCCGGCTCATGTTCCCCATGGCCCAGTCCTTCGTCGACCGCGTCGCGCTGGTATCCGATGGCGCCATTCGTGCCGCCCAGGTGCGTCTGTGGGAAAAGCTGCGCGTCGTCGCGGAGCCAGGTGGCGCTGCCGCGCTCGCAGCTCTCATCTCCGGCGCCTACCGCCCTGCCCGCGGTGAGCGCGTCGGTGTGATCGTCTGCGGGGCCAACACGACGGCGGTGGACTTCAGCCGCTGAGCGGACCGGCGAGCGGTGTGTCGATCATTGACGAGACGAGGCCGCTCCTGCGGCGCGCGGCATCGAGCGTGTTGCGCAGCAGGCATGCAATGGTCATCGGCCCGACTCCGCCGGGGACAGGGGTGATCGCAGCCGCCACCTGCGACACCTCCTCGAATGCGACATCGCCAACCAGCCGGCCCTTGCTGCCATCTTCTCCAGCAATCCGGTTGATGCCTACGTCGATAACGATGGCGCCCCTCTTGATCCAGTCGCCCCGCACCATGTTGGGCCGTCCCACCGCCGCCACGACCAGATCCGCGCGCCGGACGACATCGCGGAGATCGCGCGTTCGCGAGTGTGCGATCGTGACCGTGCAGTCTTCCGCGAGCAGGAGTTGCGCCACCGGCTTGCCGACGATGTTCGAGCGACCGAGCACGACTGCCTCCAACCCTTGCAGATTGGGTGAAACCGACTTTGCCAACAGAACGCAGCCGAGCGGCGTGCACGGCACGAGGCTCGGCCTCCCCGTCATCAGGCGGCCGGCATTGATCGGATGGAACCCGTCGACATCCTTGGCCGGGTCGATCGCCTCGATCACCGCCCCTGCATCGAGCCCTTCCGGCAGCGGCAATTGCACGAGGATGCCATCGATCGTGCGGTCGGCGTTGAGATCGGCGATCAGCCGCAGCAGCGTGGCCCGATCCGTGTCGCCCGCAAGCCGATGTTCAATCGATCGCATGCCGGCCTCGATCGTCTGTCGGGCCTTGCTTTTCACGTAGACGTGGCTCGCCGGGTCGTCTCCGACAAGCACCACCGCCAACCCCGGTTGCCGGCCCGCAGCGCTCGCGAACGCGGCGGCACCTCGGGCCACGTCTTGCCTCAGTACTTCGGCAATGGCCCTGCCATCGATCAGCTTCGCCTCAGGCATCGCCTCCCTCCGTCCCGCCCGGCTTGCGCTTCTGGTTTTCGGCAAGGCGCTCCGCCGCGACCACAGCAAGCGTCGGACCCGCTCCGTCGACCGTCAGCGTCTTGACCCTGGACTTCGCCCCCGCGGTGAGCGCAACGCACCGTCGACCCACGCCCAGCCAGTTCGCCAGCAGCGCCTCGATCGCGGCGTTGGCGGCCCCGCCTTCGGGCACAGCCCTGACGCGCGCCTTCAATGCCGGCCCATCACCCGTCAGCTCGATCCCCTCGATCGCATCCCGCGACGCCTTGGGCGTCACCCGCACGCGTACTGCAAGCCCCGCAGCAACGATCCGCCACGGTACGTCCGCCGCGCTCGCCCCAGCGAACCGCATCATATGAACAGCTTGGCGATGTTCGGGATGATGACCGACTGCACGAAGAGGCAGCCCAGAAGCAGGAATATGGGCGAAATATCGATCCCCCTGAGGTCCGGCAGCAATCGGTGAACGAGGCGCCGGATGGGCCTCAGCAATGGCTCGGTCACTGCATTGATCGCATCCCAGATCGTCCGCACAATCGGGTTGTAGAGATTGATCACGTTGAAGCTGATCAGCCAGCTCATGATGACACCGGCAATCACGACATACGTATAAAGCGTGATCAGGTAGCTGATAAAACTGAGAAGCTCGAGCATGGTATCTCGCGTCTAGAGCCCGGATCGGCGCTTCCAATTAAAGGACCATGCCGCATTGCCGCAAGTGCAGCCATCGTCGCCGTGACGGCAAAGTGCTCGGAGGGCCCTGTGCGGCGGCCGCGCGCGGATGCAATCCTGAAGTCGTTGTGAAGCAGACGTTGCTTCCGCCAAAGATGCCCGGGCGCGGACCGACAGGCGGGCCCTCCCGAGCGAGCCGGCGGTCTCCATCCCCTGCGCCCGGAGGCTCGCTCTCCTTGCCGTGCGCAGGCACCCAGCTTGACAACCACACAACCGGGACCGTAAATGCCGGGCTTCCGGGGCCGTAGCTCAGATGGGAGAGCGCTGCAATCGCACTGCAGAGGTCAGGGGTTCGATTCCCCTCGGCTCCACCAAGAAAATCAAATACTTAGACCTTCCCCTCAGAAACACTCCGACCGCTGTCACGCACCTGTCACGCACGGATGCGTGCTCGGGCAGGTTCAGGGATGCTGCACCATGGCGCTGCTTTCGATGGCGTGCGTGACAGAGGGCGCTCGTTGCTGGCCCATTGAAGTCGCTCAATAGTTGTCGTGAGCGAAGTCATCGACAGCGAGCGACGCCGGCAGATTGAAGTCGAAGAGTTGCTTGAGATGGTACTCGGTCAGCTTGTGTGTGGCCCGCGGGTTTACGAACAGCCAGGCTTCGTCGCTATCGCTATTTATAAACAACAGGCCTGAGAGCAGCTTCGCCGCGTCAGCGATCAGGGTCCCCGCAGCCACCTGCTTGTCATGGGTTGCAGCTGGGCTCTGATCCGCCGTCAGCTGGATGAACGCGCGCCTGGCCAGCGATCGCAACATGATGTCGGACATGCCGGCAAAGTTGACCGACAGCGACTGATTGAACTGGTGCGAATAGGTGAAGATCAGAACAAACGGTGCTTTGCGCGAGAACTGGCCGGCCGTCTTGAAAGGGTAATACCTGTTTTCTGCAGCTTGGAGGTATGGGTCTGTCGTATGGGTGGATGTGGTGACGCGCTGCGGTTGTTGGGCACGAACAGTCCAGCCAAGATCTGGAATGCTCTCGATCCCGCCTTTGGCCAGCTTAGTCTTCAAGGCTGGCAACTGGCTAAACGCATGGGCCTCAATATCCTTCACGGCAATGTCCATCGGCCCATCAACAACGACGTCGAAACCCGGAAGCTGCTTCTCCAACGCGTCCCTGAATTGTTCGGCGACGTAGGCTTCAAAGCCCATCCCTTTGATGTCGAAATATCCGTCAATCACGGTGAATTGGCCGTCGATAGTGCAGCCGTTGGGATTGAGAACCTCGCTACCCGCAAGCTTGACCTGAGCCTGGAAGGCGACGTCGTGCCGGTCGAGCCAATCGTACGTGGCAAGCTCGCAGAATGCTCCGTAGAAATGCCGTTCCGAGACGAGTTGTCGAACCGAGGTTTCGGCGTCGGCAGGAGATAGTCCGCCCTTGGCGAGCAAAACCTCCACCGCACGGCTCACACGGTCCAGATCAGGCTTGTTGTTGGCGAGGTTAAGTAATTTTCCGCTCAAGGTCGCATCGGCAATTGATGAGGCGAGATTCATCTTGGCTATCGCCGGGGAGCGGTTGGCAAGCTCGTTGATGAGCCCGTGCAAAGTATTCGTCATGTCACCGCGCCTCTTTCGATGTCATTTGCTTTTCCGCTTCCGCGCCGGCTTCGACGGCTTGCTCTTCTCTGGCATCAAGGTGAGCTGAGACGGCGTCACATCCTTCCCCAGGACGTGTTCGAGCTGGGCCACAAGTTCCGCCCTCTTGTTCTTCGTGATCTTGTCGAGATTCTGCTGTCGCCATTTTACGGCGGGCAGCTTGTCTACTTTCTTGATGTCCAGAAGTGACCAATCCGGTTCGCCTCGCTCGAACGATACGAGAAAGCGACGGTGCCCGTCGGGCATGTTGCCGACAATGGCCTCCACGAGTGCTGTCCGCGCAGCGAGCAATTCTTCCAATGCGACCGGTTCAGTCGTCATGCCTTGGAAGTTCTGCTCGAACTCGCGAGCAATGTCCTTGGGCCTTGCCGTGAGCACTTCCGACATCGGACGAGTGTGGCTCAACAGATAGACGATGAACGCATTCCGCAGCTCGTCGTCGATGCCTTCATTGGCGAGCAGGTCGCGAACGTCGAACAGATCGCGCGGATGTTGCCTGTCGAGCGCCGCTACAATCTTGCCGGCGTAGAGGTCGGCGAACGACACGACCTGGATTTCGGCGAAACCAAACATGTCCTCCACGGCCGACGAGACGCTTCTGGACCCGGGCTCATAGACCGAGCCGCGAAGGACGGGGGTCACCTCGATCTTGATCTGCACGTCGCGCTCGCGCACCACGAGCTTGGTCACCGCGCCGTCGTGGCGGGTCTCATGGACGTGCGATCCTTTGATGCCCTTGCGGATGCGTCCGGCGATCCGCGCCATGGCTTTGTCGATGGCGGCAAGCGCCTTGGGGCGGCTCGAAAGCGGAACATAGGTAAGGTCGATGTCCACGGACAGTCGCGGCAGATCGCGGATGAATAGGTTGATCGCCGTCCCGCCCTTCAGGGCGAAGCACTTCTCCTTTGCGACATGCGGAATGGTCCGCAGCAGCAGATCGACCTGACGCCGGTAGTTCTCAGTGAGGGCCATCGAGGTCTCCGGGAACGGTGATCAGGTATCTCTTTTCATAGCGGCCACCCTTGGCGATCATGCGCTTGCCGCGACCGAGATCGACGGCCTTGCGGTCGATCCGTTTGAGCCATGCGTGCTGATGCCGGTCGGCGAAGAAGAAGAAGAGGCGTTTGACCTTCACGTTGTGGCAGTCGGCAAGGAGGGCCTGGAGCTTTGCAGGGCTGAGCGTGCTCAGACCTTCCATCACCATGTCGGCGTTGTGGAAGGTCTCGCCATCGGGGATCTCGTAAAGGAGTTCGAGGAAGGCCCGCTCGGGCGAGGAATGCATGAGCGGCCATCGCCAGGGCCCCCAGGATTGGGTCGCGATATCCTCCCGGCGGCTGGCCTTGCGATCGGCGTCGGGGGTGAGGCTGTGCGGTGCTGTGGAGGCCTTGAACGTCTCGAAGAGCCGGGCGTCGTTGCGGTAGATGAATTTCGTGGGAAGTGGCAGCGTGGCGAGCCAGGTCGGCGGCGGCTTCGGGCCATAGAGATAGATCTCGCGCACTGTCTGCTCGACGTAGTGAGAGAAACCCAGGAGGTCGAGGGCGCTGCGTCCGCCGACGAGAAGGTCGTGGCCGAGCAGAGTCTGGAGGGAGATCACAACCTGCTGCCAGTCGAGGCTGCCGCGCGGACGGCGGTAGACGCGCCGGGCCGGCTGTTCCAGCCGCCCTGCGCTCACGTATTGGGTCCGCAGGCTCGATGAGAACCCGGCATTGGACAGCCAGCCGGAATCGACCAAGATTCCCTCGGGGAGATGCCGTTCGAGCCAGTTTACAGAAGCCGACGTTTGCTTAGTCATACTTAGCAAACTAGCATAATCATAAACTGAATGCAAGTTTACGAAACCATGAGTTTACTTAGGCATAGTGAGCAAACTTGGCAATTATTAAACCCCTACAGCTCCCGCCCGAAGTCCTTCCCCTCGTTCCGCTTGCGCCACTCGGCCATATCGCGGCGGATCTGCTCGGCGCGTGAGAGAGGCGGATCCGGCTCAGCTGCGCGATCGAATTGAGAAGCCATCGGCGGCGGTGGCGGCTCAGGGGCAGCCTCACGGAACTGCTCCTGGACTGCCGGGGGCGGCGCTCCACGCGGCGGCAGGGGAGGCGGAGCGCGCTCCGGGAGCGGCATCGGCTGTCGCTCTGGCCTCGGATCGACGTCCCGCACAAACGGTCGAGGCAGGTTTGAACGTGCGTCCGCAAGCGCCGCCTTGGCGAGATCGAACGAGATGCTTGAACGCTGCAGCGCTTGGTCACTCTTCTCGCGCTGCCGTTCGGCCGTGTGCCGCTCCTGCATGAGGTGCATCGCACGCTTGTGGTGATCGAGAATGCCGTCGGTCAGTTGCTTCTTCTCGGTCTTCTCCTCGCGCGCCATCTCGCGGCGCTCACGCAGATGCAGGTCGGCGACGCGCTTCTGCAGGCGCTTCGGTGAGAGAATAAGTTGCAGCATGCTCTTCGGCGTCATCTTGGCCGAACCGCCGAGGCGCTCCTGGTTCTCGAATACGAAAGCCGCGCGCTCAAAGAGGTTGCCCGAGATGCGGGCGACATGCCGTTCCTCCCGCTTCTGGTATCGATAAAGGCTGCGCCACCTTGGCCGGTAGCGGTCCCGCACCTGCGCACGGGCGGTCTCGACCTTCGCTTCGGTCGCGGCGTCGAGCGCGTCGCGTTGCTCTGCCTGGCGCTGCGATGTAGCGCTCCGCTCAATCTTGAGCCCCGCGTCGAGGGTCTTTCGCATCGCCCGCATCTGCGCGACGACCTCTTGCTTTTCGAACCACTGTTTGCGGGTCGGCGCGCGGTGTTTCACCGGAACATACGGGCTCCTGGCTTTCTGCGGCCCATCACCTGCCGCCATGAGCTGCCGCGAGGGATCAGGATGCCTCCCGATCAGCACATCGGTCGGATCGCGTTGGCGCTCCGCCGCAGAACGCCGCCGCTCTTCCTTCAACCTGTCGCGCTCGGCGTTGTTCGTGATCCGCTCCTCGCAGTGGATGCCGTGCTCGCGCTCATAAGCCTCGGCCCACCGCGAGAGCTTTTCCTTGGTGAAGCGCAACTGAGCGGTCTTGCCCGTTGCCGGATGCACGGTATTGACCACGATGTGGACGTGCATGTGGTCCTTGTCGTTGTGGCCGGCCATGACGGCCTGATGCCCGCCCAAGCCCAGCACCTTGAGCGTTTCCAGGGCGGCTGCCTTCATCTGCTCGTGGGTCGGCTTGTCGTCCTTGTGCCAGGCGAGCGAATAATGGAACACGGGCTCGGTGTTATCCCGGCCGGTCGTGGGGATGCCGTTCGCAATCTTCAGCGCCTTCCGGCGCGTCCAAGTCTTGTGCATCGGCCGCCAGGCATCGTCAGGTTCAACGTCGCCAAGCTCCTGCGTCATCGTCCAGGCGATGCGCTCGCGGGTGTCCTGTCCGGGGTCGTGCAGTATGTATCTGCACGCCTCCTTGAAGCTCTTACCGCGCGGGTGGATCTTTGGAACCATCGGGGCGTGTCCTCACGGCTGGCGCAGGGTGCGCTCCTGTTCGAGAAGGAGCGTGAGAAGTCTCCCAACCTGCACGTAGGCGTTCTGGACGTCGGGCGGCAGGCCGGCGTTGATGGCGTGGGTGTGAACCGGCGTGCAAATTTGACCCCTGTTTTGGGGTAATCGGCGCGCAATTTTGACCCCACCTGCGATATTCTGAAGATGGTGCTCTGTGCGTGCGTCGGCACTGAGCGAGCCAGGGATGGTG
>JBFWXN010000062.1:0-30923 GCA_050187415.1 Hyphomicrobiaceae bacterium | reverse complement strand
TAGGGCCGGGCAACTTCTCGAGTTCAAAACGTTGAAAGTAAGCGGGGTTTCGAATGGGGGACGCAACGAAGATGCCTCCGGACGCACCGGAGTCACTGAACGAGGATCTCAGTGGCGATGTTGCTGGCGGTCTCGAAGTCTTCGAGATTGCGGGCTCGATCAAATGGTTCGATGCCTCCAAAGGCTACGGATTCATTGTTCCAGACAATGGACTGCCGGACATTCTCCTGCATGTAACCTGCCTCAGGGCAGGCGGCCATCAGACTGCCTACGAGGGCGCTCGGGTACACGCGCAGGTTCTGCGCCGGCCGAAAGGCATGCAGGCCTTCCGCATCCTCAGCATGGACGAGAGCACGGCCATCCACCCCTCTCAGCTTCCGCAGCGGACGCATGTCATTGTGACGCCGGAGAGTGGCTGGGAGCGGGCCATGGTGAAGTGGTTCAATCGGGTCCGCGGCTTTGGCTTCTTGACTCGTGGCGATGGAACCCCTGATATCTTCTGCCACATGGAGACGTTGCGCCGGTTCGGCTTCACCGAGCTGCGTCCGGGTCAGATCGTTCAAGTCCGTTGGGGCATGGGCGAGAAGGGCTGCATGGCTGCCGAACTGCGGCCGGACGGCCTGACCCCGACGTTGCAGTCGCACTGATCAACTGCGATCCGGCACATACGCTCACGAGGTTCAGGCAGATCGAAGCGAGTTGCATGCACCGAGTGAGTTCGACATTCTTCCACAGGGCTGCGATCGTCGCGGCCCTGTTTCTGTTCGCCCACCTGGCGCTTGCATTCACGGGTGCGGTTTCGCTGCGGGCCGAGATGCGCACGGACGTTATCAAGCTGATCACGGCGAGCGGAACCCACACGTTCCACATCGAGGTGGCCGAAACCCCTGCCGAAAAGGCGCGCGGCCTCATGTTTCGGCGCACCCTCGCCGACGATGCTGGGATGCTGTTTCCTTATGCGCCTCCCCAGGAGGCGACGATGTGGATGCGTAACACCTACATCTCTCTCGATATGGTGTTCATCCGGCAGGATGGCATCGTGCACCGCGTCGAAGCCCATACGGAGCCGTTCTCGGAGAAAGTCATCGCCTCCAATGGCGATGTGGCGGCCGTTCTCGAGCTCAAAGCCGGCATGGCGCGGCAAATCCAGCTCAAGGCCGGCGACAAGGTGATCCATAAGCTGTTCGGGGCGAAACCCTGAGTGAGATCTGCGGCCGGCGCCGTGGCTGCAGCCGCCAACCCTTCGATCGCAGCAACCGTCTTGACGCGGGCCAGCGAACCGGGCACATCGAGACATCGGTCACGGGGCATAGCTCAGCCTGGTAGAGCGCCTGCTTTGGGAGCAGGAAGTCGGGAGTTCGAATCTCTCTGCCCCGACCATGTTTTTCAAAGACTTGCAGCGCGCCGTCCCCAGGCACTTCGACGAATTCGTTGGGCTTCATTCCGACATCGAGCCTGTGGCCCGTCTCGCTCGAGCCGAGAACAAGCCAGATTGGTCGGCGCCGAAACTGCCTTTCGAAACAATGACTCGACAGCTGTACCATTTAGTAGGTCGCGCTTTTCCAGGCTCGCCTGTACGATGCAGAGCCGCTCACCCTCGATCGGACGAATGGTGGCACTCATCCGTGCTGCCAATGAGCCTTGCGTCGCGCTCAGCATCGGTCGTCATAAGCGCCGGGCACGCTCGTGATTGATCCTTGCGGTCGTCGCGTTTGGCACTGTCTTCATGAAACTGAAGACATCTAACTCGACGTTCAGCCCGTCCGTCTTCACGGAGCCGCGCCAGCGTTGCCAAATGCCGGCGAATGACAATACAGGACCTGCCTCTTCGCCAACCACCGCCAAGCAAAAGGCAGCGCCTCGCCTCAAACGACGGCCGCCAGAATCGTCCCGTCGTCTCGCGTGTCCGGGCTGGTTTCTCGTGGGCCAGATTGCTTTCGGCTTCTACCTGTCATCGTCAGATAGACGCTCTTTCGACGAGCAACGCTTTCTGGCGTATGAAGATGGTCATGGCAGTACGTCGCTCGAACGCCATCTTGCGGGTCTCGTTGAGAGAGACAATGTCTGCTTAGCTCAAATGCTATGCAAGTATTGATAGAGGCCGCGCGAGCCGGATTAGGAGCTGCGTTGATGCCTCACTTCGTTGCCAGCGGCTACACATCGCTAAGGGCGCTCCCGGCACCTCGTCACTTGCCCAGCATGGGCCATTGGCTCATCTATCACGGGGGCGTTCGGCGAAGGCCGCGCGTGCGAGCGCTCGCGGCGTTTCTCGTCGAGTTGTTCAAATCTCAACAACCAATGCCCGCTGCGGCGGCGATGTTGAAATCCAAAGAGGAAAGCAGGCGGCCCCCGAAGCGGAGCCGATAGTGTCCGCTTCAGCGCAGGTGCACGCATCGAGCGCACCCCGACTTCGGTAAGACCATCCCCAGCAACGGACATGCTCAGCGACCTTGACTACATAGCCGATCCCTCATCGCCAGATGACCGCTTCCTGATCCACAACGGCCATGAGCAGTTTGCCGGATACTGGACCGCTACTCCACCACGGCGACCAGTTCGATCTCGACCATCGCCTCGGGCTGGGCAAATCGGCTGATCTCGATCGTCGTGCTGGTTGGAGTGGCGACGCTGAGATAGCGCATGCGCACGTCGCGGCACTGCGAGAAGGCTTCGTAGTCGGTGACGAAAGTATTGGTCTTGACCACATCGGCCCAGGTGGCGCCGGCTGCCTTGAGGCAGGCATCCAGGTTCGTGAACGTCTGCTCCAATTGCGCGCGCATGTCGCCGGGACCGACAATCTTACCGTCGGCGTCGCGCGCGAGTTGGCCAGCGGTGTAGATTAGCTTGCCCGGTCCGGTCACGGTGACCACGTGAGAATAGGCGGCCTTGCCGTCCTGCATCCGAATGTCCAGGCCCGCTGGCTGGAACCGTTCGACCTTCATCACCATCTCTGCTCTCCCTGATAAGGTGCGATGCGAATAATCCCACTCCCAGGACGCGTGCTGACCTCCAAGTTTCGCCAGCCCAGAGATCGTCGACGTTCACGAACAGTATCATTCTGACCAAACGTGCGCGACGTATCGGATGACCGCAAATGGTACAGTGCGAAGAGATGCTCGACGCGTTCGCAGTCGGCGAACGAATTCCAGCGCTTCTGCGCGCGCTGATTCTGGCCGAACTCGGGGGTGAACCCGACGAGAGCCTAGGCGGCAAGCCTGGCGGAGCTGGGCAGGCCGGCGCTTCACGGCGCCGGCCGATCTGGTTGCGGCGGGTGACGAGGAGGGCGGGTTGAAGGTCGTCGCAGAGCATATGGGCGGACCTAGCCCCTGGGAGCGCCGTCATGAAGAGCGTAAGGCAATCAGCCGCGCCAATGCGCGCATCACGCCGGGACAACGCAACGAGCAGCGCCGCCTTTATTCGCGTGCGACGATCGCAACTATTCGCACGCCGACCTTGTTTCTCTCCGGCGCCGACACGCATTCTAATTTCATGGCGAATGTCGAGGTGTTATCAATCGCGATCGCGGGCTCAAAGGTGGTGGTGATCCGCAATGCCACACATGGCCTCCCCTATGAGAACCCGACCGACTTCAACGCCGCTGTCATCGACTACCCTAAAAGTACACTGAACAGTCGTGTGCCACGCGGCCCCCAAGACTCACGCCTTGGGCCGGCGTGGCCGAGGGAGGCGATAACGTCCACCAAACACATGCGAGAGCCGTTATCGGGCGCCGGCGCTTTGGTCCGTCCCTCGGATCATCGACTAAGAGTCGCTCAGCGACGCGAGCAGTTGCTGCGAGCTTAACAGCTCCAGAGCCGAACGGGCCGCATTCTCGACGTGTCGCTCCGCGAGGGCGCGGGCTGCGTTGCCATCTTGAGTACCCAGTACATTCATCAGCTCCGCTAGCTCCAGCAGGCTTCCCGCTACTCGGCGCGGAAGTCGCATGGACGTGACTCGCAACAGCATGACTCTGGCATTCAGCATTCGAAGGCTGTCGCCCAACGCCTCATTTCCAGTCCCACGCCAAAGACAGTCGTAGAATTCATTCTTAGCAAGCAACCGTGCCATTGGATCAGTGAACTTGAACGCCTTTTTCAGTTTCTTGAAAGCGCCCATCAGGTCTTGCAGCTGGTCCGGCGTCGCACGTTCGGCAAAGAGCTGAAAAGCCAAGCCTTCCAGTTCCTTGCGAACCTGATAAATCCCTTCCGCCTGCTCAATTGTCAGTCTCGCAACCACGGGGCCCCGGTGGGGCACAACTTCGATCAATCTCTCCGATTCGAGCTGGCGTAATGCCTCGCGAACAAGCGTGCGACTCACGCCAGTCATCTCGCAAAGCTTGCGCTCGGGGAGCCGCTCGCCGGCCTTGAACCGGCCTATTGCGATAGCAAAGCGGATGCTCTCAGTGACGCTCTGGCGAAGCGGAGCGGCGATCCTCTCGATACGCAATTCTTGCGCGACTGCGGCTTCTGCTGGCAAAGGGGGCCTCCAAGGCGCCTGCGAATTGTCAACGCCCTTCCCGCGTGTCGGGCGAACTCAAACGGCCACGGAGAACGCTAATACCATCTTTCGCACGGCAATCGCCAGCCTGAGGCCAAGTGGCCCAGCCCTTTACATGCGAGAGCAGACCGCGGCCTCGATGCTTACCCATGGCTAAGTCCGGACGTTTGCCCGTTAGGTCGCTCACGAAAGCGCCAGAGGATCGAAGGATACTCCCATCTAGACGCAGCTCACTTCCTTCTTCCCCGAGCCGAGCCGGCGCCTCGATCGCCGCCCACCGACATAATCTGAAAGCACCTCATATTGCGTTCTCTTTGCGCTGTCGGACACCATCGCTTGTCAACTCAGATAGCCGCGGCAACACCTCCTTGCTAAACAGGGTGATATTTTCAACGGTTTCTGCGTGACTTAACCACCCGCCCTGAGCCATCATGAGCAGGTTTCCGAAACCCCCAGCATAACCATAGAAGTTCCGGATTTGATCGAATACTGTGTCGGGATCTCCGGCGAAGAGCACGCCCGCGTCGATCAATGACTCGACTGTAAAGGCGTCCTTCGTGATCTTTTCTCCAGTGCGCGAGGTTACAGCATTGTCGGGCGACGAGGGCCTGCCGCTGGCCTTCAGCGATCGGACGTTGAATTCCCTCGACGCATAGCCGGGTGGATTAGTAAACTGGGGTGCAACGCGGCCGCTGTTCCGGATGTAGTCGACAATTTTGTCAGCGCGCTTGAAGCCTTCTGCATTCGACTTGCCGACTGCGACCAGCGCGAGATACGCAAAGCGGTCGTCAGCTGTTGAATTTCCGGTCCTAAGGGCAGCTGCCCGGTAAGCGTCAAAGAGGGGGCGCGTGCGCGCATAGCCGGTGTTCAGCGTTGCCAGCACGTAGCCCTTCTCCGCAATGACGCGCGCTGTTTCGAGGCTGCTGGCCGTGATCCAGACCGGTGGATGCGGCTGTTGATACGGGCGCGGCCACAAGTTCACGTTTCTATATTGAAAATGGGTACCTTCCCAATTGAATGGACCTGTATGGGTCGTCATCGCCTTCAAAATAAGATCGTGAGCTTCCCAGAAGCGATTCATCATACCGACGGGGTTGCTATTCGCGGGAAAGACTTCATATGGCGAGCCCTTGACAAGCCCCATCTCCAGCCGACCCTTGGATATCACATCGATCAGTGCCAACTCCTCAGCGACGCGGAGAGGCTCGAGACGATTGGCAATCGGCATTCCGAGCGCGAGCAGCCGCGCCCGTCTCGTCTGCCGCGCCAGGATCGAAAGGGGGATGGCGCACGCGACATTGAGGCATGTCGCAGTGCTGTGATGCTCGTTGATCATGATGTTCAGGCCGAGATCGTCGCACAGCGCGTACTCATCGAGGAAGCGGTTGTAGAGTTCCGATCCCAACTGAGGATCGTAATGCTTGCTCGGCAATTCGTTGCGGATGTACTGCCCCTTGTCCCACGCTGGATGAAAGGACATCTCGCAGAAATAGTACACCTTCATCAGAGCACTCCATAGCCGATCGAGTATCCCGCGGCGCGCTGACGGGGCATAAAAACATGGATGACTTCAAATTGCCAGTCAAGCACACTGTCTGATAATCATACAATCCCACTGTTAATCAGGAGGCAGGGATGAGCGGTCGCTTGCAGGGCAAAGTTGCCATCGTGACGGGTGGGGCGCGCGGCATCGGGGAGGCAACGGTGCGGCTCTTTGCAGTGCAGGGCGCCGCTGTGGTGATTGCAGACCAGTCGGACGAAGAGGCTGTCCCAGTCGCGGCGTCGATCAATGCCGCGGGCGGCCGGGCGGAGTTCGTCCAGTGCGACGTGACTCGCGAGAGCGACTGGGTCCGCCTGATCGAACGGACTCTCGCAATGTTCGGACAGCTGTCCGTGCTGGTGAACAATGCGGGCATCGGCGGCAAGACGGTCGGCGACCACGACAAACTGGAGGGCTGGCAGCAGCTCATGACGACCAATGCGCAAAGCGTATTCCTCGGAACAAAGCACGCCGCCACCGTCATGCGTGCCGCGGGGCGTGGTTCAATTGTCAATGTCTCGTCGATCATCGGCATTGTCGCGCACAGTGAGAGTCATCCAGGCTATGCGGCGTCGAAGGCAGCCGTTCGGCACTACACGAAAGCCGCGGCTTGCCGATACGGGCCCTCCGGCGTGCGCGTTAATTCTGTGCATCCCGGCTTCATGCCACCTATGCGAAATGGATCTTCCGCTGGGATCCAGGAGACCAAGGTTCCGCTGACCCCGCTGCGTCGCACCGGTCTCCCAATCGAGGTGGCGCATGGGATACTGTTTCTCGCGTCGGATGAAGCCTCCTTCATCACGGGCGCTGAACTCGTGATCGACGGCGGCTTCGTCGTTCAGTGACACCTCACCGTTGGAGTGGGATGCCGGCAGTCAACCCGCCGTCGACACTGATCGTTGTGCCCGTGATAAATGCCGCGCCGTCTGCGCACAGGAAGGCGATCGCATTGGCAATGTCCTCTGGTGAGCAAAGCCTGCCGATGGGCGGCGGGGCGGACGGCGTGTATCCGCCCGCCGCACGCGACGCGGTGTATTCGGCAATGAGCGGCGTCTCGATCGTGCTTGGCGCTACGCAGTTCACGCGCACGTTTTGTGAGGCGAGCTCGAGCGCAAAGGCCCGTACGAGGAATTGAAGAGCTGCCTTCGATGCCGAATAGGCGCCATTGCTGGCTTTCGGCCGCTGCCCGGAGGCGGACGAAATCGCGACGATGCAGGATCCGGTTGGCGACAGATGCGGCAAAGCAGCTCTGACGCTGCTCCAGAAGCCTTTGGTGTTCACGTCAAACGTCAGATCATAGTCTGCGTCGCTTATTTGGGCGAGGAGACCGGGCCTCAGGACGCCCGCCGTTACGACGAGAGAATCGATTGTGCCGTGCTGAGAGGCGCTCTGAGAGAAGGCCGCTGCCAGCTCAGCCCCCCTGCGAACATCGGCCACAAGGCCGAGAACCCGCGTCTTCGCATACGCGGACACGATGTCAGCGGCGTTATCGACGTCCTCCGCGTTGATGTCGATGATTATCGTGCTCGCGCCATCCATAGCGAAACGTCGAGCGACGGCGAGACCTATGCCCGACGCCCCACCGACAATGACCGCAGTGCTGCTGCTCATAGTGTCCAACTCCTGGGCATCGAACCTGGGTGATCCCGAGGTTGACTGTCAATCGGACCATAATACAATAAGAACACTCGGCGGGCTACGCAGCTTGCGATGCACCGATCAACCACGACGCAATCAAATAAAATCTATCGGGAGGACACGATGAGAAGATCACTTTGGCTGATTGTCTTGTTGATGCTGATCAGCTCGGTTCCGTCAGCTCGCGCGGAAGTCGGCGAGGTGATCATCACGCGCGGCGATGGCGTGGGCTTCCTGCCTTTGATGGTCATGGAAAAGTTGCAGCTCGTCGAGAAAAAGGGGAATGAGGCAGGCATCAAGGTCGCCGCCAAGTGGGTCAACATCAGCGGGTCGGGCGCAGTCAACGATGCGCTCTTGTCTGGCTCCGCGCAGTTCATTTCCGGCGGCATCCCCGGCATGCTGACGCTTTGGGATCGCACGAAAGGCAAGCTGGACGTGATTGGCGTGGGGTCGATCAACTCCCAGCCGATGTATCTCAACACCAGTGCCTCACATCTCAAGACGATCGATGACCTCACTGCGAAGGACAAGGTTGCCGTAACTGCGATCAAAATTTCCATTCCCGCGATCGTGATGCAGATGTACGCGCGCGAAAAGTATGGAGAGGCCAGCACTTTCCGCTTCGATCCGTTCACGGTAGCGATGAAGCACCCGGATGGCGTGGTGGCATTGCTTTCCGGCAGCGCTGGCGTCACTGCGCATTACACGTCGCCGCCATTCCACCAGCGTGAACGCAAGGATCCTCGGATTCGGACGATCCAGACCACGAACGACGTTCTCGGCGGCCCGGCGTCATTCGCTATTATGGTGGCAGCAAAGAAATTCCGCGAAGAGAACCCGAAAGTCTTCAAGGCCGTCTTCGAGGCACTTAGAGACTCTCATGCCTACATCAACAGCAACAAGCAGCAGGCAGCCGAGATCTTGCATGCCGCCATGGGCGGACGTGGATGGCAGGTGAGCGAGCTTCTTGAAGTGCTCAACGATCCCGACATAAAGTTCGACGTGACCCCTCGGAACGTCATGCGCTACGCCAAGTTCATGGCCGACGTCGGTTCAATCAAGAACCGCCTTGCCAAATGGTCTGACCTCTTTGCCCCCGAGACGGAAGGTCTCCCCGGCAATTGACAGTCGACGGGCCCATTCGGAAGAGCGAGGTGCATCTCGCTCTTCATTTCGCGGCAGCAAGGATGGCCAATGACGATTATGGTCGAGCCCGAAACGCTATTGACGGTGAACGGGGTCACACTGCGCTACAAGACGAGCGAAACCCTTGTCACCGCTACTTATAGGGTCAGCCTCGAGGTCAAACGCGCCGACCGCTTTGTTATTCTTGGTCCATCGGGTTGTGGCAAGTCTACGCTACTGAAGGCCATCGGCGGCTATATTCGTCCCGTGGAGGGAAATATCCAGCTCAATGGCTCGATAATCAAGCACCCAGGCCAGGACCGTGTTCTCGTCTTCCAAGAGTTCGATCAGCTTCTGCCCTGGAAGACCGTCAAGCAGAACATCGCCTTCGCGCTTACGGCGAGCGGCCGACTCGGCCGGCGGGAAGCGGACGAGCGCGCACTGCACTACATCCAATTGGTCAATCTCACCAAGTTCGCCGACAGCCATCCGCATACTTTGTCCGGTGGAATGAAGCAGCGTGTTGCCATTGCCCGCGGCATGGCAATGGAGCCGGATATTCTTCTGATGGATGAGCCGTTCGCGGCACTCGATGCGCTGACGCGGACAAAGATGCAGGAAGAACTACTCCAGCTTTGGCAGCAAACTCGGTTTACCGTCATCTTCGTCACACACTCCATTCCTGAGGCGGTGAAGATCGGCAACCGTATTCTCTTGTTGACCGCTCATCCCGGTCAGGTCAAAGCCGAGCTCAATAGTAGCGGTATTGACGAAGCCGGCCCTGATGGGCGCAGGCTCTCCGAGCGGATACATTCGATGCTGTTCGAGGACGAAAGCGCTCAACATGCTCAATGAGGTACATAACTTTCGCCCTGAGATCGTCAACCCCGTTCAGGGCAAAGATTTCGGCGTGGTAGAGCGTCCGCTCGGTACGATGGAGAAGCTTCTCAACAACAACGGCGTACGCAAGACGGCAATTCTCGTTGTGCTCGGACTTGCGTGGGAGATCTACGGGACGGTTCTGAGCAACGACCTACTCGTGCCCACGTTGAGCGCTTCGCTGGTCGCGCTTTACGGCTCTCTCGTTAGTGGCGAACTGATCAAGGCAATCTGGTATACGCTGAAATTGCTGCTGCAGGGATATGTAGTTGGCCTCCTGCTCGCGATGGTCTTGACGATCATTGCCAGTGCGACCCGGATTGGGGCCGACTTTCTCGAAACCCTGACGGCGATGTTCAATCCGCTTCCGTCCATCGCGCTATTGCCGCTTGCCATGGTTTGGTTCGGCCTCGGCGACCTCAGTATCGTGTTTGTCCTGATCCATGCCGTGCTTTGGTCCGTTGCGCTAAATACCTACATCGGATTTCGCGCGGTCAGCACGACGTGGCGCATGGTCGGTCAAAACTACGGGTTGTCGAACCTTCTGCTCGTGCTGCGCATCCTCATTCCCGGGGCATTCCCCAACATTCTTGCCGGAATGAAGATCGGATGGGCGTTTTCGTGGCGCACGGTAATCGCTGCTGAGCTGGTATTTGGCAGCAGCTCGGGACGGGGCGGTGTCGGGTGGTACATTTATCAGAACAAGAATCTGCTCGAGATCCCGCACGTTTTCGCGGGTCTCCTTACAGTTATCCTGTTCGGCTTCTTCGTAGAAAATGTTGTATTCCGCACGATCGAGCGAAGGACCGTCGTTCGTTGGGGAATGCAAACTTGAAGCAGGATCTCATCGACAACGTAGCAGGCGTGACGCTGTTAGGCATCGCGGCCACAAATAATGAGGACCAGGAGCACTCGCACTATGACCGGTGAGACGGGACTGCAGACTGTCGAGTTTGCCAGTATGAAGCTGCCTGTTTGGCGGGTTGGAGCTGGCAAGCCGCTGCTATTTCTCGACGGAGGGGACGGCTTTCATCGGTCGTTGCGATGGCGCGCGTTGCTGGCGGAGAGTTGGGATGTTCATGCACCCAAGTATCCGGGCTACGGCGGAGTGAGCTTCGCTGATCACATTCGGGGGGTGAACGAGCTGGCATTGCTTTATCTCGAGTATCTCGAGCAGCAGGACCTCTCCGATGTACTTCTCGTCGGCGCGTCATTTGGCGGCTGGATCGCGGTCGAGATCGCCATCCGGTCAAGCACGAGGTTGTCTGGGATGGTGCTGATCGATCCGCTCGGCGTTAAGGTCGGCAAGGCGACCGATCGAGAGATCTCCGACATCTATGCAGCACTGCCGGACGAGAAGCAGGCGCTCCTCTACGCCACGGACGCGCATCGGTTGTTCGACTATTCAGGCTTCGATGATTCAGAGCTCGCGTCCATAGTGCAGGATCGCGAGGCGGAGGCGTTTTATAGTTGGAAGCCCTTTTTCCACAACCCTACGCTGGACCGCTGGCTGTTCAGGCTGAAGCTTCCAACGCAGTTCATCTGGGGCGCCGGGGATGGCTTCGTGGACCAAACTTATGGGCGTAAATTCGCCGAACGGGTGCCGGGCGCGAAATTCACCGTTATCGAACGTGCAGGGCATTATCCGCATGTCGAGCAACCCGACGCGACCTATGCGGAAGTCAGGCGCTTTGCCGAGCAGCTCTAGTGTTCAGACTCTGAGGTCGGGGGGCTTTGGCGTGGCGCTCGCAGGCGAGGATGCACGCGGCGCTTTTCGTGTTGGTTCGATCGACTGCATTCCCTCCTAAAGCCCCATTGTTCTGCAAGAGAGAACAAAGACGCTGAGGGTCAAAATAATTTCAAATCGGCCTCTCGCGACGCTCTCGTCTGGCAGCGCATCGAGGATGCCAACGCCGAATATCGCGCCTCGTTGCTTGCCTCGATGAGCTCCAAGGTGACGCAGCAAATTGAGCTTCCCTGGACCCATCGATTAAGGCACGTGTCCTTCGGGCGCGCGCAATGTTCGCGCTCAATGCAAATGAAGTTCCGAAAGCCGGTGGACTGCTTGATGCAGCAGATGCGATCGCGCCAGCGCCCGATCGAATCACGCGCGCTTGGTGTACACTCCGGCATCCCGCACGCCCGCGTCGAACTCGTTGACGAGCAGCAGATCGCAATCTGCAACGCTTACTCGAAACTGACCCTGCCGGAGCAACCGACGCTGTTCCTGGAATTCCACGAAAGCTCTGTCCGAGAGCAGTCCTCCGTCGACACGTTCGCCTCCGAGCCGCGCGCCCATGAGACAGCAGACGGACCGAGCTGACGAGGCGGGCTCATCATCAAAGCCGCGGCAGCGCGCAGCGCTGGTCGTCAGCGACGGTTGTGATACCGTTGGTCTCAGTCGAGCAATCGAGGAGGACGCTGATGGGCTACGAGACGATCGAGGTCGAGCCGCTTTCGCCCGTCATCGGTGCCGAGATCCGCGGAGTCGATCTCTCGAGACCGCTCGGGAACCAGGCCTTCGAGGAGATCCACCGGGCGCTCATGCAGCATCTCGTCATCTTCTTCCGCGACCAAGACATAAACCTCGACCAGCAGAAGGCGTTCGGCCGCCTGTTCGGCAAGCTACACATCCACCCGACCGCGCCGTCGGAGCCAGGCCACCCCGAGGTGCTCGTCATAAAGGCTGACGACACATCGAAGGCGGTCGCCGGCAACCGTTGGCACTCCGACGTCTCGTGCGATTCCGAGCCGCCGATGGGTTCGATCTTGCACATGCGCCGGCTGCCGGCCTCGGGCGGCGACACCATGTTCGCGAACATGTATGCCGCCTACGACGCGCTCTCCGAACCCATGAAGGCGTTTCTCTCCGGCTTGAAGGCTTGGCACGAGGGCGAGCGCACGCTCGGCCGCACGCTTGGCCAGAAGGCGCGGGAGGGCCGGGAATATCCGCGTGCACTGCATCCCGTCGTGCGCACCCACCCGGAGACGGGCCGCAAGGCGCTCTTCGTCAACTCCGGCTTCACCACGCGCATCGACGGACTCGGCGAGAAGGAGAGCCGGTCCATCCTCGACATGCTTTTTGCCCACGTGACGACGCCGGAGTTCCAGTGCCGCTTCCGCTGGCGGGAGAAATCGATCGCCTTCTGGGATAACCGCTCGGCCCAGCACTACGCACTCTGGGATTATTTCCCGCACTCCCGCCTCGGTTACCGCGTCACCATCTGCGGCAGCAAGCCCGAGTAGAGCTTATCCCTTTGCAGGTTATCGGGTCGGCACTGTACCATCCACGCGCGCCGTTGACGTGCGGGCGGAACCTAACCGACAATTCGATCCAGCTTGACCCCCGGAACGCATCAGCGAGGCGCTACGCCGCGCCGAGGCGGCCGGAACCGAGAGACCCCGGGAGCCGACGCAGTCACCCGAATAGCGGACCAGCTGATCGACACTGGCGTGTACGCCATGACGCGGCCGGTCGAGGTCGGGCCGTCCTTGGTTCTCTATCGTCGCAATGATCCGATAGCCTCCGTCGGGAGTCAGATGGAGCGGGCCACAAGCGGCAGTGACGTTCAGAAGACGACCGATGAGTCTCATCTGGACAACCAAACATCGAGCCGTTCCAGCGCAATCAGCGAAACCATGCCCAGAGCAAAGGCCGCTAAAACCAGCAATGCGACCGCAGCCCGACCCAAGCGGCCGCGCCGCGCAACCTTCGCCGCTTCGTTAATCGGCGGCGGAGTTGAGGTGATGGTCGGCGGCGTGGGCCCGGGCACGACCGGGTCCCAAGAACGTTGGCTTGGCGCACGATAGCAATTCTGATCCAGCGAGCGGGTCAGCATACATCGGCGTCGATTGATGTTGTCCATCACCGCCGATACTGCTGATTGAGAGAGGCCTTTCGTCAGCTCGCCTATCATCCCCTCGTAGAGATCCTCCGGGGCCATCTGCAGCAACAGATCGCGAACCTCCGTGGCTGGCCGCTTGCCTTTGCCGTTGGACAGGGTAGCCGCGAGGACCAGGCTGGGTGCACCGGCGAGCGCTTCAGTACGTGCAACATCCCAGACCTTGACAGTAGTGTCGCTCGACGCCGTAACGAGCCGTGTGCCGTCCGAACTGAAGCCCACCGCGAGGATTGAGCCGTCGTGGCCGGTGAAGCGAGCAATCAGAGCGCCCGTTTCAGCATCCCAAATGCGCGCAAGCTTATCGGTCCCGCCCGTGACCACGCGTGCGCCATCCGGGCTGAACGCGAGAGCTTTAACCTCATAGCGATGGTCCTCCAGAACGGCGATCTCCTCCCCGCTCGCGGTGTCCCAAACGTATGCGCCGGTGTCGAGCGATCCAGTGACGAGGCGCGAGCCATCGTTGGAAAAGGCAGCCGCTTCGATCGGAACGTAAGCATTGCCGGACTTTGATAGTCTCGCGATCTGCTGCCCGGAAGCGACGTCCCATATGCTGGGCGTTTCGTCCGAGGACGTGACGAGTATCAAAGTTGCGCCCAAACTAGAGGCCTTCACCAAGCCAGAAGTTTTCAGGCGGCCGATTTCCACGCCCGAGTCGGCGTTCCAGATCCGCACCAGGTGGTCCTCGCCCATCGAGACGACATGCGCGCCATCTGGGCTGAAATTCACACGCTCGACGCGGGCGTCATTGCGGCCAAAGCGCGCCACCTCGGCGCCCGAGGATACATCGAACAGTCGCGCCACGCCGTCGTCGACTCGTGCGATGCGCGTCCCATCCGGGCTGAGCGCGGTGAGCTTTGAGTAATCCTCGCCGTCGGGAAAGCACCTGCTGGCCACGCCGCGGCCTGAGGCGGCGCTCCAGGTCCGCACGTTCCCATCGTTCGAAAGCGTCACGACATCGTTTCCGGCGGTGAAGCGAGCGGCAATGACGTCGCGCTCATAGCCTTGAAAACAAGCAATCGCGTGATCGGTGGCGCTATCCCAGACCCGGGCCGTGGTGTCGAACGAGGTCGTGAGGACATGCCGGCCGCGGGCATCGAAGACGGCGCTCGTGACGATATTGATATGCCCTGAAAGGCGCGCAATCTCCTTGCCCGCCACGCTGTCCCAAATGCGGGCGGTCTTGTCGTCCGACGCGGTGACCACCCGTCCGCCATCGGGACTGAAGGCCGCGCAATTGACCCACGCGCTGTGTCCCTGCAAGCGCGTCAGCTCAGCGCCCGTCGTCGCGTCCCACACGCGTGCCGTCTTGTCCGGCGACGCGGTGACGATGCGCCTGCAGTCGGCGTCGAAGGACGCGCAATTCACCCAGCCCTCATGGCCCTTGAGCGCCAGGATTTCCGCGCCCGTGACCGCGTCCCAGAGCCGGGAAGTTCGATCATGAGAAGCCGTCAGGACACGCGCCCCACCGGAACTGAATACGGCGGTGTTGATCTGACTGTCATGCCCGATCAGCTGCGCGACCTCTTTGCCGGTCGCCGTGTCCCAAACGCGCGCGCATCCATCGCGTGAGGCTGTAATGACGCGCGTTCCGTCTGCGCTGAAAGATGCGGTGGTGACATCGCCTTGATGTCCCGCGAGGCAAAATAGCTCCGCTCCAGAGGTTGCATCCCAGATCCTTGCAGTCTTGTCCGCCGATGCCGTTACGACGCGTGCGCCGTCGCTATCGAAGCTCGCCCCGACCACCGCGCCGTCGTGTCCCGTGAGGTTGACGCGCGGAATCCCTCTCATGACATCGGAAATGCAGGCCGTCCCGTCGTCCGACGCGGTGAGGATCAATGCGCCGTCGGGACTGAAGGCCAAGGCATTGACCTTTCCTTCGTGCTGGCGCTGCAATCGCCGGGGTACGCGGATGCCGCTTTGCCGGTTCCAAAGCATCGTCGCATGATCGTGCGAAGCGGTGGCGACCAGCATCCCGTCGGGACTGAAGGCCGCCGCGCTCACCTTGGCGCCGTGCCCGCGGAGCAGCAATCGGGTGCGATCCTCAAAACCGGCGCGGCGGAAATGCGCCTCCGTTCCCCGCTCCGGAGTGAGAACCATTGCAAGGTCCTCTCCTAGGAGAGTTCCGGCTCCGCTATAGCGGAGCGCGGCATCGCACTCGCCCGCATCAAGGGCTTCGCGCGCCGGCTTAACGAAAGCGCGGCCCGTGATCGTGCGTAGGCGTTCGAGATCGTCCCGCTCTTTGTCGCGGCTCGCGACGATGAATGCAGTCACCAGCGGCCCCATTTCCGGACCGCTTGGAGGTCGGTTCGCGGCCCACGCCTCGGCCTTGACGATCTCCGCAGTTCGCAGCAATTGACCCTCGGGTCGGCCCTCGACGTCCCAATGCTGGGCGAGCCGCGACAGTCGGGCGCCGTGCCGATGCCAATCGATATCGACTTCTATTTCTCGCGACAGACTCTCCACGGCTTGCCGGAAGGCTGACTCGTCATCGTCGGTGAAGTCGAGCCGTACGTTGAGCGCGCGCAGCCGCTCGGGCGCAGAGCTGAAATCGATGCCGTGACGAAGGATTGGAATGATGCGCTTGCCCAGCGCCCGCGCATGCGCGATCTCATCGTCGCAGACGGGGCTCGCAGCGCTGTTCGGCGAAACGACGAACACAATGGCGTCGCAAGCGGCGATCATGGTCTTGAGCTGCGCCCACCATTCGTCCTGGGCTGTGAGCCGGGTGTCGGGATCGTCATGGGCCCGTGTCGACTGATCGTAGACCGGCTCAAATTGCCCATCTAGAGCAGATGCCAAGCGAGCACAGAATGCCCCGTCCCTTCGGCTGTAGGACAAGAACACCCGAACCCTTGGCTGACCGGAGAGCGCTGTTACGACGTCGCCCATGTGCCCCTCGCGGGAAATCAATAGCACACAAGGCTGTCATTCGGTCGGAGAGAACGGCGATAGGCTTGGTGAGGGCCAAACTCGCGGGGGCAAAGCACCTCCAACTTCCACTTCGGGTCGGACTCGTCGAGTGGTAACCACGTCACGGGCGGGCGTTGCTACTGATTGGGCGGGCCCTCATCGCGCCAGCTGGAAACGCTCGAAGCGGTCGAGGGTGGCCCCGATCGCAGCCTTTGTGCGTGGCTGGCGTACCGCGGCCGACCCAGGTCCATTGTTGGATCAACATGCGGCCGGCCGCACGGTCGGCCTTGAGGTCGAGAGCGTTGCCAGCCGCTTCTCATCGCGCGCACGCAGTCGGTGATGTCTCGAGTCGGGACGCAAGAGAGGGCGTGCGTCCAGTACTCGAACCGGTCTTGTCCGTGGCTTGGGCCCGATACAGGTCCTCGCGTCGATAAGCGGGGATACGCGTGAACAGGATGTGGTGGTGGCAGCGCTCGATGACGTGGACCGTATCGATCTGGACGTAACCTAGGTGCTCGACGGCGGCGGGAGGCGAGCAGTCGGAATGCTCCTTGACATTTCAGCACGAATGCCTGCTTTGGGAGCAGGAAGTCGGGAGTTAGAATCTCTCTGCCCCGACCAATCGGCTGTTGCCGGCGTCGCTATCGGCCGGCCGGCGCCCACACAGCGAGATCTTCCAGCATGGTCGCCCGCATCTACAAGCCCGCTCGCACCGCCATGCAATCAGGCCCCGCCCGCACCAAGGAATGGGTGCTCGAGCACGAGGCAAATCAAGCCCGCGAAATCGATCCTCTGATGGGCTGGACCTCCTCGCGGGATACGCGGGCACAGATCAAGCTCGAATTCGCCACGCGCGATGAGGCGATTGCCTACGCCGAGCGAAATGGTATCCCCTATCGCCTGAGCGAACCGGCTCCGCACAGGGTGCACCGCAAGTCCTACGCGGACAATTTCCGCTTCGGGCGGATTGGGTCCTGGACGCACTGACGCCAGGCAATTCGGCTCGTCGGCCGCCAGAAGCGAAAAAGGCTCCGGCGCTTGCACGGAGCCTTTTGATCGTTGTGAGCCTGTTCGGCTCAAGGAGCCAGCGACGGAGCCGGTGGCGGTGGCGCATCGGGATCGTGCTCGCGGTCGCTGCTCAGCTCCGACAGCCCGTCACGACCATAGATGTCGGGTCGGAATTCGGCATGCCCCTCTGCGTCGGCCCAGGCGGTGATATAAACGAAATAGACGGGCACCGGGCGGGCCAGCGTGATGTCGACCGGGACGCCGCCGTTCACGATCTCATCAACACGCTCGCGGCTCATGCCCGGCTCGTCCTTCGCCACCCAGGCTGCCAGATCGAAGACGTCCTGCACGCGAACACAGCCCGCACTGAAGGCCCGCTGCGCGCGGCCGAACAGCGGCTTCATCGGCGTGTCGTGCATGTAGACGCCGTGCTCGTTCGGCATGTCCAGGC
The DNA here is from genome assembly GCA_050187415.1 of Hyphomicrobiaceae bacterium. Classification (GTDB taxonomy): domain Bacteria; phylum Pseudomonadota; class Alphaproteobacteria; order Rhizobiales; family Hyphomicrobiaceae. Next base: position 12,973 of record JBFWXN010000062.1, on the reverse strand, counting down.
GAACGAGACCCAACGCATTCTGCTGACCGGGATCCTGCCGCAGCTTGGTCGTGGTCGGATCGAATCGCGACCAGTCGATCATCGAGGCGTTGATCTCAGGACCGTTGTAGTTGCCGTTCAGCACACGGATCTGCTCCTTGGCAAGGTAGTCCGGCTCTCTCACGAGACGCGGTGCGACGTCGAGCTTGGCGATGCTGTCCGGGACACGCCAGTACGGAAAGAAATTGAGCGCCCGCACCGCCGCCTTCACGACCGGAGTGTCCCGCCCCGGCCGACCCGCTATGACGCGATGGCGCTGGACAACGCGCTTCTGCTCGACGGCCTCGAGCTGGTAGCCCGGAACATTGACGAAGATGTAGCGCTCCTCGGTGGGATTGCGCTTGTCGATCATGGCCGCGATGCGATCGTAATTGAGCTTGATCTGCGCAAGCCTCGCCTGCACCGGCACGTTCATTGCGGCGATGGTGCTGCGATCCACCCGGCCGGAGGCGGCGAGGCCGTGGCGCTTCTGGAAGTGCCGAACCGCAACCTCCAACTCGCCATCATAGGTGTAGCCCTGAAAATAGCTGCTGCCGCGCAGCTCGCCCGTCGCCATCAAACGCTTGCGAACGATCGGCACGCGATCGTCGTCGTCGCCGGGGCGAATCATCTTGAGGCTGGGAATCTGCGGCCAACCACCCCGCGCGGCGATCGCCTTGTACCGTCCGTAAGCCAAATCCAGGGCGCGCAGCATCGATTCGCTGCGCAACGGCTCATCGCCTTGACGCAAGTCGTCGAGATCGATTTCCTTCTTAGCTCGACCCGGCGGCTGGCGCTCGAACGACGACGTCGTTGTCGGCAGCCCGAAAATCTTGTTGGCCCACTCCATCTGGGCGCTGGCACCACTGGTGCCCGCCGCAGTTCCCAGCACGAGCGCGACAAGCGCGGCGAGCATCGAGCGGCACGGGGCGCCGGCCGGTGCCGCGCCAACCCCCGCGTTGTTGTTTCCGACGCCCATCCTGCCCCCGTTGCTGATGTCGATGCCTTAGCTTTTTCCCACGAGCCGACGCGTCACCGACCCACCATCCCACGTGACCCCAGGCCTATTGCATCAAACGCTTTTTTTGCGGCCATCATGTGGTCATTCTTGTCCTGCGGCGATCTCCCTATAGAGCAATGCCGTCGAGCGCCATACACACTCGGGTGAGAGGCCGCCATCTGCAGTGCGCATGACGTCACACCCGGCACGCGGCTCGCGCGAAGCGCGACGGCGCCCCTCGATACAACTTGATGCGGAGTAGATGATGCCCCCTTCCCCGATCCTGACGAACCTCGATGCGCGAGGCGTCGCCACCGTCACTTTCAACCGTCCCGAGGTCAACAACGCCTACAACGGCGAGTTTGTTCAAGGCGTCCTCGACGGCCTCGATCAGCTTGGCCGCGAAACAAATCTGCGCGTGGTCGTGATCAAAGGTAACGGGCGCCACTTCCAGGCTGGAGCCGATCTCAAGTGGATCAACTCCGTTCGCCCTCGGAACCCCGAGATCAACCGCGAAGTCTCGCGCGCGACCGCGGCTGCCGTTGACGGCCTCAACCGTTGCCCGGTGCCCGTCGTCGCACTCGTGCAGGGCGGCTGCTTCGGCGGGGGAACAGGCATCGTCTCCGCATGCGACGTCGTGATCGCGGCCGACAACGCCATCTTTTCAATTTCCGAGGTTCGCTGGGGGCTGCATGCGGCCATCATCGTCCCGCACCTGAACGATGCCATCGGCATGCGTCAAACGCGCCGCTACGCCTTGACGGGGGAGCGTTTCGGCGCCGAGGAGGCGCGCCGCATCGGCCTGGTCCATGAGGTGGTGCCGCTCGACACGCTCGAGGCGCGAGGCGCCGAGATCGTCGCTCAGATTCTCGAGAACGCGCCTTCGGCCATGGCCAAGACCAAGCAGCACGTCCTGGAAAGCTCGTGGGGCGGCTTCGACCAGGCGACGCTCGATAGGCTGATCGACAGCCACGCGTCCGCTCGTCAGAGCGAGGAAGCCGCAGAGGGTCTCGCATCTTTCGCCGAGAAGCGTCGGGCAGCCTGGGCACCCAAATCCTGAAACGGAAAACCCGGCTTCGACGCGGCGAAGCCGGGGTCGGTTCAAGATGCGCGCCCTGGTCAAGGCGATCCGTCGCCGGAGACCCACCGATCGGGCAGACCTGCCCCCTACTCGGCCGCGCGCTTCTGCTCGAGGCTCACGGGACACTCACCCCAAAGCGCCGAGAGTGCAACGCAGAGCCGGTCCATGTCGGCATCCGTATGTAGCGGTGTCGGCGTCAGACGCAGCCGCTCCGTGCCTTTCGGCACCGTCGGATAGTTGATCGGCTGAACGTAGATGCCGAACCGGTCGAGGAGCGCATCGGTAACGCGTTTGCAGATCACCGGGTCGCCGACGAGCACCGGCACGATATGGCTGTCGTTGTCGATGACGGGCAGGCCGGCGTTCTTGAGGCGACGCTTCAAGGTACGCGCGCGTTCCTGATGGCGGGCGCGCTCGAGGTCCGAACGCTTGAGATGGCGGATCGAGGCAACGGCACCCGCCGCCACTGCCGGCGCCAGCGACGTCGTGAAGATGAAGCCGGGCGCGTAGCTGCGAATGGCATCGACGATGCTCCGGCTGGCTGCGATATAGCCGCCCATCACGCCGAAACCCTTGGCCAAGGTTCCGTTGATGATATCCACTTGGCCCATGACGCCATCGCGCTCTGCGATACCGCCGCCGCGCGCCCCGTACATGCCGACGGCGTGCACCTCGTCGAGATAGGTCATCGCGCCGTACGCCTTCGCCAGCGCGCAGATGGCACCGATCGGCGCGATCGTCCCGTCCATCGAATATACGCTCTCGAAGACGATGATCTTGGCGCGCTCGCGCGGCAATGCGGCCAACTTGCGCTCGAGATCGACGAGATCATTGTGAGCAAACACTGTCTTCTCGCCGCCGCCGTTACGAATCCCGGCGATCATGGAGGCGTGGTTCTTCTCGTCCGACAGGATAATCGATCCGGGGAGCAACTTCTGGAGCGTGGCAAGCGTTGTATCGTTGGCAACAAAAGCGGAGGTGAACAGCAGCGCGGCCTCTTTCTGATGCAGATCGGCAAGCTCCGCCTCGAGCTCCACGTGGTAATGGGTTGTGCCGGAAATGTTCCGCGTTCCACCGGATCCGGCACCCACTTTGTCAATGGCCTCGTGCATCGCGTCGAGCACGATCGGGTTCTGGCCCATGCCGAGATAGTCGTTCGAGCACCACACCGTCACGTCGCGCACGCCGCCACCATCGAACCGCAGAGCCTTGGGAAATGCGCCGCGCGTCCGGCAGATGTCGGCGAACACGCGATAACGGCCTTCACTGTGTATGCGAGCCAATGCGTCTGCGAACGCGCGCGCATAATCCATCGTCGTGCTCTCCACCATTGCCCAGGTCACCGGTTTCCCAGGCCACCAAATCACGCGCCACCACTTCGCGGGACGCCGCACGCCGCCCGGCCCCGACCGGATGACGCCAATGCCGCCACAGGCCGACGCCGTGCGCCAACCTGTCACGAGCGGCAGCATACATGCGGCTTCCCGCATGTGTCACCTGACGAAGCCCAGTTCCGCGCTATGTCGCACGCGGTCGGTTCTGCGGGATTGACGTGGCGCAAGTGGCCCCTCCGCGGCATTCGCGCCTCGTGTCCGCGGCCTCCCCGATGATCAAGTCACCGACGCCTGGCTGCCTCGTCCTATTAGCTTGCATATGAGAATAGTCCCGCCGGCGATCACGATGCCGACGAGGTCGGTGTAGGATTCCGGAATAAGCAGCATGAACGCGCCAATCCCGATCGGGATACGCGCCAACACCGGCAGGCGCCCGACATAGTAAAGGTAACCCTCGAACGCCGCGGCCAACAACACCACAGCGACGATCGCCGTGGCTGAAACCTGGAGGACTTGCAGCAGGTCGCCCTTCAGGATCAACGCGGGTTGCAGCACGAACAGCACCGGCAACACCAGCAGCAGACACCCGATCCGCAAGGCTCGGAATCCGACCGCCATGGCGTCCGCTTTGGCGATGGAGGCAGCCGCGATGGCCGCGAGCGCGACGGGCGGCGTGATGAACGAGACGATCCCCCAATAGAACACGTAAAGATGCGCCGCCATCGGATCGATGCCGGCTTTGACGAGTGCCGGTGCGAGAACGATGGCGAGGAAGATGTAGCAAGCCGAGGCCGTCATCCCCATGCCGAGGATGAAACTGGTAAGGGCGCCCGTGGCAAGCAGCAGGCCGATATTGCCGGCAGCATACTGCACCAGCTCGCGCGAAAACGAGTTCGCGACGCCCGTGATCGACATTGCGCCGATGATCAGGCCGATGCCGGCAATCAGCGAGATGATCTGCGCCACCGCCTGCCCGATATCGACCACCAACCCGGCGAACCGTAGCGGCGTGAAGCCGATCGATCGGCGCCGGACGATCGCCACGGCGACCAGGAACAGCGAAACCCAGAACGGCGCCTCACCTTCGATCCGCCAGACCAAGAGCAGCACCGTCAAGCCGACAATCGCCGCGATGTAGTACCACCCCCCGATCAGGGTGCCCATGATGGGCGGCACCTCGCTTGCAGAGACGCCGCGCAGGCCATTTCGCGCCGCGAAGAAGTCGGTCTGAATGAACAGGGCGAAATAGTAGAGGATGGCCGGCAGGAACGCCGCCGTCACGACATCGGCGTAGGGCACATTGAGGAAGTTGGCCATGATGAACGCCGCGGCCCCCATGACCGGCGGCATCAGAGCGCCGCCGGTCGAGGCGCACGCTTCGACCGCGCCTGCATAGGCAGACGGATAGCCGCAACGCTTCATCGTCGGAATGGTGAGGGTGCCGGTGGTAAGCACATTCGATGTTGGACTGCCGGACAGCATCCCGAAAAAGCCCGACGAGATGATCGCGACCTTCGCCGGGCCTCCGCGCGAGGTGCCCATCATCGACGAGGCGAAATCCATGAAGAAGGAGCCGCCGCCGGTCGTCGCCAGAACGACGCCGAAGACGAGGAAGCCGATCAGCGTATCCGCGACGACCTGCGTCGGAATGCCGATCACACTCTCCAGGCCATAGACGTGCTCGTTCAGCGTCTGTGCCAGATCGAGTTCCACGCCCCACAGGAAGCCCGGCATCGACCCGGCATAAAGCGGATAGGATGCGAAGATCAGGCAGAATACGAAAAGGATCATCTCGCCGCTGCGCCGCAGACCTTCCAGCACCAGCGCCACGTAGATGCCGGCAACAACGGTCGCGTGCAGCGGCCCCGCCGTATTCCATCCGCGATCGATGATGTCTTGCGCCTGCGCAGCGATCCAGATCGACAGGCCGAGCACCAGTGCCGAGAGGACCCAGTCGAACCAGCGGGCACGGTCCTTCTGTGATTTGAGGGCGGGCAGCGCCAGAAAGCCGATCGCGCCGAAGATACCGATGATGAGGTAGTAGTAGGCGGTGCTGATCGGCCGGAATCCGCCGATACCAAGGTTAAATACTTGGTTTACGGAAAGCGCGACACCGGCGGCGCTTAGGAAGAATGTGGTCCAAAACGCGGCGCCGTTCAGACGGCTGGAGCGCGCTTCCGGATCCTCCATGACGGCGACGTCAGGCGTGACCGGTGCGTCTGGGGCGCCCATTTGGCTGGTCATGAAATGCTACCTTGGCCGTCGTGGATTTCGAGTGAGACATCAACGCACCTGCACCGGAAGCAGGGCCCCCGGTGCAGGCTCGACTGAGCAGCGCAGCGTCAAAGAGACTTCAGGACCTCGGCGCGGCGCGGCGCCCAAAGCTCGGTCAGCTTCGCCGGATCGGCTCCCTTGGCGGCGGACTCCTTGGCCATCATGTCCGCCCACGCCTGCCGCAGCATCCCCTGGCGCTTCATGATCGCGTCCTGCCACGTCTGGTGGCCGGCGCTCCAGATACCCTTTTCCTTCAGATACTTGATCGATCCGTTGTGGAACGGAGCATCCATCGGGAAGCCGCCCGACTTCGAAACTTCCCACCGCGGCATGATCGGGCTCGCGTCCTTGTAGAGATCGAAGTTCTCCACGACGGCCTTGGTCAGCGCGTAGACCTCGTCCTCCTTGGCATCGTTGTAGACGGTGATCATCGGGTACTTGAACCCCATCATCCAGATGGGTTTGTCCTTGGTGATGCCTGCACCGAGGTTTTCGTGAAAGGGCGAGACCAGTGGCAGCGCCTTCTGGAACTTGGTCCAGAGTTGCTTGTCGCTCTCGGGTATTTCAATCCACTGGATGCCGTTGGGGCTGGCTTCGAGCTCTTTCAAAGTCACCGTATGGGGCGACGCGCCGGCCGCATCTGCCTTGCCTTCGATCAGTGCCTTCATCGTCGCCCCGTAGCTCGGGAATTCGACGATTTGCATGTCGTTGAGAGAAACACCGGCAGCGTCGAGCAGGGGCTGCACCTTGGCGTTGACCGACGTATTGGCCTTGGCGATCGCGTATCGCTTGCCCTTAAGGTCGGCGAACGTCTTGATCCCACTAACTTTTGTTGCGACGATCGAAAGCGTGTTGACCCGCCCGAGAAGGGTCCTCAGATCTTGCGGACCCCACTCCTGCGAAGCGTATTCGTAGAGCGCCTCGGCGGCAAAATACACTTCTTGCGCCAGCCAGCCGTGCGAGGCCCGGCGTTGCTTGACCGGCAGCAGCCGGCCGATGGAGGTTCCCGACGGCTGCAGGCGGACCCGGGTGCCGTACTGCTTACCGAGAGCGTCGGCGATCGCCGAGGCCTCGACGTAACCCGAAGCGCCGACATCGTAGACGCTCCAGATCATCGTGGAGGGCAGCCCTGGCATGGCCTTTTGAGCGGCTGCCGATCCCGGCAACAAGCCCGCGCCCAGCGCGGCACCCATGCCACCGAGATAGCCTCTCCGACTGATTTCCATTGTCTTTCTCCCTTGGCAGCCGCCGTGCCGCCGTCTGTTCCTGCGAGCCGAAGCTCGGCCGGGGCGCATAGAAGCGACCTCGGCCGGTGCTGACAAGGTTTGTTTTCGCTAATGGGGTCGCGACTTAATCTCGCGGAAGAACCGCGACGCCGACCCGGCGAGGCGCCCCGGTGGTGGCGCCTTGGCTATCCGACACGACGACATCGAAGCCGCCGGGGTCGACACCCTCGCCCTGATGAACGAAGAGCACGCTACCAGCCGAAATGTCGCCCTGAGTGAATGTCGCGACCGCATCGGCCGGTGCTGACGCGAGCGCAATAAAGCCGCGCTCGGCGTTGCTCACCGTGTAGACGAGGCTGGCATCATCGTCCTCGACATCGGTTGCACTGAGATCGGCGCTGGTGACGCGGACCGACTGGCCCTGCTGCACGACCAACTCGAAGTCGCCGCCCAACTCGGGGGGAATGTTTCGAACCTCCCCCGACAAGGAGCCGCCAAACTCCAGGGCAAGCCCGCCATAGCGCACATCCCCGCTGACCGATCCGGAAGCACCGATGCTGATCAGGTTTCGGACCCGGACACGGCCGTCGAGCGAGCCTTTGACGTCGGCCGCGTCCGCCTCGAGGCGACCCTTTACGCGCCCTCCGGGATGGATCACCACCATGTCAGCCATGACGGCTCCATCGACGCTTCCCCAAACCTCCACCACGGCCGCATTGCGAATGATCCCTTGCACGGCAAGGTTCTGGCCGATCACCGCGTGCCTCGATTGTGTCGTCACGCAATGTTCCTTCTGGTTGGCAAGTTGTATCTGGTCTGGGCTTCTCTCGATCCTGGGTCAAGTTGCGCACGCTGTCGCGACGAGATCATGGCCTCGGCGATAATGGACAAGTGCGCCTCCCCATCTGGCAGGTATCGGCTGCCCGGCTGTTCTGTCGCACCTGCGTCATCGGGCTCGAAATTGAGCTTGCATGGGCCGCGCTTGGGACCGATTCTGCCGTAGAATCCTTCCCTTTACGGACCGCCCGCTCCGGAGCCTGACCATGACGATCGCCCAGCGCCGCTTCGAACCTCGCCCATGGCAGGTCAGCCCGGACGCTCCCGCCGCGAGCATGCCCGGCTACCCATCGACCCGCCTTCGCCGAAATCGGAAGGCCGACTGGACGCGCCGGCTGGTTGCCGAAAATCGGCTCTCGACCAGCGACCTCATCTGGCCGATCTTCCTGATCGACGGGGCAGAGCGTCGCGTTCCCGTGACGCACATGCCGGGCATCGACCGCGTCAACGTCGAGGAGGCGGTCGCCGAGGCCGAAAAGGCTGCGACACTCGGTATTCCCGCCATCGCACCCTTCCCGAACATCGATCGCAACCTGCGCGACCCTGTTGGCTCGGAGGCGGTCAAGGCCAACAACCTGATGTGCCGTGCCGTTAGCGCCATCAAGTCGGCGGTCCCCGAGATCGGCATCATCACCGACGCCGCGCTGGATCCGTACACGAGCCACGGTCATGACGGCGTACTCGACGAAACGGGTCGCATTCTCAACGACGACACCATCGAGATTTTGTGCCGGCAATCGCTGGCCCTGGCCGCGGCGGGAACGGATTGCATTGCCCCATCCGACATGATGGACGGGCGCGTCGGGGCTATCCGGAGTGCGCTCGACCGGGCCGGATACCAGGAAGTGCAGATCTTGTCCTATGCGGCGAAGTATGCATCGGGCTTCTACGGACCGTTCCGCGACGCGATCGGCACCAACGCCACGCTGATCGGCGACAAACGCACGTACCAGATGGACCCGGCCAATACCGACGAAGCGCTGCGCGAGGTGGCGCTGGATCTCGCCGAAGGCGCCGACATGGTGATGGTGAAACCGGGCATGCCTTATCTCGACATCGTCCGGCGCGTGAAGGACACGTTCGGCGTGCCGACCTTCGCTTATCAGGTGTCTGGCGAGTATGCGATGCTCGAGGCGGCCGCACGCAACGGGTGGCTCGATGGCGACCGGGTCATGATGGAAACCCTGCTTGGCTTCAAGCGGGCTGGCGCCGACGCCATCCTCACCTACTTCGCTCCGCGCGCCGCCGCACTTTTGAACAGCGCCGGCTGATCGCCCGGTCGATCGTCCCTGCGGCTGGCTGCACTGTTCCCGACGATTCCTCGGCCGGCTGCGTCAAGGCGCGCGAACTCGTGTTGTGCCACCACTTGATGCAGCGCGGCGGTCTACATAAATTGGAGCGCTTAGCCTGATTTGCGTTGCTGGCAAGCGGCCTTCCTCGTCGACGCAACTTTCCTCGATGCCGCAAGGATGTCACGCCGAATGTCGGAGCAGCAAAAGAGCTTTCCCGAGTTCTACGTCACCGCTGCCCAGGCGTGCCCCTATCTTCCGGGACGTCAAGAGCGAAAGCTTTTCACTCATCTCACGAACGACAAGCCGCGCGCGCTCATCGACAGCCTGCTCCGCGGCGGCTTCCGGCGTAGCCAGAACATCGCCTACATGCCGTATTGCGAGGGCTGCCAAGCCTGCGTCTCGGTGCGCGTCGTCGTTGACGAATTCGAGCCGAGCCGATCGTTTCGCCGGGTCATGGCACGCAATGCGGACCTCGTCGCGAAGCGGGTCGCCGCTGTTCCAACGTCCGAGCAATACAGCCTCTTTCGCGGTTACATCGACCAGCGCCATGGCGACGGCGGCATGGCGGACATGTCGGTGCTCGATTATGCGATGATGATCGAAGACTCGATCATCGACACATTCCTCACCGAGTATCGCCTCCCCGACGAGCCGGCGTCCCCGGCCAACGGAAACCGCACGTCGGCGGGTGCGCTCAAAGGCATTGCCTTATGCGATCGCCTCGCGGACGGCATTTCCATGGTCTACAGTTTCTATGACACCGACGAGGAAGCACGCGGCCTCGGCACCTACATGATCCTCGAACAGATCGCCGAGGCGCGCCGGCTGAAGGTGCCCTACCTCTACCTCGGATATTGGATCGAGGGCTCACGCAAGATGGCCTACAAGCAACGCTTCGGGCCGCAGGAGCTGCTCGGCCCGAACGGCTGGCAACGGTCCAAATAGGGTCCCGGCAGGGGTCCCAAGGAGAGAACGTTATGCTTGCCGGCCAGACGCACGCGCCGAGAGGTGCGCGAGCAATCGCCGGCCTATGATGCAGCACCTATCCAATCTGTTCGCCGGCATTCCACCAGAACAATTGCTGCTGCGCATGGGTCTCGTTGCGCTGTTCGTCGTGCTCGTCGCCCTCATCGCGGAGCGTCTCGGGCCCTTTCTCGGCGGCATGGTCGCCTCGCTCCCGCTCTACACAGGCCCCGTCTACCTGCTTCTCGCCCTCGAGCATGACGCATCGTACATCGAGGCCGCGACCGTGACCTCCCTCGCCATTTGCGGCGCAAATCCTGTTCTCGTGTTGGTCTATGCCCTGCTCGCACGCTCACACGGCGCCTGGATTTCGATAGGTACGGCTCTCGCGGCTTGGGCAGCCTGTGGCGTCTATGTGCAAGCTCAAGAGTGGTCGCTGGTCGGGGCGGTGCTGTTCGATATCCCGATTTATGTCGTTGCCCTTTGGCTGGCCCGAAGCTTCACGCGCGGGGTCGCGATCCGATCTTCACCCCGCCGATGGTCCGATCTCGTGCTGCGCGCGCTGATTGTCGCTTCCCTGACCGGGGCCGTGATCGTCATCAGCCGCCATGTTCCTCCGGCTGTCACCGGAGTTCTTTCGGTAACGCCCATCCTCATGACCAGTCTCGTGCTCGTCATGCATCCTCGCGTCGGGGGAGCGGCCACCGCGGCGCTTCTCGCGCATACGCTCGGCGGCCTCGTCGGCATGGTGATCGCGTTTGCGGCCGTCAACTTGACGATCCCGCGCCTCGGCCTCTGGCCCGCACTCTCGCTCGGCCTCGCCATAACGGTCCTGTGGAACGTCACGTTGATCGCAATGCGCAGCTTCGCCGGCCGAAGACGGTGAGCAAGCCGGCTCGACGCCACCGGCCTATCGGGACAGTTCGCTGCCCACGCGCTCGAACATGTACACCCACTTCGCCTTCTGGACCGTGACGAGGTCTGTCATCGACTGCCGCACCTCGGTCAGCCGGCCGCAATCGGGAGACGTCGACGTGGTGCCCTCAGCGCCTAACTGCTCGATCCGCGCCAGGAAAGCAGCCGACTGCTCGTCGTAGGTTGCAATCTTCTGGTCTTGCACGATCGGCGCCGCCGCCGCGAGGAACTGGTCGTGCGACCACCCGCGTTTGGCTTTCAACAGCCTGAGCTTGGCCTGGAACGCCGGCTTGTTCTCCTGATTGAGCTTGCGCAGCGCCTGTGCTGCCTCGCCGACCACCGTCTCGAAGTCGCCGCGCGAGCACACCTGCGCGTCTGCCATGAACGGCAACGCCATCCACAGCGCCGCAACAAGCACCACGAGTTGGATCCTCCGCGACGTCATGTGCCCTCCGGCCCCATTCCGGTCGAACCTACATGCCGCGCCGGGCCGCTCCCGGCAAGACCGCAGCGCGCCGTTCGGGGGAACTTATCCCCGTTCGTCATGGCCGTGGGAGGATCGCCTCAACCGATAGCAACGGAATTGAGCATGGACTCACTCGACCAGTCGCACTCCGACCGTCCCCGGACGTCGGCAATTCGCTCGTCTCCGCCGGCCACACGTCAAGCTGCGCAACGCTATGACCGGGAGCGCGATCTGCCCCGCCTGTTACCGATCTGGCCGAACGAGATCTCGAACATGACGCCGGAGAAGCACCATCGCCTCATCCAGCGGCTACGGCGTGCCCTGCGCGACGAGCGTCGCCGTGGTATCGCCGGCTCCTGGACGTACGACCTCAATCGCCACGTCAGCCTGTTCAAGGCCCTGAAAGCGGAAATCGCGGCAATGCCGCTACCGCTTTCAACGTGGGCGGCGACAGTCTATCGCAACGACCGTGATGCCAGCCTGGACGCCGAGGCGGTAGCCGCTGCGCCAGCAGTCCCCGAAAACGCCGGCGTCGACCTCAATCGCGGCGGGTGCCGAGCCCCATTTTCTTTGCCAGTTGAGACCGGGCCGCAGCGTAGTTCGGCGCCACCATCGGATAGTCGTGCGGAAGCTGCCACTTCGCCCGGTATTCCTCCGGCGACATCTTGTAATGGGTCCGCAGGTGGCGTTTGAGCGACTTGAACTTTTTGCCGTCCTCGAGACAGACGATGTAGTCCGGCGTCACCGACTTCTTGACCGGAACGGCCGGTTTCAGCTCATCCCTGTCGCCGTCATCGACATTGCCCGAGGCGCGAATCAAGGCTTGATGCACGTCTCCGATCAAAGTAGGAAGCTCGCCACTTGCCAGGGCGTTCTTACTGACATACGCGGAGACGATCTGGGCGGTGAGCCCGATCAGTTCCCCTTCCTGATGCTCCTCCATTCATAGCCTCCTGCTCGAGTCCTGCATTTCTACGGACTTAAGCTTGCCTATTTCTACTCAGAGAAAGGCTCTAGCGCTTGTTCTTCAATACTCTTCAGTTCCGCACCAGTATTGTTCACGCTTCGCCCACACAACACGAACTTAGTAACTACTGACGCTCTTGTCATCGGCAAATCAAAACTTGTCACATTTCGCCGCTGCCCCGCGCGAGCCTCCCGACGACCACGACCAAGGCAGGATTGGCGAAGAGCATCGCCACTGTGCTAGCTATCGCGGCAGTGCGCTCGGGCTGCCCTGTCGGGCGTCGCCTTGGCGCAAGCGACCCGCGAATGGAAGCAAACGTCCATGTCCGATCAGAATTATCCGGGGCGCCGCGCTCCCCGCGCCGAGAAGCGCCCCGTGACCAGCACCCATCACGGCACCACGCTCGTCGATGCCTACGCCTGGCTCCGTGCCGACAACTGGCAGGACGTCATGCGCGAGCCCACGGTGCTCGATCCCGCCATTCGCGCCCATCTCGAAGCGGAGAACGCCTACACGTCGGCCATGCTCTCCGACACCGAGGCACTTCAGGCGACGCTCTACGAGGAGATGAAGGCCCGCGTCAAGGAGGACGATACCTCC
>JBFWXN010000061.1:0-31373 GCA_050187415.1 Hyphomicrobiaceae bacterium | reverse complement strand
CCTGCCTCCAATCCCTCCGCTGCTTCGCTACGCTCCGTAGCTCCGCGCTTGGAGGCAAAGAAACTCACACAGTGACGGGGTCAACATTGCGCGCCGATGCGGGGTCAATGTTCCACGCCGATTGACAATTGCTGTCGAGCACGGCGTCTCGACCAGGGATGTGGTCGCAGCGCTTCCTGCCGCCAACCAGACGTTCGTGTCGGGAGAACGCTTCCAGGACGTGATGGCCGATCTTCAAGAGTGGGGGGAGGTGCTTTTTATCGTTCACACGACGGACATCGTCCTCGAATGCGTTGGCCGTATTCCACCGGGCTCGGTGGGTCGCGGCTATTACAACCTCCACGGGGATAGCCCGATTGGAGGGCACATTCGGTTCGAATCGTGCTCGTCGATCGCGTTTGTCGCCCGTCCCTTCATGGGTCGACGGTCCTGCTCGCTCCAATTTTTCAACGCAGCCGGTGAGGCAATGTTCAAGGTGTTCGTTCGGCGTGACGCGGAGCGAAACCTTCTGTCCGATCAAGTCGCGCGCTTCGAAGCGTTGCGCGCGCACTTGGCTGCTTAGCGCGGCAGCGGGGTGCGACGATTGCGCCCGATCGCATCGTCCAACACCCTATGATCGGCATGCGAGTGGACCCGAGACTGGCCATTTCAGGTCGGCTGGGGCATGTTCCCAGACGAATACATCGCCGTATTTCTTGACGGACGAAATATAGATTGAGATAACCGCGACGGCGCCGACGCGAAGGACGTCCGCCATCGGAAAATCTGGTGAGTGGAAAGGCTATGCTCTCGATGGTTCGAAGCAGATCGACCCGAGGCACTGAAGCTTCGAACGGGCGCGGCGGGTCACAACCGCTCGCAACAGGAACGGGATGTCGCAGGGTCGCGCGTGCCGCGCTGCTGTCGGGATTGCTCGTCAGCGGTCTTTGGTGGTCGTCATCACTTTCCGCACAGGACGCCACCGGGTCCGCGCCGGCGAATGCGCCTGCTGCGGCTCCGGCAAACGGGAGACCGGTAGCGGATGCGCCGGCGGCGAGCGCGCCTGCTCCTGCGCTGACAAAATCGAGCTCTCAGCCTGCAATTGCTCCCCCGGTGGGAGCGTCGAGCACGGCGCAGCCTGGCTCAGCGGCTCCGAAGGATCCGGCAAAAATCGAAGCGGAATCCGCGCTGGGGGCGCCGATCGTTCCGTCGGGTTCCGATACGGCCTCAGCCGGGTTGCGCTCCGACACAACGCCGGTCTCCGGCTCGACCTCGTCCAGGCCAGATAATAGTTCGCTCGTGGCGACCCCGCCAACGGGTGGTGCGACGTCGCAAAAGCTCTCGGAGTCTCAAGGTGCGACGAGCTTGCAGCCTCATGCCTTGCCAGGCGAATTGTCGCCATGGGGGATGTTCCTGGCGGCTGACATTGTCGTCAAAACTGTCATGATCGGCTTGGCGGTTGCCTCGTTTCTGGTCTGGACGATCTGGATCGCCAAGAGCGTGCAGCTGATGATCGGACGTCGCCGATTTGGCGGGGATCTGCGCGCGATCACGGCGCGTCCGTCAATTGCATCTGCCTATGACGCGCTTCCGTCCCGCAAATCGCTGGCGCTGGCCATGCTCGACGTTGCCGAGGCCGAAAAGCGAGCCTCCGGCGGCCTGAAGTCCAATTCGCTCGACCGGATCAAGTCGCGCCTCGCCGAGATCGAGCTGGGCGTCGGCCGGGAGATCCGAGGTGGATTGAGCTTTCTCGCCACCGTCGCGGCCACTGGACCGTTCATCGGGCTGTTCGGCACCGTCTGGGGCATCATGAACAGCTTCATTGGCATCTCGAAGTCGCAGACGACCAACCTCGCGGTTGTGGCTCCCGGGATTGCAGAAGCACTGCTCGCGACGGCGATCGGTCTTGTGGCAGCAATTCCCGCAGTTATCCTTTACAACAACCTCGTGAAGGGCGTGAGCGCCTACAGGCGGCTTGTGCGTGAGACGCGTGGGGAAGTGGAGCGGATCGTCTCGCGTGAGCTGGACGAGCCTGCGGAATTCCGCCGGTATCCCGGACTGGCGGCTGCAGCGGAGTAGGCTGAGTGGCGGGTAGCGTTCAGGACAGCAACGACGACCTCGATGATCTCGACGAGACGAGTGAGATCAACATCACGCCATTCATCGATGTGATGCTCGTCCTGCTGATCATCTTCATGGTGGCGGCGCCATTGTCCACGGTCGATGTGCACGTCAACCTTCCGGTCGCAACGGCGAAGCCGCAGCCGCGACCCGACAAGCCTGTGTTCATTACCTTGAAGGCCGACAAGACCTTGTCCGTCGGCGAGGCCCCGATCGAACGGAAGGCGCTTATTTCGAGACTGGACGACGCGACGAAAAGCAATCGCGACGCCCGGCTCTTCTTGAGGGCCGACGCCAGTGTCAACTATGGCGAGGTGCTGGGTGTGCTCGATTTGCTGCGAGCGGCGGGCTACTTGAAGGTGGGGCTCGTCGCTCTCGAGGGAGGGGCCGCCCGCGCACCGTCAACGGAGGGAGCCGCGGCGCGCTGATGCTGCCACTCGAGTCTGCGGGCAATCGATTTGGGAGATGGGCGCTGGCTGTCGGGTTGGTGGCAGCGGTGCACGGCGGTGCCTTGGCGCTGATGCTGAGGCCCGAGCCCGTGGATGAATGGGAAAGCCAGAGGGGCGGGGCATTCATTGTCGAGCTGTCGCCGATTACGGCGTCGCCGGATGAGGAAACCCGCGATGTAGCGGTGGGCGAGAAGAGCGAGGAGGTGGCACCCGTCGCGGCCTCCGCGCCTCAGGTCGCGTCGACGGCCGAGCCGCTGCCGGTTGACGATCCGATCGTGCCGGAAACAACCGAGCCGCCGCCGGAGGATGCCGTCGCAAAGCGTCCCGAGGAAAAGCCCGAAGAGGTGAAGCCGCCCGAGGAAAAGGCGACCCAGGCCGAAGATGCGCCTGCGGTGGCGCCTGTCGCGGCGAGCGATGCTGCCGCCCCGCAGAAGATCGAGAATCCCACCGAAGCATCGGATGTTCCGAAGGGAGAGAATGTCGGTCTGACCCAGATCGACCGGCAGGCCATCGAGAACTGGCAACGCGATATCGTCATGCACATCAACAAGAAAAAGCGCTATCCGCAGAAGGCGCAAGCGGCACGACAGAGCGGCATTGTTACCGTGACGTTCACGATGGACCGGCAAGGCAAGCTGACGCGCGCTGCCGTTTCGAAGGGCACGGGCTACGAGGCGCTGGACGAGGCGGCGATCGATATGCTCAAGCGTGCCGACCCGTTGCCCGCTCCGCCAGCCGCCATGACCGGCGAAACCTTCGAGTTCGTCGTGCCGGTCCGCTTTCGCTGGAAAAACTGAGTTCTCGGAAGGCGATCAGCCGCCCATGCGCAGTCGCCGGGCGAGCGTGACCAATGTCCGGTGGAGATCGTCCGGCGTCTTCAGCGGTTCGTCGAACCAGAGCCGGGCCGTTGCCTCGCCCAATACCATGTCGATCCCCTCTGGGTCGATACAGGCAAGCTTCCAGCCGGTGCCCGTGGCTCCGGTGCTGGCGGCATAGCGGTCGACCGCATCTGCGTGGTCGTCGTTCATGTGGGCTACGGCGCCGGCCTCCGCGACCTCGAGCGCGTCCAAGCCGGTCATGTCGCAGACGACGTCTCCGGCCTCGGGCGCGAAAGCCTTGCCAAAGCCTCCGTTCAACGAGACCCGGGTGGTCGAGAAGCGCCAGAACGCGAAGTCGGCAAAGTCAACGTAGAGGGCGCTCCGAGGGTGCCGCATCAAATATCGGGATTTGATACGGTCTCGCTCCGGGCCGTCGGTGAGCTTGACGGCGCGTCCGATCAGGGTGATCCGGGGATGTGCCAGGGGGTCGCCTGTGCCCGGCTCCCCGACAAGAATCGAGCAGCGTTGGTCGGCTACCAGGTTGGTGAAGTGCCCGGAGAGCTGTGAAATGAGGAAGACGGGATCACCGTTCATGGCGGTTGCCAGGCTGACGCGGCTTGCCGCCGGCGAACCATCGATGGGGTCGAGCGTGGCCAGCGACGCGTAGCGGCCCTGTCTCGTCAGCGTCTTGGCCAAACGACGTGCGTTGTCGTCGACTGTACGAAGAGTGTCTTTTTTCTTCTCGGACATGATCTTATCTCCGTGCACGCGTTTGGCCCGACGAGGTGGTGGCATTGAGGCCGCGGGTCGATGGCGCCGACCGATTGTCGTGATGGATCTTTGCGGCGGGGAAGACAATTCTTCTCGATGATAGTCGAGAAATGCAGCGTTGAGAAAGTGCGTGGACGGTTAGCTCGCCTGTGGCCCGAAAGGATCTCTGCGACCTTCAAAATTGATTGCGACGTGCATCTAAAACTTGACACATTTCGTATTGTTTGGAAAAGATTGTAACCGTTCTAAGGTGCGGTCTGACCTGCGGCTCGCCAAGTCGAGGATCTCGCAATCCAGCGTTCGGTGCGGGGTCCGCAGCACGGAGCCAATCAGGGTTTGCGGAAAAGCAGTAAGGCGATCAGCAATGCGATTGAACAAGTCGACCGGGCACGCCATCCGCATCATGATCGAGTGCGCTCGGGCCGAGCCGCGCTTGGTGAAGGTCGTCGATCTCGCGGCATGTCTCGATCTCAGCATGCAGAACGTTTTCAAGATCGTGCACATCCTTTCGCGCGCGCGCCTGGTAGCTTGCACGCGAGGGCGGAACGGAGGGGTTCGGCTGGCGCGCAACCCCGAGGCGATCCGGCTCGGGGATATCGTGAGGGCCACCGAGGCGACGCGCCTCGCTAAAGATGATCTGTTGCCTGCAGGCGACGAGGCATCCTCGGACGCGACGGATGTGATGCACGCGATCGAGTTGGCGCTCGAAGCGTTTGTCGATGTTCTCGACCGTCATACGCTCGCTGCAATGGCTGGCCGGCTGCCGGCGGACGAATCTGCGGCGGACTACGGTCGGGCTCCTGCGCCGCTCCGTCGGGTCGGATCTCGGCGTAACGCCTCGGCGGGTGCGTCTGGGTAACCGAGGTTTTGGCGATCGGCGGTTGGGCGGCGGTTTCCTGAAGCGGGTTCCCGCGGGACACCCGACCGGATTGAATCCAAAATCGAATGCACGGGACTGGGCGCAACAAATTGGAATAGCGCGTGTCTTGTCGCCGTGGCGACCCTTTGCCGCCCGGTCAGCGTCGGCGGTAATGCCGCACCACGTATGCCTCGGAAAACTTGCCTGAGGTCAGGTCCTCGTTGACGGCCTCTGTCGTACGCTCGGCGGGTGCGCCATAGCCACCCGCGCCCGGTGTCTCGACGACAACAGCCTCGCCTTCGCGTAGCGGCATGCGCACCTTGTTGGCGAGGCGGCGACGGCCGCCCTCGTTGTTCTGCAGCAGGAATTGACCGGACGCTCCCGGCTCACCACCGAACAGCCCCCAGGGCCGATGCACGAAGCGTTCACCGACGCCGGAGAACTCGCAAGTATGATCAACGGGCGTGACAGTCCGGCGAATGCCGAGGCCGCCCCGTGTGCGCCCCGCTCCGCCGGAGTCTTCGACGAAGCCATAGGCCAAGACCCGGAGCGGATACTCCATCTCGATCGCCTCGATGGGGAGATTGGACGTATTGGTGATGCCGGCCTGCACGCCGTCCTTGCCGTCTTTTGTCGCCCGGGCGCCCATGCCCCCGCCGAGCGTTTCGAGATAGACGTAAGGGTTTCCGGTAAGAGGATCATTGCCCGCGAATACTGCCGAGGTGTTGGCACCATTGGCGGCCGCGATCACTTTCTCCGGCAGAGCCTTCGACAGCGCGCCGAGCACGACGTCGATGCCGCGCTGGCAGGTGTTGGCACGCAGGGCCACGGCAGCAGGCGACACGCAATTTGTCACCGAGCCCAGCGGGGCGATAATATCGACGGCGTTGAGAACGCCCTGATTGTTCGGCAGGTCCGGATCCAGTACCGCCTTGAGCCCGAAGAACACGCACGATTGCGTCGCGTTGAACGTGAGGTTCACATTGCCCGGTACCTGGCGATCGGAGCCCGTCCAGTCGAATACGATCCTGTCGCCGTGCTTCTCGATGGTGAGCGCAAAGCGAACATCGCGGGCGTCGAGGCCGTCGTCATCCAGCACATCCTCGAAGGTGTAGCGACCATCCGGAATCTTGCGGATTTCGGCGCGCATGCGTGCCTCCGAGCGCGTCATGATCTCGTCGAAGGCCGTCTCGAGCGTCGTCAGACCATAGCGCTCCGACAACGCCTTGATGCGCTCGACGCCGAGGCGACAGGCGGCGATCTGGGCATTGATGTCGCCTTTGCGCTCGGCGGGGAGGCGCATGTTGAGCAGGATGATATCCATCAGCTCTTGATCGAGCACGCCCTTCGAGATCAGGCGCACGACCGGAATGCGCAAGCCCTCCTTCCAGATCTCGTTGAGGCCGCCCGACATGGAGCCTGCGGCGGCTCCGCCGACGTCCGCATGATGCGCGATGTTGGCGACGAGTCCGATGAAGCGGTCGCCGACGAAGATAGGCATGGCGATGTTCAGATCCGGCAGGTGCGTGCCGCCGGCTACGTGCGGATCGTTGGCCAGGAACAGATCGCCCTCCTGGATATCGTCGCCATATTTCTTGAGCAGCGCTGCGATCAGGCCGGTCATCGACGAGATGTGCACGGGGAGCGATTGCTGCGATTGTGCGATCAGGCGCCCCTTGGCGTCGGCAATGGCGATCGAGTGGTCATGGCGCTCCTTGATGTTGGTCGAATAGGCGGAGCGCATGAGCGTGATGAAGCATTCGTCCGTGACTGAAAGAAGCCCATTCCACACGATCTCGAGCGTGATGGGATCGAGTACAGCAGTCATTATCGCGCTCCGATGACGAGGTTGAGCTCTGTGTCGACCGAGGCGCGCCAGCCCGGCGGGACCGGTATCGTCGCATCGAGCTGTTCGATGATCGCCGGGCCGTCGATAGCTGTGCCCGGCACCATCTGGTCGCGCCGCCAGATGGCGGTTGGCACGGGCGTCTCGCTGGAAAACCAAACCGGCCGGCTAGTTATTGGCTCGGGGACGCGCGCAGACGTCGCCCGTGGAGCCGAGATGTCGGGGAGGCGTCCGACCGCCGTAACACGCACGTTGACGATCTCGATGGGAGCGGCGGGGTCGTGATGACCGTAGCTCTGCTCGTGGGCCGCGTGAAACAGACGCGCCAGGTCGGCGGCCGGCGGCAGCTCGAACTCGGCGTCGCCGGGCACGGTAACCGGCAGCTCGTAGTTCTGGCCGATGTAGCGCATATCGAGGACGAGTGTGCCCGTGGCGTCGTCGGGAGCGACGCGCTCGGCGTCCCACCAGGCGCGGGCGCTTCCACGTAGGCGTCCGAGTGCGTCACGCACGCCGGCCAGATCGCCATCGAGCGGCGTCCGGCAGGTTGTGACGAAGCCTTCCGTCAGGTCGGCCACGACCAGCCCCTGCGCGCAGAGACTGCCCGGCGACGGCGGCACGAGTATTCCGCGCATGCCAAGTTCCTCGGCGATCTCGACCGCGTGCAGGGCGCCGGCCCCGCCGAATGGCATCAGCATGAAGGGGCGCGGATCGTGGCCCTTCTCGATTGAGACCGCTCGGATCGCGCGCATCATATTGGCATTGACGATGCGAATGATACCATGCGCCGCGGCCTCGATGGACGTGCCGAGGCGTGCGGCGATGGGCGCTATCGCTTCGACCGCCCGGTCGCGTTCGAGCCGCATGGCACCGCCGAGCAGTTCGGTCGGCAACCGACCGAGGACCACGTTCGCGTCGGAAACGGTCGCCTCCCGTCCCCCTTTTCCGTAGCACGCGGGGCCAGGTTCGGCGCCGGCGCTGTCGGGGCCGACCTTCAACAGTCCATCCGCTCCGAACCGAGCGATAGAGCCGCCGCCGGCGCCGATCGTATGAATATCGATCGCCGGCAGGCGGACGGGGAAGCCGGCGACCTCGCGGCCGTATGCCATCTCTGCTTTGCCGTCACGGACAAGGCAGACATCGGTCGAAGTGCCGCCCATGTCGAAGGTGATGACGTTCGGCTCGGCGGCGAGTTGGGCGACGCGTGCCGCGCCGACGACACCGGCAGCAGGGCCCGAAAGTGCGGTGCGGACAGGCAGGCGCGACGCCGTCTCGATCGACATCAGGCCGCCGGAAGACTGGTTGATACCGATCAGTGCGTGCGGCGAAAGCTGGGTGATCGCCTGTCCCAGCCGTTCCATGTACCGCGTCACCTGCGGCTGCAGGTAGGCATTGAGCACGGTCGTCGACATGCGCTCGTATTCACGAAATTCGGGCTGCACGTCGCACGATGCCGAGATCATCAAATCGGGACAGCGCCGGCGGATCGCCTCGACGAGTATTCGTTCGTGGTTGGGATTGAGAAAGGAGAACAAGAGACAGATGGCAACGCCATCCACGTCCGTCGCGGCGATGGCCTCTGCGACCCGCTCGGCCTCCGCGGCCGTCAACGGCGCGATGATCTCACCCTTCGAGCCGACACGTTCCGCCGCCTCGAGGCACCGCTGGCGGGGAATGAGCGGTGGTGGAAAGTCCGTCTGGATATCGTAAACGCGTGGCCGGATCTGGCGTCCGATCTCGAGCAGGTCGCGGAAACCGTTGGTGGTCACCAGCGCGAGGCGTCCGCCTCGGCGCTGAATCAGCGCGTTCGTCGCAACCGTGGTGCCGTGTGCGAAGCGGTCCATGGCCGCCAGATCGACCCCGAGGCGATCGCGCAGCGTTTCCAGTCCCCCGACGATGGCCCGCGAGGGGTCGCTTGGCGTCGATGGTACTTTGTGCACCACGATCTGTTTGGTAGAGGAATCGAAGGCGAAGAGATCCGTGAATGTGCCGCCCACGTCGACGCCGATCAGCCAGCCCACCCGTTGTCTCCCTTGCCGTCTATACAGATCGGACGGATTATAGGGACTTGCTTGCCTTCTCGACAAATGCCGCGTGCGCGGCGTGGGGAGGGTGCGTCGGCCCACGTCGTCGATCCAGTCAAGGGACGCCCGTGACCTACTCGCTGTTGTCGATCGTTGGGGAGGCCTTCAGGGGCAATCGAGGATGGACGCCAGCCTGGCGCAAGGCGGCTCCGCAGCCCGAGTACGATGTCGTGATCGTCGGGGGCGGTGGTCACGGCCTCGCCACGGCCTATTACCTTGCCAAAGAGCACGGGCTGACGCGCGTGGCCGTGCTCGAGAAGGGCTATATCGGCAGCGGCAATGTCGGTCGAAACACCACGCTGATCCGCTCCAACTATCTTCTGCCCGGTAACGTGCCGTTCTACGAGCATTCCATGAAGCTCTGGGAAGGGCTCGAGCAGGATATCAACTACAACGCCATGGTGAGCCAGCGCGGCGTGCTCAACCTCTGCCATTCCGATGCGCAGCGAGACGCTTTCGCGCGACGTGGCAACGCCATGCGCATGCACGGCGTCGATGCCGAGCTTTGGGACCGCGATCGCGTGCGCGCCTTTGTTCCCTATCTCGATTTCGACAACGGACGGTTCCCCATTCAGGGCGGCCTCATGCAGCGGCGAGGCGGCACGGTTCGCCACGACGCGGTCGCGTGGGGCTATGCCCGCGCGGCAGATAGGCGCGGCGTCGATATCATCGAGAATTGCGAGGTGACGGGGATCGATGTCGAGCATGGTCAAGTCGTCGGCGTCGGTACCAGTCGCGGCGCCATTCGGGCACGCAAGATCGGGCTCGCCGTCGCCGGCAACTCGTCACGTGTCGCAAGCCTCGTCGGCCTCCGGCTGCCGATCGAGAGCCATGTGCTACAGGCCTTCGTATCCGAAGGCGTGAAGCCGTTGATCGACACCGTCGTCACCTTTGGCGCGGGCCATTTCTATATCTCCCAATCCGACAAGGGCGGCCTGGTCTTCGGCGGCGACATAGACGGATACAACTCGTATGCGTGGCGCGGCAATCTTCCGACCGTCGAGGACGTCGCAGAGTGTGGCATGGCGCTGATGCCGATGCTGGGCCGGCTGCGCATCGTGCGCAGTTGGGGCGGCCTGATGGACATGTCGATGGATGGCTCGCCGATCATCGATCGGACTCCGATCGAGGGGCTCTATCTCAACGCCGGATGGTGCTACGGGGGGTTCAAGGCCACGCCCGCTTCGGGCTGGTGCTTCGCTCATACCATCGCGCGCGACGCGCCCCATGCCCTCAATGCCGCGATGCGGCTGGACAGGTTCGCGACGGGTCATCTCATCGACGAACGGGGCGCTGGAAATCAGCCTAATCTGCATTGAGCCCTACCTGCAGCGAGGACGTCGAATGCGAATTGCATGCAGCCATTGCGGCGAGCGCGGCCACGAGGAATTCGCATACCTGGGCGATGCGACGGTGCTGAGACCCGAATTTCACGCCGTTCCGCAAGCCGATGGTGATGGCGGGGCCGCGGACCGGGGCGCAGAGTGGCAGGACTACGTTTATCTGCGCGACAATCCGAGCGGAGCGCATCGGGAGCTGTGGCAGCACGTCGGCGGTTGCCGGGCCTGGCTGGTGGTCACGCGCGACACTCGGAGCCACGCTATCCTGGACGTCGAGCCGGCGCATGACGTTGCCGTCTCGCGGGATCGGCAGTCATGAACGACGCCGTCGCCACAACGACGCGTATCGCCGGTACGGACGCATCCCACATGCGCCTGGCCGAAGGCGGCCTCATCGACCGTTCGCGGATCCTCTCCTTCACGTTCGATGGGCGGCCGTACCGAGGCTACGCCGGGGACACGCTCGCGTCCGCACTCGTCGCCAACGGCGTTCGACTGATCGGACGATCGTTCAAGTATCACCGGCCACGCGGTCTGATTTCGGCCGGGCCCGAAGAGCCGAACGCCCTCGTCGAGCTTCGCTCGGGAGCACGACGCGAACCGA
Source organism: Hyphomicrobiaceae bacterium (assembly GCA_050187415.1). Lineage (GTDB taxonomy): Bacteria > Pseudomonadota > Alphaproteobacteria > Rhizobiales > Hyphomicrobiaceae. The sequence goes on along the minus strand of JBFWXN010000061.1, from coordinate 20,505 downwards.
ATACGCGGGCGACGACGGTCGAGCTTTATGACGGCCTGGAGGCAACGAGCCAGAATCGCTGGCCGTCCCTCAAATTCGATCTCCTTTCGATCAACGGCTTGCTCTCGCCGGCGATCGCGGCGGGCTTCTACTACAAGACATTCATGTGGCCGGCTTCGTGGTGGGAGAGAGTCTACGAGCCATTGATCCGCCGTGCTGCCGGGTTGGGGCGAGCGTCGGGTGAACCCGATCCCGATACCTATGAGAAGGCACATCTGCACTGCGACGTGCTCGTGGTCGGCAGCGGACCGGCCGGGCTCTCGGCGGCTCTCGCGGCAGGACGCGCGGGGGCCCGGGTCGTTCTGGCGGAGGACGATTTCACGCTTGGAGGGCGGCTTCTTCTGGACCACAAGACCATCGACGCCCAGCCGTCTGCATCGTGGGCAGCGCGTATCGAGCAGGAGATCCGGGCTCTGAAGGACGTGCGGATACTGAGGCGAACGGCCGTCGTCGCAAGCTACGATCACGGCACCTTCGCGGCCGTCGAGCGGGTTAGCGATCATGTCCCCGTGCCGGCCGCGCACGTGCCGCGTCAGCGGCTGTGGCGCATCATCGCGCGCCAGTGCATCGTCGCGGCGGGGGCGATCGAACGGCCATTGGTGTTCGCCGGCAACGATCGGCCCGGAGTCATGCTGGCCGCGGCGGCGCGGGCCTACGTCAACCGGTTTGCTGCCTTACCGGGACGGCGCGCGGTTGTTGCCGCCGCGACTGACGATGCCGCGCTCACTGCGCGCGATCTTGCCTACCACGGCGCAGATGTGTGCGCTGTCGTGGATGTGGGGCAAGCCTCGTCCACGGTGTTGGAGGAGGCCGCACGAAGCGTCGGTGCGCGCTATTTTCCCCGAAGCAGCGTTGAACGAACATTCGGACAGCTTGGTGTGGAGGGGGTTGCGATCAGCGACGAGCGCGGGGTGCAGACGCGCTTCGATTGCGATCTCGTTTGCATGTCGGGAGGGTGGAGCCCCAACGTGCAGCTTGTGCGGCATCGCGGCGGCAGAGCCCCGTGGAGCGAACGAGTGATGGCCTTTTTGCCCGGCTCCCTGCCGCCAGGCATGCAGGTCATCGGGGCGGCGAATGGCGATCTCGGCCTCGCGGAGGCAGTGCAGGCAGGCTCACACGGTGGCGCGGATGCCGCCCGCAAATGCGGATTCGAGGCTCGGATCGGCGAGTTTCCGACTGTGCCCACCGAGAGCAGCGGCGTCTCGCCGACCATTTCACTTGCGGGCCGCCGGCTGCGTGGCAAGGCGTTCGTCGATTATCAGAACGACGTCACTGTCGACGACATTGCACTCGCGAACCGTGAAGGTTTCGGTGTTACCGAGCACATGAAGCGCTACACGACGCTCGGCATGGCGACCGATCAGGGCAAGACGTCGAATGTCAACGGCGTCGCGCTGCTGGCCGAGTTGACGCGACAGACAGTGGCCGAGGCGGGTACCACGACGTTTCGGCCGCCCGTTCAACCGATCGCAATCGGCGTTCTCGCTGGACATCACCGAGGAAAGGATTTCCGCCCGACGCGGCTCACCCCGACGCACGCCTGGGCGGCGGAGCAGGGCGCGGTCTTCGTCGAGTCGGGGCCTTGGCTGCGTGCGCAGTGGTATCCCCGGGATGGCGAGAAAGATTGGCTCGAGAGCGTTAACCGCGAGGTTCGTGCCGTTCGGTCGGCGGCCGGCGTTTGCGACGTGTCCACGCTCGGCAAAATCGACGTGCAGGGTGGTGATGCGGCATCCTTCCTCGATTTTGTGTATGCCAACACGATGTCGACGCTGAAGGTCGGCCGTGCGCGCTACGGGCTGATGCTGCGCGAGGATGGGTTCGTGCTGGACGACGGCACCGTGTCGAGGCTCGGAGAGCGGCAATTCCTCGTGACCACGACGACCGCGAATGCAGCGCGCGTGCTTTCACATTTCGAGTTTTGCCAGCAATGGCTCCGACCCGACCTCGACGTCGCCATCACGAACGTCACCGGACAATGGGCGCAGTTCTCGATCGCCGGGCCGCATTCGCGGAAGGTGCTGGGGCTGCTCGCAGCCGATCCTTCTGATGTCTCAGACGATGCGTTGCCGCATCTCGGAATTCGCAATGTGGTACTCATTGGGGGCATCGCGGCGCGTGCCTGTCGGATTTCGTACTCGGGCGAGCTTGCCTTCGAGATCGCGGTGCCAGCCGACTATGGTGATGCGGTCATCCGTCGGCTGATGTCGGTCGGCCGTGAGCACGGTTTGACGCCCTACGGTACCGAAGCGCTCGGCGTGCTTCGCATCGAGAAGGGCCACGTTGCGGGCAACGAGATCAACGGTCAGACGACGGCGCGTGATCTCGGCCTTGGCTCGTTCGTGTCGCGCAAGAAAGATTTCATTGGCCGCGCCATGGCCGAGCGGCCCGCGTTGCTGGAGCCCGGACGCCCGGCCCTCGTGGGCTTGAAGCCCATCGATGCCGCCGCACGGCTGAGAGCCGGGTCGCACCTGGTGGCCGAGGGCGCCGAGCCGGTCGCGGCCAATGATCTAGGATACGTGACGTCGGTCGCCTATTCGCCGACGCTCGGTATGTGGCTGGCTCTCGGTCTGCTTGCTGGTGGAGCCTCGCAGCGCGGAGCGCGCGTGCGCCTGTGGGATCCCGTGCGGTCGGGCGACATAGGCGTCGAAGTCGTCGACCCGACCTTTTACGATCCCGAGGGAGGACGGATGCGTGGAGCATGAGTTGCGGGCGGTGTCGGCGTTGAGCGGGGTCGTGGTCCCGGGCCGACTTGGGCACACTTCCGGTATCGCGGGGGTCAATGTGCGCGAGTTTGCGCCGGCGGTGTTGACGTCGATCGTGGCTTTTCGCGGAAAAGGCGACGCTATCGCTGCTGCCTTTCTGCGGGACTGGTCCATCGAATTGCCGTTGAGTCCGCGCCGGACGGCAGTCGCCGATATGGCGCTCATCTGGGCCGGCCCCCAGCGTTGGATCATGAGCCGCGCGCCCATTGGCGAGGTATCGGTGTTGCCGCGGGCGGACGCCGTCGCGACTGCGCTGGATGGGCTGGCCGCAGTCGTCGACATCAGTGCCTCGCTGACGCTGTTCGAGATCGCTGGATCGTGCGTGCGTGACGCGCTGGCCAAAGGCGTCTCGCTAGACTTGCATCCCCGCTCCTTCACGACCGGAGACGTGGCGCTGACCGGCGTCGGACATATCCCGGTTCACCTCTGGCAGGTTTCGGATGCCCCGGCGTATGTGATGGCGGTTCCGCGAAGCCTTGCCGTCAGCTACTGGAACTGGCTGGTTCATGCGTGCGCGGAGTACGGCCTCGACGTAGCGCCTGCCTTTTCTCGGCACTCGACGTAGGCCCGGCCACAGACGACAGTTGAGGTCGGGACCCCCGTGCCTTCCTCCGACGGAACGGTTTACCCGAGGGCTTACTCCGCCCCCGCGGTCATCACTTTTCTCTCTGGCTCGGCGCGCACGGCCAGTGCCTGTTGCAGGAACACGGGTGCGGCCAACACGAGTGCGATCAAGTCGCTGGCCGTGCCTGGGATCACGAGCAGGAAGCCGGCGAACGCGAGGACGAACCTCAATGCCATTGGGATCGATCGGGCAGCATACCCTGTCAGCGCCATGCCCATGAGCACGATGCCACTGGCACACGTCACAAAGGTCTGAGCGAAGGCCGCCCAGGTGAATTGCGGGAGCACGATCAGGAGCGCGGGCGAGTAGCAGAATACGAACGGTACCATGACCTTGGCATTGCCGAGCTTGAAGGCGCTGACCCCTGTTTTCCAGGGGTTGGAGCCTGCGATGGCCGCTGCTGCGTAGGCCGACGTGCAGACAGGCGGCGTGATCTCGGAGATGATGCCGTAATAGAGCACGAAGAGATGCGTTGCGAGCGGTGGCACGCCGAGGTTCGAGAAAGCCGGCTGAGCAACGGTCGCGAGCATAATGTAGAGCGCCGTCGTCGGCACACCTGCACCCATGAGGATGCACGAGATGGCAATGAATACCATCGATATGAACAGCGTGATCTCCGTCATGCTGAACAGCTCGAGTGGCAAAACGGACAGCACTGCGTGGATGTAGCTGCCCACATCCTGGGCCAAGCTGGTGACCAGGAACCCCATCCGGAATGCGAGGCCGGTCAATGTTATCACGGCCACCACGATGCCGACCGTCGCCGTGATGGCGCCGACGGCGATAGCGCTCTTGGCGCCGACGTAAAATGCCTCGGCAACGTCCTTGGGCGTGATGCGGTGCATCGGATTGACGAGACCGACGACGATGCACGCGGAGATGCCCCAGAACGCGGCCATGTAGGGCGTATAGCCTGAGAAAAGCACGTAGATCAGGATGGCCAGTGGAATGGCGGAGGGCCAGCCGCGTGCGATCACCTCGAAGAAGCGGGGGATCGATTCCGGTGGCTCGCCCTTGAGGTCAAGCTTGCGGGCTTCAAGATGCACGATCGTCATCACGCCGAGATAGTGCATGAATGCGGGCACCGTGGCTGCGATCGCGATCTGCGAATAGGGCATGTTGAGGAATTCGGCCATGATGAAGGCCGCCGCGCCCATGATGGGCGGCGTAATCTGGCCGCCGGCACTCGATGCCGCCTCGACGCCGCCCGCGAAGTGGCCCGGATAGCCGAGGCGCTTCATGTTGGGGATCGTCAAGGCGCCCGTCGAGACCACGTTCGCGACCGCCGAGCCCGAGATCGTCCCGAACAGCGCCGACGATACGACGGAGACCTTGGCGGGGCCGCCCATGTAACGACCGGCGACAACCGTCGACAGATCGACGAACAGCTTGCCGAGACCCATGCGCTGGGCCAGCGCCCCGAACAGCACGAAGTGGAAGACGATGGTCGACGTAACCCAGAGCGGAATGCCGAAGATGCCTTCTGCCGGAAAGTAGACGTTGTTGACGAACTGCTTCCAGTGAACCCCCGGGTGCATCAAAATCTGGAACGGCATGTGCGGTCCGAACAGCGCAAATGCCATGAAGCAGCCGACAATGATCGGTAGCACCCAGCCGATGGCTCGCCGCGTCGCTTCTATCACGATGAAAATCAGGACGGTGCCAAAAAAGACATCGAGCGGCGCCGGATCGCCCTGCCGCAAGGCCTGCGACTTCAGTTGGAAATGGTAGCCCAGAATGTTCGTGTCGAAGCCGTCCCACGAAATGCCGATCCACAAGGCGGAGACGACCGACAGAACCGCGAGCAGCCAGTCGTAGAGGGGGACGCGTCCGGGCCTTAGCCAAGAACTCGCCGGCTGGCTCGCCGCGCCGCTCCACAGCGGGTACAGAATGAACATCGCAATCAAAACACCGGACAGATGGATGCCCATGTGCCAGTGATCGACGGGAATGCCCGTTCCGGCCGTGACGTAGTGATAAAGCGCGAACAGGATGAGGAAGACGTAGAGGAAGCGATTGACAGCCGAACTCGGTTCGCGCGTGCGTGCCTCTGCCTCGAATTCGGCCTCGATCTCACGCGCGCGTTGCGCATCGATCCGGAAGTCGTTGTCCGCCATCAGTTGGCCCTTTTGCGCGCTCGCCCGAAACGATTGCGGCCGGGGCGCCGCACAGAGGGACGCCGCCGGCCGCTACTATCTGCGAGGAAGCCGATGCCTCACTTAAGGATGCCTTTCTCCCGGTAGAATTTCTCGGCGCCGGGATGCAGCGGCGTCTTGACCGCAAGCAACGCTGATTTGAGCTGAATGGACTTGCCCTTCGCGTGGCCGGAGTCGAGAAGCTCGCGCGTGTTGCTATTCCAAAGAGCCGTCGTTACGTCATAGACGAGCTTTTCCGGAACATCCGCACCGACAACCCACTGGGCGCCGACCGCAACGGTCTTCACGTCTTTGGTTTGGCCCTCGTACGTACCCTTTGCGATCACGTCGTCATAATAGTAGGGCACTGCCTTGAGGAAGGCTGCCCGCTCAGCGTCCGTCATCTCGTAAAGAGACATACCCTTTGTCGAGGCGAGTTGGCCCACGCCTGCGAGCGGTGTTCCACCGATCACGAAGAACGCGTCGAGTTGCCCATCGGCCATGCGATCGGCGCTCTGCTGGGTGTTGAGTTCGGCGGCCTGGATGTCAGACTTCTCGACACCGTTGATCTTGAGCAGTTCGAGGACCGCCACCTGCGTGCCGGAACCGGCCGGGAATATGCCGACGCGCTTGCCCTTGAGGGACTTGATGCCATCGAGCTTGCCGTCTTTCGGCAGAACGAGATGGAGATGCTCGGGGAAGAGGTTGGCGATGACGCGCACCTTGTCGTATTTCTTGTCGAATTTGCCGAGGCCGTTCACGGCCTGATAGACGATGTCGGCGGCCGCGAGGCCTGATTCCATTTGTCCGCCCTGGACCGCCGTTACGTTGGCGACCGATGCGTTCGAGGATTGGGCGATGGCCACGAGACCGGGCACTCCGCAGGCGCCGCCCTTGTCGCACGGCCGGGAGCCCGGCGGATTTGAGATCGCGTTGGCCAACAGGCCGCCGAGGGGGAAGTACGTGCCGCCGGCACCCCCGGTGCCGATGCGAAAGAACTTCATCTCTTGGGCAACGGCGGCCGACGCGCCCAGCATTGCGACAAGCGCCAGACCTGCGCCAAATCTCGACAGCATCTTCATAGACGAAACACTCCCTTGCTCGAACGGACAGAGTATCGTCGCTGCATCTGGTTCGTTCCGACCCGCAGCAGCGGCGAAGCGCGTCTCCTCAGAATACGGCGCAATTGCCGAAAGGCAATTCAATGCTGCTTATTTGGGCGTCGACCGCGCAGACTTTCTGCCCGAATTGGCATCAAAAGGCTTGCCTGGCGAGCAATGGACTTCAATCGCTCAACAACTCGGCGACGACGCGGCGATACTGCGTCAGCGTTTCGCTGCGGCGGTGGTGCCGTCCGTCAGTGACCACCCTTTTGCCACCGACCCAGACCGCAGATATCGGCCGACGCGCCGCGAAAATCCACGCATCGACGAGCCGAGGGGGCGTCGATCCGGCGAAGGCCGCGTCCGCCAGATCGAGACCGACAAGGTCGGCGCGTCCACCGGCGGCAATCCCCAGGCCGGCCACTCCGAGCGCCTGCGATCCCCCCTGAAGCGCGCGCGAGAAGACGGTCGTTCCGCTGGAGGCACCGCTCGTCGCGAGGACATTGCGGCGTCTTTCTCGCAGGCGCTGGGCATACTCGAGTTGGCGCAACTCGTCGGCGGCTGAAATCAGGATGTTCGAATCCGTTCCGACCCCGTAACGGCCGTCGGCCGCCTGAAAGTCCTCGGAATTGAATATGCCGTCTCCTAAATTTGCTTCCGTCACGGGGCAAAGCCCCGCGACGGCACCGCTCGCGGCAAGTCGCTTCGTCTCGTCGCCGTCCATGTGCGTCGCGTGGACGAGGCACCAGCGGCCGTCAACCGGGGTCGTGTCGAGCAGCCAAGCCACTGGCCGCCTCCCGCACCATGCCAGGCAATCGTCGACCTCCTTCGTCTGCTCGGAGATGTGCATATGGATCGGTGCGTTGGGCCGCAGACCGGCTAGATCGACGAGTTCTTCGGGCGTCACGGCTCTCAGGCTGTGCGGCGCGACGCCGACCAGGGCTGCTTCGAGGCCGCGGGCGTACGCCTCACACCGATCCAGCAATCGCACGAAGCAATCGAGTGAAGTAATGAACCGCCGCTGACCCGGCGTCGCGGGAACAGCACCGAAATTGCCGTGGGCGTAGAAGACGGGGAGCAGCGTCAGGCCAATGCCCGTCACCGCGGCGGCCGCGCAGATCCTCGATGCCATCTCGCCAATGTCTGCGTAGGCGCGGCCGTCGCTATCGTGGTGCAGATAGTGAAACTCGCCCACCCGCGTGAAACCGCTTTCCAGCATCTCGACGTAGGCCTGGGTGGCGATGATCTCCATCTGGTCGGGCGACATCGTGTGGGCGAATTTGTACATCACCTCACGCCAGCTCCAGAAGTCGTCGCTGCCCGGGCCACGCCACTCCGCCAGACCCGCCATGCCTCGCTGGAAGGCGTGGCTGTGCAGGTTGGGCAACCCCGGTATGAGGCAGCCCACTCGCTCGTCGCCAGGGCGGGCCGGCGCCGAGGCGGTGACGGAGCTGATCACGCCGCTTGTCAACTCGAGCCTCACGTCCCGCTGCCAACCTGTAGATGTGAAGGCAAGATCGGCAAACAATGCGGTCGTCATCGATCGGGTTCCGTCTACGTTCCAGGTCGGACATCGCTGAATGCAGGATGCCGTCGGCGGCAACCCTACGATGAAATCGCCACGAGTTGAACGAGGCGGCGGAACTTGGGGTCCGAGCGAGCCGATCACGGCGCGATTGATGTCATGCGACCGATGCAGCCATACTTGGCCTTCTGCTGCCAGAAGGGACCGATCGAGACATGAGCGCTGCCATACGTACCGACCCCGCGACCGGGCGCAAGCTCTTCGCAACGCGGGCCGCCAAGGCCAGCGACAGGATCGCCGGCAAGGGATACTCGATCATCGCCGACAAGGCCCTTACGACCCTGCCGCCGCCGCCCCCGGGGGCCGCATTCGACGCCGAGGAGCAGAGGCGATACCGGGAATTCAAGGAGGCGCGGGCGGGGGCAGCCGACTACATGGCCATGGAAGGTGAATTCGCCCGCTATCTGGCGGACGTTTATTCCGAGCCGCCCGTGCCGCGGGACGCACTCACCGACGACTGCGAGGTCCTGGTCATCGGCGCCGGATTCGGGGCGATGCTACTCTGGTATCGCCTGATGCAGGCAGGCTTCACTGACGTGCGCTTCTGCGAGAAGGGTGGCGACGTGGGCGGCACCTGGTACTGGAACAGGTATCCTGGCATCGCGTGCGACGTCGAGAGCTACAGCTACCTGCCGCTGCTCGAGGAGATGGGTCACATCCCATCGATGAAGTTCGCCTCGGGCTTCGAGATCCTGGAGTATTGCCAGAGCATGGCGGAGCGGTTCGGCTTCTATGAGCGTTGCCTTTTCCACACCACGGTCGAAGGCACCACATGGGACGAGGCAAGCGGTCGCTGGATCGTGGAAACCGACCGGGGTGACGCCATGCGAGCGCGTTTCGTGGTCCTGGCCAACGGAATCCTGACGACGCCTCGGCTCGCGCGCATCAAAGGCATGGAGACTTTCAAGGGGGAGGCCTTCCACACCTCGCGCTGGAACTATCATATCGATCTCAAGGGCAAGCGGGTGGGCATCATCGGCACGGGCGCCACAGCCGTGCAGGTGGTTCCCGAGATCGCCAAAGTGGTGAGCGAACTCTACGTTTTCCAGCGTACGCCGTCGTCGATCGACGTCCGCGACCAGCGCGCGACGCATCCCGAGGAATATGCAACGTGGCCGAACGAGCCGAATTGGGCCGTCAAGCGGCGGGAGCGGCATGCTCTCATCTCCGCGGGGCGTTCGGCGCTGCAGGCCAACGATGATTTCCTGTCGGGCAAGGTTGCGAGCTTCAAGGAGAAAAGAGCGCACGAGCGCCCGCTCAGCCCGAAGGAAATGATCGCGGCTCAGCTCAACTCGAACTTTCGCATCATGGAGCAGATCCGCGCCCGCGTAGACGCCATCGTCAAGGACCCGAAGACTGCGGCGGCGCTGAAGCCCTATTATCCCTATGGCTGCAAGCGGCCGACCTTTCATGACGAGTATCTGCCGACCTTCAACCTGCCGCACGTGCACCTCGTCGACTGCGCGCCTTCGGGCGTCAAGGAGATCAACGAGCGGGGCATTGTGCACGATGGTATCGAGTATCCGCTCGACGTTCTGATCTATGCGACGGGCTTCGAATGGATGGGGACCGGCTCGTTCAACATGATCCGCGGCCGCCACGGGCAGACGCTGCGCGAGAAATGGGAGAAAGACGGCACCCGCACCTTCCTCGGCATGCATTCGGCAGGGTTTCCGAACCTTTTTATCATGAACGGTCCGCAGGGCGGCGGCGGTCAGTTCAACTTCACGCGCGTTTCGGAGATGCACGCCAGCTACATCGCATGGGCGCTAACCGAAATGAAGGCGCGAGGCGCCCGCTCGATCGATGTCACGCGCGAAGCTGAGGAGGACTACACGCGGCACTGTGCTGAAATGGATCTGCTCTCGGCGCCGCTGCGTGATTGTATTTCTTATTACAATGGCGATGGCAAAGCCAAGCCTGGCAGCCTTGCCTACTACGGTGGCGGCGAGCGCTGGCATGCGCGGCGCATGGCGGCACAGGAGACCATGGGGCCTTACGTTTTCGATTGATTTCCGATGTGCGCGAGCGGGCATGCGTTCGTCCGCGCGCATCGTATCGGGACGCCGCAAGAGCAGCTCGGTTTCCAGCCCGCCGCGCGACGTGACACGACGACCGCGTCGAAGAGCTCAATTGCCAACGGCGAATAGCGAGATCTGCGGGAATGCGATAAGCAACCCGACAATGAAGAGCTCCATGACCACAAACGGGATGCACCCATAGAATATTTCTTTGAGCTCCACATCCGGCGCCATGCTTTTTACGACGAAGGCGTTCAGCCCGACCGGTGGGGTGATGGCACCGATTTCGACCGACTTTGTGACGAGCAGGCCGAAGAGGACGGTATCGAAGCCGATCTGGGTGACGATGGGGAACACGATCGGCATCGTGATCAGGATCATCGACAGCCCGTCCACGAAGCAACCCAGGATCAGGTACGGAATGAGGATGATAAGGATCGTCGTGGTCTGAGACAGGTCGAGATTCGTGACCAGGGTCGCCAGATGGGTTGGAAGCTGCGTGGTTGAGAGGCCCAGACTGAAGAGGCCTGCTCCCACGACGAGGGCGAAGACCGAACAGGTGGCAGTGCCCGTCTCGCGCAGCCCATGCAGTACATTTGCCACGCGGTCAGGTCTGCGCAGCACCGAGATCAGGGCAAAGAATGCCCCCATCGCGGCCGCCTCGGTCGGTGTTGCCACGCCGAGGTAGATCGTTCCCATTACGGCGAGGAATAGGATCATCAGCTCCCACGTGCGGCCGAGCGCAGCAAAGCGTTCTCGCCAACTCGGCGCTGCCGCACGCGATACGCTGGGCGCGAGTGCCGGATTGATTTTCACCCACACGTAGATGCCCAGCACGTAAATCAGCGCGGTCAGGAAGCCCGGAACGAAAGCAGCCACGAACAGCTTGACGAGCGAAACTTCGGTAATGATCGAGTAAACGACGAGAATGCCACTCGGCGGGATCAGCACCCCCAGTGTGCCTCCTGCGGCGACACAGCCGGCCGCCAATCGCGGCATGTATCCTTGGCGCAGCATTTCCGGCAGCGCCACGCGCGCCATGGTCGATGCGGTGGCCACGCTGGAGCCGCAGATCGTGGAGAAGATGGCGCAACCGAACACGGTGGCTGCGGCGAGACCGCCCGGAATGCGGCCGAGCCACTTCTGACCCGCTTCGAAGGCGTGGCGCGACAGGCCGGCCGAGAACGCCATCTGACCCATGAAAAGAAAGAGTGGTAGAACGATGTAGGCGAAATTTGCGGTCGTACTGTAGGCGAAGGTCGACAGGAGATACTCGACGGCGCGCCACGGCCTTGCCCACATCAGGCCGGCCACGCCGGAGCCGGCGAGCGCAAAGGCGATCGGCAAACGGCAAATCAGAAGAAACAACAGCAAGCCGATGATGGCAAAGCCCGGGCCCAATTGCTCGAGGGTCATGATCCGACCCCATCTTGCTCGACGCTCGGCGCGCGATCGCGGCTCTGACCCGTGGTCAGCCGGTAAATGTCACAGAGGAACTGGAGTGCCAGCAACCAAAGTCCCACCGCCAGCAGGAAGCGAGCGGGCCAGATCGGAAACGGAACGATGCCGAAGCCCATCTCGTTGCGATTGAAGGATGCGATCGCCTGATCAGTGCTGGGCCAAGCCAGAAGGACGACAATTCCGATGCACACGAGGTAGCCGATCAATTCGAGTGCCGTCTGGAACGTGCGCGGCAGATGGCGCACGAACACCTCGATCGCGAAGTTCTGACGCTGCTGCTGGGCGGCGCCCAGACCCAGAAACACCAGCGTGACCAGCAGCAATTCGCTGATCTCGACTCCGCTGTGCAACGGTGAGTTGAATATGGCGCGTCCCGCGACATCGACGACCACGATGATCAGGATCATCAAAGTGGCAAAGCCACTGATGACGCCCAGCCTGAGCAACAGGCGCTCGATAAGTTCGACCAATGGTGTCATGAGTACTGTGGACCCGCCATGGAGATGGAAGCGCTTCAATCGTCGCCGCGCGCAAGCCTGGCCGCGCAGAGGGCCAGGCTCGACGACAACGGTTCAGTTTTTTCCGCAGGTCTTATTGTAGCGCTCGAAGCCGGGCACGTATGTCGACGTCTTCTCGTAGTTCCGCACGTAGCCAATGTATTCGTCCAGCATGGCCCTGCCGTCCACATGGGCTTCGTTCTTGGCCCGCTTGATCCAGTCGTCCTGCATGCTCGCAGCCGCTATTTTTTGCACTTTTTCGACTTCCGCCGGCGGGAAGAACGTCACGACGATCTTTTCCTTCGCCTTGCAAAGCTTCTGCACTGCCGCGTCGAGACTGTCGTCGGTGAATTTCGTGCTCTTCACGGCCGCTTCAGCCGAAACCTCGTCGATGATCTTGCGGTGCTTCTCGCTCATCTTGTTGTAGCGTTCGAGTCCCATTCCGAACGTGGCCATGGCGAAGATGCCGGTGCCGCCGAGGTCGGTGCCGTATTTTGCCACCTCGTGCGCACCACCGTGAACGGCTGAATCGAACGGGGCGGATGCCATCGCATCGACCACGCCACGCTGCAAGCCTTCGAGGCCGTCTGGCCAGGTCAGGGCGACCGGCGTGGCGCCGAGCTTCTGGAGCGCGTCCGAGATCGTCGGCACGGCACGGATCTTCAAGCCCTTCAAGTCCGCCACCGAGTTGATCGGCTTCCTCGACCAAACCGTATTCTCGGCCCAGGCCATGGAGAATAGTGCCTTTGCGCCCTTGCTCTCGAATTCTTTGCGGAACGAGGCATTGTTCTTATAGAGATCCTGCCACGCATGTGTCATGGCGTCGGCACGCGTCGACGTGAACGGCATGACGACGTTCGCCAGCGGATACTCGCGCACATTGTAGCCGTGAGGAGCGCCGATGACGATGTCTGCCGCTCCGCTTCTCAAGGCCGGAAACAGGTCGGGAGCCTTCAGTAGCGAGCTGCTCCAGTACTTCTCGAACTTGATTTCGCCGCCGCTACGCTTCTCGATTTCGTCCATCATCCAGATGGCCGTCTTGCTGGCGGAATAGACCTCTGAGAAGTAGGTGGCAAAGACCAGCTTCTCGGCCGCACGCGTTGGTGAGGCAAGCAATCCCATGGCCGCGGCTGCGGCGCACGCCATGTGTAGGACTCTGCGAGACGTTCTGAGACGTTTCATGGGCATTCGCTCCCTAAAGCGCATTCCAATTTTCTTATGTTCAGCCGGACGACTGCGGCGCTTACGTTGGACGCTCTGCCGGCCAAGCTGCAAGTGTAAAATCGTGGGAGCGGCATCCACCCGAGCCGCGCCCTGCACCTTTTTGCCGGAAATCTAGCTCTCTATCCGCTGGAATGCCCGACGGGGCCGAAGCGCGGGGTACGTTACCCCGCCATCCATAGATGTGGACTGATCTATTTTCGCCAAGTGCGAGCCGATTGCGTCTGAGCACCGTCCCGCCATGGCGGCACGCAACCCTCGACATCAGGGCCGCGATAAGGAGGCCCGACCTCGGGGTCGCCTGCCCATGGGCTCGCCTGAGATCGGTCCGAGTAAGCTCGGCATAAGCGAAGGGCGACAATCATTCCTGTGACGATTGCGGTCCTGGCGCTGCGACTTGGTCAAAGGGAATGATGCTGATGCGATTTGCAGCAATTGGCCTCGCGCTGCTTGCGTCGGGCATTGGGCCACTTTGCAGCTCCGTACGGGCCGAAGGTAACGTACTCGCGCCAGCGGGCGGGTCGTGGTTCACCCAGAATGGGCCGATATACATCAGTTTCCGAAAGGACGCCGACGTTCGCGTCAACGGTGCAGACGCGCCAGGGATCGAAGCCAACCCAAGTAACGACGTCACTTTGAGCAATTCGATCGGCTACAACTTCACGTCTAACCTGTCGTCGCAGTTGGTTCTCGGTATCACGCCGCGCACGACGGTGCACAATGAAAGCGGCGTGACGCTTGGCAGCGTCACCTACGGCGCGCCGTCAATTCTGTTCGACTATCGCTTGACGCAATTCGGGGCATTTCAGCCGTTTGTAGGCGTCGGCGCCATGTATCTGTTCTTCACCAAGGAAAAGGACGCCGCGCTCAGCAACCTCAAAGTCGACGACGCTCTGGGCCTGATCCTTCGGGCCGGCACGGAGGTCATGATAAACAGCAGGTTTGGTGTTTATTTTGCGGCGAACAAAATATTCATCGATGCGGACGCAACCGCGAACCTGGGAGCCGCAACAGTGGATGCCGATCTCCACCTCGACCCATGGATCTTTCAATCCGGCATCACCTATCGCTTCTGAGACCGTTCTCGAGGTTGAGGACACTCCGGATCGCCGTCCAACTTGATAATCCTGCTCCCCTTTCGGCGGTCGCTTGCGTGCAATCAGACGGCGATGCCGGTCTTCAATGCGGCCAACGTGTCGGCAAGCGGTTTTGGCTTGCCCAGGAAGTAGCCTTGGGCCTTTTGAACACCGAGGCTTTTGATTGCGGCAAGCTCTTCGGCGGTTTCGACGCCCTCGGCGATAATGCTGCTGTCGGTCGCCCTGGCAAAACTGACCAGCGCCGCAGTGAGGGCTCGGCGCGACAGGTCGACGTCGATATTGCGGGTGAGCGCCAAGTCAAGTTTTATCAAGTCGGGCTTCATCTTGAGAATGTGCTGCAGCCCGGAATAGCCGGCGCCAGCGTCATCCACCGCGAGCCGCATTCCCCGCTCACGCAGCGCTTCCATCGACCAAAGCAGAAGATCGTAGTCGGCAACTTCGGCGTGTTCGGTGATTTCGAGCACGACCCTGTCGAGAGGGACGCCCTCGAGTGTCGAGGCGAACTCGGAGGATACGACCGTCTGCGGTGACGCATTGACGCCCAAATAGAGGTTCGATGGAAGATGATCGAGGGCTCTCAGCGCAAGCGCTATGGCCGAGATCTCCAGGTAAGTTCCGCGATCGATTTCGCCCGCTTCCTTGAACCATACGTCGGGTGTGCGCAAGGGCATTGCCGAAAACCGGGTCAAGCACTCGTAGCCGGCGATCCGGTTGTTGCTCAGATCGAATATCGGCTGGTAAACCGTCGACATTTGTTGCTGTTCGATAACCTGGCGCATCCGCTCGATCTTCGCGGCGTGCGCACGTTTTGACTGCACGTCGCGGCGCACCTCGTGCGCCACCAGGTCGGCAAATACCTTCATGGTTTGAAGGTCGCGTTCATTCAGCGACGGATCCGCTTGCGGCCCCAGGCAGCAAAACATGCCGAAGACCTCGCCGTCGGCCAGACGAATGGGGATGCTCATGTGTTTACCGATCGGCACGGCATCCGTAATGGGCATGGCGGCGGCGAACGGAATGGCGGCCGTGTCTGGCATCAGGCTCGGCAGGCGGCCTTCGATAATGTGACGACAGTACACGTCATCGAGCGATTGACTGTCGCCGACTTTGATGAGGTGTTCGAGACCGGGTGCGTCTACGCCTCGGAAAACCGATCGGTTTTCAACAAACTCCGATAGATATGCGACTTGCATTCCGAGATGGGTTCGTACTGATTTCAGCGCGAGATCAATCGGGCTCTCAACGCCTTCCTGCTCATGGAGGAGATTGCTCGCTTGATCTGCTGTTGTCATGCGGAACCCCAGTGCGAGTTGGCTCCGCGCATACTCGGGGCGACCAGTAAACAATTTGACCTCAGTAGCCACGCGTTCCCCGCCAGGGAGCAGGCTGGCAGGTCTCTGCGCCGTCAAATGTGGCTGCAACGGCAGATCTTGATTAAGGGATCGTAAACTGTCCGTCAGTCGGGTGCCTCGGAAGGCTGTCCCGGCGCGGGTGTTTCAGCCCCGATCGAGACCTTTGCAGTCGCAGCGGCCACAAGGCGTGATGCGTCGAAGGCGGGGGCTCGGCGCCCCGCTAGGCGGTTGCCTTGAGGCAGCGGGCGAAGTGACCGACGCCAAACTGGACTTCGGGAGGATCGATCTCGCGGCAGCGCGCATCGGCCAGCGAGCACCGTGGCGCGAACGAGCAACCGGGTGGCAAGTTGGCAAGGTCCGGAGGATTGCCGGGGATGGTCGCCAGGCGACGGCCTTCAAGGCGGCCGCCATGTGCGCGGGTCGATAGCAGTCCCAGCGTGTAGGGGTGACGTGCGCGTGCGAATACCTGCTCGACGGGGCCGGTTTCGACAATCTTGCCGGCATACATCACTGCGATCCGGTCCGCGACTTGGACCGCGACGCCGATATCGTGCGTGACGAATATGACCGTCAGGCCCAGATCGCGCTGCAACTCTCGCAGGATGAGCAGGATCTGAATTTGCACCGTCGCATCGAGAGCCGTCGTGGGCTCGTCGGCCAGAAGCACCTCGGGATCGCAGGACAGTGCGAGGGCAATCATGGCGCGCTGGCGCATCCCGCCGGAGAGTTCGTGCGGATAGGCCTCGAGCCGGCGCTCCGGAGACGGAATGCGAACACGCTCGAACAGCTCGAGAGCCTTCAGCTTCGCCTCCGATCGGGGCAGCTTCTTGTGCCGCACGATGGTTTCGACGAGTTGCTCGCCCACGGTGTAGACCGGATCGAACGCCAATCCGGGGTCTTGGAAGATCATCGAGGCGACGCTGCCCCGAAAATCCTGGAGGGCTTGTGGGGCGAGCGTCGAGACGTCGACACCGCCCACGTGAATCTGGCCGCCGATGGTGGTCTTGTTCTCGGGGTTGAGGCGGATCAGTGCACGCAACGACACGCTTTTTCCGGAGCCGGATTCGCCGAGAATTGCGAGAACCTCTCCGCGCTCAAGCGTCAGATCGACACCGTTCACGGCGCGGATCGTACTGGCTTGTCCCGTGCGGAACGTGACCGTCAAATCCTTCACGTCGACGAGTGGCGTCGTCGTTGCCTTGCGTCGCGGGGTGGTGCCGATCGCTGCTTCGGTCATAGCGATACCTCAGCCGCTTGTTTGATGCCGACCGTCGAGGCCGCGGGTGCGTGGCTATGACCCGACCCATGGATCGCAGCGTGACAGGCGACGAGGTGACCCTCGGATAGCTCGTTCAATAATGGCTCCCGCGTGCTGCAGACATCCTGCGCCAAGCGACAGCGGGGGTGAAAACGACAGCCTGTGGGCGGGTCGATGGGGTTCGGGGGATCGCCGGCGAGGGGGGCTTCGGTGACGCGTGCTGCTGGATCCATGCTCGGCACCGAGGCGAGGAGCGCCTGCGTGTAGGGATGCGTCGGCCGTTCGAGAACGGCATCGGATGGTCCGAGTTCCGAGATCCGTCCCAAATACATGACGAGGACGCGATCAGAGATGAAACGCACGACGTCCAGGTCGTGGCTGATGAAAATGTAGGTCAGATTGAAGTCGTCCTTCAGGTCGAGCAGCAGATTCAGCACCTGCGCCTCGACCGATTTGTCCAACGCGGAGACCGCCTCGTCGAGGATCAGGAGCTTGGGCTCGAAGGCCAGGGCGCGTGCGATATTGACGCGTTGCCTTTGACCACCGGAGAGTTCGTGCGGGTAGCGGCCGGCGAAGCGCGACGGCTCGAGCCCGACCCGGTGCAGGAGATCGTGCGCTCGTTCGACGGCGGCCCGATGGCTGAGGCCATGCACCTGGGGGCCGAAAGCGATCGAGCTTTCGGTCGTCAGGCGGGGGTTCAAAGAGGCGTAACTGTCCTGAAAGACCATTTGTACTTGCCGTCGGAACTCCTTCAGCGGCAGTTCGGCGGAACCGACAGCCTTGCCGTCGAACAGTATATTGCCGGCGGTCGACTGCATCAGATGCATCACGAGGCGGGCGCACGTCGACTTGCCGCAGCCGGATTCTCCGACGATGCCGAGCGTCTCGTCCGGGGTGACGTCGAAATCGATACCGTCCACGGCACGCACCAGCGCCCCTTTGCTGAGCAATGACTGGCCAACTGGAAAATGCTTCACCAATCCATTTACGGTGAGGAGTGGGGCCGCGTGTCCGGGCGACGGGCGGAGTGCGGGTGCGGTCATGATTTAAGATCCATCGCCGAGCGCAGGCCGTCTGAGAGCAGGTTGAATGACAGTGATGTGAGGAAGATCGCCGCGCCGGGAAGCGCCGCCACGTAGGGCGTCACATAGATCGCCTGGCGCAATTCGTTCAACATCAGGCCCCACTCCGGCTCCGGCGGCTTGGTGCCAAGACCCAGGAAAGAGAGACCGGAGGCGAGGATGATGGACACCGAGATGAGGCTCGTTGCGTAGACGAAGATGGCGCCAAGCACGTTCGAGAGGACGTGAATGCGAATGATCCGCATCGACGACGCGCCGGAGGCGCGCGCCGCTTCGACATAATCGAGCGTGCGAACCTGTGTCGTTATCGTCTCGGCGACGCGCGCGATCGGCGGGATGAAGACCACTGAGAGAGAGAGGATCGCGTTGCCGATGCCCGCCCCCAACGCGCCAGAAATAGCGATTGCCAACAGCACCGACGGGAAAGCGTAGAAGACGTCCATCGTGCGCATGATGGCCATGTTCAACGCGCCTCCGGCATAGCCAGCCAGCACGCCAAGCAGGCCGCCGATGAGGAGGGCGATGGCAACGGGCGTCACGCCCATGAAAAGCGAGAGGCGTCCGCCGTAAATCAAACGGGCGAGCATGTCGCGGCCCGTCTGGTCGGTTCCGAGAGGATGGCCTGGATATCCGATGTCCTTCAAGCGCCGCAGGATGTTGGTCTTGTAGGGATCGGTGGGCGAGATCCAAGGGGCCAGGATCGCCGCCAAAACGATGGCGATGAGGAGGAGGCCGAAAAACAGGGTGACCTTGTCGCGCATCAGGCGAGAGCCAACGGTCGACCAATACCCAGGAGAATTGGCAATCGTTTGCGAGACGTCGACGGTAGCAGGCGCTGTGGGTGTATGCAGGTTCACGAGTTCAGCTCCTGCGCATGCGCGGGTCAATCCACGTTTGGACGATGTCGACGAACAGATTGAGGACCACGAAGAACATCGCGAGCAGCAGGATGGTACCCTGCAGCATGGGAATGTCGCGGCGGAAGATGGCGTCGTTCAGGATGTAGCCGGTCCCCGGCCAGTTGAACACTGTCTCGACCAGGATGGAACCGCCGAGCAGATAGCCGAGCTGCAGGCCCATCACGGCGAGAACGGTGGGGGCCGCGTTGCGCATGACGTGGCGCATGACCTGCTCGTGCAGGAGGCCTTTCGCGCGCAGTGCCTGCACGAATTCCTGACTCAGGATTTCAGCCACTGTCGAGCGCACGGTCCGGGTGATGATGCCGCACGGAATGACCGAAAGAGTTACCGCCGGAAGGATCAGGTGCTTGATGTGGGCCCAGTCCCATTGCCAGGCCGAGGAGCCGCCGGCGCCCATCCCGGTTGCCGGAAGCCACTGGAGTTCCACTGCGAAGATGATGACCAGAACCATACCGAGCCAGTAATGAGGCACAGAGACACCGGCAATGCCGATGCCGGTCGCGATTTTGTCGATGGCGCTGCCCTGGTAGTAGCCGGCCAGCCCACCCAGGATGCTGCCGACCGTGAATCCAATCAGCGTCGCGAAAACAGCCAGCATCAGCGTGTTCGGCACCGCTGCGAGAAGCGTGTCGAGAACCGGACGCGCATTGACGATCGACCGGCCGAGATCGCCCTGCATAGCTTTGCCGAGCCAGCGGACATACTGGACCGGAAGCGGCTTATCGAAGCCGTAGTCCTTGCGCAGCTTTTCTACCGTCTCGGCCGTTGCGTCAGGTGCCACGACGGCGTTGAGAGGATCGCCCGAGAGGTGGATCAGGGCGAACACGAAGATGGTCACGCCCAGTGCGATCGGTATCGTATAGATCAGTCTGCGCAAGATATAGATCAGCACGTTTGAGTAGCTCCGCCGCTTAGAGCGCTTATGGCTGCGTGATAGACGATCGCAGGGTAGCCGCCAGAGCGGCGGGCGCGCGTGTTATGCACCGGCCACGGCCGTGAGACCCTCGGGCAAATTCAGCCCGAGGGCGTCGTGCGCGTACTATTTTTCGAGGTAAACAGGCGACAGGCTCTGGAACCAGTTCCGCGCCTGGACAAAGCCCTTCACTTTCTTGCTCATGGCGCGCGGTGCGACGTCGTGCACGACCCATACGAAGAGGGCGTCGTCGACCATCTTCGTATGTACCTTGGCAAGCGCCGCATCGCGTTCTTTCGTCTCGAAAGCCGACTGCGCCGCGGCCAGCAGCTTGTCCATCTCCGGATCGCTGTAGAATCCCCAGTTTACGCCAGCCGGTGCATGGAGGTCCGAGCGCAGGAAGCGATGGAATGAGCTGTATGGGTCTTGCGTGG